>NZ_JBIAUC010000007.1:0-55809 GCF_042892355.1 Streptomyces sp. NPDC001796 | reverse complement strand
TTTTGGGGGTGGTTGTGCGGGTGGGGTTTGGGGGGGGGGGGGCTGGGGGGGGCGGTGGGGGGGGGGGGGGGGGGGGGGGGGGGGGGGGGTCGGGGGGGGGGGGGGGGGGGGGGGGGGGGGGGGCCCCCCCCCCCCCCGCCGTGGCGACCGGACGGTGCGGATCAGCCGGTGAATCCGGCCACGTTCTCCTTGGTCACCACCTTCACCGGCACCATGACCGTTTCCTCGACCTTCTTGCCCTCAGCGGCCCGCAGCGCGTTGTCGACCGCGATCCGGCCCAGCTGCGAGGGCTGCTGCGCCACCGACGCGTACAGCGTGCCCGCCTTGACCGCGGTGAGTCCGTCCGGCTCACCGTCGAAGCCGACGACCTGGACGGACTTCCCGGCCTTCGACCCCAGCGCCTTGATCGCGCCGAGCGCCATCTCGTCGTTCTCGGCGAAGACGCCCTGGACGTCCGGGTGGGCCTGGAGGAGGTTCGTCATCACGTCGAGGCCCTTGGTGCGGTCGAAGTCGGCGGGCTGCTCGGCGACGACCTGGATGCCCGGGTAGGCCTTCAGGCCCTCCGCGAAGCCCGCGCCGCGCTCACGGCTCGCGGACGTCCCGGCCAGACCCTGCAGGATCACGATCTTGCCCTTGCCGCCGAGCTTCTCGGCCAGCGCCTTGGCGCCCAGCTTGCCGCCCTCGACGTTGTCGGAGGCGACCAGCGCGGCCGTCTTCGCCTTGTTGACGCCTCGGTCGACGCCCACGACGGGGACGCCCGCCTTGTTCGCGGCCCGCACCGCCGGACCCGCGGCGTCCGAGTCCACCGGGTTGACGACGATCGCGCCGAGGCCCGAGCTGGTGAAGTTCTGCAGCTGGTTGGCCTGCTGCGAGGCGTCGTTCTGCGCGTCCGTGACGGTCAGGTCGACGCCCAGCTTCTTGGCCTCCGCCTGCGCGCCCTGCTTGATCTGCACGAAGAACGGGTTGTTGAGGGTGGACAGCGACAGGCCCACCTTCGGCGTGGTGGACGACGAGCCGCCGTGCAGGAAGGACATCCCGCCCACCACGGCCACCGCGACCACGGCCGCGAGCGCGTACGTCAGCGTCTGCCGGCCCCGGCCGCCCGGAGAGGTGCCGGCGGCCACGGGGGTGGCCCCGGCCTTGCGGCGCACGGTGTCGAGGAGCACCGCCAGGGCGATCACGACACCGATGACGACCTGCTGCCAGAAGGCGGACACCGACAGGAGGTTCAGGCCGTTGCGCAGCACCGCCAGGATCAGCGCGCCGATCAGCGTGCCCGACGCCTTGCCGGTGCCGCCCGCGAGGGAGGCGCCGCCGATGACGACCGCGGCGATCGCGTCCAGCTCGTAGCCGTTGGCGGCCTGCGGCTGCGCGGAGGACAGGCGCGCGGCGAGCACGATGCCCGCGGCCGCGGCGAACAGACCCGACAGCGCGTAGATCGCGATCTTCTGCTTCTTCACCCGCAGACCCGACAGACGGGCCGCTTCCTCGTTGCCGCCGATCGCGTACATGGAACGGCCGATGTACGTACGCCCGAGGACGAACGCGGTGATCAGGCCCATGACGACCATGACGAGGACCGGCACGGGCAGCCAGCCGCCCAGCGTGTCACCGAGGTGCGACACCGAGTTCGGGAACGCGATCGGGGAGCCCTGCGAGATGACCAGCGACAGACCGCGGCCCACCGACAGCATGGCGAGGGTCGCGATGAACGGCGGGAGCTTCCCGTACGAGATCAGGATGCCGTTGACGAGGCCGGCGGCGAGGCCGGTCGCGATCGCCAGGATCACCGCTATCGCGACGGGGACGCCCGCCGACGTGGCGCTCCAGGCCAGGACGGTGGCCGACAGCGCGGCGACCGAACCCACCGACAGGTCGATGCCCGCCGAGACGATCACGAAGGTGACGCCGAAGGCGAGGATGGCCGTGACGGCCGCCTGGACGCCGATGTTCAGGAGGTTGTCGGTCGTCAGGAAGTCGCCGGACAGCGCCGACATCGCGATGACGAGGACGATCAGTGCGGTGAGCGCGCCGTTGTCGAGCAGGAGTCTGCGGACCCCCGCGGCGCCACCGGCGCCCGCTGTGCTCTTGAGCGTGTCAGTGGCCACGGGTGGCCTCCATTTCGTTCACAGACGTGGTGGGTGTGCTGACGGCGAGCGCCATGACGGAGTCCTGCGTCGCCTCGTCGGCGGTCAGTTCGCCCGCGATCCGGCCCTGGGCCATCACCAGCACCCGGTCGCTCATGCCGAGCACCTCGGGCAGATCGCTGGAGATCATCAGGACGGCGGCGCCCGCGGCCGTGAGTTCGTTGATCAGCTGGTAGATCTCGACCTTGGCGCCGACGTCGATACCGCGCGTCGGCTCGTCGAGGATGAGCACCTTGGTGTTCGCCAGGAGCCACTTGCCGATGACGACCTTCTGCTGGTTGCCACCGGAGAGCGTGCGCACGTGCTGGCCGAGACCGGCCATCCGCACGCGGAGCTGGTCGGCGACCTTGGCCGCGGCGGCGTGCTGCCCCTTGCGGTCGACGAGCCCGCCGCGGGTCGCGGCCCGCATGGTCACGAGTCCGAGGTTCTCCTCGATGGACGCGTCAAGGACGAGCCCCTGGCCCTTGCGGTCCTCGGGGACGAGCCCGATCCCGGCCTCCATCGCGGCGTTCACGTCGTAGCGGCGCACCTGGGTGCCGGCGACGCGCACGGCTCCCCGGTCATAGGGATCGGCGCCGAACAGGGCCCGTACGACCTCCGTACGGCCGGCCCCCACCAGCCCCGCGATGCCGACGACCTCACCGGCCCGCACCTCGAACGACACGTCGTGGAAGACCCCGTCCCGGGTGAGCCCCTCGACGGTGAGCAACGCCGCGCCGGCATCGGGCCGTTCGCGCGGGTACTGCTGCTCGATCGACCGTCCCACCATGAGGCGCACGAGCTCGTCCTCGGGCGTGGAGGCGGGCACCTGCCCGACGCTCCTGCCGTCGCGGATCACGGTCACCCGGTCCCCGAGAGCGGCGATCTCCTCCAGATGGTGGGTGATGAAGACGATGCCGACGCCGTCCTCACGCAGTGAGCGCACGATGGCGAACAGCTTCTCGACCTCTTCGGAGGTGAGCACGGCCGTCGGCTCGTCCATGATGAGCACGCGCGCGTTGAGGCTGAGCGCCTTCGCGATCTCGACCATCTGGAGCCGGGCGATGCCCAGTTCGCGCACCCGCGCGCGGGGCGACACGTGCACGCCGACGCGTTCGAGGAGTTCGGCGGCGTCCGCCTCCATCTTCTTGCGGTCGATCATGCCGAAACGGCGCGGCTGGCGGCCCAGGAAGATGTTCTCGGCGACGGTCAGGTCGGGAACGAGGTTGAACTCCTGGTAGATGGTGGCGATCCCGAGGCGCTCGGAGTCCTGCGCACCGTGGATGCGCACCTCCTCGCCGCCGACCAGGATCCGGCCGGCGTCGGGGCGGTAGGCGCCGGAGAGCATCTTGATGAGGGTGCTCTTGCCCGCGCCGTTCTCACCGAGCAGCACGTGCACCTCGCCGCGGCGCAGATCGAAGTCGACGCCGTCGAGCGCGACCACGCCGGGGAAGGTCTTGCGTATGCCTTCGATGCGCAGCAACTCGTCCGGGTTGCTCACGACTGGCTCCTTTGTACGGGGAACTGCACAGCGGGGGCCTGTGCAGGCGGCTCGCCGCACGAGCGGCGTACGACGAGACGGGCGGGGAGGGTGACGGACTCGGGGTGCCGCCCCTCGATGCGGTCGACCAGCGCGCGCACGGCGGCGCGTCCCAGCCGGCCCGTGGGCTGGGCGATCGCGGTGATCGGCGGATCGGTGTGCACGAACCACGGGATGTCGTCGAACGCGGCGAGCGCGATGTCGTCCGGCACCCGCAGCCCGCGCGCCCGGACGGCGTCCAGGGCGCCGAGCGCCATCAGGTTGTCGGCGGCGAAGACGACCTCGGGCGGCTCGGGCAGGTCGAGGAACGCCTCGATGGCGCGTCGCCCGCTCTCCGCCTGGAAGTCGCCCTGGCCGATGTAGGCGTCCGGGAGGGGGAGCCCGTACTCGGCCAGCGCCTCGCGGAAGGCCTCGACACGCTCACGGCCGGTCGTGG
This sequence comes from Streptomyces sp. NPDC001796, assembly GCF_042892355.1. NCBI lineage: Bacteria > Bacillati > Actinomycetota > Actinomycetes > Kitasatosporales > Streptomycetaceae > Streptomyces > Streptomyces sp. NPDC001796. The sequence continues at coordinate 51,707 of NZ_JBIAUC010000007.1, read as the reverse complement.
TCGCCGCCGGACCGGCGATGATCGCGAGCCGCCGGTGGCTCAGCCCGTGCAGATGACGGACGAGATCGTGGACGGCGGCGCGGCCGTCGGAGCGTACGACGGGTACGTCGACGCCCGCGATCCACCGGTCGACGAAGACCATCGGGGTGCCGGCCCGCGCGGCGTCCAGCATGAGCGGCGACCCGCCGTCCGTCGGGGAGACGAGCAGCCCGTCGATCCGCCGGTCCAGCAGGGTCCGCACATGGTGGTCCTGGAGGTCGGGCCGCTCGTCGGCGTTGCCGATGATCACGCTGTAGCCGAGGGCGCGGGCCTCCTCCTCGACGGAGCGGGCCAGATGGGTGAAGTACGGGTTGAGCACGTCGCTGATGACCAGGCCGAGGGTGCGGGTCTGGTCGGTGCGCAGGGACCGGGCGACGGCGTTCGGGCGGTAGCCCAGCGCCTCGACGGCGGCCAGCACACGGGTGCGTGCCTCGGCGCTGACCGACGGGTGGTCGTTCAGGACGCGCGACACCGTGGCGACGGAGAGCCCCGCCTCGGCGGCGACGTCCTTGATGCTCGCCATCGCCGGACCACCTCCTTGTGAGTCCGTGGAATCGTTTTCACGACTGACAAAGAGGATTGGAAACGATTACATTCCGGCCTTCAAGGGGTGGAGTCAGGGCGAGACCGGATTGTGACCTGTGTGACGGGGGTCACTTGGGGCGGGCGGGGTCATGGGGCAGCGCGGTCGGCAGCGGCGCGGTCGGTGCGATGGTCGTCAACGTCCGTCGAGGACTCCCTGGTTGAGGGGAGCCACCGGCTGACGTCGCGTCAGGGCAGCGCGCCCTGCCGGGAGCTGAACTGCCGGGTGCTCACCGTTGCCCGGCCCACCCGCCCCCGCGTGCTCACCGTTGTCCGGCCCACCCGCCCCCGTCTGTCACACCCCGGCGGTAGCGTCGGATCATGACCAAGGAGGCGAGTCGGGCGGGGCTGGCGGAAGCGGCCGGGAGCGGCGAGCGGCGGCTCGCCGTGCTGGAGGGTGTGCTCGAGCGGATCACGTACGCCAACGAGGAGAACGGATACACCGTCGCCCGCGTCGACACCGGCCGCGGCGGAGGCGATCTGCTCACCGTCGTCGGCGCGCTGCTCGGTGCCCAGGTGGGGGAGTCGCTGAGGATGGAGGGCCGCTGGGGGTCGCACCCCCAGTACGGCCGGCAGTTCACCGTGGAGAACTACACGACCGTCCTCCCGGCCACCGTCCAGGGCATCCGCCGCTACCTCGGTTCGGGCCTGGTCAAGGGCATCGGGCCCGTCTTCGCCGACCGGATCACCCAGCACTTCGGGCTGGACACCCTGAAGATCATCGAGGAGGAGCCCGAGCGGCTCATCGAGGTCCCCGGCCTCGGCCCGAAGCGCACCAAGAAGATCGCCGACGCCTGGGAGGAGCAGAAGGCGATCAAGGAGGTCATGCTCTTCCTGCAGACCGTCGAGGTGTCCACCTCCATCGCCGTCCGCATCTACAAGAAGTACGGCGACGCCTCCATCTCCGTCGTCAGGAACCAGCCGTACCGGCTCGCCGCCGACGTCTGGGGCATCGGCTTCCTCACCGCAGACCGCATCGCCCAGTCCGTCGGCATCCCGCACGACAGTCCCGAGCGCGTCAAGGCCGGCCTGCAGTACGCGCTGTCGCAGTCCGCGGACCAGGGGCACTGCTACCTCCCGCAGGAGCAGCTCATCGCCGACGCCGTCAAGCTCCTCCAGGTCGACACAGGGCTCGTCATCGAGTGCCTCGCGGAGCTGGCGGCATCCCCCGAGGACGGCGACGACCCCGGTGTCGTACGGGAGAAGGTGCCCGGGCCGGACGGAGGGGACCCCGTCGCCGCCGTCTACCTGGTCCCCTTCCACCGCGCCGAACTCTCCCTCTCCGCCCAGTTGCTGCGCCTCCTGCGCACCGACGAGGACCGGATGCCCGCCTTCCGGGACGTGGCCTGGGACAAGGCCCTGGGCTGGCTCAAGGGGCGTACGGGCGCCGACCTCGCGCCTGAGCAGGAGCAGGCCGTACGGCTTGCGCTGACCGAGAAGGTCGCCGTCCTCACCGGCGGTCCCGGCTGCGGCAAGTCGTTCACCGTACGGTCCATCGTCGAGCTGGCCCGGGCCAAGCGGGCCAAGGTCGTGCTCGCCGCGCCCACCGGACGCGCCGCCAAGCGCCTGTCCGAGCTGACCGGCGCCGAGGCCTCCACCGTGCACCGGCTCCTTGAGCTGAAGCCCGGCGGCGACGCGGCGTACGACAGGGACCGCCCGCTGGACGCGGACCTGGTCGTCGTCGACGAGGCCTCCATGCTCGACCTGCTGCTCGCCAACAAGCTGGTCAAGGCCGTGCCGCCCGGCGCCCACCTCCTCTTCGTCGGCGACGTCGACCAGCTGCCGAGCGTGGGTGCCGGCGAGGTCCTCCGGGACCTGCTGGCCGACGGCAGCCCGATTCCGGCCGTCCGGCTCACCCGAGTGTTCCGCCAGGCCCAGCAGTCCGGCGTCGTCACCAACGCGCACCGCATCAATGCCGGACAGCACCCCCTCACCGACGGCCTGAAGGACTTCTTCCTCTTCGTCGAGGACGACACCGAGGCGGCCGGCCGGCTCACCGTGGACGTGGCGGCGCGGCGGATCCCGGCCCGCTTCGGCCTCGACCCGCGCCGCGACGTGCAGGTGCTGGCGCCCATGCACCGCGGACCCGCCGGCGCGGGCACCCTCAACGGCCTGCTCCAGCAGGCGATCACCCCCGCCCGCCCGGACCTGCCCGAGAAGCGGTTCGGCGGCCGCGTCTTCCGCGTCGGCGACAAGGTGACCCAGATTCGCAACAATTACGAGAAGGGCAAGAACGGTGTCTTCAACGGCACCGTCGGCGTGGTCACCGCGCTCGACCCGGTCGATCAGCGCCTGACGGTGCTGACGGACGAGGACGAGGAGGTGGCGTACGAGTTCGACGAGCTCGACGAGCTGGCCCACGCCTACGCGGTGACGATCCACCGCTCCCAGGGCAGCGAGTATCCGGCGGTGGTCATCCCGGTCACCACCGGGGCCTGGATGATGCTCCAGCGCAACCTGCTCTACACCGCGGTCACCCGGGCCAAGAAGCTGGTGGTGCTCGTCGGTTCACGCAAGGCGATCGGGCAGGCGGTACGCACGGTGTCGGCCGGCCGCCGCTGCACGGCACTGGACTTCAGGCTGTCGCCACGGCCCCTGGACGGCTGAACCCTCCCGTCGACCCGGCGGCTCCGCCCCGTCACCCCGGTCATGGAAAAAATGATCGATCAAATGAGTCGCGAAGGTCACAGAGCACTTCCGGAACCGGTCGGAGGGGGGCAGGATGAGCAGGTTGACGGCACTCAGTGCCGCCGATGAGCCCAACGGCCGACCCCGAGTGCACTCTCCTGCGCCAAATGGGGGATGGTAGAGACAGTCAGGGCACCTCGAAGATGAGGCACTACGTCGGTGAGGGAAGACGTGAGCGACAACTCTGTAGTACTGCGGTACAACAGCAACGAGTACACCTACCCGGTGGTCGACAGCACCGTCGGTGACAAGGGCTTCGACATCGGGAAGCTCCGCGCCCAGACCGGTCTGGTGACCCTGGACAGCGGCTACGGCAACACCGCCGCCTACAAATCCGCCATCACCTACCTCGACGGCGAGCAGGGCATCCTCCGGTACCGCGGCTACCCGATCGAGCAGCTGGCCGAGCGCTCCACCTTCCTGGAGGTCGCCTACCTGCTGATCAACGGCGAGCTGCCCACGGTCGACGAGCTCTCCGCCTTCAAGAACGACATCACCCAGCACACCCTGCTGCACGAGGACGTCAAGAACTTCTACAAGGGCTTCCCGCGCGACGCCCACCCGATGGCGATGCTGTCCTCGGTGGTCTCCGCGCTGTCCACCTTCTACCAGGACAGCCACAACCCGTTCGACGAGAAGCAGCGCAACCTCTCCACCATCCGCCTGCTCGCCAAGCTTCCGACGATCGCGGCGTACGCCTACAAGAAGTCGATCGGTCACCCGTTCGTCTACCCGCGCAACGACCTCGGCTACGTCGAGAACTTCCTGCGCATGACCTTCTCGGTCCCCGCGCAGGAGTTCGAGCTGGACCCGGTCGTCGTGTCCGCGCTCGACAAGCTGCTGATCCTGCACGCCGACCACGAGCAGAACTGTTCGACCTCCACGGTCCGCCTGGTGGGCTCCTCGCAGGCCAACATGTTCGCCTCGATCTCGGCCGGCATCAACGCGCTGTGGGGCCCGCTGCACGGCGGCGCCAACCAGTCCGTCCTGGAGATGCTCGAGGGCATCCGCGACTCCGGCAACGACGTCGACACCTTCATCCGCAAGGTGAAGAACAAGGAGGACGGCGTCCGCCTGATGGGCTTCGGCCACCGGGTCTACAAGAACTTCGACCCGCGCGCCAAGATCATCAAGGCCGCCGCGCACGACGTCCTCTCCGCCCTGGGCAAGGAGGACGAGCTCCTCGACATCGCGCTCAAGCTGGAGGAGCACGCGCTGTCCGACGACTACTTCGTCGAGCGCAAGCTCTACCCGAACGTGGACTTCTACACCGGCCTGATCTACCGCGCCATGGGCTTCCCGACCGAGATGTTCACGGTCCTGTTCGCCCTCGGCCGCCTGCCGGGCTGGATCGCCCAGTGGCACGAGATGATCAAGGAGCCGGGCTCCCGCATCGGCCGCCCGCGCCAGATCTACACGGGTGTCGTCGAGCGGGACTTCGTTCCCGTCGAGGAGCGCTGACAGCGTTCACCGCAGCCTGGCCCGGCGAGTGAGCCGAAGGGGCGGGCCGGTGTCGAGAGCGCTGGGGGTCCCCCCTGCTCGAGCTGAGTCGAGAGCTCGGGGGAGCCCGGAGGTCCGAAGGGCCGAGCACGGTCGTGCTCTCGACACCGCCACGCGCCGGTAGGCGCATGTCGGTACTGCGGCGCCCCGGAGGCGAACCGAGCCACGGAAAACAGAAGGCGCCCCGGCGCGCCGGTCCCCCCACGGGCCGACGACCAGGGCGCCTTCCCATGTCCCGGTGCGGATTCCCCCCACGGGATCCGGCCGGGCGTCTGCGGGACAGCGCCTGAATCGCTGTGAGCAAAACGAGCAGAAGTCGGCATACCACTGCGGTGCGGTCTGCCGGGACGCGTACGGACGGGAGGGCCGCTCAAAGCTCCCCGGTGTACGTGCCCCGGCAACGCAGTTTCCCGAGGACGTCCCCCAAGACATCCCCAGATGTCGGTCACGCCCCCCAAGACGCTTCCGACATCGCCAACTTAGACCCACGAACCCTTCCGCTGGTTACGTTCACGTCACTGTGATCTGTGTCTCTTGCGCACCACCTGAAGATGCGCAAGAGCCTCGACACGTTGATCGAGGCCCCAGCGTAAGGATGCTGCGCGGGCCTTGTGAAGAGCTTATGTGAGGCTCGCTTCCGACTCTAGAGGGACTCTTACCGCTCCGTCCCGGGAACCGCGCCACGAGGCCGGCGCGTCTGCTGCGCCCTCATGAGAACGCCCGCAGCCGCAGGCTGTTCGTGACCACGAACACCGACGAGAAGGCCATGGCCGCACCCGCGATCATGGGGTTGAGGAAGCCCCCCGCGGCCAGCGGCAGGGCGGCCACGTTGTACCCGAACGCCCATGCCAGGTTCCCCTTGATCGTGGCGAGCGTGCGCCGTGACAGCCGGATGGCGTCCGCGGCCACCCGCAGGTCCCCGCGCACCAGCGTCAGATCGCTCGCCTCGATCGCCGCGTCCGTCCCGGTGCCCATGGCCAGGCCCAGATCGGCGGTGGCGAGGGCGGCCGCGTCGTTGACGCCGTCGCCGACCATGGCGACGGTCCGCCCCTCGCCCTGGAGCCGCCGGACGACGCCGACCTTGTCCTCGGGCAGCACCTCGGCGATCACGTCCGCGCCGTCGATGCCCACGGCCCTCGCCACCGCCTCGGCCACCGTCCGGTTGTCCCCGGTCAGCAGCACCGGCCGCAGCCCCACCGCGCGCAGGTCCCGTACGGCTTCGGCGCTGGTCTCCTTGATGGCGTCGGCCACGGTGACGACACCGAGTGCCACACCGTCCCGGACGACCACGACGGCCGTGCGTCCCTCCGTCTCGGCCCCGGCCTTCGCGCGGGCCAGCGGCTCCGGGAGCACGCCGGGGAAGCGGCCCACCGTGACCTCGTGTCCCTCGACGCGGCCGCGCACGCCGAGTCCGGGCACGTTCTCGAAGTGCTCCGGCGCGGGAAGGTCACCGAGGCGCTTCTGAGCGCCTTCCGCGACCGCCCGGGCGATCGGGTGCTCGGAGGCGTGTTCCAGGGCCCCTGCGAGCCGCAGAACCTCCTTCTCGTCGCTGTCCTCGACGGCGTGCACCTCCTGGAGCGTCATCCGGCCGGTGGTCACCGTTCCGGTCTTGTCCAGGACCACGGTGTCGACCCGCCGTGTGGACTCCAGCACCTCGGGACCCTTGATCAGGATTCCCAGCTGGGCGCCGCGGCCCGTGCCGACCATCAGGGCGGTCGGGGTGGCGAGGCCCAGCGCGCAGGGGCAGGCGATGATCAGCACCGCGACCGCCGCGGTGAAGGCGGCGACGGTGTCCCCGGTGACGCCGAGCCACACCCCGAAGGTGCCGAGCGCGATCAGCAGCACCACGGGCACGAAGATCCCGGAGACGCGGTCGGCGAGGCGCTGCACCTCGGCCTTGCCGTTCTGCGCGTCCTCCACGAGCCGCGCCATCCGCGCGAGCTGGGTGTCCGCGCCGACCCGCGTCGCCTCGACCACCAGCCGGCCCCCGGCGTTCACGGTCGCGCCGGTCACGGAATCGCCCACCGCCACATCGACCGGCACCGACTCGCCGGTGAGCATGGACGCGTCGACCGCGGAGACGCCCTCCACGACGGTCCCGTCGGTGGCGATCTTCTCACCGGGCCGGACCACGAACCGGTCGCCGACGGCCAGCCGCGCCACCGGAACGCGCACCTCGCGTCCCTCCCGCAGCACCGCGACGTCCTTCGCGCCCAGTTCGAGCAGGGCCTTCAGGGCCGCGCCCGCGCGCCGCTTGGAGCGGGCCTCCAGGTAGCGGCCGAGCAGGATGAACGCGACGACACCGGCGGCCACCTCGAGGTAGATCGCGGACGACCCGTCCGTACGGGAGACGGTGAGCTCGAAGCCGTGGCGCATACCGGGCATGCCCGCGTGCCCCCAGAACAGCGCCCACAGCGACCAGCCGAACGCGGCGAGCGTGCCGACCGAGACGAGTGTGTCCATGGTGGCCGCGCCGTGCCGGGCGCCTGTGAACGCCGCCTTGTGGAACGGCAGTGCGCCCCATACGACGACGGGTGAGGCGAGGGTGAGCGAGAGCCACTGCCAGTTGTCGAACTGCAGGGCCGGAACCATCGCGAGCAGCACGACGGGCAGGGCGAGCAGCGCGGAGACGGTCAGGCGCTGACGGAGAGAGGCGAGCTCCGGGTCTTTTTCGAGCCCCGTAGGATCCTCGGTCCCGGCAGGCCGTTCCGGTTGCGGGGGCGGGGGTTCCTCGGCGGTGTAGCCGGTCTTCACCACCGTGGCGATCAGATCGGCGACCTGGATCCCCTCGGGGTAGGAGACCTTCGCCTTCTCCGTCGCGAAGTTGACGGTGGCGGTGACGCCGTCCATCCGGTTGAGCTTCTTCTCGACACGGGCCGCGCAGGAGGCGCAGGTCATGCCGCCGATCGTGAGCTCGACCTCGGAACGCGCGGTCGTGTCGTTCATCGGGGCTGGTGCAGTGGTGCTGGTCATGTCCGGACTCCAGACAACGGACCGGGCCGTGCGGAGCCAGTATCAGCTGGTCGGTACGGCCCGGTGCGGTGGGCGATGCCGGTGGTTCAGGCCTTGCCGACGAGCTCGAAGCCCGCCTCGTCGACCGCGGCGCGCACGGCCTCTTCGTCGAGGGGGGCGGCGGAGACGACCGTGACCTCGCCGGTGGATGCGACGGCGGAGACCGAGGTGACGCCGTCGATGCCGGAGATCTCGCCGGAGACGGAGCCTTCACAGTGCCCGCAGCTCATCCCGCTCACCTTGTAGACGGTCGTCACGGAACCCGGGGTGTCGGTCTGCGCGGTCATGGCATTACTCCTCAGGGGGAGGCGTGTGGGACTTACGAGAATCACACTATACCCCCTGGGGGTACCTGATGACGGGGAGCGGGGGCGCGTCGGCGGGGCGCGTTCGGTTCGGCCGCCGTCAGTGGGGATCGCGTCCAGGTACGGAGGGCGGGGAGGAGGCCCGGGTACGGCACACGGGTGGGGCACTAGCGTTCGGCAGGAGACGGTCTCCGGGGCAGGGACCGCGGACGTGGCGGAGGGTCGGTCGTATGCGTGCGGTGGTGTTCGAGCGGTACGGGGAGCGGGCCGAGGTGCGGGAGGTGGCGGACCCGGAGCCGTCCGAGCACGGGGCCGTGGTGCGGGTCGAGGCGACGGGGCTGTGCCGCAGCGACTGGCACGGCTGGATGGGACACGATCCGGACATCAGACTCCCGCACGTGCCCGGCCATGAACTCGCCGGTGTCGTCGAGGCGGTCGGCGCCCGGGTGACGCGCTGGCGGCCCGGCGACCGGGTCACGGTGCCGTTCGTCTGCGCCTGCGGGAGCTGTCCCTCCTGCGCGGCGGGCGACCAGCAGGTGTGCGAGCGGCAGACCCAGCCGGGGTTCACGCACTGGGGGTCCTTCGCACAGTACGTGGCGCTGGAGCACGCGGACGTGAACCTGGTCGCGGTGCCGGAGGAGATGTCGTTCCGGACGGCGGCGGCGCTCGGGTGCCGGTTCGCCACGGCGTTCCGGGCGGTCGTCCAGCAGGGCCGGCCGGCCGCGGGGGAGTGGGTCGCCGTGCACGGCTGCGGGGGTGTCGGGCTGTCGGCGGTGATGATCGCGGCGGCCGTGGGCGCGCGGGTCGTGGCCGTCGACGTGTCGCCCCAGGCCCTTGAACTGGCACGGAAGTTCGGCGCGGTGGAATGTGTGGACGCGACCGGCACCGACGACACGGCCGAAGCGGTCCGCACCCTGACCGGTGGCGGCGCCCACGTCTCCCTCGACGCGCTCGGCTCCCCGGCGACGTGCGCCGCGTCGGTGAACGGACTGCGGCGCCGCGGACGTCACGTCCAGGTCGGCCTGCTGCCCTCCCCCGACGGCACCACTCCCGTCCCCGTGTCCCGGCTGATCGCCCTGGAACTGGAGATCCTCGGCAGCCACGGCATGGCGGCACACACGTATCCGCCGATGCTGGAACTGGTCCGGTCCGGCGCCGTGCGCCCCGACCTCCTGGTCACGTCGGCCATCCCGCTGTCGGCGTCCCCCGAGGCGCTGGCGACCATGGGTTCGGCACGGGGGCAGGGGGTGACGGTCGTCGAGCCGTGGAGCTGAGCCGGCCGGTCACCGGCGGCGACAGCCGGGTGGCCCGTCCCGACCGGGACGGGCCACCCGCGGGCGCCGGGGGGAGGCGTCAGGGCTCTCCGCGGCCGCGGTTGCCGGGGCGGGAGGCCACCCAGGCCCGGACCGTGTCGGCGTACCAGTAGGGCTTTCCGCCCTCCACATGGTCCGGTGGCGGAAGCAGCCCGTGTTTGCGATAGGACCTGACGGTGTCCGGCTGCACGCGGATGTGGGCGGCGATGTCCTTGTAGGACCAGAGGCGACGGTCGGTCATCTTCAAGCACCTCCTCGCGCACGCCACGGCGGCGACCGGGGGGAGGTCGTCGGGGGAGCCGGGCCCGCGCTGGCGATCACAAAGCCTGTGCCGGGTCAACGACCCACGGCGCTCGCTGGAAAGGGCCTGTGAACCCGCTGTGACAGAAGGCCCGCACAGCCGGGACATGCGTGACCGGAGGGAGTTCTTTGTGACACGGGTGGCGCAATCGGGGCGGGAGTGCCTGCGAGGATCAACGGCCCAGGGGCGGCGCCCGGAGTGGACGCCGCCCCTGGGCGGTGAACTGAGGGAGTGACGGGTGAACCACGGCACGGGGGCCGGACGCGGCACGTCCGGCCCCCGGCGCGCTACCGGCGGGAGGTGACCCGCCCCCGTCGGTACAGGATGAGCCCGCCGGTCAGCATCGCGACGCTGACGGCCGAGGCTGCGAGGAGCCCCTCACTGCCGGTCTCGGCCAGCGCGGGCAGGGTGCGCGAGGCCGCGACGGGCCGTGCGCCGGCCCGCGGGACGTCCGCCTGAGGGACACCTGCCTGCGGCGGCAGCGTTCCTTCCGGCGGGGTCGTCCCGGTGCCCGGTGGCTGGCTGCCCTGTCCCGTGCCCGGCGTCTGGGGCGTCGCACCGGACCCGGGCGGGGTGGTCGTGGTGCCGGACCCGGGCGGAGTCGTCGTGGTGCCGGACCCGGGCGGGGTGGTCGTGGTGCCGGACCCGGGCGGGGTGGTCGTGGTGCCGGACCCGGGCGGGGTGGTCGGCGTGCCGGAACCGTTGCCGCGCGGCGGCGTCTGCACCGGGACGGTCGGGGTGGGGGCGGGGGTCACGGGTGCAGGGGACGCCGTGGCGCCCCGGCCGTTGGCACAGGCGTTGCCGAACGCCGGGTTCAGCACGGCGATCACGTTGACCGTGTTGCCGCAGACATTGACGGGGACGTTCACGGGGGCCTGGACGGTGTTGCCGGACGCGAGGCCGGGTGATCCGGACGTCGAGCCGTCGGCGCTCGAATCGGCGAACACCGGGCTGCCGCACAGGGACAGAATGCCCGTCGCGGCGGCCGCCGCGACCATTCCCCTGTTCAGGGTCTGTCGCAATCTCGTTGTCTTCCTGCTGGTAGAGGTGGGAGAAGTGGTAAAGCCGGCCCTGGAACCGAGAAGAGCAGTCCAAGGCCGGCCGTGCCACAGCCGGACGGCTGGTGCGTGACGCCCTCAGCCGTTGTCGGCCATGGCGTCAGTGGTTGGAGCACGCGTTGCCGGCAGTGGGGTTCAGCAGCGCGATGATGCCGAGGCTGTTGCCGCAGACGTTGACGGGCACGTGCACGGGAACCTGGATGACGTTCCCGGACAGGACACCCGGGGAGTTGGTCGCGGACGCGTCGGCTCCGGAGTCCGCCATGGCCGGTGCGGCCATTCCCAGAGCCATGATGGCGCCGGCCACTACGGCGGCGCTCTTCTTGTGCTTCACGGAGTTTCCCTTCTGTGCGGTCGTGCCCCTGTGACGGCCGAAACCGAGCGAGCACAATTCGAAACGGCTCGCCGCACGACCTGCATCTGTCAAACGAGGAATAGACGGCCGAAGCAACTCCCTCGCACGGGCCGCTGCGCAATTCACCCGAACGCCGATCGCGAAGACACACGAAAGGCAGGGCGGGTCGTCCGCGTGACTTCGGGTGATCGAAAGCCACGCGAGAGGAAGCCGGAAAAGAAGAATATGCAGGGCGGCCCGTGTCCCGGCCGCCCGAAAGACCCGGAAGCGGGCGGCCGGCCGGTGGGCGAAGGCGGTCAGCTGTTGCCGGTGCCGTTCGCGGACAGGACCGGAACGTCGTCCACGATGTGCGACAGCGGCTCGTCGCCCTTGGCCTGGGTGGAGTTCTCGGTGCACTGCTGGTTCTGCGGAGCCGACAGGACCGGGACGTCCTGCACGGCGACCGGCACCAGGCCGACGAGCGAACCGGCGTTGGCCTTGGCCGGCACACCGAGGCACAGCTTGTTCAAGGAGCCCTGCACCAGGGACATCTGCGGGCTCATGGCGCCCGAGGTCGCCGAGTTGCCGAACGACTCCGAGATGGTGTTCGAATTGGTGGACGTGGTCCCGGTGTCGTCACCGAGCGCCAGCGCCTGCGGAGCGGCCGCCGCCGAGACGCCCACCACGGAAGCAGCGACCGCAGCCGCGGCCATCGCCTTCTTGAACATGTCGGTTCCCTTCTGACAGAAGACACGTGTTCCTGCTCCTGCGATCAACCCGGCACCCTCGAATTGGTTTCGGCCATTCACCCGGTCGGGCCCGTTGCGCGGGCAGTAATTCTGGAAATACGCGCCCGGCATACGGGTCCGCCTGCGCCTCTCGATATCGGCCATCGGAGTGAAGGGGAGCAACCATGACACCGTGCGGCAGTTGTCCAGAGCGCTCCGGTGGACGGGGTTTCTCCAGAAGGGACTAGCAAGTGATGAAGAGGTTCATGGCCGCCGCGGCGGTCGCTGCTTCCGTGGTGGGCGTCTCGGCGGCGGCCGCTCCGCAGGCGCTGGCGGTCGGCAACGACACCGGGACGACGTCCACCAACGGCAACACCTCGACGCAGCAGTACGGCAACTCGGCCACCTACGGCGCCATGAGCCCCCAGATGGCGCTCATCCAGGGCTCGCTGAACAAGCCCTGTGTCGGTCTGCCGGCGAAGGTCAACGCCGGTTCGCTCGTCGGTGTCGTGCCGGTCGCCGTGCAGGACGTCCCGGTCCTGTCGGCGTCGCAGAACCAGCAGTGCACCGAGAACTCCACCCAGGCCAAGGGCGACGAGCCGCTGTCGCACATCCTGGACGACGTTCCGGTCCTGTCCGCGAACGGCACCAACAACGGCTGAGTCTGCCGAGTCCGGCGCATCCGGCGCACGAGGAGCGGCCCGCCGAGCGATTCGGCGGGCCGCTCCGGCATGCGCCCCGGCCGTTGTGCTCCGGGGATGTCCGGCTGCTCTACGAAACGACGTCCTTGCGGGCGAAACCGCGGAAGGCCAGGGCGAACAGCACGAGCGCGTACGTCACCGAGATCGCCGTGCCCTGGACCATGCCCGCCCACTCCGGTCGGGTCTGCACCGCGTCGGCCCAGGCGAACTGCCAGTGCGCCGGCAGGAAGTCGCGCCAGTGGCCCAGAGCGGTGACCGCGTCCAGCACGTTCCCCACGATGGTGAGCCCGACCGCGCCGCCCACCGCGCCCAGCGGGGTGTCCGTCTTCGTCGACAGCCAGAACGCGAGCCCGGCTGTGACCAGTTGGGACACGAAGATGTACGCCACCACGACGACGAGCCGCTGAGCCGCCGTGCCCGGGGAGAGGGAGCCGCCGGTCGGTATCTCCAGCGGCCCCCAGCCGTAGGCGGCCGTACCCACCGCGAGCGCGACGACCGGAAGCAGCACCATGGCCGCGAGGCTCATGCCGAGTCCGACCGCGAGCTTGGACCACAGCAGGCGGGCGCGGGGGACGGGCGCCGCGAGCAGATAGCGCAGCGAGGACCAGCTCGCCTCCGAGGCGACCGTGTCACCGCAGAACAGGGCCACCGGGATGACCAGCAGGAACCCGGCGGAGACGAACAGGTTCACCGCGGCGAAGTTGGCCCCCGACGCGGTCGCCGTGTCCATCAGCGTCACCTGGCCGTTGCGCGAGCCGGGGTCGCCGCCGATGGCGAAGGCGACGGCCAGCACGAACGGCAGCAGGGCCAGGACGGCACCCATCACGAGGGTGCGGCGCCGCTTCAACTGCCGCACGAGTTCCACGCGCAGCGGCAGCGTCCGCCGCGCCCGGTACCCGTCGGCCGTCTCCGTCCGCTCGGCGAGCGCGCTCATGCGGAACCTCCGATCAGGGTCAGGAAGGCGTCCTCCAGACGCCGGTGGGGGCCCACGGACTCCACGGGGACGTCCAGCCGCACCAGCTCCGCGACCAGCCGCCGCGCGCTGCCGCCCGCGTCGAGCCGGACCAGCAGCCCGTCCTCCGTGCGCACCACCGAGGCCACGCCCGGCAGTGCGCCCACCTTCTCGACGAGGGGCTCCTCCACGGGTGCGGTGGTGCCGACGAGCAGGGTGTCGCCCGAGCCGATGATCTCCTTGACCGGGCCCGCCTGGAGCAGTCGGCCGCGGTCCATGACCACCAGGTGGGTGCAGGACTGCTCCACCTCCGCCAGCAGGTGGCTGGAGACGATGACCGTGCGGCCGCCCGCCGCATACCGGATCATGACCTGGCGCATCTCGCGGATCTGCGGCGGGTCCAGGCCGTTGGTCGGCTCGTCCAGGATCAGCAGGTCCGGCAGGCCGAGCATCGCCTGCGCGATGGCGAGGCGCTGCCGCATGCCCTGGGAGTACGTGCGCACCGCGCGCTCCAGCGCGTCGCCGAGCCCCGCGATCTCGAGCGCCTCGTCCAGGTGCGCGTCCTCGGCCGGGCGGCCCGTGGCCCGCCAGTACAGCTCCAGATTCTCCCGGCCGGACAGGTGCGGCAGGAAGCCGGCGCCCTCCACGAAGGCCCCGACCCGTGACAGCACCGGGGCACCGGGGCGCACCGCATGCCCGAAGACGCGGATCTCGCCGCCGTCCGGCCGGATCAGGCCCATCAGCATGCGCAGCGTGGTCGTCTTGCCCGCGCCGTTCGGCCCCAGCAGGCCCAGCACCTGTCCCTTCTCCACGCGGAAGGACAGGTCCCTGACCGCGTACCTGTCCGCCGACTTCGCGTACCGCTTGCTCAGGCCGGTGATCTGCAGCGGTACCTCCGCCAGCGCGGGGTCGGGCACCGGTGCCGTCGTACGGCGGCGGGCCGTGAGCAGCAGGGCGGCCGCGACGACCGCACCGGTCACCGGCAGCCACCACACCCAGGAGGGGAGCGGGGCCGCCGCGGTCGCGACCCCGGGTGCCGTCGGCACCTTCAGTGCGCTCTTGAGGGAGACCGTGTACGTGGCGGGTGCGGTCGGGGAGGCGTAGCCGAGGTCCGTGGAGGCGAGGACCAGCCGCAGCCGGTGTCCCTTCTGCACCTCGTGGTCGACGGCGGGCAGGGTCAGCGTGACGTCCTTGCCGGCCTTGGCGCCCTCCACCCGGACCGGGGCGACCAGTTGCGAGGGCAGTACCGGCTGTCCCTTGCCGGGGCCGACGTCGTACACCTTCCCGAACAGCACGGCTTCGTCGCTCGTCGACGTGACATGCACCGTCACGGTCGGCGAGCCGGTGATCCACAGGTCCTGGCGCACGGGACGGGAGTCGAACTGCGCGTACTGTCCGGGGAAGTCGAGCGACACCCCGACGCCCAGCGACGACAGCTGGGCGAGGCCGCCCGAGCCGCCGAGGCCGGGGAGCGCGGAGACCGCGGGCGGGGTGGCGCCGGCCGGGTTGGTGAAGCGCTGCTGACGGCCGCTGAGCTCGACCGTCCGCTGCCCGCTCTCCAGTCCCGGGTACGAGGAGCCGCTCGCGCCCTTCAACTGGGCCGCGCCGTCCGTGGAGTCGATGCCGCCGGTGCGGGTGATCCGGAAGGCGGGCCCCGTGTCGACGCCCTTGTCGCCCTTCAGATAGCGGTCGAACCAGGCGGTGTCACGGGCCTGCACGCGGCTGGTCTCCATGTCCCCGCCGTCGTGACCGCCCGCGATCCAGTCGACGTCCATGGGGGCGCCGTTGGCGCGGATCGCCCGGGCCGCCGCGTCCGCCTGGCCGAGCGGGAACAGCGAGTCGGACTGGCCCTGCACCAGCAGGGTGGGCACCTTGATGTCCTTGCCCACGGCGGACGGCGAACGCGCCTGGAGCAGGGCACGCGCCTCGGCGTCCGGCTTGCCGGACTCGGCGACCCGCTCGTACATCCGGCACAGCTCGGCGGTGAACTCGGCACAACCGCCGCCGGAGTTCACGAAGACGCCGGCCCACAGCTTCTTGAACACGCCGTTCGGGAACAGGGCGTCCGCGAGGTTCCAGTACGTGATCGCCGGGGCGATGGCGTCCACCCGGTGGTCATAGCCCGCGGCCAGCAGCGCGATCGCCCCGCCGTAGGACGCGCCGGCCATGCCCACGCGCGGATCGCCCGGCTTGTCCAGCTGGACCTCCGGCCGCTTCGCCAGCCAGTCGATGAGCCGGGAGACATCGGCGACCTCGCCCTTCGGGTCGTTCAGCCCGATCTTCCCCGTGGACCTGCCGAAGCCGCGCGCCGACCAGGTCAGCACCGCGTACCCGTCCCGGGCGAGCGTGACCGCCTGGTCCGTCATGTCGTCCTTGCTGCCGCCGAAGCCGTGCGCGAGCAGGACGGCCGGGCGGCGGCCCGCGGATCCGGACGTGAAGAAAGAGGTGTCGATCCGTACTCCGCCGCCCATGTCCATCACTCTGTCGGTGCGGTGCACGGCCGGCGCGTCGTCCGAAGCGGCGGCCGTCCACGTCCCGACACCGGCCAGCACGAGAAGGACCGCGACCACGGCGGCCACGGCCCCTCGGCGCAGCCCACGGAATGCGGGCAGTCGAAGATCCATGCGTCAACGGTAGAGGCCGCCACCGACGACCGCGGCAGCCGCGGGGCTGAACCACGGCCCCTCCTGCGGGCGTACGGGCCTGCTGCCGCGTACCGCAGTCGTGGTACGGCGACGCGGTCGCCCCTGCCGCCGGTCGTGGTGCGGGCGGCAGGGGCGACGGGGCGAGGGGGAGCCGGCTCAGGCCCGCGCGTCCTCCGGGAGCGACACCAGCCAGCGGGTCGCGCGGCGCGGGCGGAGGTAGAGGGCCCAGTAGAGGGTGGCGGCGGCCGTGATGCCGCCCGTCCACAGCAGGTACGTCACCTCCTGCTGGGTGAGGATGTACCCCAGGACCGCGATCAGCAGGATGGGCATCGCGGGCCACAGCGGCATCCGCCAGGCCGGCGTCGTCGCGTGCCTGCCGCGCCGGGACAGCAGGGCGGCCACCGCGACGAGCAGGTACATGCCGGTCACCGAGACGCCCGTGACCCCGTAGAGCGTGTCCAGGTTGACGAAGCAGAGCAGTGCGCCGGGGACGCCGACGACGAGGGTGGCGACCCACGGGGAGCCGAACCGGCCGAGCCTGGCGAGCGCGTTGTTGACCGGCTGGGGCCAGGCCTTGTCGCGGGCCGAGGCGAACAGGACGCGGGAGTTCTGGATGACCATGACGATGCCCGCGTTGATGATCGCGAGCGCGACGCACAGGCTCACGAAGGTGCCGACGGCGGTGTTCGACCAGGCGGTGACCATGCTGCTGAGGTCGCCGCCGGTCAGCGCCTTGAGATCGGGGGCGCCCATGGTGATCGCGACGACCGGGACCAGGATGACGACCGAGGAGATGGCGAGGGTGGCGAGGACCGTGCGGGCGACGGTGCGGCGCGGGTTCTCCAGTTCCTCGGAGAGGTAGACGGCGGTCGAGAAGCCCTGGGTGACGAAGAGGGCGATGGCGAGGCCGGAGACCACCATCATGGCCGTGACGTGGTCCGTGTGCCCGCCGGCGCCGGTCACCTGCATCGAGACCAGACTGCCCGCCCCGCGCTCGCCGTGCGCGAAGCCGAGGACCGCGACGACGCCCGCGGCCACGACCTCCAGGACCAGGAAGATGCCCGTGATCCAGGCGTTGGCGCGCAGGTCCAGCAGGCCGGCGAGGGTGGCGAGGAGCATGACCCCGGCGCCCGTCATGGCCGGGTCCAGGTGCACGACCGGAGCCAGGTAGTCCGCCGTGCCCATCGCGATCACCGGCGGCACGATCATGACGACCAGCAGGGACAGCACGAACACCAGCCAGCCCGCGAGCCGTCCGGCCAGCGTCGACACCATCGCGTACTCGCCGCCCGCGCTGGGGATCAGGGTGCCCAGTTCCGAGTAGCAGAACGCCACCGCGATACAGAGGACGGAGCCGATGGCGATGGTGAGGGCGGTGGCGGTGCCCAGCGAGCCGAACAGGTCGGGGACGACCACGAAGAGAGTGGAGGCGGGCGTCACGCACGACAGGGTGAGCAGGGTGCCGCCGACGACGCCGATGGAACGCTTGAGTTTCTGTGGACTGTCCGGTGGCGGGACGGGGGCGTTCTCGACAGGGCGGAGCGTGTCGGTCATGCGGCGGTTCCGATCGACTCGTGCGACATGGTGGGGTCGGGAGCGTTATCGCCTCCGCGGCTTCGGTCGTACGTGCTCTGGTCCGCTCCCGGCGGACGCATCGAACCCCGACGAAAACCGCCGCGTCAATGGGTGTTCACCTACGGAATCCGCATCAGAAACGCGATCTACGACGGAATCGCGCGTCAATCGGTCCGTCTGTTCGGCATCTTGCGCGCATACGGGAACCGCAGCGGGGTCCCGGAAAAAAATGAGGCCGTCCGTATGACGGACGGCCTCGTCAGCCCTGCCGGGCGATGATCAGTGGTTGCGCGGGAACCCCAGGTCCACGCCCGCCGGGGCGTCGGCCGGGTCGGGCCAGCGGGAGGTGACCACCTTGCCGCGGGTGTAGAAGTGCGTGCCGTCGTTCCCGTAGATGTGGTGGTCGCCGAAGAGCGAGTCCTTCCAGCCGCCGAAGCTGTGGTAGCCGACGGGGACCGGGATGGGGACGTTCACGCCGACCATCCCGGCCTCGATCTCCAGCTGGAAGCGGCGGGCCGCGCCGCCGTCCCGGGTGAAGATCGCGGTGCCGTTGCCGAACGGCGAGCTGTTGATCAGCGCCACGCCCTCGTCGTAGGTGTCCACGCGCAGGACGCACAGGACCGGGCCGAAGATCTCGTCCCGGTACGCCTTCGCGCTGGTCGGCACCCTGTCGAGGAGCGAGATGCCGATCCAGTGACCGTCCTCGTAGCCGTCGACGGTGTATCCGGTGCCGTCGAGGACGACCTCGGCTCCCTCCGCCGCCGCGCCCGCGACGTACGACGCCACCTTGTCGCGGTGCGCCTTCGTGATCAGCGGGCCCATCTCGGACGCCGGGTCGTCGCCGGGGCCGATCTTGATCTTCTCGGCGCGCTCGCGGATCTTGTCCACCAGCTCGTCGCCGATCGAGCCGACCGCGACGACCGCGGAGATCGCCATGCAGCGCTCACCCGCCGAGCCGTACGCCGCCGACACCGCCGCGTCCGCCGCCGCGTCCAGGTCGGCGTCCGGCAGGACCAGCATGTGGTTCTTGGCGCCGCCCAGGGCCTGGACACGCTTGCCGTGCGCGGAGGCCGTGGTGTGGATGTAGCGGGCGATCGGGGTGGAGCCGACGAACGACACCGCCTTGACGTCGGGGTGTTCGAGCAGCCGGCCCACGGCCACCTTGTCGCCGTGCACGACGTTGAAGACGCCGTCCGGCAGCCCGGCCTCCGCCAGCAGCTCGGCCAGGCGGATCGAGGCCGACGGGTCCTTCTCGGACGGCTTCAGCACGAAGGTGTTGCCGCACGCGATGGCGATCGGGAACATCCACATCGGCACCATCGCCGGGAAGTTGAACGGCGTGATGCCCGCGACGACGCCGAGCGGCTGCCGGATCGAGGCCACATCCACCCGGCTCGCCACCTGCGTGGACAGCTCGCCCTTCAGCTGCACGGTGATGCCGCAGGCCAGATCGACGATCTCCAGGCCGCGCGCCACCTCGCCGAGCGCGTCGCCGTGCACCTTGCCGTGCTCGGCGGTGATCAGCTCCGCGATCTCGTCACGGTGCTCGTCAAGCAGCGCCCGGAACCGGAAGAGGATCGAGGTGCGCTGCGCGAGCGAGGACTGACCCCAGGTCGCGAAGGCCTCCTTGGCCGCGGCGACGGCCGCGTCCACCTCCTCCACGGTCGCGAACGCGACCTTCGTGGTGACCGCGCCGGTCGCCGGATCCGTCACCGGCCCGTACGTGCCCGAAGCGCCTTCGGCGGTCTTGCCGCCGATCCAGTGGTTGACGATCTTCGTCATGCCCGAGAACTCCTTCACAGATGGCGGCGTCGGGTGGCAACGTGCCGTTCGTAGACCTCGCGCGCCTTGACCGCGGACGGCCGGGTCGCGGTCTCGGCCACGGGTACATCCCACCAGGCCTGCGCCGGAGGCGCGCCCGACACAGTGTCTGCGGTTTCGGTCTCCACATAGACACATGTGGGAGTGTCCGCGGCGCGCGCCTCGGCGAGCGCGTCACCCAGGTCGCGTACGGTCCTGGCGCGCAGCACCCGCATCCCGAGACTGGCCGCGTTGGCGGCGAGGTCCACGGGCAGCTTCGCCCCCGTGTACGTGCCGTCGTCGGAGCGGAAGCGGTAGGCGGTGCCGAACCGCTCGCCGCCCACGGACTCCGACAGACCGCCGATGGAGACGTAGCCGTGGTTCTGCACGATCAGCACCTTGATCGCGATGCCCTCCTGCACGGCCGTCACGATCTCCGTCGGCATCATCAGATAGGTGCCGTCGCCGACCAGCGCCCACACGGGCCGCTCCGGCGCGGCCAGCTTCACGCCGATCGCGGCCGGGATCTCGTAGCCCATGCACGAGTAGCCGTACTCGAGGTGGTACTGGTCGCGGGAGCGGGACCGCCACAGCTTGTGCAGGTCGTCGGGGAGCGAACCGGCCGCGTTGACGATCACGTCCGACTCGTCCACCACCGCGTCCAGCGCGCCGATGACCTGCGGCTGCGTCGGTCGCAGATCCGGTTCCTCGGCCTCGAAGCAGGCCTCCACGCGCTGCTCCCAGCGCTCCTTGTCCTCCGTGTACTCGGTCACGTACGCCGGATCGACCCGGTGGTCGTGCAGCTCCAGAGCCTCGGTCAGCTCCTCCAGCCCGCTGCGGGCGTCCGCGACCAACGGCGTCCCGCACATCTTGTGCCCGTCGAACGACGCGATGTTGAGGTTGAGGAAGCGGACGCCCTCGCCGGTGAAGAGGGTGCCGGAGGCCGTGGTGAAGTCCGTGTAGCGGGTGCCGACGCCGATGACCAGGTCGGCGGTGCGGGCCAGCTCGTCGGCGGCCGCCGTGCCGGTGTGGCCGATGCCGCCGACGTCCTGGGGGTGGTCCCAGGCGAGCGAGCCCTTGCCGGCCTGGGTGGAGGCGACCGGGATGCCGGTGGCCTCGGCGAACTCGGCGAGGGCCTCCTCGGCACGGCTGTGGTGGACACCGCCGCCCGCGATCACGAGCGGGCGCCGGGCGGCGCGGATCGTGTGGACCGCCTCGGCGAGTTCGACCGGGTCGGGGCCCGGGCGGCGCACGTTCCAGGTCCGCTCGGCGAAGAACTCCTCCGGCCAGTCGAAGCCTTCCGCCTGCACGTCCTGCGGCAGCGCCAGTGTGACCGCGCCCGTCTCCACCGGGTCGGTGAGCACGCGCATCGCCTGCAGGGCGGCCGGTATCAGCGCCTCCGGGCGGGTGATCCGGTCGAAGTACTTCGACACCGGGCGCAGACAGTCGTTGACGGACACATCGCCGGCCTGCGGGACCTCCAGCTGCTGCAGGACCGGGTCGGCCGGCCGAGTGGCGAAGACGTCGCCGGGCAGCAGGAGGACCGGGAGGTGGTTGATCGTGGCGAGGGCGGCACCCGTGACCAGGTTGGTCGCGCCCGGCCCGATGGACGTCGTCACCGCGTGCGTGGACAGCCGGTTCGACTGGCGGGCGTAGCCGACCGCCGCGTGCACCATCGACTGCTCGTTGCGGCCCTGGTGGTACGGCATGGCGTCGGGGTACTCGACCAGCGCCTGCCCGAGGCCCGCGACGTTGCCGTGCCCGAAGACGCCCCAGGTGGCGGCGATCAGCCGGCGGCGCACGCCGTCGCGCTCGGTGTACTGGGCGGCCAGGAAGCGTACGAGCGCCTGAGCGACCGTGAGCCTCGTCGTTGAGGTCATCGGTATCCCTCCGTGTGGTCCGGGTGGAAGCAGATCCGCACCTGGGGTACGGCCCTGCCGCCCTGCACGTCTCGACCGTACGTCGCTCGGACCTCCGGCGCGGGGCCGTAGCGGGCGGGGAGTCTGCGCTCGCACTTCGCTCCTGCCAGGGCGAAGCGGTCTCCCGCGCCGGAGGCGATCGTGCCCGGGCGCCCCGGACCCGTGCGCGAGGTCGGTCATCCCCGCGAAGACGGTGTCCCTGCCCGGGAGTTGTCAAGTTTGTGGGCTATGTTCCGGTCGTGGCGGTCACAGCACCGCTCCTGCCGTGATCGCCGCCTCCACCTCGTCGGCCGTGGGCATCGCGGACGAGCACTCGAGGCGGGAGGCGACGATGGCGCCCGCCGCGTTGCCGTACCGCATGATCCGCTCCAGGTCCCAGCCGGCCAGCAGTCCGTGGCACAGCGACCCGCCGAAGGCGTCGCCCGCGCCGAGACCGTTGAGGACCTTCACCGGGAGCGGCGGCACCTCGGCCGACTCGCCCGTGCGGCTGACCGCGAGGACGCCCTTGGGTCCCTGTTTGACCACCGCCAGCTCGACACCGGCGTCCAGCAGGGCGCGTGCCGCCGTGTGCGGATCGCGCTCACCGGTGGCGATCTCCACCTCGTCGAGGTTGCCGACCGCGACGGTGGTGTGCCGCAGGGCCTCGGCGTAGAACGGGCGTGCGGTGTCCGGGTCGCGCCAGAACATGGGCCGCCAGTCGAGGTCGAAGACCGTCGTACCGGCCTTGGCGCGGTGGGCGAGCGCCGCGAGCGTGGCGGTGCGGCTGGGCTCCTCGCACAGGCCCGTGCCCGTGATCCAGAAGACGCGCGCGGCGCGGATCGCGTCCAGGTCCAGCTCGTGGGCGTCGATCTCCAGGTCCGGCGCCTTGGGCTGCCGGTAGAAGTACAGCGGGAAGTCGTCCGGCGGGAACACCTCGCAGAACGTGACCGGTGTCGGCAGCCCCGCCACCGGTGTGACCCAGCGGTCGTCGACGCCGAAGCCCTGCAGCGCCTCGTGGAGGTAGGCGCCGAAGGGGTCGTCGCCCGTGCGCGTGATCACCGCCGTGCGCCGGCCGAGCCGGGCGGCGGCGACCGCCACGTTCGTCGCCGAACCGCCCAGGAACTTCCCGAAGGACCTCACCTGCGGCAGGGGCACCCCGGTCTGCAGTGGATAGAGGTCCACGCCGATCCGGCCCATGGTGATCAGGTCGTAGGCCTCCATCGGGTTCCCTTCGCATCGGCTGTCCCCAGGTCTAGCCGCGCCGGAGAGCCCTGTCAATGTTTTGTCCGGACATTCGGATGACACCTTGACGTGGTTTCGGGAAACCGAGGGCGGTGGGCTTTCGGAGGCGCGTGGTGGTGGGCACCATGGATGGTTTCCGGGTGTGCCGGGAGGGCGTATGGCGAGCGGGATGGTGGCGCGCAGCGGGCGCGGAGCGCGCGGGAGTTGGGAAACCGTGGTCGCGCGGCCGCACCCCCGGCTGCGACCCGGTGTGATCAGCTACCGCGGGATCCGGCTCGCGCTCGACGGCCCGCGCAGCCGCCTGGAGACTCCCATCGGCGCGGCCACGCTCCTGCTGGGCTTCGAGGGCTCCGTCCGGATCGCGCGGCCCGGCCGGCTCCCGACGACCCTTGAGTCGGTGTACTCCGCTCTGAACACCACTGCGGCCGTCGGTGAGCACGGCGGCCGCATATTCGGCATCGAGATCCTGTTCACCCCTTGGGCCGCGTTCACGCTCTTCGGCACCTCTCAGCACGAGTTGACCAACCGGCCCGTCGACCCGGAGGAGTTGCCGCGTCCCACAGGTGGTGGCGGCCGGGCGGGCGTGGCCGAACTCGCCGCCGCACTGGCCGTGCTGCCCGGCTGGACGGATCGTTTCCGGCTGCTCGACGACGTGCTCGCGCGCTGGACGCAGGCGGGGCCGCCGAGTTCGGCCCGGGTGGTGCGCGCCTGGTCGCTGCTGCGGCGCAGCGGCGGTGCCGTGCCGGTGGCGCGGCTCGCGGACGAGGTCGGTTGGAGCGTACGGCAGTTGGAGAACCGTTTCCGCGAACAGATCGGGCTCGGCCCGAAGGCCGCGGCCCGTGTGCTGCGGCTGCAACGTGCCCGGCGGCTGCTCGCCTCCGGGCGGTCGGTTGCCGAGATCGCGGCGCTCTGCGGCTTCTACGACCAGGCGCATCTGAACGGGGAGTTCCGGGCGATGACCGGGTGCACGCCCCGGGAGTTCGCCGCGGCACGCGGGGAGGTGGCGGCGACGCGGTCCGGACTGCCCGGAACGGACCGGATGACGGGGGAGGTGACGAGCCTGGTGCTCTCGCCGAACGGCAGTGCGCATTTTTCCAAGACCGGAAGGATCGCCTGACGGCAGGCTGGGTCCGCGGCGGTCGCTGCGGGGGAAGCACGGACCGGCGGGCCGGGCCCGGCGCAGCGGGTCCGGCCGGCCCTGCACGGGGGCAGGGCCGGGCCGGGGTGGCCCGGCAGGCCGGGATCCGTACGCGTCACCGGTTCGCACGGCGCGGCAGCGACCGTCCGGCCACGGCTTGAGTGCCGGCTCCCGCGGTGCACTGGCCGCCACGGCGTGCGAAACCCGTCAAGTGCGCCGGAAGGGTGAATCGCGGCCATTCCGGATATCACCCCATCGGAGGCGCAACCCGGGCGGGTGCTCCGCAGTTGACTCAACGTCGGGCATTCCGCCCGGCTGTTGTGACGATCCCCAAGGAGCACCTCTCCATGTCGCGTATCGCGAAGGGCCTTGCCCTGACCTCCGTTGCCGCCGCGGCCGTGGCGGGCACCGCCGGCATCGCCGCCGCTGACAGCGGCGCAAGCGCCGCCGCCGACAACTCTCCGGGCGTTCTGTCGGGCAACGTCGTGCAGGTCCCGATTCACGTTCCGGTCAACGTGTGCGGGAACACGATCGACGTCGTCGGCCTGCTGAACCCGGCGTTCGGCAACACCTGCGCCAACGGCTGACGCCCGACAGCGACCCTTCTGCCGGCCGTTCCCCCCTCGGGGGGACGGCCGGTTGGCGTCATCGCGCCCGCTCGGCGTTGCACCAAACGGGTGGCGCCGTCGCCCATGCGTGCACATGGCCCCTCATCAGCGAAAACATGGTGCACGACAGGCCGCGGACGCTACTGCGGGCAGCCGACCTGTTGCACGCCCTGGCGGCTCCTTCCACGGTGAGCACAAGCACCCTCACCGACCACGAAGGGGACCACTCATGTCTGCTGTGCCCACCCGTCGCCTTGCTTCCACCGCTGTCTGCGCCACCCTGCTGCTCGGCATCACCGGCCCTGCCGCGGCGGCGGCCGAGCACGACGCGCCCCGCGGCCGTACCCACGCCTCCGCCCCCCTGCCCGGCCCGGAGGTGCTCCTGCCCCGGGTCCAGCGGCTCGCCGAAGCCGACCGCGCCGTGGCCCCGGTCTCCGAGCTCCTCAAGGCCGCGCTCACGGCGGACAACCGCCGACTGTCCGCCAAGGAGGCGGCAGAGCTCAGGAGGGCCGCGCAGGACGCCATCACCAGGATGGCCCCGCCCACCCCCGCGCCGACCGGGCCCATACCGTCGCGCAACGACGTGCAGGGCGACGCGCTCACCGCTCTGCGCAAGGCGGTCGACGACCTGGCCGCGGCGACCACGTCCGGCAACGGCGGTCAGGTACTGCCCGCGGCCACGGGCGTGCTCAACAAGCTCATCAGCGTGCTCGTCACCTTCGTGGCCGGCGGGGTGACCATGCCGCCCCTTCCCAGCCTGCCGAGCATGCCCGGCCTTCCGCCGTCGATGATGCCGAAGCCGAGCGGGAACCCCACTGCCAAGCCCAGCCCGGCGGCTTCTACGACGTCCGGCTCGAAGCTCGCGCCGGCCGGCAAGCCCACGGACCCGCCGCAGCACACGGTCTCGGCCATGCCGTACCCGCCCAAGCGCTGAACCGGCCTGATCCGAACGAGAGGCCGTAAGGGTTTCCGCCGGGTCGGGGGCTCGTTAGCCAGGACGCAACCGTCCCCTCCGGTGACTTCGGTCACCGAAGCTCCGGCGACTTCGGTCGCCGAAGAAAGGAACACGGATGAAGTCCCTCAAGGCCGTCGCCGTCGTCGCCGGGTCCCTGGTCGCCGCCGGCGTCGCCGCACCCGCCTTCGCCGACGACGCCTCCGACCTGACGCCCACCAGCCTCAACGGTGCGCTGCAGACCGTCACCACCCAGAAGACCCTGGACATCCGCCCCATCGCCCACCAGTCCGACACCCTGGACACAGAGAACAAGCACTCCGTGCTGAGCACCGTGAACGGCGCGGCGGCCGCCCTCAACCGGCAGGCCGGCCCGGCCCGGCTGCTCGGCGGTCTTCCGCTCCGGGGCCGCTAGTTGTGGTGTCTTCGGACGTTGGTTCCACGACGTCTTCGAATGCCGGCTGCTGCGGGAGGATGCCGAGCGGTTCCAGCGGCTGGGCGAAGGTGACGCGGTAGTCGCTGCCGGCGGTCCGGCTGATCGGCGGCTTTCCGCCCAGGGCGGC
Source organism: Streptomyces sp. NPDC001796 (assembly GCF_042892355.1). Lineage (NCBI taxonomy): Bacteria > Bacillati > Actinomycetota > Actinomycetes > Kitasatosporales > Streptomycetaceae > Streptomyces > Streptomyces sp. NPDC001796. Next base: position 25,773 of record NZ_JBIAUC010000007.1, on the reverse strand, counting down.
GTGGGGCCGCTCGTGGTTGTAGTGGCTGAGGAAGTCGGCGAGTGCGACGCGGCGTTCGTGCTCGGACGTGTAGTTGCGGACGTAGGCCCATTCCCGGGCCAGGGTGCCGCCGATGTGCCCTGCTGGTGGCGCTCCCGGACTGGGCGGCCGCGTTCACCGGGAGCCCTGGGGTCTCGGGGCTCCCGCGTGAGCGGCTGTGCGTGGCGTCAGCGTGCGAACTTTTCGATGGCCTCCGGGGTGACGGGGGTGAAGAAGTTGACGAGGTTGCCGTCGGGGTCACGGAACAACAGGGACCGGTTGCCCCAGGGCATCGTGGTGGGCCCGTTGACGAAGTCGGTGATGAAGCCGGTCAGGTTCTGGTGAACGCGGTCCACGTCGTCGACGAGGAACTCGGTGATCACGCCGTGGTTGTCCGCAGGGCGGGCAGAGCCCGGGGCGAACAGCGGGACGGTGCGGGTGCCGGCGATCGCGAGGGTGGCGCCCGCGGTCTTGAGTTCGGCGAAGTCCTCGGTGGCCCACGTCGCCCGCGCCCCTGTGGCTCGCTCGTAGAACTCGACGAGGCGTGCGACGTCGCTGGTGATGATGCGGATCGAGACGAAGTCCATGGGGTCTCCTTGGCTGCTGGAATCGCTGCGCGTCGCAGGCTAGGAGAAATAGTGGACAGAATCCGTCCCCTTTTCGCGTTAGGCTGTGCACATGCCTCGACCCACCGGCCGCGTGCTGACACTCCTGGAGTTGCTGCAGTCGGGCGGCACCCGGACGGTGGCCGAACTCGCCGACCGGCTCGGCGTCGAAGGGCGCACCGTGCGGCGGTATGTGGACCAGCTGATCGATCTGGACGTGCCGGTGGAATCGGTGCGCGGGCGCTACGGCGGGTACCGGCTGGCCCCCGGGTACCGCTTGCCTCCGCTCATGCTCAGCGACGACGAGGCGCTGGCCGTGCTGCTCGGCCTGGTCGCCGGTCGCCGAGCGGGATTGACGACGACGGAGCGCACGGCGAGCGAGACGGCAGCGGCGAAGATCCGGCGGGTGCTGCCCAAGCACATCGCCCGCAGGCTGGACACACTCCTGGAAGCCGTCGCCTTCACGGATCAGCCCAGTGATTTCGACACCCCGAACGCCGAGGTCCTGCTCACCATCGCCGATGCGGTGCGCCACCGCCGACCCGTCTCGATCCGCTACACCGATCGTGACGGACGGCGCAGTGAACGCACGTTGCACGCGTACGGGGTCGTCGCCCACGCGGGTCGGTGGTACGTCACGGGCCAGGACGCCCGGATCGGCGAGGACCGGACCTTCCGGCTCGATCGCATCGCAGACGCACGAACCCTGCCCGGCTCATTCGAAGCGCCCGCGGGTCCCGACCCGGCACATCGTCTGTTGTCAGCCTTCGCCACAGCCGAGTACCGGCACGAGGTGACCTTGCGGATCCACGGGACGGTTGGGCAGATCCGTGCCCAGCTTCCCGCCAGCGTCGCGAGCCTGGAGGACTACGCGCCCGCGGCAGGCGAGCACCAGGCGACCGAGCGCTGGCTGCGCGTCGAGCTGCGGGCGGAGCAGCTCGACTGGTTGCCTCCGGTACTCGCCTCACTCGACCGGCCGTTCGTCATCGAGCGCCCCGATGAACTGCGCGACCTCGTCATCGCGCACGCCGAACGCCTCGCGTCCTACGCCCGCCAAGCCTGAACGCGAGAAACCAATGTCATGAGATGGCGCAGCCAGTGCCCCGGCCGGTCACGTTTGCCCGTCAAGGGCCGGGCGTCGCGACGGGGCGAACGTTGCCTGCAGGGGCACTGGGACCCGCCTTCCGGAGGACCCGTCCTCAGAGCCGACCCGATCCGAAAGACAGACCCCAGTCGTCCGGGTCCCTCGTTCGTGTGGTCGCCGCCATCCGCATCCCCCGGTCGGGCGAGAAAGCGCCCGGTGGCCCGCCGGGGCGTCGATACGGTTCCGCGGTGACCACAACTTCCGGCGCAACGCGCCCCTTCCGCCCCGCCGACCTTGGCACGCTCGTCGTCCTGGCCTGGAGCGGCGAGGCCCCCGGCGGGGACATGCCCTACCTGCTCGCCTACTCCCTCGGCGACGGGGAGAGCGGTCCGGAGGGCTCGGCGGCCGCCGTCGAGGCGCTGTTGCGCGCCAACGGGCTGGACCCGGGCGACCAGCTCATCGACGGCACCCAGCGCCCCGGCCTGCCCGTGACGCTGCTGGCCGAGGCGGGCCAGGCCGTCGTCACGATGCCTTATCTGAACGCGCAGTGCACCGTGCCGCCTCAGTGGCTCGCCGCCCTCCGCGCACGCGGCCACGCCTACTTCCTGTTCACCACCCGCCCCTGGCCCGAGGCCGCGCCCGGCAGGCCCGTCGAGCCGGAGCGGCTGGCGGCGTTCGCGGGCGCCGAGGAGACGCTGAGCACGGCCGCGCACGTACTGGTGCCCGCCCTCAGCCTGCGCGGCTGACCCTCTGCGGCCGCCGATCAGCCGAGGCGGCGCACCGGCTTACCGGCCAGGTATGCCTCGATGTCCTCCACAGCCTGGCCGTAGTACGTCGCGTAGTTGTCGCGCGAGACGTAGCCCAGGTGCGGGGTGGCGAGCAGGCGCGGAGCGGTGCGCATCGGGTGGTCGGCCGGAAGCGGCTCCACGTCGAACACGTCGACGCCCGCGCCCGCGATACGGCCCTCGTACAGGGCCGCGAGCAGGGCGTCCTGGTCGACGATGGCCGCACGGGAGGTGTTGATGAGGTAGGCGGTCGGCTTCATGAGCGCCAGTTCACGGGCGCCGACCAGGTCGCGGGTGCGATCACCGAGCGCCAGGTGCACCGAGACGAAGTCGCTCGCCGCGAGCAACTCCTCCTTGGAGCCGGCGAGTTCCACCCCGACCTCGTCCGCGCGCTCCTTCGTGAGGTTCTCGCTCCAGGCGGCGACCTCCATTCCGAACGCGAGCCCGACCCGCGCCACCCGGCTGCCGATCCTGCCGAGACCGAGGAGTCCGAGCCGCCGTCCGTGCAGGTCCGCGCCCACGGTGCTCTGCCAAGGGCCGCCGTGCCGCAGGGCGTTGCTCTCCTCGACGATGCCGCGCGCGAGCCCGAGCAGCAGGGCCCAGGTCAGCTCGACGGGCGGTGTGCCGGAACTCTCCGTGCCGCAGACGGTCACCCCGTGCGCCTCAGCGGCGGCGTAGTCGATGACGCTGTTGCGCATGCCGGAGGCGACGAGCAGTCGCAGCCGGGGCAGCCGGGAGAACAGCGAGCCAGGGAACGGCACGCGCTCGCGCAGTGTGACCACGATGTCGAACCCCGCCAGCGCCGCGGCCAGGGCGTCCTCGTCGCCGAAGTGCTCGGCGAAGGACACCACCTCCACCCGGTCCCCGATCGGTGACCAGTCCGCGACGGTCGTCGCGATCTGCTGGAAGTCGTCGAGCACGGCACAGCGAAGCCGCATGTCAGCCCCCTTTGATCAACGGGGGCACCTTATCGGACGGGGTACGGCGGCCTGGTGGCCCTGTGGACGGCTGCCCGGGAATTCGCCGTGTGACTACTCTCCCTTCCTGGTCCCCCAGAGGTAGACGCTGTCACCGATGCGGAGCAGGGACCAGAGCGCTTTCGCGTCGTCGTACCGGAGATTCACGCACCCGTGCGATCCCGGGTCCTCGAAAATCGGCCGGCGGCTCGCGTGGAGGGCCTCACCGCGGTCGAAGAACTGGCTGTACGGCATGGGGCCGGGAAACTGGGTCGACCAGAAGTCCTTCACGCGCCGGTAGATCTTGTGCCGGCCATTGCGGGTCGCGTATCCGGGCCTGCCGGTACGGGCGGGGACGGGGCCGAAGACGATCTTCTTGTTCTTCCGCACCCACAGCAGCTGACGGTTCTGGTCCACGCAGACCGCGACTTTCGCCCCGCTGGGGCATCCGGTGAGGGACTTCTTGTGGGCCGCGGCCCAGGCCGCGGTCGCGGCCCGGTAGCTGATGAGGTCGGCATACCCGTCCGCCGGATCGATCTCGTACTTCTGCTGCATCTTCTGGATGGCCGCGCAGTCCGTCGCGGACTGCTGTCCGTCCTCGAGCAGACCCAGATACTTCTCCACCTGCCGTTGAAAAGGCCCCGTGGTGAGCCGGCATTCCGGGGTTTCGTCGTCGGCGGGGCGGATGTGAGGCATGCTCGTGGCCGAAGAAGCCGAGGTGGCGGCGAGCGTGATGGGAAATGCCATGCCCACTGTGGCCCAGATGCGAATCCAACGGAAGGGGATTCGTTTCCTCCGTGCCATCAGGTTCCCTCTCGGTACCGGGCCCATGGAATTCCCGGGCGTGCGTCGACGGGGAACCAGTTGACGTTTCCCGTTCCTGTCAAACGGAGGCGCCGGGGGCATCACCCCAATGCCCCCGGCGGCACTCCCGGGACGGTGCCCTTCGGCCTCCGACGGCCCGTCAGGCGTGCCGTCAGCCCTCGAAGCCCTGGGCACGCAGGATCGCGTCGACGCGGGCGCGGTGAGCCTCCTCCCACGCGTCGATGGTTTCGGCGGCCTCCTTGGCCAGCTTGGCCCGGGCCGCGGCGAGCACCTCGTCCGCGCGGGCGGCGGGGACCACGACGACGCCCTCCTCGTCGGCCACCACCAGGTCACCGGCGCGCACCGGCACCCCGCCGCAGCGGACCTCCACGTTGAGCGGCTCCACGACCGACTTGGCGCCGGGGACGGGGATGACGCCCCGGGCGAAGACAGGGAAGCCCATGGCGCGGACCTCGGCGAGATCGCGGCGCCGCACTGTCCTTCTTCACCGGCTTCCTCTCCGACCTCGTCGCCAACACGGCCGTGGCCGAGCGGGTGGCCAGGATCGTGGACCTGGTCAAGCTGTTCACGTCGGCGGCGGAGAAGGTGGCCGCTCTCCTGGAGCGGTTCACGGGGCTCAGCGCGGAGACCGTCGCCACCCTGGAGCGGGTCCTCACGACCGTGGCCAGGATCACCGCGGGCTTCACCAAGACGGGGCTGGAGAGCTTCGTGACCAACTTCGCGGCGGACTCGGGCAGCCTCATGCTGAACCAGGCCGTCGACGGGCGGCCGGTGACCGTCGGCGCGGACCTCACCGCCGGCAGCCGCGCCGCGGCCGGCACGGCGGCGTTCACCGCGGCCGCCGGAACCGCGGGAGCGCGCCTGACCGGGACGGCCGGCGACATCCTGCGCGGCGACGGCCTCCTCGGTACGACCGTCAACGGCGCGGCCGGCAATGTCGCGGGCGGTCTCACGGCCGACGTCATCGCCGGCCAGGACCCGTCGACGATCGGCCAGGACGCGCTCACCAACGCCGCCACGGGTGCCTTCGGCAACGCCCAGAACCACGGCGTCAACCATGCCCTGGAGCAGCACGGCAGCCTCGGCGGAGAGAACCTCGGCGACCGTGGGAAACTCGCGGACGGCGCCTTCAGGAACACCGTGGGCACCACCCTCAACACGGGTGTCTACGCCGCCGGTTCCGGTATCGAGTCCGACCTGCAGGACCTGATGAAGGACGAGAAGGACGAGAAGGACGAGAAGGACGAGTGAGAGTACCGAGCGCCACCGACCTGGCCGCGGTCTGGACCCCTAACCCTGACCACCCCTACACCTGGGCGAAGTTCTTCGGGCTGCTGGCCGTGGTGTTCGGCTGTGTGATCGCGCTCGTCGGGGTCTACGCGGCGGGCAGCACATGGCGCGGCCTCGATCCGCCGCGCCGACGCAGGCAACTGCTTCCGCTCACCGTCACGGCGGCCGTCATCCTCGCCGTCGGCATGGCGGTCGCGGCCTTCGGGGTATGGCTGTTCTGACCACGGCTCCGCCGGCCCGTCCCCGTGCGGATCACCTGGCGCAGACGTCCTTCAGCTCGTCGGCAACCGTGTCGACATACCAGGCACCGGCCGGCTCCCGGGAGGCGTGGATGCCGGGCGCTGCCCGGCGACGAGGGGCTGGGTCAGACCTTGATCACGGTGGTCGTCCGCCGCACAACGCAGTCAAGCCCTCCGGGTCCGAGGTGAGGACCGTGACCGGTCCGGGGGCGGCGAGGGCGGTGGCGCCGAGCATGGCGTCGACGGCGTGCTCGTGGCCGTGAGGTGCGCGGGAACAACCACGGCACGCCCGGCGGGAGGCCGAGATCGAGGACGGAACCGGTGGCCGAAGCCCGGTCACCATGCGTTGATGACCGGCGCCTCGGGTTCGTGCTGCTGCCAGGCCTCGTTGAGGCGCGCGAGCCGGTCCGCGGCGGCGATGCCGCGCAGGGACGCGACCTTGCCGTCGCTGACTTCGAACGCCACGGCGCCCACGACCCGGTCGTCGATCACGGCGAGCACGGCCGGGGAGCCGTTGACCAGCGCGATGTGCATCGCGGGGGAGCCGCCGGCCAACCGCCGCTTCGCCGGAGTGGGCTTGAAGCCGGCCCGCACGTAGGAGGCGATGCGCTCGCGCGTCTTGTACCGCAGCAGCCGCCTGGCCAGTCCGGCGCCGTCCGAGACCATGGTCGCGTCGGCGGTGAGCATCGCCACCAGCCGTTCGGTGCGCCCGGACGTGGCCGCGGCGAGGAACTCCTCGACGATCCGGCGCGCGGACGCGGGATCCACCTCGTCGCCGCCGCGGCGCTCGGCGGCGACCCGGCGCCGGGCCCGGTGGACGTGCTGCTGGCTCGCGGACTCGGTGATGTCGAGGATCCCGGCGATCTCTGCGTGGGTGTACGAGAAGGCCTCGCGCAGGACGTAAGCGGCCCGCTCGACCGGAGACAGGCGCTCCATGAGGGTCAGTACGGCCAAGGACACCGATTCGCGCTGCTCGAAGGTGTCGGCAGGACCGAGCATCGGGTCGCCCTCGAGGAGCGGCTCGGGCATCCAGTCTCCGACAGCGCGCTCGTGGCGGGCCTGCGCCGAGCGGAGCCGGTCGAGGCAGAGATTGGTGACGACCTTGGTGAGCCACGCTTCCGGCACCTCGATGCGTGCCCTGTCCGCGGCCTGCCAGCGCAGGAACGCGTCCTGCACGGCGTCCTCGGCGTCGGCGGCCGAGCCGAGCAGACGGTACGCGAGCGAGGCCAGCCGGCCCCGGCCGGCCTCGAATCGATCGATGGCTGCGCTGTCCATGCGCAGGAGCCTATGCGGCGACCTTCGCACCGGCCCGGTCAGGCGCGGTGACCAGGCGGCGCCTGCGCTTCGGCATGCCGAAGGTCGGGTGGGCGATGCTCCACCCGGACCCCTTGAGAATGCCCGACTTGAGCCACGCGGCGGTCCGGCCGCCCAGGTACCAGTCCTTCGACCGGACGTCCTCGTCCACCATCTGGAAGATCGCGTCCCGCCGCCCGAGGCTGATGTGGTTGCCGTGGTACTTCAGCCCGACGGTCGGGACCTGGCTGCCCGTCAGGCGCGCGATGATCGCGGCGGTCGCCTGCATATTGGTGAAGCCGGCCGAGGCGCAGGACATCGGCAGCGGCCGGCCGTTCTCGCCGATCGCGTAGGCGCAGTCACCGGCGGCGTAGACGTCCGGGTGCGAGACCGAGCGCATGGTGCGGTCGACGACGATCTGGCCGGTTTCGGCGACCTCCAGGCCGCTGGCCGCCGCGATGGGATGCACGGCGAACCCGGCCGACCACACGATCACGTCAGCCGGGATGGCAGTACCGTCGGCGGCTATTGCCCGTGTCGGCTCGACCGCTTCGATGCAGGTGTGCTCGTGGACGGTGATGCCGAGCCGGTCGAAGGCTTGGCGCAGGTGGCGGCGGGCCTTCGGGGAGAGCCAGGCGCCCGGCTCGCCGCGGGCGGCGAGCGCGACCGAGAGGTCGGGCCGGGACTCGGCGAACTCGGTGGCGGTCTCCAGGCCGGTCAGCCCCTCACCGACGACCAGCACGGTGCCGCCCTCACCCAGGCCGGCCAGACGCTCGCGCAGACGCAGCGCCGAGGACCGGCCGGTCACATCGAAGGCGTACTCGGCCACGCCGGGCACGCCGTGGTGGGCCACGGAGCTGCCGAGCGTGTAGAGAAGGGTGTCGTACGCGAGCTCGCCGTCGCCGTCCTCGCCGGTCACGGCGACGGTCCTGCGCTCGGGGTCGACGCCGGTGACGCGCGCCAGGCGCAGCCGCACCCCGGTGCCCGCGAACACGTCGGCGAGCTTGCGGAACGCGACGTCGTGGCCGATCGCGAGCTGGTGGAGCCGCATCCGCTCAACGAAGTCGGGCACGGCGTTGACGACGGTGATCTCGGTGTCGGCGGGGGACAGCCGGCGGGCCAGGTTTCCGGCGGCGAAGGCCCCGGCGTATCCGGCGCCGAGTACGACGATGCGGTGCTTCATGGCGATGCTCCTGTCTCGTTCGCGTGCCCCTTGAACGAGACGGCGCCCCGATTGCTGACAGGAGCCGGGTGTGACGTGGGTCACCCGTACCAGGAGAGTGGCTGAGCCTCCGAAAGGTGTCTGGGCCCCGGAGTCCTCTGCCCGCACGATCTGTGCCGTCTGCACGATCTGTGCCGTGTCTGCAAGCTCTCCCGGGCCAGGCCGCCTTGGCTTACGCGCCGGGAGGGCGGAAGGTGACCTGCCGGCGGGCAGCCTCGTCGATCTCGTCGACGGTGAGGAGGGGAGTGGCCCGGGTGCGGAGCGCTCCGCTGGCCTTGACGCTGAGGCTTACGGCAGCCATGGAGACCGGGTCGGGGAAGTCGAGGATGCACACGAGGTCGTCCTCTCCGAAGGCGAAGTACATGGCCTCGACCGTCCCGCCGAGGCCGGCGACGACTTGTTCGACGGCGGCGCGGCGGCCACTGGCGCCTTCCTTGAGCAAGCCCTTCGTCCCCTCGGGCGTGTAGGTGGACTGGATGAGGAACTTCGGCATAGGGCGCTCCCTGCCCGTCACTTGTCCGGTGTGCAGAATGGCCTTCCCGCTGTCACGTCGGCTGCCAAGCAACGAACGGCTGGATTCACTCGTAAGGCACATCGGCACGTGCATGTGTGGGACAGCACGACAGCACCTGAATCAGCGAAGGGCCTGTCGGAGGAGACACCTCCTGATGGGCACGGCTCCAGTCACGGCCCCAGTGGGGCATACGGCCGGTCGGTCAGGGGCGGTTCATACCCCACGTCTGCAGGGCGTAGGGCCGGCCCTTCTCCTCCCCCCTGATCAGCGGCACGTCGAGCAGTGTGAAGCCCGTCTTGGTGGCCACGGCGACGCTGGCGGCGTTCTCGGCCTCAAGCTCCAGGATCACCTGCCTCGCGCCCAGCTGCTCGAAGGCGTAAGCAGCCATCACCCGCACCGCCCGCGCCGCCAGCCCCTGGCCGCGGTGCGCCGGGCCGACCGCGTAACCGAGCTCTGCGCCTTCCCGGGTACGCCGCAGCATCACCTCGCCGAGCGGTGCGCCGCCGTCGACGGTGATCGCGAGCAGGATGGTCGTGCCCTCCGCCCGCAGCTGCCGGTCCCGGACCAACCGTGCTCGGGCGGCCGCTTCGTCGAAGGGGGAGACGATCGGTGTCCAGTACGCGATGTCGGGGTGGTCGAACAACTCCGGCATCGCGGCCAGGTCCACCTCCGTCCAGTCGCGGAGAACGAGCCCCTCACCCGAGAGCTCGATCCGCTCGGGAAAGGGCCTGGTGCTGCTCATGGTGGGGGCCTCCCTGACTTGTCCAGGACAAGGGAGGATAACCGGCAGGCAGACACGTTGCCGTGGTCACTTCGCCACGCAAGAGACGACCGGACAAGATCTCGAACCGGAGCCGGCTACGGGCGGCGTAGCCGGACGGCCAGGAAGTAGGGCACGGTGTGGGTCCTCTCGTACCGGCGGGGATCGATTTCGCGGGCCTCTTCCACTGCCCGCGGCTCCATCAGCTGCTCCAGCACGAACCCGGCCCCGAGCAGCTCTCCGAGGAACTTCTCCAGCGTCATCCGCCAGTAGTGGATGGTGAACCCTCCGTCGAGGGGGGCCTCGACACGCTCGTCGGCGAAGTACGAGCCCCCGAACCATGTCCACTCACCGGCGGGGTGCGTGGTGGAGACCAGCAGCCTGCCACCGGGGCGAAGGACGCGCCGCAGCTCGGCGAGCAACTGCTCGCGTGCCTCCACGTGGTGATACACCAGTGCCATCACCGCCAGGTCGAACGAGGTGTCCTTCAGGAACGCCAGCGGCTCCTCCAGGTCATGCTGGTGCAGCTCGACGCCGTCCCCGAGCCGCTCGCGCGCGGCGCGGAGCAGCGTCTCGCTGCCCTCCACCCCGACGACCTCCGCCGCCCCACGATCCCGCAGCTCGGCCGCGTAGTGACCGGCCCCGCACCCGACGTCGAGCACCCGCAGCCCGCGAACGTCCCCGGCCAACTTGAGCATGGCCGGCCGATCTGTGTGGGCGTTGGAGGCGTTGTTCGTGGCAAGGGCGGCGAAGTACTCGCCCAGCTCTCCGTGGTACGCGGTCTCTGCTCGTGTCATCCCGTCACCTTCGCACCAACCCCGGCGCACACCCCAGAGTCAGATCGACTCGTTCGAGGTGAACGACTGAGGGCCGTGGAGCCGACCGGCCTCAGCAACAGAGGGTTTTCCCATCTCTGCCCGCATGCACGCAGCGCGCCAGCGGGCGGGTGCGGTCATCGCGACGTGGATTATGGCTTCGGAGCGGTGGGAGTGGGTCTCGTAGTCGCGGGCGAGACGGCGGTGGTGTATCAGCCAGCCGAAGGTCCGCTCGACCACCCAACGTCGGGGGATCACCTTGAACCCTTTGACGCCGGGGTCGCGTTGGACGACCTGACGTCGATGCCGAGGCGGGCGCCGTGGTCGATGGCTTTGGTGCGATAGCCGGTGTCGGTCCACGCCTTGGTCACTTGAGGACTGGTGGCGGAGATCTGGGAGAGCAGGTGGATGCCGCCGGCGTTGTCGGAGACGCTGGCAGCAGTCACCCAGACGGCCAGCAGCAGGCCGAGGGTGTCGACGCCGATGTGGCGCTTGCGACCTGCGATCTTCTTCCCTGCATCAATACCTTGGTCGGCTGTGGGGACGTTGGCGGAGGTCTTGACGCTCTGAGCGTCCAGCACGCAGGCGCTCGGCTCGGCGTTGCGGCCTTCGGCTTCCCGGAGTAGGCGCCGCAGCAGGCCGTTGAGCTGGTCGAAGATGCCTTCCTTCTGCCAGGCGGTGAAGTAGCCGTAGACCGTCTCCCACGGCGGGAAGTCGTGCGGCAGGTACCGCCAGGGGATCCCGGTGCGGTCGACGTAGAGGATGGCGTCCATGATGCGGCGCAGGTCGTGCTCGGGCGGGCGGCCGATGTCCAGGCCCTTGCCTCTGCGCTCGGCCCGCCAGGCGGTGAGGGTGGGACCGATCAACTCCCAGCGAGTGTCGGAGAGGTCGCTGGGATACGGGCGGTGCTGCGTCATGTTTCGGTAGTACCGTCGGGCACGACGCACCTGCAGGGCGCAAACAGCTTCAGCCGGGGGCGCTTTGGGATCGGACAGGAGCGACTCGACTCAAACGGGCAGAGCTATGGAGTCTCCTGTCGCACAGCTCGCGTTGACCACTCTCGCCTCAGCAGCCGTAGATCCGCTCGTCCCCCGAAACGCCACCAAACAGCCTCGCCGGGACAAAACGCTCTTTGAGAGGTCGTTTTCACCTGTGATGTGTGCTTTGCCCTGGGCTTTTTGACGAAGGGTCGCTATCCCGGCGGGCCTGGTGTGGTGCATGTGGCGGATGCGCCGGATGGGGTGACGGCTGGGACGGAGTGTGGCTTGCACCCGTCTCATCCCAAGACGCCGGTCGTATGGGACGTGCTCCCGCCGCTCGCGGTAAGCGCCTGGGCGCACGCCCCTGGCCGGCGGTACGTCCAAGTCATGGCTGAACGACGTCCGTATCCGAGTGATCTGTCAGATGCCCGCTGGGAGTTGATCGAGCCGGTGCTGAGCGCCTGGCGGGCCGAGCGGCGCCGGCATGCGCTGAACATCGGACGCCCGCCCGAGCACGATCTGCGTGAGATCATGAACGCGATCCTGTACGTGGACCGCACCGGGGTGCAGTGGCGCTACCTGCCGCACGACTTCCCACCCTGGGAAACCGTGTACGGCTACTTCGCCAAGTGGCAGAAGGCGGGTGTGTTCGCCCAGCTCACCGGCGTACTGCGCAGGCTGTTACGGCAGCAGGAGGGCAAGCGTGCGGAGCCGTCCGCGTGCGTCATCGACGCGCAGAGCGTGAAGACCTCCACCAGCGTCCCGGCCGCCGGACAGGGCACGGACGCGGCGAAGAAGATCGTGGGCCGCAAGCGGAGCATCGTCACCGACACCCTCGGATTGCTGCTCGCGGTGCTGGTCACGGCCGCGAGCGTGCAGGACTCCGCAGCCGGAACTCACCTGATCGACCAGGTCGCCGCCGAACACCCCGGCATCCGCAAAGTCTGGGTCGACGGCGGCTACCGCCAGCACCTCGTCGAGCACGCCGCCACCCTCGGCATCGACATGGAAATCGTCCAACGCACCCCCGGGACCAGGGGCTTCACTCCGCTGCCCAAACGCTGGACCGTGGAGCGGACCTACGGATGGCTGATGTTCCACCGCCGTTTGGCCCGCGACTACGAGACCCTCCCGGCCCGCTCGGAAGCCATGATCCACCTCGCCATGACCGACCTGATGGCCCGCCGCCTCACCGGCGAAGCCACCATCTCCTGGCGCGACCCGACGTCCCGGGATCAAACACCAATTCCGGGATGAAACATCGGGAGGAAACGACCTCTGAGACGGCACCTTGTGGCTGGGCTCCGCCCTCCTCTTGACCTGTGGCTCTTCCTCAGCTGAGCGGCTTGCCAGTAGAACTTCGACACGGATTCGACACACAGCGTCCTGGCCGATCTGTACGGTGCGAACGACACACACGCTAGGGACTAACTCTTGGGGGCGGGCATGACGGAGTATCTGTCAGAGGTTGATCCGCGATGGGCTGAGCACTCTGGCGAAGAGGGGCACTACGGTGCCCCGGAATGGGGTCCGGAGGACTTGGAGCGCGCCGCAACCTTCTCGGCTGAACTCGCGCTGCAGGCCCGTCAAGTGTTCGAGCACCTGCTGCGCAACCCTGGCCGGAGGATCCACTGCACGGAGCTGGTGGACAAGGCCCTGGGCGGGCCGAACGAGAGTGACCCGGCGCGGCGCGTGGCAGGGGTGCTGTCCGGGATGAGCAAGGCACACAGCAACAGCGAGCGGCGGCTTCCGTTCTACTGGTGGGAGGCTTCTGAGGGGAGCGCGGGCGCAACGTACGCGGTCCGCCCCTCGGTGGCAGCGGTGTTCCTGGCCGCTCAGCTCGGCGCTGTGTGATCTGCACAGCCACAACTGATCCGCGCGGCCGCGACCTGCGGCCGCCTTATCGATCAACGCTCTGACCTGCTGCTGAGCTGTCGGTAGTTGTCGACGTTGGTCACCATTGAGTGCCCTTCCACGGCCCCAGGGCGGCCCCGGAGGGCGCTCGTGTATGAGCACCGCTTTAGGAGTTCGATCCCATCCCTTCAGCGGTCGGCTGGCGCAGGGCTTGAGCTAACGCCTATGGCCGTCCGAAGTCGCTCGAGTCCAGTGCCGTTGATGTCAGCCATGGATGTCAGGAGACCCCGCCTGGTTCAGCTACGGGCGACGGTAGGCGGCACGGTCTGTCCCGGGCCCGGAGGACTCGTGGTTAGGTGGTCCGCTCCGGACGGCCCAGCTACCGCTCCCACTGTGGCGGTTGCAATGACGATCCCGTCTGACTGCCGGCGACGGCTGCGGCGAGTGCCAGTAGGGCTTCGACCTGTGCGGCCTTGGCACGGTCTTCATACGAGGACAGCTTTCCGAGCTTCATCGATGCCAATAGATCGCTCGCGGCTTGGCAGTGTTCTTCGTAGCTGGCCATGCGTCAGCTCCCCAGTGAATTATGTTGGTCACGGGAGCGGAAACCGTACTACGGCGACCGTCGAGCCTGATTCCCTCCGCAGTTCTGGCAGCCCGATACCGCTCGGATGGAGCAGTTTTAATGGCCGAGGCAACCCGCCGACCGGGATCGACGCCCCTCGATGCGAACCATGGGCATGGCGGTCAATGAGGTCTGCTGGGCACGTCACACGGTCACTTGGGGCCGCTGGTAGTCGTGAGTGGTTGCGGTGGTTGCTGTACCTCCCTGCTGTACAGCAACCGCACCGACCGCCGCTTTACAAGTTCGATCTCACTCCGGCGTGGTCGCGGTCCACCGCACCCATAGGGGCCGCACGTGGCTGCTGGATGTTGCCGCTGTCTGTGGTCGTTGATGTCAACGTTCTCTGGAACTGCGGCTTAGCTCGCGAAGCCGCGACCTGCAGGAGTGGCCGGATGCTAAGCAGGCCACCGAGACTTTCGTTTGGGCGACCTTCCGCTTTTCAGGCGAGTTGATCGTACGAAGTTCACCGACGCTCTACCTCGACGGCTAAAAGGCGCCAACGAACTTGAAGTCCTGGTTGACGAAAATGTGGTGCGGCCATTGCGTGCCGATGTTGTGGACCTCGTACTCGCCGTTGCTCAGTTTCACAACACGGTCGACGACGCCCCCCGAGTAGGCGGACGTCAGCGAAGCTTCCGTCGCCTTAGTCGCTGCCGTTCCGATGACGAGCGTTCCATCCCCCTCTGTGTAGTTCGCGGGGATCTGACCGACTTTCTTGTCTACGGCCGGTGAACCCTGTTTGAAGGGGATCGCCGAGGAAGTTGCAGATACGCCGCCAGTCGGTTGCACGGTCACCTGCGTGGCCGTGATGGTCGAACTGCTGGCCCACCCAATGACGAGGACGGGTTCGCCTTTTGTAACGGCACTCGCCGAGGCCGAGCTCGTCCCCTTCTGGAACGTCGTGGAGGACGCCTCGTCGACGGTCACCTTTTGACCCGTTGCTGTCGACAGTGTGAAGGTCGCCTTGGACGTGCTGGCGACTGTGCCAGCTACTCCCCCTGGGGCCGGTCCAGACCGAGCGTTGGATCCTCCGCCGGCGGCTCCGGGACCGCCAGGGAAGCCGCTCCCTCCAGGCCTGGGGTGCCCTGCTGCTGAGGCGGACCCGGTCGTTGCCGAGGGGGACCCGGCCGTTGCCGGGGGGGACGTGGCGCAACCGGCGGAAAGTCCGATCACCGCACACATGAGCGCAGCGGCCCCGATCCCTCCACTTCTTGTGCTCGTCAGCGATCGCCGTACGGCGCCGCCTGAACTCCCAGCGACCGAGGGCCCTGACGTCGCGCTCGTCTCATGGGGGGTTGTGGGGTCGTAAGCGTTCATGATGGCGTTTCTCCCAGTCAGGCAGTGTCCACGCCGACGGTGTCAGCCGCCCCTGAGAGGAACCTTTGGGCCACGTGTGAAAACGGTGTTGGCGGCCGGTGACCATTCAGAAGTAGGCGTGCTTCCGCGGTCGTCCGGCGGTGATCATCGACAGGCTGATTACGCCGTGGACGCTGTGCCCCGAGACAAGCGACGTCCGGACTGCACAGGAGTGGCTGGCCTCCTGGACGCAGGTGCCAGGCCTTGAGGGGCTGGTGATCCGCGGGCGGGACCAGCGGTACCTCCCGGGCGTTCGGGGTTGGTACAAGATCCGCCGCAGGAACACGACCGAGGGCATCGTCGGGGCGATCACCGGCACCCTGCCCCGCCCGCAAAGCCTCTTGATGGGCCGCTACGACCAGGACGGAGCCTTGCATCTGGTCGCCCGTAGCACCCAGTTGTCCCCTGAGTCGGCCCGGCGTGTCGCCGGCAGGCTCACCGCTGCCGGGCCTGGGCACACGTGGGAGGGTGTGCGATTCACCACGTCCTGGGCGTCCCGGACACCACTCGACGTCGTCCTCGTCGAGCCAGCGCTGGTCGCGGAGATCGACGTGGACACTGCCCAGGACAGGGGAGCCTGGGCGGCATCCGGTGCGGTTCATCCGCCTCCGTGGGGACATGGCGCCACAGGACGTTGCTGCCTTCGGCGAGGGGGCCGTGCCGGCCGCCGGGTGACCGCACGGTCGGAGCTGCCCCTGTGCATCTCGAAGCAGCTTCGGGACGAGAGCGACCTTGGCTCGCGGTTACCTCTCCGCCCTGCCTGAACGGCCTGACGGTGCCCGGAGAACTTCTCCGCGTATTCACCGCAGCCACCCGCAGGAAACCGGTGACAGCCGGACAGCGCCGGACTCCCACCGCGACCACCAGGAGCGGTCCGGCGCTCTTCTGCGTAGACCTGCACCCACCCTGACCAGCAAAAAGCCCTCCCCGAAGGGAGGGCAGAAACGTGCGCCCCCGGCAGGACTCGAACCTGCGGCCAAGCGCTTAGAAGGCGCTTTGTGCGTTTGCCCATAACAGGGCTCTGACCTGGGCAGTCGCTCGGCCCGATGGCGGCTTGCCTGCCGACTTCGACACGCATTCGACTCGCCTTCGTGAGACCCGCAGACGGCTCTCAGTAGCCGGTCTACTGATGGCCCCTTCCGCTGACCAGCGGATCCGACGAAGCCCACGGCTCTGACCAGCTCAGATGCCGTGGGCTTCTGTCGTTGTTGGTCGGCGTCGAGTGATCTCGAACGGCCCAGAGACGGCCCAGCCTGCACCATCACGCCGACCTGCCCGGGGGGCTGTTGCGATCATCGGCGGCGTCCTGTCATAGTTCCTGCAGGCAGCACAAGTGCGCCTAAACTCATCACCCTTCGCGGATGCGGAGGGTTTTTGCATGTCTGGAGGGCTATGACCACCAGGGCAAGCGACGAGATCTTTAACGTTCGTCCACGACAGTTGATCAACACTGTCGAGGTAGCTCGTCGGTGTGGTGTGCAGCACCTAACCGTGTTGCAGTGGGTTCGTCGAGGGAAGCTAGTACCGGTCCTCACGGACCAACAAGGCCACCTCTTCGCTGACTACCACGTACAGGCGCTGATTGAGCAGCGCAAGCGCCGCGCATCCTCGGCTAGCCAAGAAACGACATGAGTTCGCCGGGTTGGAGCGACCGCGGGCATCTGCTCCATAGCTCGTCTCCAGATGTCATGTATGCAGACACGGACTCGGTTCGACCTGACTGAACCTCTCCGCGACCTGAGGTGTAGGCCATCTTTGGGTGCGCGAATGCCTAGAAGGCGGGGACAGCAAGAAGTCTCCGCCTTTTTGGTTGCCCGAACGTGTTTCGGGCCTCTCCGTGACCCATTCTCATGCACTCGTGATGAGTGGTGACACTTATACGGCTGGAACGAGTTAACCAGCCTCTATATCCCAGGAGCCCTAGGTGCAAATCCTTGGTGGCCTGGCTTCGTTGGGAGCGATTCCTGGAGTTGGATGGGTGTTGCGGTGCATCATCCGCGACATCCTTGACCACAAGCGCAAGCGTGAAACGCTTGCGCTGAAGCGGCAACTACTTCAGCGAATCCCTGACGACCAGGTGGCTTCTGTCCTCTCTGAGCTTGGTGTCGATCAACGCCAAGTATCGGAATAAGTCGGACAGTTTCAAAACCGGAGATCACCTAGGGCGGTGCAGAGCGCCCGGCGTTGCAGTCTTAAAACTGTACGATGGCGCAATGGCTGAAGCTGATGGAGTCCGCGTGACCTTGGCTGCACAGCACCAGGCGCTCCTTGAGGCCCTGGCTGGCTCTCGGCCTGTCCCGGCCGGCCGCCTGCTTGGGTTGCCGGAACTGGACGCCGATGATGTGTGGGTAGACACCGCTGGTGCAGCGGCATTGGTGCGCGTCAATCCCAAGACCATTACCGGCTGGCTGGCGCGTGGAGGGCCGAAGAAGCGACCGTTCCCGTCACCGCATCGGCTGCTGTATCGCCTGTACTGGCAGAGAAGCGACATCGAGGAGTGGCTCCGAGGCGGCAGTTCCGAGCACCGTAGTTGACCGGTCGATCGGGTACGCAAGCGGAATAGGGCAAGAACACCCCCTCTTGCCGTGCGGCAGCCCTGGGCGGAAACGCGCATGCTCGAGGGGCTCCGACCTGCGGTTTCGCTGCCGATGGCTTGGGCTCGTCTGTCGCTGTCGGTCGCAGTTGGCCGGCCTCGGGGAGCCTCGGCGGACGGCCCAGCGACGGCTCAGGGTCGGCACCAGGACCGCTCTCAGGCCGCCCAAAGAGCGGCGACTTCGACATTTAGGCCGCTGCCCAGAGCATCCGGCCCCGCCTGGTTGGACTGCCCCACTGCAACTACTGGGCAACCTGGCGAGCAGTACCGGGAATGACGATCACCTCGGCACGCGTTTCCGTCATACGCAGGCGTGGTACGACCGTGGTACGGTCCCCGCGTGCGGGTCGACGAGCTGATCTGGGACGACTGGAACGAGCAGCACATAGCCGGACACAGCGTGACTGCCGACGAGGTTGAGGAGGCCTGCCAGACGAAACCCCTTCAAGCGCGGCGTGTACGCGATGACAAATATGCAGTGCTTGGAATAACGCACAGCGGCCGATACCTCATAGTCATTCTAGCCCCTAGAGGTAGGAATTCGTACTACGTCGTGACGGCCCGAGACATGGACGCAAGGGAGCGCGCAACTTTCAGGAAGGCGGGAAAATGAGTGATCAGGAAATGCAGCCACAGGCGGAAAGCCCTCAAGATCTTGAGAGGCTGGCACAACTGTTCGAGTCGACCAGTCTAGCTGATATAGACAGCGAAGAAGTGCCGATCGAACCTTCACGCATGCCGATGGTGTCTCGTTCCATCCGAATGGAACAGTCCACAATGTCTGAGATCCGCAAGGTAGCGTCCAGGTGCGGCATTCCGGTAACCCAGTTGATGCGTCAATGGGTGCAGCAGGGACTCGAAAAAGCCAAAGCCGACGAATCTTCGACACCGACCCAAGATACCGGGCCCGTGGTTATCACTTCCGCGCCAAATGAAACGACTTCCGTCTCATTTGAGCGACTCAGGTCGTTGAGCCACTCAGTAAGGGCGCGATACGCGTTGAATTCGGGACACGACCTACTCACCGCTGACACGCAAGCACGGAACGCGAAGCTTAGCAGGCTAGTACACCGGCACGCGGAAAGTCGCTAGACAGAATGGATCAACATGTCTGCCCGGGATGACCTGGACTACTCGCTGGTGACGCTGGTCAACCTACTCAATGCCTCCAAAGAAGACATCGGAGGCCCTTGGTTGGTATTGACCACTGGCGGGCTGGTTATCAGCGGCCAACTAATTCCCAACTGGCTGTGGTTTGAGACTTACGAGAAAGAGCTAGAGACTCCTTCGGATGAAAATCCTTGGGCCTACTTCTTCTCTTCTTTCAAAGACACCCTGAAAGAAGAGAAGGAAGAGCAGGATAAAGCCGAGGCTGCGGCAGAGTCTCTAGCGCCACGATTTCAGCAGGCTATACTCGAAGCGACCACTACCGGTTTTATTCACCTCAGAAAGGCCAAGGTGTTTCATCCGGGGCAATCTCCCCTGCCCGCCAACGGAATGCTTTGGAGGGGTAGGCTGATTGATATTGCAGGATGGTCGTTCGGTCGGCTAGGCGGAGATGCAGAGGGAAGCGCAAATTAGGTCGGCGGAACGACTTTGGCCTGGAGCTGCTTTGGCGCGAGTGATCATGGCCCCGTAAGCTTCCGGCGCGTCGGGCAGTCTGTGCACCTGCCCGGTAAAGCACGACGTTGGGGCCATGATCTGCGAGGCTCGCGCCAAAGTGGCTGGCTAAAGTCGTGGAGCCGACCGGCCTCAGCCACAGAGGGTTTCCTCTGCTCTGCCCGCTGCACGCAGCGCGCCGCCGGGCGCGGCCAGCCGGGGCGAAGACAGGAGGCAGGCCGCGCCGCAAAGGCGGCGCGCGCCCGCGCCGTGCGCGGGCCTTGATGAACGTAGGGAAAGTCTTACCGCACCATGATCGGTAATCGTCGGATCATGGCCTGTCGGCTCACAGCTCGACTCGGCTACCGTTCCATCCATGCCTTCTGCACTGGACACGCCTCAGGGATCGGCCGAACTCGCCGAGTCCCTGCTACCTCCGCTCGGGAACCGCTGGCTGCACACTCAGGCCGTGGCTGCTCGGGCTCGTGAGGCTGCCGCGGCTGTGTCCGAGGCGGATCGGGATCTCCTCGTCGCTGCCGCGTGGCTGCATGACATCGGCTATGCGCCCGAGCTGCGCGATACGGGGTTCCATCCCCTCGACGGTGCCCGTTACCTCGAATCGCTGGGTGCGCCGGCGCGCCTGGTGCGGCTGGTCGCCCACCACTCCGGGGCCGTGTACGAGGCGGAACAGCGGGGGCTGTCGGCCGAGCTGGCCGTCTACGAGCGGGAGGACTCCCCGGTCCTGGACGCCCTGATCTTCGCCGACATGACAACCGGCCCGGCCGGACAGTCGTTCGACTTCGATACCCGGATCGACGAGATCCTGGTCCGCTACGAACCGGGCTCGGAGGTGCACAACGCGATCAGCAAGGCACGGCCCTACCTCCGTGGCGCTGTCGAGCGGACTCGCGACCGCATGCTCCATCAGCCGATGTAGGGCTCTGCTCGGTCGGCCAGGCCGTGCTCGATCCGCATGCGCATGGACGGGTGGATGTTCAACTCGTCCAGCTTGCTCGGGTCGACGAAGGCGACTTCCTTGCTCTCGCTGCTCGTCCGCAGCTCGCCGCCGATGATGCGGGCGTGGAAGCAAATGGAGAACTGCTGGCGGACCTCGCCGTCGTCGTACGCCATGACGTGCCCGGGGTTGGTGTAGATGCCGACGAGGCCGGTCACCTCCACATCGAAGCCGGTCTCTTCCTTCGTCTCGCGTACGGCTGCGTCGGGGGCCGACTCGCCCAGGTCGACGCCGCCGCCGGGCAGGGCCCAGAGGTCATTGTCGGTCTTGTGGATCAGCAGGACCTTTCCGGCCTCGTTGCGGGCAACGGCGGTCACGGACGGGACGAGGCTGTTCGCCTTCGGGGCGTTGGGATCGTTGAAGTAGTCGACACGGGCCATGTGTTCAGCGTTGCACGTCCCGGGCCTGCTATGCCGTCCGGCCCTGCTCCCATGCGTAGTCGAAGCTCCGCATGTAGTGCCGGAAGGTCCGCGCTCCGGGGAGGTACCGGAAGTGCATCACCGGGTTCTGCCCGGCGGGAGCTCCCAGTACATGCGGGTTCACCAAAACGTCCTCGTCGAACCTGTATATGGAGTTGTAGAGGATCGTGTCGTGCAGCCGGACTTCGACGCCTGGAGTCGACATGGCGGGCTCGAGGTAGCGGCGGGTGATCCGGGCGCGTGCGGCCAGGTCGTTGCCGATGCCTTCCTCTTCGCCGCGCTGGCGGACTGCTTCGGAGTCGGGGTCGCCGAGAAGGATGCGGACCTGGGCGCCGGCCTTCGCCTTCTCGGCCAGCTGGTCGGGCAGGTCGGGGTGGTTATCGAAGAGGAACAGTCCGGCGTAGACGAGGATGTCGACCTGGTCTTTCGCCTTCTCGATGAGGGACGACCAGAGCGGAGCTGGAACCGCGCCGCGGTGCGGGTAGTAGGTGATCAGTTCGGAGGTGCTGGCCTTTTCCGCCTGCTGCTCCACTGACGGCCAGAGGTAGACTTCGTCGGCTCCCAGGAAGCTCGCCGCCTTCCAGCGGTGCCCACGGTGCGGGGTGCGGTTGGTGGTGATCCACCGCTCGACGCTCTTGGGGTCCACTCCGACGTGTTCGGCAACGGACTGGATCGTCTCGCCCTTCGCTGAAATCGCCGCGCGCAGACGCTCGTTCGCCATGAACGTGCCCTTCCTCGGGACGCTGAGGACGTTTTGACGATACCTCAGACGTCCCTAAACGTCCATGGGGACGGTGATGCGTCCACCCACTCTCACGGTCTCCTGGCTTCACCGACGGTACGTCGGCCAACGACTCAGTCAGCCAGGAGACAAGATGATGCGTCAGATCCCCGTGGACACCACCGCCGCGACCGTGATGGTCGCCAAGACCCCTCAGCCCAAGGTCCGCGACCGCCGTACCGGCGAGATCGCCACGGACACCGAGACCGGCGCGAAGCTGATGACCGTCGATGTGATGTTCGCGGCGAACGACGAGGTCGAGATCCTGTCCATCACCGTCCCGGAGACCGGCATCTCCGGTGACCTGGCCATGGGCACGCCCGTCGCCCTCACGGGTCTGATCGCCCGGCCGTGGGAGAACGAGTTCAACGGCCAGAAGCGGCACGGGATCGCCTTCCGCGCGGTCGCCGTCACCTCGCTGGCCGCCACCGGCTCGGCGTCCAAGGCGGCCTGATCATGACGTGGTTCATGGTCGCTGTGGTTGTGGTCGTCGCCGCTGCGGGTCTCCTGCGGTGGCGGCGCCCCGCCTGGTACTGGCTGACCTTCGGGGTCACCCTCGCCACGCTGCGGGTCCTGATCCGCTACGCCTCGGTCATGGACGCCTGCGGCCTGACCGTCCCGCCCTCCCGCTGGCGCTTGGCCCTGGCCCGGATGACCAACCGCCCGGTGCCGGAATCCCGCCCGCCGCGCATCCTGCGGTTCCGACCGACCCGGACCGGCCTGGTGCTGCGGCTGAAGCTGCGGCCTGGACAGGACGCCTTCGACGTCTCGGCCGCCACGGACCGGCTGCGCCACTCCTTCGCGATGTACGGCGTGACCTCCCGCGAGGTGCGCTCGGGTGTGGTCGAGGTGCGGATGACCGGCTACGACGTGCTCAAGCGAGTGCAGATGCCGACCAAGGTCGACCGTGCGCCGATGCGGATCCCGGTCGCGCTGCGGGAGGACGGCTCGGTCCACTACCGCGACTACCGGGCCGTCCCCCACGGCCTGACTCTGGGTGCCACGGAGTCCGGCAAGTCCGTCTACCAGCGCAACCTGGTAGCCGGGCTGGCCCCGCACCACGTGGCCCTGGTCGGGATCGACTGCAAGCAAGGGGTCGAGCTGTTCCCGCTGGCCCGCCGCTTCTCCGCACTGGCCGACAACCCGGACACCGCGCTGGAGGTGCTCGAAGCTCTGGTCGCGCACATGGAGGAGGTGTACCAGCTCATACGGGCCGAGCAGCGCATCAGCGTGGCCGTGCCGGATGCGGAGATCGCCGCCGACATCTGGGACCTGGCCGAGGACCTGCGCCCGATTCCGGTCGTGGTCCTGGTCGACGAGGTCGCCGAGCTGTCCCTGTTCACCACGAAGGAGGAGGAGAAGCGCAGGGACCGGATCATCACCGCCCTGGTTCGGCTCGCTCAGCTCGGCCGCGCGGCCGGCATCTACCTGGAGATCTGCGGGCAGCGCTTCGGCTCCGAACTCGGTAAGGGCATCACCATGCTCCGCGCGCAGCTCACCGGCCGCACCGCCCACCGCGTCAACGACGAGACCTCGGCCAACATGGCCTTCGGGGACATCTCCCCGGACGCTGTCCTGGCCGCTATCCAGATCCCGGCTGAGATGCGCGGGGTGGCCATCGCGGGTGATTCCACCGGTGGCTGGCACCGCATCCGCGCCCCGCACACCTCGCTGCGGCAGGCCGTGAACATCTGCAACAAGTACGCCGACCGCACGCCCGACCTGCCCGCGCTGGCGGCCTACAGGCCCGCGGTTGCCTTGCTGCCCTCGGCCCGGGTGCCGCTGACCAAGACAGCCCCCGCGACGGCCTGACCCTCCCCTCCCCATGGTCGGCGCGACCGCTTCGCGCCAGGTCCCTACCCCCGCCATGTCTGACGAAGGGAGAGCCCCGCTATGTGCCCTCACCGCGAGGACTTCGCCCGCACGGTGTTCCTGCTCCTCCAGCTCGGCCACTACGCCCACACGACCGGCGCTGACCAGAGCTTCATCGAGGCCATCGGCCCGTCGCTGGCCGCTTCGCTGCCCGAGCCGCCGCCCGGAATGTTCCCGCCCGGCTACGACCCCAACGACGGCCCCGCCTACCCCGGCGAGGACTCCTGATGGCCCGCCCCGCCCTGCGCGTCGACGCCGTCCTGGTCCAGGCCGTCATCGCCGGGGCCTTGTCCTTCGCCCACCTGCACGACCTGGCCGCCGCTGCCGGGCAGAGCGGGTGGAAGGCCTGGGCTTACCCGATCAGTGTCGACCTGCTCCTGGTCGCCGCCTGGCGACGGCTCCGCTCGGACGGTCCGTCCCGGCTGGCCTGGTGCTGGTTCCTGATCGCCCTGTTCGCCTCCCTCGGCGCCAACGTCGCCACCGCCGGATTCCTCGACCTGGCCAACCCGCCCGCCTTGCTCCGCCTCGGCGTCGCCGGATGGCCTGCGCTGGCCTTCCTCGGCGGCACCCTCCTCGCCCACTCAGCGGCCACGGACCGGGAGACGGTTCCGCCGGCACCCGCCGCCGAGCCGGAACCCGTCCCTGACGCACCGACCCGCGAGGCGGGAACGGACATGTCCCCGGAGGCAGAGATCGAAGAGACCCCCGCGCTGCCCGCTGCCGCTCCGCCTCCGCCCGCCGCACCGGCCGTGCCGGTCCCGGCCGCCTTGGTCGAGCACGCCCGGAAGGTCGCCGCCGACCACGAAGCACGCACCGGAGCCCGGATCGACACCGACACCCTCCGCGCACGCCTCGGCGTCCCGCCCCAGCTGGCCGACGCCATCGCCACTCAAATCGCCTGACCCGAAAGGAGAACCGCCGCGATGCCTGCCCGCGACCACTTCCACTCCGTCATGAGCATCGGCCCGGTGCAGATCGGCACCCACCGCGACCGCAACGGCCGGACCAAGCACGCCGCCGTGTGCACCGCGGACCGCTGCGGCTGGTCCGCCGACTACTCAAGCCAGTCCGCCGCTCAGCTCGCCGCCCGCACCCACCGCTGCCGCGTCCGTTAGGAGGCCCCGTGCAGGTTCCGCTCTGGCTCGCGCTGCTCGTCGTCGGATGGCTCGGCGTCAAGCTCATCCGCCCGCCCTGGTGGCTCATCGCCGTGCTCCTGCTCGGCGGCTTCCTCCTCGCCGACAGCGTCCTGGCCCCCGCCATCAACGCGCTCATCAAGTAGCCCACCCGGAAGGGAGAACCCCTGATGTTCCGCCCGAAGATTCCGACCAATCCCACGCCGACCGGCCAGGTGACCCCGCTCGCCGTGGTCGAGCCGACCGCCGTCGTCCCGGCTGCCCAGACCCCTCCGCCCGCCCCGGCGGCTCCGGTGCCGTCCCGGCCCACGGTCCAGCTCACCCCCGGCGCCGCGCTCGCCCTCGTCGGCGGCGGCACCGCCGTGGTCCTGGTCGTCGGCGCAGTCCTGGTCTCCATGCTCCTCGCGGTCGCCATCACCGGCGCCTCGGTCGCCATCTGCGCCCTGGTGATCCGCTCGCTCATCAACGCCGACGCCAAGCACCGCTGACCGGCCCCCGGGGCGGCCGTCAACCGCCAAGTCTCCGCCGCCCCGGAAGCCGCGCCCCCAACCGATCTCGCAACCGGAAGGAACACCCAGCATGACCGACCGCGCCACACCCTCGCCCCGCATCTGCCCGAACTGCGACGGCTTCGCCTCCGTCGCCATCACCGTCGGCGGCCGCGACCGCCGCGGGCACCTGCGCACCATCACGGCCGACTGCCCGGCCTGCCAGGGCACCGGCACCGCTCCCGCCCGCCGTGACCGGGAGGGTGCCCGTGCCTGACCTGCTGCTGAACCCGACCACCCTTGGCGACCTGCTGAGGGTGGCTTCGGCCCCTGACTACGCCCGCTGGGAAGAGCAGATCCGCCGCACTGGTGGCTGCGCCGACCCCATCCACCTGCGCGGCTGGGTCCTCCACAAAGACAAGGTCACCGGCGAGACCCTGCACCACTACAGCACCGAGAACGAGCCCGGCGGACGTCTCCGCGTGGCCTGCGGCAACCGCCGGGCCTCCCGCTGCCCGGCCTGCGCCTGGACGTACGCGGGCGACACCTACCACCTGATCCGCGCGGGCCTCGCGGGTGACGACCGCCGCGACATCCCCGCCACCGTCCGCGACCACCCTCGCGTCTTCGCCACCCTCACCGCCCCCTCCTT
>NZ_JBIAUC010000006.1:291896-445916 GCF_042892355.1 Streptomyces sp. NPDC001796 | reverse complement strand
ATGGTACTGCAGGGGGGACCCTGTGGGAGAGTAGGACACCGCCGAACAATTTGTGAGAAAACCCCCGTGCTATTCAGCGCGGGGGTTTTCTGCGTCTAGGGTCGGGTCATGCGCTATGACCTCGTCATCTTCGACAACGACGGCGTTCTCGTCGACAGTGAGCCCATCTCCAACCGGCTCCTGGCCGCTTACCTCACCGAGTTGGGGCACCCGACCACCTACGAGGACTCCATCCGGGACTACATGGGCTCGGCCATGCACCGTATCCACGACCTCCTCCTGGAGCGGACCGGACAGCGGTTGCCGGACGACTTCGACGATGTCTTCCACGCACGCGTCTTCGCCGCGTTCGAGCGGGAGCTGAAGCCGGTCTCCGGCGTCGAGACCGTGCTGGAGAAGCTGACGGCCGATGGAGTGCCGTTCTGTGTGGCGTCCTCCGGTAGTCATGACCGGATCAGGGTCGGGCACCGGACGACCGGGCTCGACCGGTGGTTCGGCGACGGCCGCGTCTTCAGCTCGCAGGACGTGGGGCGGGGCAAGCCGGCGCCCGACCTGTTCCTGTACGCGGCCGAACGGATGGGAGTCGCGCCGCAGAGATGCGTTGTCGTCGAGGACAGTCCACTCGGTGTGCAGGCCGCCGTGGCCGCAGGCATGGACGTGTACGGATTCACCGCCATGACACCCGCCGACCGGCTCACCGGTGCCACCCAACTCTTCACGTCGATGGGTGAGTTGGCTGACCTGCTCGTTTGACCCGCAGCAGGGGCCAGGCACTGACATTTGTCATGTCGAGCTCCGGACGATCGTTTCTACTGGCGGACGCCTCCCGGCAGCGAAGCTATGGGCATGACGACGAACACGGTGTCCCAGAGCCAGAGCCAGAGCCAGAAGCAGAACTTCGCGCCGCTCATCATGGACGTGGCGGTGCCCGTCGGGTCGTACTACCTCTTCAAGGACGCCCTCGGTATGAGCACCTTCGCGGCGCTCGCCTGGAGCAGCGTCCCGCCCGCCGTGCGCACCGTCCTCGGCGTGGTGAAGGAGCGGAAGGTCAACGCGCTCGCGGTCCTCATCCTCGTGGTGAACGTCGTCGGGCTGCTGCTCAGCTTCGTCTCGGGTGATCCGCGGCTGATGCTCGCCAAGGACAGCGCCGTGAGCAGCACGATCGGGATCGGGATCCTCGTCTCCGTGGCGCTGGGCAAGCCGATGATGACCGCCGCGATGAAGCCCTGGCTGGTGAAGGGCGACGCGGCCAGGGAAGCGGCCTGGGCGCGGCTGCAGAGTGGGTCCGCGGCCTTCCGGCGGGCCGAGCGGGTCTTCTCGGTGGTGTGGGGTGTGGTACTCCTCGGTGAATGCGTCGTTCGGGTCGTGGGCGCCTACACCCTGCCCGTGGACACGATGGTCTGGCTGGGCTCGGTCGTCCTGACCGTCGCGATGGTGCTCGCGTTCCTCGTCAGCGGTGCCCTTGCCGCCGGCCCCATGACGCAGATGCTGGCCGCCGAGGCGAACGCCGGTGCCGCCCCTGCCGCCGCCCCCGCGCCGGCCTTCGCCCGGTAACCCGCCGCGTAAAGCTGAACAAAAATCATCTTCGGCTGGATCTACCCACGGGTAGACCGGGGCCCTACGCTCGCCGCCATGACAGATGTGCTGCGGCGCGGTAGGGCCTCGCTGGCGTTCGGCTTCTTCGCTCAAGGCGCCACCTTCGCCCTGCTGGTGACGCGAATTCCGGCCATCCAGGACCGGTATGGCGTCTCCGACGCGCTGCTTCCCGTCTTCCTCGCCGCGGTGCCCGTCCTCGCCGGTGTCGGCAGTGTGACGACGGAGCAGCTGGTGAAGCGCGTACGGCCCAGTCGGCTGCTGCGCTGGTCGCAGCCCGTCGTCCTGCTCGCGCTCCTCGGTGTGGGCGCCGGCGGTCACATGGCCGCGCTGGCGGTGGCGCTGGCCGCGTTCGGGCTGACCGTCGGCGCGCTGGACGCCTCGATGAACATGCTCGGGGTGAGCCTCCAGCGGACGTACGGGCGCAGCATCATGCTCGGCTTCCACGCCGCGTACAGCCTCGGCGGGATCGTCGGTGCCTCGCTCGCCTGGGTGGGCGCGCACTGGCATCTGGCGCTGTGGGTGTCGTATCTGCCGGTCGTCGCGGTGCTGCTGCCGGCCGCGCTCGTGGGAAGTCGGTGGTACGTCGACGGGGGCTCGGCCGCGGGGCCGGACGCCCCGGAGGCCGGGGATGGTGAGGGGGCCGCACAGGCCCGGGGGGCCGAGGCCGGGACCGTCGTCCAGGCCGAGGCCGGCACCGTCGTCTTCCGGTTGCTGCTGCCGCTGTGCCTGGTGATGACCTTCGCCTACATCGGGGACTCCACCGTCTCCAACTGGAGCGCCAAGTACCTTCAGGACACGCTCGGCGGCTCGGAGCAGCTGGCGACGGTTCCGTACAACGTCTACATGATCACCACGCTGCTCGGGCGGTCCATCGGCGACTTCGGGGTGCGGCGGTTCGGCGCCGTGGCCGTCGTACGGCTCGGGGCGCTGGTGGCGGCGCTCGGGTTCGCCGTGGTGGCGGGTGCGCCGGGAGCGTGGGTCGGGATGCTGGGGTTCACCCTGCTGGGGCTGGGGCTGTGCGTGCTGGTGCCGCAGACGTTCGCGGCCGCCGGACGGCTGTTCCCGGGGGCTTCGGACACGGCGATCGCGCGGTTGAACATCTTCAACTACGTGGGCTTTCTGATCGGCTCGCCCTTGGTGGGTGCGCTCGGGGACGCCTGGAACTACCGGGGCGCCATGCTCGTACCCATGGCGTTGGTCCTGGTGACACTGGTGTACGCCCGTTCGTTCAAGCCCGGACAAGACCGATACGGTGGCGGACATGAGCGGCCGCGCACAGCTGATGTGGGACGAGGCAGTAACGGGCTATGACTTCGGCCCGGACCATCCGATGGATCCGGTCCGGCTCGCGCTGACCCGGAGACTGGTCGACGCCTTCGGGCTCGACCGGGACGTCGAGGTGGTCGCGGCGAAGCCCGCGGGCGAGTCGACGCTGCGGCTGGTGCACCGGGAGGACTACGTGGAGGCGGTGAAGGCCGCGTCCGCGGATCCGGGGGCGGCCGACGGGTCGTACGGGATCGGGACTCTCGACGACCCCGCGTTCGCCGGGATGCACGAGGTGTCCGCGCTGATCGCGGGGCAGTCGGTCGGGGCGGCGGAGGCGGTGTGGCGCGGGGACGCGCTGCACGCGGTGAACTTCGCGGGCGGGCTGCACCATGCGATGCCGGGCAGCGCGTCGGGGTTCTGCATCTACAACGACGCCGCGCTCGCCATCGCCCGGCTGCTGGAGCTGGGGGCGGAGCGGGTGGCGTACATCGATGTGGACGTGCACCACGGGGACGGGGTGCAGGCGGCCTTCTGGGACGATCCGCGGGTGCTGACGGTGTCGCTGCACGAGCATCCGCGGACGCTGTTCCCGCAGACCGGATGGCCGGAGGAGACGGGCGGGCCGAACGCGGAGGGCAGCGCGGTGAACGTGGCGCTGCCGGCGGGGACGGGCGATGCGGGGTGGGTGCGGGCCTTCCATGCCGTGGTGCCGGAGCTGATCGCGGACTTCCGGCCGCAGGTGCTGGTGACGCAGCACGGGGCCGACACCCACTTCGAGGATCCGCTCGCGCATCTCGCGGTGTCGCTGGACGCGCAGCGGGCGGTGCAGGTCGCGTGTCACGACCTGGCGCACGAGTATGCGGGCGGGCGGTGGGTCGCGCTGGGCGGGGGCGGCTATGCGGTGGTGGAGGTCGTGCCGCGGTCCTGGACGCATCTCGTCGCGATCGCGGCGGGGCGGCCGGTTGAGCCGGAGACGGTGATTCCGGAGGGGTGGCGGCAGGAAGTCTTCGCGCGGACGCGGCAGTTGGCGCCGGCTCGGATGACGGATGGGCGGTGGCCGGTGGCGTTCTCGGGGTGGGAGTCCGGGTACGACCCGGCCGATCGGCTGGACCAGGCGGTGCTGGCGGCGCGGAAGGCGGCGTATCCGCTGCGCGGTCTGTTGCCGTAGCCCCCGGGCGCGCCCACAGGCGGGTGTGATTACGCCGACTGTGGGGTGTTCCCCGCGTTCTGGACATGCGGCGGAGGCGATTGGGACAGCATCGCTGGCGTGTTGAGCACCGGCGCACTGCGTGCGCATCTGCTGGCCGCCCGGCTGGCCGGGCCCGTGGCCACCTCCCGGGAGGAGAGCCTGCGCAGCTATCGGCTCTTCGCTGCCCGCGACCCCCGCGTGCTGATCGGACTCGATCCCGAATGGACATGGAGTTCTGAGGATTTGATCGAGTTGATGGCGGACAAGTGTGGAGTTTCGGCCGATCCGCGGTATGTGTCCGGCCATGATGTGATCGATCCGGAGCGCACGCTGGAGGGGCTCGAGGCCTTCGCCGAGCGCGTCGCCAGGGCCGCGCGGCACCGCGAGGCGGTGCTGCTCGGCACCGGGCACCCGCACCGGCTGCTCGGGTTCTACGCCGCGCTCGCGGACGCCCTGTCGGCGGCGGGATGTACCGTCCTCACCCCGGCGCAGGGTCGCTGTGTCGACATAACGACCCGGTTCGGCCTACGCACGTACAACCTTGATTACGTACGAGGAGTCGCCTTCGTACGAGAGCCGGGAGGGGGGAGAGCCGGTTGTGAGCCCGGCGCGCACACGCACTCGCCGCTCCCGCTTCGCGCCGCGCTGGCCGCCGCTGCGGAAGCCGGCGGCCCGTTGCCGGAACTGGTCATCGGGGACCATGGCTGGGTCTGCGGAGCAGGTCAGCTGGGGTTCGACGCGATCGGCCTGGCCGATACGGACGATCCCGCGCTGTTCGTCGGCGAGGCAGAGGGGCGCGTGTCCGTCGTCGTTCCACTTGATGACGCTGTGCGGTCTGATTACTACCGACCGCTTACTCGCTATGTACTCAATCGAGCGTGTCTGTCACAGTAGGCCGCGGATGGCATCCCCTCTTCCCCACTTGCATCATCCGCACCTACATTGGGGAGTGAGCACGCAGCGACGAAGAGTCACCGGAAGGGGAAGCCGGTGGCCGTCGAGTGCGGAAGGTGCAGGTGTGTCATGGCTGCAGCTGGCGAGAGGCCTCTGAACGAGGTTCAGTTCCTGACGGTGGCGGAAGTCGCCTCGGTGATGCGAGTGTCGAAGATGACCGTGTACCGGCTGGTGCACAGCGGTCATCTGCCGGCGATCCGGGTGGGGAGGTCCTTCCGGGTCCCGGAGCAAGCGGTTCACGAGTACCTCCGCGACAGCTATGTGGGGGTGGAGACGGTCTGACGGTGGCCCGCCGGAGGTCGTTGCGGCCTCCGGCGGGACCTCGATTACAACCTCGGCGCTCGGGTTGGGTAGGCTAGCCCCTCGTAGGTCGTATGGGCCCATGGCGCCCAGCACCGAGTGATGAGAAGTGAGCGAGGGTAGTCGTGGGCTCTGTTATCAAGAAGCGGCGCAAGCGGATGGCCAAGAAGAAGCACCGCAAGCTGCTCAAGCGCACTCGCGTTCAGCGTCGCAACAAGAAGTAAGGTGCGGCCCCGTCCGGGGGCGCCCCTGCTTCTGTGCGTGAGCGCGCGCAACACCCCCCACCACCGGTGGGGGGTGTTTGTCGTTTTCCGGGTGGGTGCGTTCGCGGGTTCGCGTGTTCCGGTGCGTTCGGGACGTGCGTACGCCTGTGACGCGAATGGCTTGGTCTGGTCGTACGTACGGGTGTGTCGTCACTTCGTGCATCGGGCGGTCATCACAGCGCAACATCGACCCGCTAAGTTGGCCGTATACGGGGAACGCGGCAGGCTGGCGGACAGAGCTACGTCCACTACTGGACGCGACGGGAAGAGAGGCGCTGATCTTGGGCAAGGTCGTGCTCGTGACCGGAGTGGCCCGCCGGCTCGGCGGCCGGTTCGTACGACGGATCCAGCGTGACCCGGAGGTGGACCGCGTCATCGCGGTGGACGCGGTACCACCCGACCACCATCTGGGCGGCGCGGAGTTCATCCAGGCCGACATCCGCCAGCCCACCATCGCCCGGGTGCTCGCCGAGTACTCCGTGGACACGGTGGTCCACATGGACGTGACCGGCACCGCGCCGGGCAGCGGCAGTCGGGCCACGGTCAAGGAGACCAACGTCATCGGCACCATGCAGCTGCTGGGCGCCTGCCAGAAGTCCCCGAGCGTCAAACGGCTGGTCGTGAAGTCCAGCACGAACGTGTACGGGTCCGCGCCCCGCGACCCGGCCGTGTTCACCGAGACGACCCCACCCAAGTCGCTGCCGAGCGGCGGCTTCGCCAAGGACGCCGTGGAGGTCGAGGGGTACGTACGGGGCTTCGCGCGGCGCCGGCCCGATGTCGCCGTGTGCGTGCTGCGGTTCGCCAACATCCTCGGACCGCACGCCGACACGCCCCTCGCGTCGTACTTCTCGCTGCCGGTGCTGCCCACCGTGTTCGGCTACGACCCGCGGCTGCAGTTCGTGCACGAGGACGACGTGATCGAGGTGCTGCGCATCGGCGCGCACGAGCCGCGGCGCGGCACCCTCAACAGCGGCACGTTCAACATCGCCGGCGACGGCGTGCTGCTGCTGTCGCAGTGTGCGCGGCGTCTGGGCCGGCCCACGGTGCCGCTGCTGCTGCCCGCCGTCACCTGGGTCGGGTCCGCGATGCGCACGCTGAGCATGACGGACTTCTCGCCCGAGCAGATCCGGCTGCTCACCCACGGCCGGGTCGTGGCCACGGACCAGATGCGCGAGACGCTCGGCTACGAGCCGAAGTACACGACCGCGGAGACCTTCGCGGACTTCGCGCGCAGCCGCGGGCCGGGACTGCTGCCGCCGGAGGCCCTCGCGGGGGCCGTCGACCGGATCGCCGCACTGCCCGTCCTGGGCGGTGGCCACCCCCCGACGCCAACCGCCCACTGAGGAGCGCATCAACGATGGCGGACGCCAAGGTCATTCCGTTCGACGACGACCGGTCCCGGGGGGCTGCCGTGCAGCGGCCGTCGCGGCGCCGGAGCGCCGGGAACAGCCGGCTGAAGGGGGAACCCGCGGTGGTCCGCGAGGTCCAGCCCCTGCACGGCGAGGCCCTCCCGCAGGATGATGTTCCCGTGACAGCTGAGGAAAGGCCGCCGGCCCGCTCCCGGGAAGGGAGCCTGGAGCGGCGTATCGCCGGGGGGCTGTCCTTTCTGCGCCGACGCCTGACGGGCGACTACGAGGTCGACGACTTCGGCTACGACGAGGAGCTGACCGACCAGGTCCTGATGTCGCTGCTGCGGCCGGTGTACGAGAAGTACTTCCGGGTCGAGGTGAAGGGCATCGAGAACATCCCGGACAAGGGCGGGGCGCTGATCGTCGCCAACCACTCCGGGACGCTGCCGCTGGACGGCCTGATGATGCAGGTCGCCGTGCACGACAACCACCCGGCCGGGCGCCATCTGCGACTGCTCGCGGCCGACTTGGTGTTCGTGCTGCCGGTGGTGAACGAACTGGCCCGCAAGGCCGGCCACACCCTGGCGTGCGCGGAGGACGCCGAGCGGCTCCTCGATCGCGGTGAGGTGGTCGGGGTGATGCCGGAGGGGTTCAAGGGGATCGGGAAGCCGTTCAGCGAGCGGTACAAGCTGCAGCGGTTCGGGCGTGGCGGGTTCGTGTCCACGGCGCTGCGGGCCGGGGCGCCGATCATTCCGTGCTCGATCGTGGGCGCGGAGGAGATCTACCCGATGATCGGCAACGCGAAGACGCTGGCCCGGCTGCTCGGGTTCCCGTACTTCCCGATCACCCCGACGTTTCCGTGGCTGGGGCCGTTGGGGGTGATTCCGCTGCCGACCAAGTGGACGATTCAGTTCGGGGAGCCGATCGCGACGGACGGGTATCCGCCCGAGGCCGCGGAGGATCCGATGCTGATGTTCAACCTGACGGATCAGGTGCGGGAGCAGATCCAGCACACGTTGTACAAGCTGCTGGTGCAGCGGCGGTCGGTGTTCTTCTGAGCGGTTCGCGATGTGCGGTACGACGATGGGGGCGCCCCTTGGTGGAAGGGGCGCCCCCATGCGGTTTGCCGGTTGCCTACCTGTTCTCCTCGCCTTCGATGCCCAAGCCCGGTAGCAGGCCCGGAAGCAGCGGCGGGAGCGTGACGTTCGGTCCCGAGGACGGGGTCTTGCTCGTCGACGGGGAACTGCTCGAGCTGTCCTTCGGGGGGTCGAGGAGACCGCCCGTGTTGCCGCCGAGCAGGCCGTCGCCGGTGCTGCTGGAGCTGGACGGCTGGGGGTTGCCGCTGCTGCTGTGGGTGCCCGGGGCGGAGCCGCCGGTGGTGCTGGGGGCCGGGGCGTCGGAGCCGGCGGAGCCGGTGGAGCCCGGGGTGGAGCTGCGGTGCCGGCCGGGGCCGCCCTGTGACGGGGGATGCGGCAGCAGCGACTGCAGCGGTGCGACGTCCCGGTCTATGGCGTCGAAGACCGAGGAGACCTCCTGACTGACGTCCCCGAGCTGGGCGGGCAGCCGCTCGCGCAGCGCGCCCCAGGCCTCGCGGTGCGACTGGGAGAAGGCGGAGAGGGTCTGGATGGGCGCGAGTGAGCCGTCCCGCTCGTACGCCTCGTGCAGCAGGCGGTGGCCTTCGGCCGCGTCGTGCCGCATGCCGGACAGGGTGCGGCGGACCTCGGTGAGGGACTCGTGGTCGAGGTCGCCGCCGCGGTCGCGCTCCATCAGCCGGCGGGCCTCGTTCAGCCGGGTCGACGCCTGGTCGAGGTAGAGCTGCCCGCGGTCGTTGTCCCCGTCGGCCATGTCGAGTTTGACGTCTTCGATGCCGCGTTTGAGGCCGTAGAGGGAGTCACCGGGCAGGGCGTCGGAACTCGCGGCGGCCACTCCGCCGAAGGAGGCCGCGGCCACGCCGACGCCGAGTCCGCCCGCGGCGAGACCCTTGGTGAGCCGTGAGCGCGGGCGCAACTTCCCCAGCGTGGTTGCACGATGGGCGCCCCGCCCGTGTCGTTGCTCCGGCACCGAAGGGCCCGCCGCCTCGCCTGCCGGGGCCGCGCCCTCCCGGAACATGGCCTCCATCGCGGCCACCAGCCGCGCGCGCTGGACGACCTTGACCTCCGGGTCGAGCGTGGGCCTGGGCAGTTCGCCGAGACGGGTCGCGAGACCCAACAGGCGGGTCTCGTCGGTCCGTTCCGCCGCAGCCGGGGCCGGTCCTTCGGGCTGCTCGGCCGCCGCGCCCCGGTCGTCGGACTGCTCCTCCAGGGCCTGGGCGAAGGCGTTGGCCCGCCGGTGCGCCGATACGTTCGCGATCACTGGCGGCACCTCCTCTCGTCATGACGGTCGACTCCCCAGGGGGTCCTGAGGGTTGCACGCGCTGACCGCATCCACACGATCGAGTGATCAAAGAGGGTCAGGGTGTGACCACAGGGAGCCTGTATCCCGCACAACGAGCGGCTCGGCACTTGGGTTACGGACGACGGATGATCGGATCGTGAACACAACGGGCTTGAACGGAACGTGAGTTGATGGTCGCGCTGAGTGTTCGCCCGATGGGTGGGCGAGCACGGTCCGGGGGTCTCAGCGGGCGTCTTCGGGGAGGAGCCGGGCCAGGGTGCGCACGGCGCGGTACTGGAGGGTCTTGATCGCGCCCTCGTTCTTGCCCATCACACGGGCGGTCTCGGCGACGGACAGACCCTGGAGGAAGCGGAGCGTGACGCACTCCTGCTGCTGGGGGTTGAGTCGCCGCACGGCTTCGAGGAGGGCGGCGTTGGAGAGCGACTCCAGCACGGAGTCCTCCGGGGAGCGCTCGACCTCGTTGGCGTCGAGCATCTCGCCGGTCGTCACCTCCAGCCGGAAGCGGCTGGACTTGAAGTGGTCGGCGACGAGGTTGCGCGCGATGGTGACGAGCCAGGCGCCGAAGTCGCGGCCCTGCCAGGTGAAGGTGCCGATCCGGCGCAGTGCGCGCAGAAAGGTCTCGCTGGTGAGGTCCTCGGCGGTGGCCCTGCCTCCGACTCGGTAGTAGATGTAGCGGTAGACGGTGTCGCTGTACTGGTCGTACAGGCGCCCGAAGGCATCGGCCTCGCCGGCCTGGGCGCGCTCCACGAGGTCCATCATGCGGGCGCTGTCGCTGTCCGCGGCCGGGCGGCGTGCGGGGGCGGCGGACGCGCCCGAGCGGCCGCGCCTGCCGACCGCGGCGCTTCCGTCCGCCAGTGCGTAGCACGGGCCGACGGGGGCGGCGGTGGCGAAGGCGGGGGCGGCGTACGCGGTGGGGACGAAGCCGCGCAACAGCTCGTGGACCGTCGCGCGGAGCGTAGCCAGGCCCGAGGCGTCAACCCCGACGTGTGGGTACACGGGACTCCCAGAGGCAGAGCTTCCATCACGTGCAGTACCGGTCCGTTCACCCGTCGTAGCGACGGAGGGGTACCGGTTTGCGTCTGAGGAGAATAACGCTTAGTACAGGCAGCGCTACACCCAGTTGCTCAAATCATCGATTACGTCGCTTCTGTAACCGATTGACGCCTGCTCAAGTGCCGCATAGTGACCGTTTGTTGATCGGTTGAGTTCGGCTTCCGTCTGAGTGCGGGGCGTGTTGTGGCCGGGCGCGGGGTGGGAGGAGTGCTGGGCCGGGGTGCGGGGTAGAAACGCCCGAATGCACCCGCCCGCGACAAGTCGCCGCCGACCATGGCACTTTGCCCGCCCCCGCCGCCCGTGCGCGTCCCCTCCCCGGGGCTGCCGCCCCCGGACCTCCACCGAGGCGGTGCCCGGGCGGGCGCGGAACACGGACGCTGGAACGTTCCGTACACGCTCCGTGCACGCTGCGTACAGGGATCGGGGGCTGGGGAGGTGGTGGGCGCCGGGCAGGAGACGGAGGCTCGCGGCAGCAGCCCTGGGCGGCGTTGCGGCGCGCAGTTGCCGGGGGCCGGTCGAGCCGACAGCTTCGTGCAGGTCCGGGGGAGGGGTCACCGGTACGGCACGGCGGGGGGCTGCTGTGCGGACCCGCCGGAGGTCACCCCCGGCCGGGCTCCCATTTCGTTCGGGGCTCTGAGTCAGCGGCGCCGGCGGTGCAGTGCGATCGCCGCCGCCGTGCCCCCGGCCACCGCGCCCACCCCGGCCGCTGCCGGCAGGCCGACCTTCGCGGCCTTGCGGGCCGTGCGGTAGTCGCGCAGGCGCCACTCGCAGGCGCGGGCGTGTTTGCGCAGCTTGGCGTCCGGGTTGATCGCGTAGGGGTGGCCCACCAGCGACAGCATCGGGATGTCGTTGTGCGAGTCGCTGTACGCCGCGCAGCGCGAGAGGTCCAGCCCCTCCGCCACCGCCAGCGCGCGGACCGCCTCCGCCTTCGCCGGGCCGTGGAGGGGTTCGCCCACCAGACGGCCGGTGTAGACGCCGTCGACCGACTCCGCCACCGTGCCCAGGGCTCCGGTGAGGCCGAGCCTGCGTGCGATCACCGTGGCGATCTCCACCGGTGCGGCCGTCACCAGCCACACCTTCTGGCCCGCGTCCAGGTGCGCCTGCGCCAGCGCCCGCGTACCCGGCCAGATCCGCTCGGCCATGTACTCGTCGTAGATCTCCTCGCCGATCGACATCAGCTCGGAGACCCGGTGGCCCTTCACGATCGACAGCGCCGAGTCCCGCGCGTCCTGCATGTGCTCGGGATCCTCCACCCCGGCCAGCCGGAACCACGCCTGCTGCCAGGCGAACTTCGCCAGATCGCGGGTCTCGAAGAACTTCCGCTTGTACAGGCCCCGGCCGAAGTGGAACAGCGCGGCGCCCTGCATCACCGTGTTGTCCAGGTCGAAGAACGCCGCCGCCTTGTCGTCGCCGTGGACCGGGAACTGCTGTTCCTGGTCGGAGACGTCCTGCGAGGTCTTGCGCGCTGCCTCCGCCGAGGCCTCGCCTGCCAACACGCTCCGCGCCGTGGCGGAGCGCCTACGGGGAGTGAGCCATCCGAGAGCGGCCATGACGCGAGCATAGCCACTTTGTTCGGTGGTTCCGGACTCGAGAGGTTTGGAGGCTGTGAACTCTCCACGACCGAGTCGTTAAAGGACTCCCAAGGAGTCATCCCCCCGGCGTGGCACGCGTGGTGGGGTGGGCCCGGGCCGGGCGGTGGGCGCGGGCTGCCGCCGCCTTCCCCCGGAGTGAGAATGGCCGACATGAGTCCCATCTTTCGGCGTAACAGCAGCGGCCAGAGGCCCCACGAGCGGCTCGTCACCCTGATCCGCAAGCCCGGGTGTCATCTCTGCGACGACGCGCAGGCCGTCGTCGAGAAGGTGTGCGGAGAGCTCGGCGTGCCCTGGGAGCAGAAGGACATCACCCAGGACCAGCGGCTCCACGACGAGTACTGGGAGCAGATCCCGGTCGTCCTCGTCGACGGCGCCCAGCACACCTTCTGGCGTGTCGACGAGCAGCGCTTGCGCAGGGCGCTGACCGAGTAGTCCAAAGAGGTCCGCAAAGTCGCCTAGGATCGGGGGCGACTGGTCTTTGGGGGCGGGGATCGTTGAGGAGAGTGTGCGGTGAAGCCCCCAGCAGTACCACGCGTGACCCCGGTCACGTTGGCCGGGCAAATCGGACACCATCTTTGTGCACGCGTTCACAAAGACATAGCCTGCATTCGACGGGGCGGTCTGGGGACGTGTGACCGCCCGCAGCCCCGCTCTACCCGCAGGAGCACCGTGGCAACTGGCCGAACTCACCGACCGGCGACCCGTAGCCGAGGGATTCCCGAGGCCACCGTCGCCAGGCTTCCGCTGTACCTCCGAGCCCTGACCGCGCTGTCGGAGCGCTCGGTACCCACGGTCTCCTCCGAGGAGCTGGCCGCCGCCGCGGGTGTGAACTCCGCGAAGCTGCGCAAGGACTTCTCCTACCTCGGCTCCTACGGCACCCGGGGCGTGGGCTACGACGTCGAGTATCTCGTCTACCAGATCTCCCGCGAACTGGGCCTGACCCAGGACTGGCCGGTTGTGATCGTCGGTATCGGCAACCTCGGCGCGGCGCTGGCCAATTACGGCGGGTTCGCCTCCCGCGGCTTCCGGGTCGCTGCCCTCATCGACGCCGACCCGGCCCTCACGGGCAAGGCCGTCGCCGGCATCCCGGTCCAGCACACGGACGATCTGGAAAAGATCATCAAGGACAACGGCGTCTCGATCGGCGTGATCGCGACCCCCGCGGGCGCCGCCCAGCAGGTCTGCGACCGGCTCGTGGGCGCGGGCGTGACCTCCATCCTGAACTTCGCGCCGACCGTGCTGACCGTTCCGGACGGTGTCGACGTCCGCAAGGTCGACCTCTCCATCGAGCTGCAGATCCTCGCCTTCCACGAGCAGCGCAAGGCCGGCGAGGAGGCCATCGCCGATGCGCTGCCCGACGGCCTGCCGGCCGCCACGACGACCACGGAGTCCGCCGACAAGGGACCCGACGGGGACGTCCCCGCCGTGATGCCGGCATGAGTCTCCTCGTCGTCGGGCTGAGCCACCGCAGCGCACCGGTCAGCGTCCTGGAGCGGGCCACGCTGACCGCGGACGCCCAGGTCAAGCTGGTCCATGACACGGTGGCCGCCGAGCCGGCCACCGAGGCCGCGGTGCTCGCCACCTGCAACCGCATCGAGCTGTACGCGGACGTCGACAAGTTCCACGCGGGTGTCGCCGAGCTGTCCACCCTGCTCGCCCAGCACTGCGGGGTCGGCCTCGACGAGCTGACGCCCTACCTCTACGTCCACTACGAGGACCGGGCCGTCCACCACCTGTTCTCGGTGGCCTGCGGACTGGACTCCATGGTCGTCGGCGAGGGGCAGATCCTCGGGCAGATCAAGGACTCCCTGGCCACCGCGCAGGAGCAGCACACCGCGGGACGCCTGCTGAACGACCTGTTCCAGCAGTCCCTCAGGGTCGGCAAGCGCGCCCACTCCGAGACGGGCATCGACCGTGCCGGGCAGTCCCTGGTCACCTTCGGCCTGGAGCAGCTGTCGGCCGGTGCGCCGGTGGAGACGTGGGCCAAGGGCAAGCGTGCCCTGGTGATCGGCGCCGGCTCCATGTCGTCGCTGGCCGCCGCGACGCTCGCCCGCGCCGGTGTCGCCGAGGTCGTGATCGCCAACCGCACCCTGGAGCGCGCCGAGCGCCTGGCGCAGATCCTCACCGAAGGGGACGACACGGACGTACGGGCGCGTGCGGTGCCGATGGCGACGGTTCCGGACGAGCTGACACGTGCCGACGTCGTGGTGTCCTGTACGGGCGCGACCGGTCTCGTCCTCACCGCCCAGTCGGTCGCGGCGGCCCTGGAGGGCCGGGTGGAAGGACCGGTCGCCCCGGACGCCGCAGCCGCGCGCGTCACCGACCCGGCGCCGATACGCGGCGACCTGCCGCCCACCAGTCTCGGCACCGAGGAGGGCTGCCCGCTCGACCTCTCGGCCGTGCAGGGCACCGCCCACTTCTCGGTGCTCGGCGAGGCCGCCGTCGCCGGTATGCCGGCCGCCGAGCTGGAGCAGCACGCCGCCTGGGTGGACAAGGGCGCCGAGGAGCCGCGCGGCGGTCGTACGGCCGTCGCGGCGGACCCGGAGACCGAGGCCGAGCTGATCAGCGCGCTCGCCGCGACCGTCGCCACGATCGGCCGGATCCCGGAGCGCCGCCGTCCGGAGCCCGTCGTCGAGACGCCCCGCCCCGCGCCCGTGCTGTCGCTGCTGGACCTCGCGATGCCCCGCGACATCGACGCGGCCGTGCACCGGCTGCTCGGTGTGCGGCTCGTCGACATCGAGTCGCTCGCCGAGGCCTCCGCGGACGCGCCGATGGCCGCCGACGTCGACCAGGTCCGGCGTATCGTCTCCGACGAGGTCGCCGCGTTCGGCGCCGCCCAGCGCGCCGCGCACATCACGCCCACCGTGGTCGCGCTGCGCTCGATGGCCGCCGACGTGGTGGCGAACGAGATCGCCCGCCTGGAGGGGCGGCTGCCCGGCCTCGACGACAAGCACCGCGCCGAGATCACGCAGACCGTGCGGCGCGTCGTCGACAAGCTGCTGCACGCGCCGACCGTACGGGTCAAGCAACTCGCGGCCGAACCCGGCGGCGCCGGCTACGCGGACGCGCTGCGCACCCTGTTCGACCTGGACCCCGAGACGATCGCCTCCGTCTCCCGGGCCGACGACACCAAGCCCACCGAGAACACCGAGAACGCCAAGAACCGAGGGCGAGCATGAGTGAGCAGTCACCACTGAGGCTCGGCACCAGGCGCAGCAAGCTGGCCATGGCCCAGTCCGGGCAGGTCGCCGACGCCGTGCGCCAGGTGACCGGACGGCCCGTGGAGCTCGTGGAGATCACGACGTACGGGGACACCTCCCGCGAGCACCTCGCGCAGATCGGCGGCACCGGTGTGTTCGTGACGGCCCTGCGCGACGCGCTGCTGCGCGGCGAGGTCGACTTCGCTGTGCACTCGCTGAAGGACCTGCCGACCGCGCAGCCCGAGGAGCTGGTGCTGGCCGCCGTGCCGGTACGCGAGGACCCGCGGGACGTGATCGTCGCGCGCGACGCCCTGAAGTTCACCGACCTGCCCCGCGGGGCGCGCGTCGGCACCGGTTCGCCGCGCCGCATGGCGCAGCTGAACGCGTACGCGCGCGGCCACGGCCTCGACATCGAGACCGTCCCGATCCGCGGCAACATCGACACCCGGGTCGGATACGTCCGCAGCGGTGAGCTGGACGCCGTGGTCCTCGCCGCGGCCGGGCTCAACCGCATCGGGCGGATCGACGAGGTGACCGACTTCCTGTCGGTCGACACAGTTCTGCCCGCCCCCGGCCAGGGGGCACTGGCGATCGAGTGTGCCGCGGACAACGCGGACCTGATCGCGGCGCTCGCCGAGCTCGACGACCCGTTCACACGGGCCGCCGTGACCGCCGAGCGGTCCCTGCTCGCCGCCCTGGAGGCCGGTTGCAGCGCCCCCGTGGGCGCGCTGGCCGACCTGTTGGCCGACGGGCAGGTTGTCAAGGAAATGCGCCTGCGCGGGGTCGTCGGAACACCCGACGGCCGCACGCTGGTGCAGTTGTCCACCACCGGTCCCGTGCCCGAGACGCACGACCAGGCAATGGCGCTCGGTCGCGAACTCGCCGCCGAGATGCTCACCAAGGGCGCGGCCGGTCTGATGGGGGAGCGAGCACATTGAGCCCCACCACCCTTCCCGCCGGCCTTGAACACGGGCACGTCACCTTCCTCGGTGCCGGACCCGGAGATCCGGGACTACTCACACTGCGCGCCGTCGAGGCGCTGGCCAACGCGGACGTCCTCGTCGGCGAGCACGAGGTGCTCGACGTCGTGCGCACGCATGCCAGAGCGGGCGTCGCCGAGCTCAACACGGACACGGACCCCTCCACGGGTGCGTATCCGGGCGCGGGCACGCCTCAGCTGACGGTTGTTGACGGCGAGTCAACAGCCGCTGGTGTCCCTGCGTTGCGGGATGCCGCACATCTTGTCATGGAGGCTGCGCGGGGCGGCAAGCGGGTCGTCCGTGCGGTGTCCGGCGACCCCGGCCTGGACGCGTACGCGGCCGGCGAGATGCTGGCGTGCGCCGCCGAGGGCGTGCCGTTCGAGGTCGTCCCCGGCATCGCGACCGCCGTGGGCGTGCCCGCGTACGCGGGTGTGCCGCTGCGGGACGCGCAGGGCGCGGACGTCCGGTTCGTGGACGCCCGGACCGCCTCCGAGCGTTGCTGGACGGAGGTCGGCGCGTCCGACGGCACGGTCGTGGTGTCCACGACGCTGGACTCGGTGGCGGCGGCCGCCGGGGAGCTGGTGGCCGCGGGCCGCAAGCCGGACACCCCGATGACGGTGACGGTCGCCGGTACGACGACGCGGCAGCGCACCTGGACCGCCACCCTCGGCTCCATCGCGCAGACGCTGAAGCAGGCGAAGGTCCTGCCGTCCCCCGAGGGCGGGCGTCCGGTGATAGCCGTGGTCGGTGAGCGTTCCGCCGCCGCCCAGCGCGACCAGCTGTCGTGGTTCGAGAACAAGCCGCTGTTCGGCTGGAAGGTCCTCGTGCCGCGTACGAAGGAGCAGGCGGCGTCGCTCTCCGACCAGCTGAGGTCCTACGGGGCCGTGCCGCACGAGGTCCCGACGATCGCGGTGGAGCCCCCGCGCACCCCGCAGCAGATGGAACGAGCGGTCAAGGGCCTGGTGACGGGCCGCTACGAGTGGATCGCGTTCACGTCCGTCAACGCGGTGCGGGCGGTCCGGGAGAAGTTCGAGGAGTACGGCCTGGACGCGCGCGCCTTCGCGGGCATCAAGGTCGCGGCGGTCGGCGAGCAGACGGCGAAGGCACTGGTGGACTTCGGCGTGAAGCCCGACCTGGTCCCCTCCGGCGAGCAGTCGGCGGCCGGCCTGCTGGAGGACTGGCCCCCCTACGACCCGGTCTTCGACCCGATCGACCGCGTGTTCCTGCCGCGCGCCGACATCGCGACCGAGACCCTGGTCGCCGGCCTGATCGAACTCGGCTGGGAGGTCGACGACGTGACGGCCTACCGGACGGTCCGCGCCTCGCCTCCGCCGGCCGAGACCCGTGAGGCGATCAAGGGCGGCGGCTTCGACGCGGTCCTGTTCACGTCCTCCTCCACGGTCCGGAACCTGGTCGGCATCGCGGGCAAGCCGCACAACGTGACGGTGATCGCGTGCATCGGCCCGGCGACCGCGAAGACGGCGGAGGAGCACGGGCTGCGCGTGGACGTCATGGCCCCGGAGCCGTCGGTCCACAAGCTGGCGGAGGCGCTGGCGGACTTCGGCCTCAAGCGCCGGGCCGCCGCGCTGGCGGCCGGGGATCCGGTGACGCGTCCGAGCGAGCGGAGGCCGGGGGCGCGGAGGCGCCGGTCGACGACCTGAGGTGGGGTGGGAGGCTCCCCGTAGGAGCCTTCCACCACGCTGACTCTTCCGGCTGCTGCGGACTCGCCGTGCCCGATGGTTGCCCGCTGTTGCGCGATCACGGGACAGGGGCGGCTCCCTGCCGCACAATGCTCGGATGGGGTGGAGAGACGACGCACGTAAGCGGCGGGAAGAGGACGAGGAGCGGCGCAGCAGGGCGCTCGAGATCGAAGCGAGCACACTCAGTCATGCGTCACGGCCTTTCACGGCGGGTCAGGTGATCTGGGGCTCGGCCAGGAAGACCATGGAAGACGCCTACGAGGAGCTTCTGGTCAGGGCGGTCGAGCTCGGTTACGACGCGGTGCTGGGGGTCGGGTTCACGTCACCCGCGCACCTCCCGAGCAGGAGCAGCCTGGCGGGCCACAGCTCCGTGAACATCATCGCGTACGGCACCGGCGTGCAGTGGGCGAGCGACGGGGACCGACCGGGTGGTGGGGCCTGAACAGCCCTGCCTCCAGGGCCGACGCGGCGTCGGCAAAAGGACTTCCGGGCCGGGCGTAGCGTAGAAGGCATGACGAAGTACGGATCCTTCCCCGGTACCCGTCCCCGGCGGCTGCGCACCACGCCCGCCATGCGCCGCATGGTCGCCGAGACCCGGCTGCACCCCGCCGACTTCATCCTCCCGGCCTTCGTGCGGGAGGGAGTCAGCGAGCCCGTGCCGATCGGGTCCATGCCCGGCGTTGTGCAGCACACCCGGGACAGCCTGAAGAAGGCGGCGCTGGAGGCCGTGGAGGCCGGGATCTCCGGGATCATGCTCTTCGGTGTGCCGGAGGAGTCGAAGAAGGACGCCGTCGGGACCCCGGGCACCGACCCGGACGGGATCCTTCAGGTCGCCATCCGGGACGTGCGCGCCGAGGTCGGCGACGACCTCCTCGTCATGTCGGACGTGTGCCTGGACGAGACCACCGATCACGGGCACTGCGGCGTGCTCGACGCCAGGGGCCGGGTCGACAACGACGCCACCCTCGAGCGGTACGCCGAGATGGCGCAGGTCCAGGCCGACGCGGGCGCCCATGTCGTGGGGCCCAGCGGGATGATGGACGGGCAGATCGGCGTCATCCGCGACGCGCTCGACCAGGTCGGGCGCGAGGACGTCGCGATCCTCGCCTACACGGCCAAGTACTCCTCCGCCTTCTACGGGCCGTTCCGCGAGGCCGTCGCCTCCTCGCTGAAGGGCGACCGCAAGACCTACCAGCAGGACCCCGCCAACTGGCGCGAGTCACTGCGCGAACTCGCCCTCGATCTCGAGGAGGG
Organism: Streptomyces sp. NPDC001796; assembly: GCF_042892355.1. Lineage (NCBI taxonomy): Bacteria > Bacillati > Actinomycetota > Actinomycetes > Kitasatosporales > Streptomycetaceae > Streptomyces > Streptomyces sp. NPDC001796. The sequence continues at coordinate 426,826 of NZ_JBIAUC010000006.1, read as the reverse complement.
CGCCGACATGGTGATGGTCAAGCCGGCCGGGCCCTACCTGGACATCCTGGCGAGGGTCGCGGACGCGGTCGACGTGCCCGTGGCGGCGTACCAGATCTCCGGCGAGTACTCCATGATCGAGGCCGCCGCGGAGAAAGGCTGGGTCGACCGCGACCGGGCCATCCTGGAGACCCTGACCGGCATCAAGCGCGCCGGTGCGCGCAGCATCCTCACCTACTGGGCCACCGAGGCGGCCCGCAAGCTCCGCGCAGACACCCAGTACGTCGGCTAGTACGTCAGCGCCGCCTTCAGGTTCGGCAGCCAGCACGTGACCCGCAGTGCGTCGTCGACGTACACGCCCTTGGGCGGGAGCGCCGGGCGGGCGGCCGGGCCGGTGGGGAGCGTGATCGTGAGGGACGTGACGGTGCGGCCGTGCCCGCCCGTGCCGTCCGCCGCCGACAGCAGCACGCCCGCGTAGGCGGACCCTCCGGGGGAGAGGGTGATCCGGGAGCCACGGGGCTTCGGCTCCCGGGCCGGCGGCGCGAGGGAGCCGGACTCGCCGAAGCGGGCCTTCGGGTAGCCGTTGAGGGAGCAGTTCACGGCGCCCGTGTTGGTCACCGTCAGCAGCAGGTGGTTCACCGGCTCGCTCACCGGCGTCGCCGTCGTCCGCATGTGTTTGCCCGAGCAGGGGACCGCCCTGCCCGGGTGCGCGGTGTCCCGGACGGACGGGCCGGGCAGCGAGGAGGGGCCCTCGTCCCGTACGCCCTCGCCGTTCTCGCAGGCCGACAGCGCGAGCGCGGCGAGCGCGAGTGTGACGGCGGCGAGCAGCCGGGGGCGAACGGCACGGGTGGGACGGACGGTACGAGCAAAGGACATGGTCGGGGCCCTTCGGACGTGCGAGTTGGGGGGTGACGCCTCCGCTCGACCGGTCGGCGGGAGCGGATGCCTCGACGGCCCAGCTTGACCGGTGGTTCGCCGGCCCGCCACAGTCGCCGCCGAATTCGGGACGCCGAGCCGATGGAACGCTTCCCGACCTGCGCAGACGCCGTCCCCTGGGAGGGGAGCCCGGGACGGCGGGGCGCGGCCGGAAGCGGACCGGGCACTTCCAACCGGCCTCAGGAGTTACGTTGTTGACGATCACATCGGTCGCTTGACGAACGATCGAGAGAACGGCCCATCGACCGATCGACCGATGGAACGACCGACTCCTTACGCCGACCACCAGGGAGACGCCATGTCCGACGACGCCCTCAGCCGCGACCCGGCCGAGCTGCGCAGGCGGATCGACACCACCAAGGCCCATCCGGCCCGCGTCTACGACGTCTTCCTCGGCGGCAAGGACAACTACCCGGTGGACCGCGCGGCCGCCGCCGCGGCACTCGCCGCCAACCCGCGCGGCTACCTCGACGTGCGGCACAACCGCGACTTCCTGCGCCGCGCGGTGAACCGGCTGGCGAAGGAGGACGGCATCCGGCAGTTCCTCGACATCGGCACCGGCCTGCCGACCGCCGAGAACGTCCACCAGATCGCCCAGCGCGTCAACCCCGACTCCCGGGTCGTCTACGTCGACAACGACCCGGTCGTCCTGGCGCACGCCCGCGCCCTGCTCACCAGCGGAGCCGAGGGCCGCACGGACTACATAGACGCCGACCTCCAGAGCCCCGGCCGGATTCTCGAACAGGCCGCCAAAACCCTCGACTTCGACCAGCCGGTCGCCCTCGTGCTCGTGGCGGTCCTGCACTTCGTCGAGGACGAGCAGGCGTACCCGATCGTGCGCGAGCTGATGGAGGCGCTGCCCTCCGGAAGCCGGCTGGTGCTCAGCCACCTCACCGAGGACCTCAACCCGGAGAGCATCCGCGCCGTCCAGCGCACCTACACCGAGCGCGGTTTCACCTTCGTGCTGCGCTCCAAGGACGAGGTCGCCCGCTTCTTCACCGACACCCCGCGCGTCACGCTGGACGAGCCCGGCGTCGTCCCGGTCCACCACTGGCACCAGGACGGCGCGGCACCCGTGCCCGAGGCCGTGGACCCCGCCTACCTCGCCACCCTCGACGACATCGAGAAGGTCCGCCACCGCGACATCAACGACGTCACGGACGCCGACATCAACGTGTACGGGGCCACCGGCGCGAAGGCCTGACGCCGGGAGCGTTCCCCGGTGTCAGCCGTCCGTGCCGAACCACAGCTCGGCGAGTGCGTCGAAGCGTGGTTCGGCCGGGTGCGGCAACTCGTGGAGGTAGAAGGGCAGATCGCTGAAGACGTGCAGCAGCGTGTACGCCATCAGCTGGTCCGGGTCGTGCGGGGCGCGTCCGTAGGCCTCGTAGAAGCGGCGGAGCTGGCGCGGGTCGGCACGGGTGATGAACAGGCCGACGCCGACGAAGTCGTACGCCGGGTCACCGATCATCGCCGGCTCGAAGTCGAACATGCCCGTCAGCACCCGCCCGCCACGCATGTCGATGGTCAGGTGCTCGCTCATGAACTCGGTGTGCAGCAGTACGCGTTCGGTGGACACGGGCAGCGGCACGGAGTCCAGGAAGTCGGGGATCCGGCTCAGCCATGGCTCGGTCACCCCGGAGTGACGGTGCCACTCGACCGCCCCGGCGCGCTGGCTGCGCAGGAACGCCGTCCAGTCCGGCGGTCCGACGATGTCCGTCAGCGGGTTCCAGAACATCGCGTGCAGCGAGGCCAGCGCCTCGGCCGACTCCGTGACGATACGGTCCTGCTCCGCCGCGGTCAGCCGGTGCCAGACGTCGTTGAGGGTCCAGCCGGGCAGCCGGGACATCAGCACCCACCGCCAGCCGTTCACGTACTCCTCGGTGCCGATCAGGCGCGGGGTGGGAAGCTTGAGCTGTCCCCACAGGTGGTGCAACACCCGTGCCTCGCGCACGGCTTCCCGCGCCTCGGACCGCGGATACAGCTTCAGCACCAAGTCGCCCCCGACGGCGTACACGGGCAGCGTCCCGTCCGGGAAGCGGCGCACCGCGAGTCCGACGAGGCCCATCTGGTCGAGCAGATGCAGCACGGCCGGGCGTAACACCTCCTCGTCCGAGACGATGGCTTGCAACTCGTCGTTCGTGTCCACGCTCGGCAGCATGCGCCGCATGCTAGGGCTCACGGACCGTCGTCCGCATGGCGAAACGAGACTGTTGTAGGGGGCAGCGATCTCCCTAAGGTGCACGAACGAGCCGTTTTCGAATGGCGTTCCCTTTGACGTGTCACGTCCTGTGAACGCCCCTGCCCATCAGGAGCCGCCCTCGTGACCTCCAGCGAAAGCACGCCCAGCGGTCCGCCCCAGCCCGCGTTCGCCGCCCGGGTCGCCGAGGTCGGCGGTTCCCCCGTTCGGGACATCCTCGCCGTCACCGCGCGTCCCGAAGTCGTCAACTTCGCGGGTGGCCTGCCCGCCCCAGGGCTCTTCGACAGCGAGGGCGTCGCCGCCGCGTTCCACGCCGTGCTGACGGAGGCCCCGCAGCGGGCACTCCAGTACTCCACCACCGAGGGCGAACCCGCCCTGCGGTCCGCGCTCGCCGACCGCACCACCGAGCGCGGTCTCGCCACCGGCCCGGACGACCTGCTCGTCACCACCGGCTCCCAGCAGGCCCTCTCCCTGCTCGTCACCGCCCTGCTGGAGCCCGGCGACACGGTTCTCGTCGAGAACCCCTGCTACCTCGCGGCCCTCCAGGCCTTCGGCTTCGCCGGCGCCCGGGTCGTCGCCGTCCCCTGCGACGAGGACGGTATCGACCCCGACACGCTGGAGGAGCTGGTGGTGCGGGAGCGCCCCAAGCTGCTCTACACCGTTCCCACCTTCCAGAACCCCACCGGCCGCACCCTGCCCGCCGACCGCCGCGCGGCGATCGCCGGCGTCGCCGCCCGGCACGGCCTGTGGATCGTGGAGGACGACCCCTACGGGGAGCTCCGCTTCGAGGGCGAGCGCGTGCCGTGGATCGCCTCGTACGAGGACGCGTACGACCGCGCCGTCCTCCTGGGCTCCTTCTCCAAGGTGGTGGCGCCCGGCCTGCGCCTCGGCTGGCTGCGGGCACCGGCGGCGCTGCGGCGGGCCTGCGCGATCGCGAAGCAGGCCGCGGACCTCCACACCCCGACCGTGAACCAGCTCGCCGCCGCGCGGTACCTGGCGGACCGCGACCTCGACGCGCACGTCGCCCGGGTCGCCGCCGCATACCGCGAACGCCGCGACGCGATGCTCGCCGGCCTCGCGGACGCCCTGCCCGAGGGCTCCGTCTGGAACCGTCCCGAGGGCGGCATGTTCCTCTGGGCGCGGCTGCCGGAGGGGTACGACACCACGGCACTGCTGCCGCGGGTGGTGGAGCAGGACGTGGCGTACGTCCCGGGCGCGCCGTTCCACGCCGACGCGCCGGACCGGTCGACCCTGCGGCTGTGCTTCGTCACGCACACACCGGCGGAGATCGAGGAGGGGTTGCGGAGGCTGGGGAAGGGGCTGAGCTGAGGGACGCCTAGCGGGTCGCCTAGCGGGTCGCGTAGGCGGTGAAGGCGGTCCAGGTGGCGGGGGCCACCTGGAGGGTGGGGCCGATGGGGTTCTTGGAGTCGCGGATGTGGACCGCCGCGTTGTCGGTGGACTGGGGGGTGGTGAAGGCGACTTCGAGGCACTGGCCGCCCTCGTCGCCGCTGTAGGTCGACTTGAACCACTGAAGTGCTTCGGTGCTCATGTTTCTCCCAGCAAGCGGTCGAGCAGACCCATGGAGTCATGAGTGGTCAGGGCCTGTGTTCGCAGCATCGCATATTTGCGCGCCAGGATGGACACCTCGTCCGGGTCGGAGACCCACTGGCTGCCGCGCTGGGACTCGGTGTAGGCGAGGTGCTGGTGGTCGGGCGTCTCCAGGAGGGTGAACGGGCCGTTGAGACCAGCGTGATAGGGGCTGTCCAAGGGCAGGAACTGCAGGGCGAGGCCCGGCAGTTCGGCGATCGCGCGCAGGTGCCGTAGCTGCTCCCTGCGTACCTTTGAGTCGCCGATTCCCAGGTGAAGCACGGGTTCCCATACGACGAAGCTCAACGTCGGCGGGACCTTCCGGTGCAGAATCTCCTGACGCTCGACACGGGCTGCCGTACGGGTCTCGACCTCGTCCTCGTCGTACGCCGGTACACGATTGCGCAGCACGGCGCGGGCGTATGCCTCGGTCTGGAGGATGCCAGGCACGACCAGGGTGTCGTACCAGGACAGGGCAATGGCCTCGCGCTCATGGTGGATGTACAACTCCGCCCACATCGGGAACTGGTCGATCTCGGGGAGGTTGGCCACCCCGGCCGACAACAACCCCTTTGTGTCGAGTAGTTGGTCCAGCGCCTCGGCCAGATCCGGCTTCAACGGCCGTCGCCCCTGCTCGATCGACGCGATGGTCTCCTCGTCGACCATGAGCTCCCTGGCCAGGGACCCCTGGGTGTGGCCCGCCGCACGGCGGGCCGTGCCGAGCTGGACGCCCAGCATCTTCATGGCCGAGACGTTCTTCTTCCGTGGAGGCTTCCTGGAGGTCATGCTGGTCCAACTCCCCGCGCGTGCCCGTTCGCGGCCCCGAAGGAACCCGTACAAAAAAACCGTACGGGTTCACCGAGTGATCCACGGTAGTGACTCTCCGCAACACTCGTCTCGTGAACGAAATGATCCAACTCCCGCCCCTGCGCGAGAGGTTCTTCCGGCGGGAGCGCCGATCCGTCCCGGCCGCACGGCAGTTCGCGTACGAGGTCCTGGCCGGCTGGGGGCTCGCGAAGGGCGAGCGATGTGACGACGTGCTGTTGTGCGTGAGCGAGTTGGCGACGAACGCGCTGGTGCACGGGGTGCCGCCGGGCCGTTGCTTCCGGGTGTTCCTGCGGTACGACGGCGTGTTGCTGCGGGTGGAGGTGCATGACAGCGGTCCCGGCGAGCCGCGCATCCCGCTGGAGGCGGACGAGGGCGGCCGGGGGCTGCTCCTGGTGGCGGCGCTCTCGGACAAGTGGGGGGTGGGGGAGCGGGACCCCGGCAAGGTGGTGTGGTGCGAATTTCTGTCACCGGTGCGGCCAGGCGGTTGAACCCGCCGGTGCGACACATTTCCCAGATGTGTCGCAGTTCCGCAGGCACACCACCTCAGTGGACGGTCGCCGCGGTTGGAGGCGGGGCCGTCACGCGGCCCTCGACGCACTCCGGTTGCCCGCCCGTCGTCGGACGGAAGCACGCCCGGACCGCGGTGCCGGGGCGGGTGGCGGCCATGGGGGTGTAGACGTAGTCCTTCGCGGCGTCGGCGTCCTTGACCCGGGCGGACTGACTGCGGCCGTCCGCGGTCACCTCGATCCGGTCCCCGACATGGGCGCCCCACACCCGGGCCCAACTCGCGCCGCAGTCCTTGCTGTAGCGCAGTTCCATACCGACGCCGGCGGCGGTGTGGTGCGACGCCAGGGTGGCCGGGTGGGGGCCGCAGTGCAGGGCCATCGGGTCCCCGCCCTCGCAGGTGGCGCCCCCGCAGAGCGGGGCGAGGACGGGTTGGGGCGGGGACGGGAACGGTCGCGGGGCGCCGCCCGGGTGCGGCAGCAGGAAGAGGGCCAGGGCGACGGCCCCGGTCGCGAGGGCGCATACGGCGGCGACCAGCGCGGCGACCGCGCCCTTCCGGACGGCGTGTCCGGTTTCGTCGGCGGGGGCAGGGGCGGTGCCGGTGGCCTTCGCCGTGTCCGTGGCGTTCGCCGCATCCTTTGCCGCGTCCGCATCCGTGGTCCCCGCCGTGGCCCCGTCCGTGGCCGGGAAGGGGGACGAAGCCGGAGACGGGGGTGACTGCTGCGCCGGGGCCGTGGGCGGCTCCTCCGCCCGTGCGCGTCCACTCGCCTCCGACTCCGCCAGCTCCCACAGGGCCAGACAGCGGGCGGCGGGTTCGTGGGCGAGGCGGCACAGGTCCAGCACGGCCTGACGCGGCGGCAGTGTCTTGCCGTTGAGGTAGCGTTCCCAGGACGACTTGCTGTACGGGGTGCGTTCCTCCAGGCGGGCCAGGCTCAGACCGGTGCGTGCCTTCAGCTCGCGCAGTTCGGCCGCCAACCGCGCCCGCTCCGCGGACGTCGTCCCCTGCGTCCCCGTCGGCCGTGTCATTTGCGCAGCGCCCCCCAGGTGTGCGGTCCGACGATGCCGTCCGGGGGCAGCCCGGCCCGCTTCTGCAGGTCCTTGACCGCGCGCTCGGTCAGCGGCCCGTAGACACCGTCGATGCCGCCCGGGGAGAAGCCCGCCCGGCGCAGCAGGCACTGCGCCTCGGCCACGTCCGGACCCGCCAGGCCCTGCGCCAGGATCGCGTCCTGCGTACGGCTGTTGCCCGCGTACCAGTGGCCGTCGGTCCGCTGGATGCGGCAGGTGTACGACGGCGCCGACCCCGACGTCGGGAAGGATCCGGCGGTCGAGGCGGGGCGGGTCGTCGCCGCCTTGTCGTCGGTGCCGTGGTCCGTGAGGCGGACGACCAGGAGAACCGCCGAGACGACCGCCAGCACCAGGGCCACGGCTCCCGCCGCCACCGCGAGGCGCAACGAGCGTCCGTGCGGCCGCGCCGCCCTGCCGTCCGGCGCGGACGAGGTCTCGTCGTCAGCCGAGGACGGCCCGGCCTCGGCCGCCGAGGACTCCTCCCCGTCGGCCTCCGCCACCGGCGTGCCCCGGCGCCGCTTCTCCCAGCCCTCCGCGGCCAGTTCGTGCAGCACCAGCAGCCGTGTCGGATCCTCGCCGCCGACCTGGGCCAGTGCCTCCACGGCCTCCCGGGGCGGCAGCGACCTGCCGTTGAGGTACCGCTCCCACGACTTCTGGCTGTAGCCGGTCTTCGCCGCCAGCCGCTGCATGCTCAGATCGCCGTGGTCCTTCAGCCGCCGTAATCGCACCACCAACTGCCGCACACGCGGATCCAGGTCTGCGGGTAGCGCCTTCCAACGCGACATGTTCCCCCTACTCGCGTCCCGGGACCTTGGTCGTCGGTCCCCCTTTTCCGCCGCATTCTGCATGAACTTTCACGGCGCACCCCACATATCGGTTCCCGCCCCGGCACCGAATAGGCCACCCGCCCGCCCCACCCGCTCCCCGCCGACGTCGCGTCGAAGCGTCCCGCCCGGGCGTCCCGCCAGGACGTGTCCCCGCAGGTCAGCGCCTGGGACGTCCCACGAAGTCGTCACTGCGGCGGCGCTCGTGGCGCAGCTCGGCGCCCGGCCCGCAGTCTCGAGTTGCCAGCGGCGCCCACCACGTCGGGCGCCGCACGATCACCCGAAAGGGACACACATGCGACCGAACCTCATGGCGAGGACCCTCGTTGCCGCCACCGCCGTCGCCGGCATCGCCGCCGGGAGCCTCGCGGGTGCGACCGCCGGCTTCGCGGCCTCCGCGCCTGCCGCCAAGCCGGTGATGAGCACCCAGGCCGTCTCGGTGCAGTCGGTGAACAACCTGGGCCTGAACACCAAGGAGGCCAAGGGCATCCAGCGGGTGCTGAAGAGCCACTGGGGCTACCAGGGCCGGATCGACGGCCGGCTCGGCACCGACAGCTGGAAGGCCATGCAGCGCTACCTCCACAAGTACTGGGGCTACAACAAGAGGATCGACGGTGTCGTCGGAAGCGACACGGTGAAGGCGCTGCAGCGCATGCTGAAGAAGTACTACGGCTACAAGGGCAACATCGACGGAATCGCCGGGAAGGACACCAAGGCCGCGTTCAAGCGGTTCGCCGACGACTACGTCTGACGGCTGCCCGCGAGCGGCGTCCTGCGCACAGACCGCCCAAAGACACCGCGGCCCGTCCTCCCCACGGGGGAGAGGACGGGCCGCGGCCCCGGCAGGGTGGGGCTCAGAGCCGCTCGGGCGTCCGGATGCCCAGCAGCGCCATCCCCTGGTGAAGCGTCCGGGCCGTGACGTCGCACAGGAACAGGCGGTTCTGCACCTGCTCCGGCGTCTGAGCCTTCAGCACCGGGCACTTGTCGTAGAACGACGTGTACAACGACGCGAGCTGGTAGAGGTACGCCGCCATCTTGTGCGGGGCGTACTCCGCCGCCGCCTCCGCCACCGTCTCCGCGAAGGCGTCCACGTGCAGGCCGAGCGCGCGCTCCGCGTCCGTCAGCGCCAGCTCCGGATGCGGGGACGGCCGTACGTCGCCGGCCTTGCGCAGGATCGACTGGATACGGGCGTACGCGTACTGGAGGTAGACGGACGTGTCGCCGTTCAGCGAGACCATCTGGTCCAGGTCGAACTTGTAGTCCCGGTTCGCCGACGTCGACAGGTCCGCGTACTTCACCGCGCCGATGCCCACCTGGGCACCCCGCTCGGCGATCTCCTCCTCGGACAGGTCCTGCGCCTTCTCCCGTACGACGGCGGAGGCGCGGTCGATCGCCTCGTCCAGCAGGTCCACCAGCCGCACCGTCTCGCCCTCACGGGTCTTGAACGGCTTGCCGTCCTTGCCGAGGACCGTGCCGAAGGCGAGCTGGTACGCCTTGACGTCGTCGTTCAGCCAGCCGGCCCTCCGCGCCGTCTCGAAGACCATCTTGAAGTGCAGCGACTGGCGGGCGTCCACGACGTAGATGATCGAGTTCGCCTTCAGGTTGAAGACACGGTCCCTGATCGCGGACAGGTCCGTCGCCGCGTAGCCGTAGCCGCCGTCCGACTTCTGCACGATCAGCGGGACCGGCTTGCCGTCGGGGCCCTTGATGTCGTCGAAGAAGACGCAGAGCGCCCCTTCGGAGCGGACGGCGACGCCCGACTCCTCCAGGAGACGGCAGGTCTCGGCCAGCATGTCGTTGTAGCCGGACTCGCCGACGATGTCGGGGTCCCGGATCTCCATGTCCAGCTTCTCGAAGACCGAGAAGAAGTAGATCTTCGACTCGTCGACGAACTTCTGCCACATGGCGAGCGTGTGCGGATCGCCGGCCTGGAGGTCGACCACCCGGCGCCGCGCCCGCGTCTTGAACTCCTCGTCGGAGTCGAAGAGCTTGCGCGCGGCCTTGTAGAGGCGGTCGAGGTTGGACATCGCCTCCTCGCCCGTCACCTCGGCGGCCTTGTGGTCCAGCTCGTGCGGGTGCTCGTCCAGGTACTGGATGAGCATGCCGAACTGGGTGCCCCAGTCGCCGATGTGGTGCCGGCGGATCACCGTCTCGCCGGTGAACTCGAGAAGCTTGACGACCGAGTCGCCGATCACCGCGGAGCGCAGGTGACCGACGTGCATCTCCTTCGCCACGTTCGGCTGGGCGTAGTCGATCACCGTGGTACCCGGCCGCTCGGTGTACGGCACGCCGAGGCGGCCCTCGGCGTCGGCGGCGCGGGCGGCGAGGTTCTCGGTGATCGCCTGGTCCGTGACCGTGATGTTGAGGAAGCCGGGGCCCGAGACCTCGACGTTCCCGATCACGTCACCGGTGACCACCCGGCCGACGACCTGCGTCGCCAACTCCCTCGGGTTCGCCTTCGCCTTCTTCGCCAGCGCCAGGATCCCGTTGGCCTGGAAGTCCGCCCGGTCGCTGCGTCGCAGCAGCGGGTCCGCGTCGGCGGCCTCGGGCAGGGCAGCCGAGAGGGCGGACGCGAGGCGCTGGTGGACGGCGGACGTGAGGGAGGTGACCGAGGCCATAGGAATGGGTGCCGTTCTCCTCGTGGGGATGGATAGACACGCCCAGTATCCCATGCGGGGTAAAGCGAATTTTCCTCTCGCGCGGTGAACGGCCGCGCCCGTCCACCCGTCCAACGCTTTGAAAAGGCGTTTTCGTGGATGTGGCGCAGCCTGGGACAATGGAGCGGTCAGCCGTGCGACCGTACCGGCTGCTCGTGGAGAACTTTCAGAAAAAGAGGACGTGCCGATCGTGGCTCAGAGCACCGAGACCACCGACTGGGTCTCCCGTTTCGCGGATGAGGTCATCGAGGAGTCGGAGCGTCGGGCCCCGGGCAAACCGGTCGTCGTCGCGTCCGGACTGTCTCCGTCCGGCCCGATCCACCTGGGGAACCTGCGCGAGGTCATGACCCCGCACCTGGTCGCCGACGAGATCCGCCGGCGCGGGTACGAGGTGCGGCACCTGATCTCCTGGGACGACTACGACCGGTACCGGAAGGTGCCGGCCGGTGTCGCGGGCGTGGACGAGTCGTGGGCCGAGCACATCGGCAAGCCGCTCACCTCCGTCCCGGCCCCGAAGGGCTCGGCGTACCCGAACTGGGCCGAGCACTTCAAGGCCGCCATGATTGCCTCGCTCGCCGAGCTGGGCGTGGAGTTCGACGGCATCAGCCAGACCGCGCAGTACACCTCCGGCGTGTACCGGGACCAGATCCTGCACGCGATGAGGCACCGCGGCGACATCGACGCGATCCTCGCCCAGTACCGCACCAAGCCGAAGCCCGCCAAGAAGCAGCAGCAGAAGGCCGTCGACGAGGCCGAGCTGGAGGCCGAGGAGGGCTCGGGCGCCGCGTCCGAGGACGACGGCAGCTCCGGCGTCGCCGGCTACTTCCCGTACAAGCCGTACTGCGGCGGTTGCGGCAAGGACTTCACCACGGTCACCGCGTACGACGACGACTCGACCGAGATGACGTACACCTGCACCGCGTGCGGCTTCTCCGAGACGGTCCGGCTGAGCGAGTTCAACCGCGGCAAGCTGGTCTGGAAGGTCGACTGGCCGATGCGCTGGGCCTACGAGGGCGTGATCTTCGAGCCGAGCGGTGTCGACCACTCGTCTCCGGGATCGTCGTACCAGGTCGGCGGGCAGATCGTCGGGATCTTCGGCGGCAAGCAGCCCATCGGGCCCATGTACGCCTTCGTCGGCATCTCCGGCATGGCGAAGATGTCGTCCTCGCGCGGCGGCGTCCCCACCCCGGCCGACGCCCTCCAGATCATGGAGCCCCAGCTGCTGCGCTGGCTCTACGCCCGCCGCAGGCCCAACCAGTCCTTCAAGATCGCCTTCGACCAGGAGATCCAGCGCCTCTACGACGAGTGGGACAAGCTCGCGGGCAAGGTGGCCGACGGCTCCGCGCTCCCCGGCGACGTCGCCGCGTACACCCGCGCGGTCGGCACCGCCACCGGTGAGCTGCCCAGGACACCCCGTCCGCTGCCCTACCGCACTCTCGCGTCCGTCGCCGACATCACCGCCGGCCACCAGGACCAGGCGCTGCGCATCCTGTCCGACCTCGACCCGGCCAACCCGCTGAGCTCGCTCGACGAGGCCCGCCCGCGGTACGACAAGGCCGAGGCGTGGATCAACACCCACGTCCCCGCCGACCAGCGCACCATCGTCCGTGACGAGCCCGACGCCGAACTGCTGAAGTCCCTGGACGAGCCCTCCCAGCAGTCGATCCGGCTGCTGCTCGACGGCCTGGAGGAGCACTGGTCGCTGGACGGGCTCACCCACCTCGTGTACGGCGTGCCCAAGGTCCAGGCCGGATTCTCCGCAGACGCCACGCCCAAGGAGCTGCCGCCGGAGATCAAGACGGCCCAGCGGTCGTTCTTCGCGCTCCTGTACCACCTGCTCGTCGGCCGCGACACCGGCCCGCGCCTGCCCACGCTGCTGCTGGCTGTGGGGCAGGACCGGGTGCGGAAGCTGCTCGGGGAGTAGGACCGAGCAGAAGGCGCCCGGTGCCCTTCGGCACCGGGCGCCTTCTGCATGGAGGACCTAGGCGATGTGGTCTTCTTCCAGTTCCGCGTTGTAGCGGTTCGTGAAGCGGTTGACCATGCGCTTGGCCTCCTCCGGGGGGAGGCCGATGCTGAACTCCGCCTCGACGTTCTCGCTGAACTCACGGGGCGTCGGGTAGCTGCCGTTGATCGACTGCTTGAAGACCTGGTAGTACGCCTCCTCGTCCGGCTGGGGCGTGCCGCCGCCCTCGCCGAGCTCGCGGGTGCGGTTCGGGCCGACGGGGATCGGGAAGCTGCCGGTGTCCTCGGGCGAGGGCTGCGGGGGCCCCTGGGGTCCGGGCTGCTGGTGGCCCTGCGGGACGGGCGCCTGGAACTTCTGCGGGACGGTCTGCTCGAACTGCTCCAGGTGCTGTTCCTCGTACCAGTCGTCGTACGGGGGTTCCGGCTCGTACGACGGGTCGTAGCCGCCGTGGTAGTCGACCTGGCGCGGAGCCTGGAACCAGGGGCTCTGGTCGTCCGGCTCCTCGTATCCCGGATACCCGGGGTCGCCCTCGAGCTGTGGGCGCTGCCCGCCCAGCGGTGCGGCTGACTGCGGACCGGCCGCCGCCCCGGCACCACGACCGCCCGCGGCCGCGTCGAGCTGCGGCGCCGGGGGTATCAGCGCCGGTTCTATGCCCGCCGCCGCCAGGCCGGCCGGAGCCGTCTGCGCCAGCGGGACGCCGTACCGCGCCAGCCTCAGCGGCATCAGCGACTCCACCGGGGCCTTGCGGCGCCACGCCCGGCCGAAGCGGGAACGCAGGCGCGCCTGGTAGACGAGACGTTCCTGCTCCAGCTTGATGACCTGGTCGTACGACCGCAGCTCCCACAGCTTCATCCGCCGCCACAGCAGAAACGTCGGAACCGGCGAGAGCAGCCAGCGGGTCAGACGGACGCCCTCCATGTGCTTGTCCGCCGTGATGTCCGCGATCCGGCCGATCGCATGCCGGGCCGCCTCCACCGCGACCACGAACAGCACCGGGATCACCGCGTGCATGCCCACACCCAGCGGGTCCGGCCACGCCGCCGCGCCGTTGAACGCGATCGTCGCCGCCGTCAGCAGCCACGCCGTCTGACGCAGCAGCGGGAAGGGGATGCGGATCCAGGTCAGCAGCAGGTCCAGGGCCAGCAGCACACAGATGCCCGCGTCGATGCCGACCGGGAAGACATAACTGAAGTTGCCGAAGCCCTTCTTGATGGCCAGCGCACGGACGGCCGCGTACGAGCCGGCGAAGCCGATCCCGGCGATGATCACAGCACCGGTGACGACCACGCCGATGAGAACCCGGTGCATCCGTGTCAACTGCAGTGGCCCGGCCACCTGTACTCCCCTCCCATTGCCTGTTGTTGCGCGCAACAGGGTGGCACACGCGTGCGGTGAACGGGTGGCCGGTATGGGGAGAGCTCCCCATCCGCCCGGACCGAACCCCCGCAACCGCCCTGCGCGCGCCGCGCGTTCGGCGCGTTCCGCGCGGCAGTCGGTCAGCTCTTCGGCGAGGCCGACGCCGACGGAGACCCGCCCTTCGCGGGGCTCGCCGACGCGGAGGACGACGCCGACGCAGACTTCGAAGGCGAAGCGCTCTTCGACGCCCCCTGCGACGGAGACCCGCCCGCCGCCTTGCCACCGTCGTTGTTCGCCGAAGCCACCGCGGACACCACCTCCTTGACGGCCTTCTCCGCCGCCTTGGTCAGGTCGTCAGCGTCCGGCGTCTTGTCGCCGGCCAGGCCCGCGCCGTTGTAGTCGACGGTGACCACGACGTTCTCCACGCGCGCCACCACCGTCTGCTGCTTGAAGTCGCCTTCCTTCTTCTTCAGGTCGTACGTCACCGCCGTCGCCGCGTCGCCCGCCCCGGAGACCGGCACCGCCTTGGTGCTCTTCGCGCCGTCGACCGCCTTGGCGTCCTGCACCTGCTGGTCGTAGTACTGCTGCGCCAGCTTGTTCCCGTCGCCGCGCGTGGCGTCCGACTCGAAGCGCAGCAGGGAGACGTTGAGCCAGCGGAACTGGGAGCCCTTGACGCCGTTGTTCTGCAGACTGCTCCACGAGCAGCTCGACCGCGTCTTCGCGTCGTCCGTCGAGCCCGCCTTGCCGGACTTTGCACCCTTCGGGACCAGATCGCCCAGGGTCTTCTGGGACAGCACGGAGCAGGGCTGGGGCAGCGTCGCGTACGCGGCGGGGCGCACCGCGTTCGCCGACGCGCTCTGCGAGGGCCGTGCGCTCGACTCCTGCGCCTGCGGCTTGGCGTCGCCGCCCGAGCCCGAACCGGAGGAGCCCGAGGAACAGCCGGCGGCGATGAGCACCGCCGGGACGGCGGCCGCGCAGACGAGGAAACGGCTCACGCGTGAACCCCGCCGGCCCGGCCGGCACTCGCTCCGCTCGCCCTGATCACTGTGATAGTGCGGCTCTCGCTGCTCTGTGTCTCGCTGTGCAGGTCGGTGCATGGTTCCTTCACTCATGACGCTTGTGACGCTCGTGGTCCTTCGGTCGGAACGGGTCCGAGGGGCCACGGTACGCGGTGGGGACGCATGCGGAGTGAGGTTCGGTTCCCTCGCGAGGCCGCGGCGAGGGGTCCCTCAGCCGAGCGAGCCGGCCAGCTGACCGGCCAGTTTCCTGGCCTTGTCCTGCATGTCCTTGCTGCTCGGGGTGGTCCCGGGGGCGGCCGGCTGCTCGTCGTACTCGATGGTCACGATCACGTTGGACGTGCGGAACACCACAGTCACGGTCCGCTGCTGGGCGGTGCTCAGCTGGTCGTCGATGAACGCCTCGTCGCCGAGGTCGTCGAGGGTGCGGGGCTGTAGATCGGCCGGGGTTCCGGTGGCGGAGGGACTGCCGGAGGGAGAGCCGGACGCCGATGCCGAGGGGGTGGGACCGCCACCGGCCCCGGCGGCGGAAACGGAGGCGGAGGAGGACGGGGAAACGGAGCCGGAACCGGGAGCGGGGCTCGCAGGGGAACCGGAACCCGAACTGGAACCGGCGCTGGGCTCCGGAAGGTTCGCGGCCTGCTCCTTGGTGGAGTACACCTGGTGGGCGGCGTTGTCGTCGGAGACCGCGTTGTCGTACGACACCACCCGCTCGAAATCCACGAACA
Source organism: Streptomyces sp. NPDC001796 (assembly GCF_042892355.1). Taxonomy (NCBI): domain Bacteria; kingdom Bacillati; phylum Actinomycetota; class Actinomycetes; order Kitasatosporales; family Streptomycetaceae; genus Streptomyces; species Streptomyces sp. NPDC001796. The sequence continues at coordinate 411,186 of NZ_JBIAUC010000006.1, read as the reverse complement.
GATGGTCCGTGGCGTCGGTCGACTCCGCCTTCCAACGGCAGCCGGAGCGACGGTCGTTGTTGTAGGTGAGGGCGGCCTCGCCCTGGTACGCCCTGTCGCGCTGCTCCTGGTCCGTTATGCGCGTCAGGCCCGGCAGAAGCGCGTCGAGGGTGTCATGGCTCACGGCACTGCAGGCGTCGGCGAGGGTGCGGTACTTGCCCGGCTGCGGGGCGGCGGCGCTCGTGGTGGAACCGGCCTTGGGGTCCGCGGCCCGGCCACCGCTGCCGGAACCGCCGGTGCAGGCGGCCAACAGGGCCGCGAGGAGCACGGCGACGCCCGGTACGTACGCCTTCCGCTGCACGGTGAGGCTCCTCTCGACGGTGTTCCGCGGGGTGGGGCCCGCTGGTTATTCGGTTGCCGCACGGGGCGGGCCCCTGGAGACAATGTGTATCGCACGCACTGCCGTGGACGCCGGTCCGTTGTCCCATACGTCGACCTTGGCGCCGGTTTTGCGTTTACAGACTTCTGTTGTGATTCCGGGGGATTGAGGAAGATATGTCGTACGTGGAGGTGCCGGGGGCGAAGGTCCCGATCCGCATGTGGACGGACCCGTCGACGGTCGAGGACGCCGCGATGCAGCAGCTGCGGAACGTGTCGACCCTGCCGTGGATCAAGGGCCTGGCGGTCATGCCGGACGTCCACTTCGGCAAGGGCGCGACGGTCGGCTCGGTGATCGCGATGCGGGACGCGGTGTGCCCGGCGGCGGTCGGCGTCGACATCGGGTGCGGGATGTCGGCCGTGAAGACGTCACTGACGGCGAACGACCTGCCGGGGGATCTGTCACGCCTGCGCTCGAAGATCGAGCAGGCGATTCCGGTGGGGCGGGGCATGCATGCCGATCCCGTCGACCCCGGGCGGCTGCACGGCTTCGCCACCTCGGGGTGGGAGGAGTTCTGGGGGCGGTTCGGCGGGGTGGCGGAGGCGGTGAGGTTCCGTGAGGAGCGAGCTGCGAAGCAAATGGGCACACTTGGCTCGGGGAATCACTTCTGCGAGATTTGCGTGGATACGTCCGGGTCGGTGTGGCTCATGCTGCACTCGGGTTCCCGCAACATCGGCAAGGAACTGGCCGAGCACCACATCGGTGTCGCCCAGAAGCTCCCGCACAACCAGGGCCTGATCGACCGTGACCTCGCCGTTTTCATCGCGGACACCCCGCAGATGGCGGCATACCGCAACGACCTGTACTGGGCGCAGGAGTATGCGAAGTACAACCGCGCGCTGATGATGGCCCTCCTGAAGGACGTGATCCGCAAGGAGTTCAAGAAGGCGAAGCCGACTTTCGAGCCGGAGATCTCCTGCCACCACAACTACGTGGCGGAGGAGCGGTACGAGGGCATGGACCTGCTCGTGACCCGTAAGGGGGCCATCCGTGCGGGATCCGGCGAGTACGGGATCATCCCCGGTTCGATGGGTACGGGTTCGTACATCGTGAAGGGCCTTGGGAACGAGAAGTCCTTCAACTCCGCATCGCACGGCGCCGGTCGGCGCATGAGCCGCAACGCCGCGAAGCGCCGCTTCACGGCGAAGGACCTTCAGGACCAGACGCAGGGCGTGGAGTGCCGCAAGGACTCCGGCGTCGTGGACGAGATCCCGGGCGCGTACAAGCCCATCGAGAAGGTCATCGAGCAGCAGACCGATCTGGTGGAGGTCGTGGCGAAGCTGAAGCAGGTCGTCTGTGTGAAGGGCTGACGCACGAGGCTCCCGCAGGTTTCACTTCGCGTGCCGCACGGCGTAGATCATCACGAACGCCACGAGGTGGATGCCGAAGAGGAAGTACGCCAGGTAGTACCAGACGTAGCGTTCGCGCTTCTTCTCCAGGGAGAGGCGTCGCTGTTCGGCCGTGCGGTCCGCGTCGTCGGCCGGTGGGGTCGGGTCGGGCATCACAGGTCCCTGTGGACCTTGGTGTTCGAGGCCTGGGCGCGCGGGCGGACCACCAGGAGGTCGACGTTGACGTGGCTGGGGCGGGTGACCGCCCAGGTGATCGTGTCGGCGACGTCGTCCGCCGTCAGGGGCTCGGCGACGCCCTCGTAGACCTTCGCCGCCTTGTCCTGGTCGCCGCCGAAGCGGGTCAGCGCGAACTCGTCCGTCTTCACCATGCCGGGGGCGATCTCGATCACGCGGACCGGGGTGCCGACGATCTCAAGGCGCAGGGTCTCGGCGAGGACGTGCTCGGCGTGCTTGGCGGCGACGTAGCCCGCGCCGCCCTCGTACGTGGCGTGGCCGGCGGTGGAGGAGACGACCACCACCGTGCCGTCGCCGCTGGCGGTCAGGGCGGGGAGCAGGGCCTGGGTGACGTTCAGGGTGCCGAGGACGTTCGTCTCGTACATCCGGCGCCAGTCCTCGGGGTCGCCGGTCGCGACCGGGTCGGCGCCGAGTGCGCCGCCCGCGTTGTTCACGAGGACGCCGATCGTCTTGAAGGCGGTCGCGAACTCGTCGACCGCCGCGCGGTCGGTGACGTCGAGGGCGTACGCCGTCGCCGAGTGGCCGGCGCCCGTGAGTTCCTCCGCGAGCGCCTCGATACGGTCCTTGCGGCGGGCGGTGAGGACGACGCGGTAGCCCGCTTCGGCGAGTTGCCGGGCCGTCGCCGCGCCGATCCCGCTGCTCGCGCCCGTGACGACGGCGATACGGGAGGCGGCGGAGGGTGCTGCGGCGGTCATGGGCGACTCCTCGACGGTCGTTCGGCAGTGGCCGTTCATACGGGCGCATGAGCGGCCTCTCCCCAGGATAGGTGGCCGGGCACGCCCCCGGCGGGGTGCCCGAAGGGTGGTCAGTGGCCTCGCGGCGCCCACATGATCACGGCCATTCCGGCGATGCAGATCAGCGCCCCGGTCACATCCCAGCGGTCGGGGCGGTAGCCGTCCGCCACCATGCCCCAGGCCAGTGAACCGGCCACGAAGACACCGCCGTACGCCGCCAGGACGCGCCCGAAGTGGGCGTCCGGCTGGAATGTGGCGACGAAGCCGTAGACGCCGAGCGCCATGACGCCCGCCCCGGCCCACAGCCATCCGCGGTGTTCACGCACCCCCTGCCAGACCAGCCAGGCGCCGCCGATCTCGAACAGCGCGGCGAGGAGGAACAGGGCGGCGGAGCGGAGGATCAGCATGCGGTCACCTTCGCACGCCGTCTCCCGTGGGCCCGTCGGCCCCTGCTGGGTCCTCACCTCACCTGCCCGGCGGCGCCTGTCCCGTCGTCCGTGTGGCATACATGCGGTGATTTGTCCGGGGGCCGACATGGAGGAAGTGACGTATGCGGAAGCGGATCGCAGGTGTGCTGGGCCTGGTCATGGCGGTGGGTGCCGCCGCGCCCGCCGCGGCGGTGGCGGTGCCCAGGGTCGCCATCGCCTCTCACGGGTATGTGACCCTGACCGGTGGCCGGGCCGACGTACGGCTGACCCCGCGCAACGACGGGTGGGCCGCCGTCGCCGGGGCGACCGTGCGGCTGCACTTCTCGCGCGCCCTGGGCGGTCCGCAGCAGCTGTCGGAGGGCTGTGCGGCGGCCGACGCGAACACGGTGGTGTGCGGGACGGGACCGCTCGCGGCGGGCGGGGCGGGCCGGGAGATCCGGCTGCGGGTGGGTCTTGAGGGGGCGCCTGCCGAGGTGCGGCTGGAGGTCGAGACCCTGCACGAGGGCGACGCCGCCGACCGGGACCCCGTCGGGGACCGGCAGCAGGTGCTCGCGCTGGAGACGGGGGACGAGTACGCGTTCTAGGGGCCCTCAGGGGGGCTGTGCCGAGCGTAGGCCGTGGGGGGTACGCCCACCGTCGCCGTGAAGTCCCTCACCAGGTGGGCCTGGTCCGCGTAGCCCAGGTCGGCCGCCAGGGCCGCCCAGTCCACCGCCCTCTCGGTCTCGGCGCGCTCCAGGGCCTCATGGATGCGGTAGCGCAGGACGACCCACTTGGGGCCCACGCCCACGTACGCGGCGAACAGGCGCTGCATGACCCGTACGGACATGCCCTCGGACCGGGCGAAGTCGGCGACGCGGCGGATCGTGCGGTCCGTGCGGATGCGGTCGACCAGGGCCATGGCGAGGTCGGCCTGCGGGTCGGGGCGGGGGGCGAGGCCGAGGAGGAAGGTGTCCAGGGCGGCGACACGGGCGTCCTCGTCGTCGGGGGCGAGGACGGTGTGCGCGTCGGCTTCCGTGAGCACGATCCGCTTGCCCGTCCACTGCGACACCGGCCGGTCGGGGAAGAAGGGGCGGAAGCCGCCGGGGCGGAACTGGATGCCGCAGACCCGCCCCTTTCCCTCCAGTTTCTGGGTGAAGAGCTCCAGGCCGATGCCGGCGATCTCGGCGAAGGGCTCCCGGTGCTCGTACTGCTGGAAGACGATGTTCACGGACGGGTGCGGGACCACGTGTGAGGCGTACGGCCGGGTCAGGTCCCAGTCGATCAGCCAGTAGTGCTCCAGGTACGGCCGCAGAGGTGCGGCCGGTTCGCGGCGGCGGAAGGCCACGCGGGTGAAGAGCTCCGCTGCGTCGACGATTCCTCGGGTGTCACGACGTGGGGCGGCCATGTCCGGGATCGTACGAGCGGGCACTGACAGGGGCGGAATAGCGGGAAGGGCGGAACCGTTTGCGGGTATAGTTGAATCGTAAACAACTTGAAGGGTGTGAGCGACCATGCAGTTCGGGATCTTCAGCGTCGGTGATGTCACGCCGGACCCGACCACCGGACGGACGCCGACCGAGCGTGAGCGGATCAAGGCCATGGTCGCCATCGCGCTGAAGGCGGAGGAGGTCGGCCTGGACGTCTTCGCGACGGGCGAGCACCACAACCCGCCGTTCGTGCCGTCGTCCCCGACCACGATGCTCGGCTACATAGCGGCACGCACCGAGAGGCTGATCCTCTCCACGTCCACCACCCTCATCACCACCAACGACCCGGTGAAGATCGCCGAGGACTACGCGATGCTCCAGCACCTCGCGGACGGCCGGGTGGACCTGATGATGGGGCGCGGCAACACCGGGCCGGTGTACCCGTGGTTCGGGCAGGACATCCGGGAGGGCATCAACCTCGCCATCGAGAACTACGCCCTGCTGCGCCGGCTGTGGCGCGAGGACGTGGTGAACTGGGAGGGCAAGTTCCGCACGCCGCTGCAGGGCTTCACGTCCACGCCGCGCCCGCTGGACGGCGTACCGCCCTTCGTCTGGCACGGCTCCATCCGCTCCCCGGAGATCGCCGAGCAGGCCGCCTTCTACGGAGACGGCTTCTTCCACAACAACATCTTCTGGCCCGCCGACCACACCAGGCGCATGGTCGAGTTCTATCGGGAGCGCTTCGCCCACTACGGGCACGGCACCCCCGAGCAGGCGATCGTCGGCCTGGGCGGGCAGGTGTTCATGCGGAAGAACTCCCAGGACGCGGTGCGCGAGTTCCGGCCGTACTTCGACAACGCGCCGGTGTACGGGCACGGGCCGTCCCTCGAGGACTTCACCGAGCAGACCCCGCTGACCGTCGGATCGCCGCAGCAGGTCATCGACAGGACGCTGGGCTTCCGCGAGTACGCCGGGGACTACCAGCGGCAGCTGTTCCTGATGGACCACGCGGGACTGCCCCTGAAGACGGTCCTGGAGCAGCTCGACATCCTCGGTGAAGAGGTGGTGCCCGTGCTGCGCAAGGAGTTCGCGAAGGACCGGCCGGCCGGGGTGCCGGACGCGCCGACACACGCGTCGCTGCTGGCCGCCAAGGAAGCCGGGGAGAACGCGCAGGAGACCGCCACGGAAGGGGTGAGCGCCGTATGAAGAAGCTGGTCGTCGTCTCGGCGGGGCTGAGCGTGCCGTCGTCGACGCGGCTGCTCGCGGACCGGCTGGCCGCCGCGGTGGAGCGCGGGGCGCCGGTGTCGGTGCGGGTCGTGGAGTTGCGGGACCTCGCCGTGGAGATCGCGCACAACTTCACGAACGGCTTTCCGGGCCGGGCGCTGGCCGCCGCGCTCGACGCCGTGACGGAGGCGGACGGGCTGATCGTCGTCACGCCGGTGTTCTCGGCGTCGTACAGCGGGCTGTTCAAGTCGTTCTTCGACGTGCTGGACAAGGACGCGCTGGTGGGCAAGCCGGTCCTGATCGCCGCCACCGGCGGCTCGGCCCGCCACTCCCTGGTCCTGGACCATGCGCTGCGTCCGCTCTTCTCCTACCTGCGCGCGGTGGTCGCCCCGACGGGTGTCTACGCCGCGTCGGAGGACTGGGGCGCGCAGGGCCTGCCGGAACGGATCGAACGGGCGGCGGGGGAGCTGGCCGGGCTGATGGGGGCGGGGTCCCTCCGGCAGGGGCTGGACGCGGAGGCGACGGTCCCTGCCCCTTCCGCACCCGAGCCGCGCGGGCACCTTGCCGAGCCCGTCGCGTCCGCTGCGGAGCCTGCCGGTGCCCTGCGGGAGCCCGCGGGAGGGAAGAGCGCGGCCGGGGCGGGGGACGGCGACGGTACGTCCGACGGGGACGGCCGTGGCGCGACCGTCTCGCACGGCTTCCGGGTGGTCCCGTTCGAGGAACAGCTGGCCGCCCTGCGCGGCTAGAGGTTCTCGGCCGGATCACGCCGTGGGTGAGGGTGGGCCGCCGCCGTCGTGTCGTGCCGGCCCACCCTTCCGCGTCGGCCGGTCTCCGGACCCCGGGGGGGAGGATCCGGGACCGGCCGGGCGGACCCCGCACCCGGCCACGCCCTGGGATGACGGGCCGGGCGGGCTCGGGGATTCGGCGGACCGGTGGCTCGGCGCATGGCGCGCGGCGACGGGTCCGCCCCGTCGGCCGGCACCCCCAGCCGCTGCGTCGCGGCCCGCCTCGACGGCTCTCCGCGTCCCCTCCCCGGAGGGTCCCGCGGTGCTGTGACTCAGCCGACACAGTGGCCCGACCAGGTAAGTCACCGCGGACGAGGCGGTGAGAGCCGGGTAAGAAGCCCCTTCCTCGCTCCACCACCCGCTGGTGCACCGCCGTGACCTTGGCAGACTGGGGGCGTGACCCAGACAGTGCTGCTCGCCGAGGACGACCGCGCCATCCGTCATGCCCTGGAACGCGCGCTCACACTGGAGGGTTACCAGGTGACTGCCGTGGCCGACGGGGTGGAGGCTCTCGCCCAGGCCCACCGCAGCCGCCCCGACGTGCTCGTCCTCGATGTGATGATGCCCGGCATCGACGGCCTCCAGGTGTGCCGCGTGCTGCGTGCCGAGGGCGACCGCACGCCCATCCTGATGCTCACCGCACTGGTCGAGACGGCCGACCGCATCGCCGGCCTGGACGCGGGCGCCGACGACTACGTCGTCAAGCCGTTCGACGTCGAGGAGGTCTTCGCCCGGCTCCGGGCCCTGCTGCGCCGCAGCAACGGCGGCTCCTTCGAAGCCCCCAAGGAAGAGGACAGGACCCCCACCGGCCAGGTGTCCGTCGCCGGGCTGCGCATGGACGTGCAGGCGCGCCGGGCGTGGCGCGGCGAGCGCGAGCTGGAGCTGACCCGCACCGAGTTCGACCTGCTGGAACTGCTCGCCCGCAACGCGGGCATCGTCCTGGACCACGCCACGATCTACGACCGCATCTGGGGTTACGACTTCGGCCCCGGATCCAAGAACCTCGCCGTCTACGTGGGCTATCTGCGGCGCAAGCTCGACGAGCCGGGCGCACCGGCGCTCATCCACACGGTACGCGGCGTGGGGTACGTCCTGAGGGAGGACTAGTGCCTCCTTCACCACGCCCTTCGGGCGCCGACGTGGAGGTCGGGTTCTGGATGCGCCTGTGGCACCGGCTGCCGGCCGGGCTGCGCGGCCGGCTGCGGCTGCGGGCCCGGTTGCGCAAGGTGTCCTCGCTGCGGACGACCTTCACGGTGTCGTTCGCGGCCGTCGCCGCCGGCGTCACCGTCCTCGTCGGCTTCCTGAGCTACGACGCCGCGGCCCGCCTGGTGCGCGTGGACCAGCAGACCGTGTTCACCCAGGTCGTCGCCGACCTGCGGGACCAGGTCAGCCAGAAGCAGCTGATGCCGGACGACTTCGCCATCTCCGAAAAGGACCACGACACCCCGCGCGACGACATCATCCGGCCCGCCCGCACGGTCGTGCAGGTGCTGGGCCCCGGAGGCGCGGTCGTCGACCACTCCAACCCGCCGCTGCCCGTGGGTGCCGACGACCGCAAGATCGCCGCCAGTGCCAAGGCCGCCAAGCTGCTGGAGCACAAGAACGTCGACGTCGGCGGCGACGTCTACCGGGTCGCGACCGTCGCGCTCGGCCACGGCCGGGGCGGGGTGCAGGTCGCCCAGGAGCTCAGCTCCACCGAGGACCTGCTGCGCAGCCTCCAGCAGCGCACGGCCCTGCTGATGGGAGCTGTCGTGATCGCCGCCGGCCTGTTCGGCTGGTGGCTGGCCCGGCGGATCACCCGGCGGCTGGTCGTGCTGGCCGGGGCCGCCGAGGACGTGGCGCGCACCCGGCGGCTCGGCATCCAGGTGCCGGCCACCGGGAACGACGAGGTGGGCCGTCTCGGCCGCTCCTTCGACCGCATGCTCGGGCGCCTCGCCCAGTCGGAGGAGGACCAGCGGCGCCTGGTGCAGGACGCGGGTCACGAGCTGCGCACGCCGCTCACCTCACTGCGGACGAACATCTCCCTGCTGCGCCGGATAGACGAGCTGCCGCCCGCCGCCCGCGAGGAACTGGTCGCCGACCTCGCGGAGGAGTCCCGCGAGCTGACCGACCTGGTGAACGAGCTGGTCGCGCTGGCGGCCGGGCAGTCGGACACCGAGCCGGTGCAACGGCTGACGCTGGCCGACGTCGCGGAGGACGCGGCGGCGATCGCCCGGCGGCGCACGGGGCGCGAGATCGTCGTCCGGGCCACTGGTGACACGACGGTCGACGGCCGTACCACGGCTTTGCAGCGGGCGGTGTCGAACCTGCTGGAGAACGCGGCGAAGTTCGACCGGGACGCCAAGGCGCCGATCGAGATCGTCGTGACCGGTCCCGAGCATCCGCTCCAGATGGAGGACTCCGACGAGCCGGAGAGCGGGGCGCCTCTGGGGATCGTACGGGTGGAGGTGCTGGATCGGGGGCCCGGGATCGAGGAGCCGGATCGCATGCGGATCTTCGACCGGTTCTACCGGGCCGCGGACGCGCGGAGCCTGCCGGGGTCGGGACTGGGGCTGTCGATCGTGCGGGAGGTCGCCACCTCGCACGGGGGCGCCTCGTTCGCGTACCGGCGTGAGGGGGGCGGGGCGGTCATCGGGTTCACGGTGGGCGGGGGAGCAAGCGCCGGGGGTGACTGATCGGGTCACCCGACGTGTACGCGTGGCCGGCGCGCCCGGTTCGGTTCCGCTTCTCGCAGGACCTCCCGGGTGACCGGGGCCACCTCGCCCTGGCCGAAGAGGAAGAAGCGCAGGAAGTTGGCGAACGGGTTGCCCTCGGTCCACTCGAAGTAGATGTGCGGGATGCAGCCGGTGCTCTCCCGGACGTGCAGCAGCAGGGCCGCGAGGGCGTTGGGGATCGAGGACGACTCCAGGGTGAGCACCCGGTAGCGGCTGTGCATGACCTCGCCGCGGACCGTCATGCTGGACTCGAACTCCGAGGGGTCGCCGACGGTCACCTCCACGAAGACGAAGTCCTCCTGCAGCGGGAGGTCGTTGTCGTTGCGGATCTGCTCGATCTTCCCCCGGTACTCGTCGAGGTCCCGGTTGTCGGGCTCGTTGGCGATGAAGCGGATACGGCGGCTGGCGATGTCCCTCACGAAACGTTCCGCCATGTCGTCGAGCGTCACGCTGGTCACGCGCAGTTCGAAGGAGCGGGCGAGCCGGGACATCAGTGAGACGAGGATGATCCCGGCGATGAAGCAGGCGCCGATCTTCACACCGTCCGGCCGCTCGATGACGTTCACGACCGTCGTGTACAGGAACACCGCGGAGATCACCGCGTAGACGACCACCAGACGGCGCTGACGGGCCTTGCGGGCGGCGATGGTCACCGCGATCGCGGCGGAGCTGATCAGCACCAGGACGCCGGTGGCGTAGGCGCCGCCCTGCGCGTCGACGTTGGCGTCGAAGATCCAGGTGACCAGGAAGGCGATCAGGATGAAGACGATGACCATGGGGCGCACCGCGCGGGCCCAGTGCGGGGCCATGCCGTAGCGGGGCAGGTAGCGGGGCATCAGGTTGAGCAGTCCGGCCATGGCGGAGGCGCCCGCGAACCACAGGATGGCGATCGTCGAGATGTCGTAGACCGAACCGAAACCGCCGCCCAGGTACTGGTGCGCGAGGTACGCCAGCGCGCGCCCGTTGGCGGGGCCGCCCAGCTTGAACGCGGGTGCCGGGATCAGCAGTGTCGTGATGAAGCTGGTCGTGATCAGGAAGACGCTCATGATGAGGGCGGCCGTGGTCAGCAGCTTCTTGGTGTCCCGGATACGGCCGGTGGGCTTCTCCTCGGTGTCGCCGGGGTCGCCTTGGACGTGGGGCATGACGGCGACGCCGGTCTCGAAGCCGGACAGGCCCAGTGCCAGTTTCGGGAAGACGATCAGGGCCAGCCCCACCATGACGAACACGCTGCCGTGCTGGACGGTCAGGGCACCGGTCCAGTCGGTCACCAGGTGCTCGGCGGTCACCAGGTGCCACAGGCCCACCACCACGACGACGGCGTTCAGCGCCAGGTACACGCCGACCAGGGCGACCGCGACGCCGATGGCCTCCAGGAAGCCCTTGAGGAAGACGGCACCGAGGAGGGCGATCAGCAGCATGGTGATCAGCATCTGGTGGCCGTGCAGGGCGCTGGTGAGGTGGGGGTTCTCGATCAGGTGGGTGGAGGCGTCGGCGGCGGAGAGGGTGATGGTGATCAGGAAGTCGGTGGCGGCGAACCCGAGCAGGGTGAGGACGAAGAGCTTGCCCTGCCAGAAGGAGAGCAGGCGCTCCAGCATGGCGATGGAGCCTTCGCCGTGCGGACTCTCCTCGGCGACACGGCGGTAGACGGGCAGGGCGCCGGCCAGAGTGATGACGACGAGCACGAGCGTGGCGACGGGGGAGAGCAGGCCGGCGGCGAGGGCGGCGATGCCGGGCTGGTAGCCGAGGGTGGAGAAGTAGTCGACACCGGTCAGGCACATCACGCGCCACCAGCGCCGGCCCTTGTGCGGGGGCTCCGGCTCGGCGTACGGACCCTGCGGGACGTCCGCCTTGCCCATGTCGGACAGGCCCTGCAGCATCCACGCCCGCAACCGGCTCGGACGAGTGTGCTCCGTGGCGGCCATCGGCGTGCTCCTGCCATACGGCTCTGTGAACGGCCCCGGCCACCTACAGCACATCCGTCCCATACGTGGCCATAGAGGATGCCGCGCTACCAGCGTAGGCAGAGGGAGGGGCGGGGGCCTGCGCACGGCGGCGGGAGGGGCGGCGCGGGTCGGGTCGGCACGGGCCGGCATGGGTCGCCATGGGTCGCCATGGGTCGGCGGCACGGACGCGAAGCGGAAGAAGGTAAGAATTAGCTCGCCGAGGTGACCCGATCCACCTGCTCTGATTACAAGAGGTAACCGGTTTGGGGGCGTTGGCGTTACTGCAATGCGGTGACATCCGGGTCGCCGCCGGACCGGTTACATGGAAACCTCAAGAGTGCGCGCGCTGGGGGAGTCCGTCAACGGGGGATCTGTCCGAGCACAGGAGACAAACGTGAAATCCTCACTTCGCACGCACTCCACCCGTGTCCTTGCCGCCGGTGCGCTCTCCGTCGCGCTGCTGGCGTCCGGTGCGGCCGCCGCGTTCGCGGCCGACCCGGTCGCGCCCAACCCGGTGGCGGGCACGTCGACGAAGTCGCCGAACCTGGCGACGAAGCCGGCCCAGCCCAACCTCAAGCCGGCCATGACCGCGACGTCGATCACCATCCGCGCCAACAGGACCGACGTGAAGTCCGGTCAGTCGGTGACGTTCACGGGTCAGGCCAAGGGCCTGAAGACGGGCGACAGGCTCGAGCTCCAGCGCTACGACGGCAGCAAGTGGGCCACCGTGAAGACCGTCACGGTCAAGCGGGGCAGCAGCTACACCTATGCCCTGGCCACCAAGCTGACCGGGATGGGCAAGGAGAAGCTCCGCGTGGTCCACGCGAAGACGATGTCGCCGACGGTGACCGTCACCGTGAAGTGACGCAGTGAACGTGGGGGCGTCCCGGCCGGGGCGCCCCCGCTTTCACGTACCTGCCCATGGGCACTGGGACCGTTCCCCGTCCCCCGTTCCCCGTCCCCCGGGCACGGGAGGACGGGGCGCACCCGTAGTTGAATCGAGCCATGATCTATCACGTCGTACCGCTCACCGACTGGATCGCGGCTCCCGACCGCCCGTACGCCCCCGCCTCCCTCGCGGAGGACGGCTTCGTCCACTGCTCTCCCGACGAGGAGACGACACTGGCCGTCGTGAACGCGTTCTACCGCGGCGCGCCGAGGCCGTTGCTGGCGCTGCTCCTCGACGAGAGCCGGCTCACCGCGCGGTGCGAGTGGGAGCGGGCGGTCCCCGCGCCGCCGCCGGGCGTCGCCGAGGGCACCCTGTTCCCCCATGTGTTCGGTCCGGTCGACCGCGACGCCGTCACACGGATCCTGGAGGTCGAGTGGGACGACGAGGGCCGGGCGGCCGGGCTGAAGAACGCGGACTGATCCGCGCGTCGATCAGCGCCTGCCGCAGGGCATCCTCGGGACCGAGGGCCGGGGCCCTGGGAACCTGCACCGGCATCAGGGCCGTGCGGGCCCCGTCGAAGGCGAGGGGCCGCCGGATGAGGCCGTCAACGGACGACACCGGGCGAGTCGCAGGTGGCGGCCCAGGAGGCGAGGAGTTGCAGGGCGTCGTGCTCGGGTGTGCCGGGTGCGGCACTGTAGGCGGTGAGAGTGAACGGTGTCGGCGAGACCGAACTCATCGAGGCGATCACCCACCTCGCCTTCTACGCCGGCTGGCCCAAGGCCATGACGGCGATCGCGACCGCGAAGCAGGTCTTCTCGGCCTGAACGCCGGGGAGGAGCCGCCAGGGCTCCTCCTGCTGCGACGGGTCCGTACAGCGGCATTGCACGGAAGGAGGCGCTCCGAGTGCGGCGCGGACGGCCTCGGCCTTCTCCCGGCCCGTTCCGCCCGGTCCGATCGGCGCCCTCACCGGAACCAAGGTGCCCCGGCCGCCTGACGGCCCCTCTGGGGCACTGGCGGGAGCGGGACCCGAGAGCCCAGCCCCGCCCGAACCCCACGAAGTCGCAGCTCAGGGCCACACGAGGCAATAGGGCTGATGCCCCGCCTCATGCAGCCGATGCGAGAAGTCCTGCCACTCGTGCAGCAACTGGTACACGTTGAACGCGTCCCGCGGGCCGCCCCGGTCCGGCACCGTCGACCAGATGAAGGCCGCCGCGCCGACCTGTTCCTCACCGATGCCGCGCAGCGGGTCCACGACCGTCATGGGGAGTTTGACGACCGCGTAGTCGGGGTGCAGGACCACCAGTTCCAGCGGTGGGACCTTGTGCAGCGGGACGCCCTCGATGCCCGTGAGGACCATCGCCGCCATCGTCTCCGGCTTGATCTTGGTGAACATGCCGCCCATGCCGAGCTCGTCGCCGCCGAGCTCTTCGGGACGCATCGAGATCGGGACACGGGCTGCCGTGGCGCCGTCCGGCGCGCCGAAGTACTTGTACGTCACCCCCACCCGACCACCATTCCCGCTTCCTGCCCCGAGCCGATCCCGCCTACGGTTCACATGGTCCATGCCATCCATACGCGTCAGCCGGTCGATTCGCTCAGGACCGCCGGGACCGACAGGACCACCCTGTGAACCCTGCGTCTGACGTGTCTCGGTCGTTTCCTCCGCGTCGCGCCGGTGCCTTCCCCGCCGGGCACGCCGAGGACCCAGGTCATCGGTCCCCTCGCCCAGTCCGCCACCGCGATGCATATCTCCACCCGACTGCTTTTCTAGGACGCGTGGCCCCCGCCGCGCAACCCGATCATCGTGTCAGTGACCTCCCCCACGGCCGCCCGCCGAAACGTGCGTTCAACCACCTGTCCGCAGGATCTTCGAGGCCTCTGACACCATGGCTAGTGTGAGCTATCCGTACGAAGCCCCAGTTTCGCAGACTCTTTTCGAGCGCGCGGCGGTCGTCACGCCCGGCGGCGTGAACTCTCCGGTGCGCGCCTTCCGCGCCGTGGGCGGTACGCCCCGGTTCATGGTGTCCGGTAATGGTCCTTATCTGACTGACGCCGATGGACGCGAATATGTCGATCTCGTCTGTTCCTGGGGGCCGATGATCCTCGGGCACTCCCACCCGGACGTGATCGCGGCCGTCCAGGAGGCCGTCGCCCGCGGTACCTCCTTCGGCACGCCCGGTGAGGGCGAGGTCGCTCTCGCCGAGGAGATCGTCGCCCGGGTCGCGCCCGTCGAGCAGGTCCGGCTCGTCTCCAGCGGCACCGAGGCCACCATGTCCGCCATCCGGCTCGCCCGCGGGTTCACCCAGCGGTCCAAGGTGATCAAGTTCGCCGGTTGTTATCACGGGCACGTCGATTCGCTGCTGGCCGCCGCGGGCAGTGGTGTGGCCACCTTCGCGCTGCCCGACACCCCCGGTGTCACCGGCGCCCAGGCCGGCGACACCATCGTGCTGCCGTACAACGACCTCGAGGCCGTCCGCGCCGCCTTCGCCGCGCACCCCGGCGAGATCGCCTGTGTGATCACCGAGGCCTCCCCGGGGAACATGGGCGTGGTCCCGCCGCTGCCGGGGTTCAACCAGGGGCTCAAGGACCTGTGCCGGGAAAACGGCGCCCTTTACATCTCCGACGAGGTCATGACCGGGTTCCGCACCAGCGGGGCCGGCTGGTACGGCATCGACGGGGTCGAGCCCGACCTGATGACGTTCGGCAAGGTCATGGGCGGCGGTTTCCCCGCCGCCGCGTTCGGTGGCCGCAAGGACGTCATGGCGCACCTCGCGCCGGCCGGGCCCGTCTACCAGGCCGGCACCCTCTCCGGGAACCCGGTGGCCACCGCCGCCGGCCTCGCCCAGCTGAGGCTGCTCGACGACGCCGCGTACGACAAGGTCGACGCCGTCTCGGCCGAGATCCGTACGCTGGTCACGGACGCGCTGAGCAAGGAGGGCGTGGCGCACCAGCTGCAGAACGCCTCCAACATGTTCTCCGTGTTCTTCACCGACCGGCCGGTGCGCGACTACGAGGACGCCAAGGCGCAGGAGTCCTTCCGGTTCACCGCCTTCTTCCACTCGCTCCTCTCCCAGGGCGTCTACCTGCCGCCCTCCTCCTTCGAGTCCTGGTTCGTCTCCACCGCGCACGACGAGCGGGCCATCCAGCGGATCGCCGACGCCCTTCCGGCGGCGGCCCGGGCAGCAGCGGAGGCAACCGCGGCATGAGCGACATCACAGTCGTCCACCTGATGCGGCACGGCGAGGTCGCCAACCCGGACGGAATCCTCTACGGGAGACTGCCCGGCTACCACCTCTCCGAGCTCGGCCGGCAGATGGCCGAGCGGGTCGCCGAGCACCTGGCCTCCCGGGACATCACCCACGTCGTCTCCTCCCCGCTGGAGCGGGCGCAGGAGACGGCCACCCCGATCGCCAAGGCGCACGGTCTCGATCTCGCCACCGACGAGCGGCTCATCGAGGCCGAGAACGTGTTCCAGGGGAAGACGTTCGGTGTCGGGGACGGGGCGCTCAGGCGGCCCGAGAACTGGAAGCACCTGGTCAACCCGTTCAAGCCGTCCTGGGGCGAGCCGTACGTGGAGCAGGTCGTCCGGATGATGGCGGCGCTGAACGCCGCCAAGGACGCCGCGCGCGGGCACGAAGCCGTGTGCGTGAGCCACCAGCTGCCGATCTGGATCGTGCGCAGCTTCGTGGAGCGGCGGCGGCTGTGGCACGACCCGCGCAAGCGGCAGTGCACGCTCGCCTCCCTCACCACGTTCACGTACCAGGGCGACAAGATCGTGTCGGTTGGCTACACCGAGCCGGCCCGCGACCTGGTGCCGCCGCATCTGCGCGCGGGTGCCAAGCCGGCGAAGGGGAAGTCCGCTCCGGGGAACAGCAAGGCGTTCGGGGCCTGAGGGCGGAACAAGGAGCTTTCCACGTCCTACGGTTGACGGCTCGGCGTACGCTTCGCCACAAGACGTATGCAGTCCTGGCATCAGGCAGTATCTTCGTAAAATCCGCGACAGGTATGCGGTTTCAGCGGAACCTGCCTCTCCATCGCGCCCTCTCACTGTGCGACCACTGAGAGGGCGCTATGAGATGGGGACGGGATGCGGGACATCAGCCGACGGGGACTGATAGGACTCGGCGCGGGTGCGGCGGCGGCCATGGGGCTCGCCGCGTGCGGTACCCAGCATGACGGCGCGAGTCCTGCCCACGGTTCCGGCAAGGGGGGATCCGACGGTTCCGGCGGTCCCAGCGACAGCCCCACGGCCACCGCGCGTCCGCTGGGTGACGGCTCCACCGCCGACACCGGCAAGCAGCCGAACCAGCCGGACAAGCCGGTGCCGCTGGAGCCGGGCCAGACTCCTCCGCAGTTCGTGGTCTTCTCCTGGGACGGCGCCGGCGAGGTCGGCAACGGCCTCTTCCCGCGCTTCCTGGACCTCGCCAAGGAGCACGGCGCGCACATGACCTTCTTCCTCTCCGGGCTCTACCTGCTGCCGGAGTCGAAGAAGCGGAAGTACCTGCCGCCCAACAACGCGCCGGGCGCCTCCGACATCGGCTATCTGTCGGACCCGCACATCCGGTCCACTCTGGAGAACGTCCGCCGGGCCTGGCTCGAGGGCCACGAGATAGGCACCCACTTCAACGGCCACTTCTGTGGCGAGGCTCACGGTTCGGTCAAGTGGTGGACGCCCAAGCAGTGGCGCAGCGAGATCGACCAGGCCAAGGCCTTCGTCAAGGAGTGGAAGACCAACACCGGTTGGCACGACCTTCCGCCGCTGCCCTTCGACTACGACAAGGAGCTGGTCGGGGGCCGTACGCCCTGCCTGCTCGGCCAGGACAACCTGCTGCCCACCGCCCGCGAACTGGGCTGGCGCTACGACGCCTCCTCGCCCGGCGGCAACCAGGTGTGGCCGACGAAGCGGCACGGGCTGTGGGACTACCCGCTCCAGGCGATCCCGTTCCCGGGGCACAGCTTCCCGGTGCTGTCCATGGACTACAACATCATGGCCAACCAGTCCAAGAACTCCACGAAGGCGCCCGCGTACAACTACCCGGGCTGGCGCCAGCAGGCAGCGCAGGCCTACATAGCCGGATTCAAGCGGGCGTATGAGACAAACCGGGCGCCCTTCTTCATAGGCAACCACTTCGAGCACTGGAACGGCGGCATCTACATGGACGCCGTGGAAGAGGCGTTCAAGCACATCGCGCGCGAGAAGGAGAAGGGCGCCGACGTCCGCATCGTCTCCTTCCGGCAGTTCACGGACTGGATCGACGCGCAGCGGCCCGAGGTCCTGGCCAAGCTGCGCACGCTCGGGGTCGGGCAGGCGCCGGCCGGCGGCTGGAAGGCGTTTCTCTCCGAAACCTCCGGTGCCGGCAAGAAGACCTCGGGCGGCACCTCGGGGACCCCGTCGAACCCCGCCTGAAATGCGGGTTTCCGCCCACAAGGGGGGTGCGCAAGATCCTCGGAACGGACATGCGAAACTTTTCACATGAGTGCCGCCTGCCGCGCCCCCCAGCGCCTGAACCGCACGCGTAGCCGCAGCCGCCGACGCGCCGTCCTGGCCACCGCCGGGGCCGCCGTCGCGGCGCTGGTCCTGTCCGCCTGCGGATCCGGCGGCACCTCGGGGGGTTCGGGCAACACCAACTTCATCACCGGCAAGGACGGCATCGCGACCGTCAAGAAGGGCGAGCGGGCCGACGCCCCCGACCTGTCCGGCACCACCATCGACGGCAAGAAGCTCGACGTCGCCGACTACAAGGGCAAGGTCGTCGTCATCAACGTCTGGGGCTCCTGGTGCCCGCCCTGCCGCGCCGAGGCGCCCAACTTCGTCAAGGTCGCCAAGGAGACGGCGAGCAAGGGCGTCCAGTTCGTCGGCATCAACACCCGCGACACCAGCACCGGTCCGGCCCGCGCCTTCGAGCAGCAGTACGGGGTCACCTACCCGAGCCTGTACGACCCGACCGGCAAGCTGATGCTCCGCTTCAAGAAGGGCACGCTCAACCCGCAGGCGATCCCGTCCACGCTGATCATCGACCGGGATGGGAAGATCGCCGCGCGCACCCTGCAGGCCCTCACCGAGGACAAGCTGCGCGAGATGCTCGACCCGGTCGTCGCGGAGAAGTGACGTGACGGCCGTCTCCACGCTCGCCGCCGAGGGTTACAACGGCACGGTGCTCAACGGAGCCCTGCTGGTCGCCCTCCCCGTCGCCCTGCTCGGCGGTCTGGTCTCCTTCTTCTCCCCGTGTGTCCTGCCGCTGGTGCCCGGCTATCTGTCGTATGTGACCGGGGTCACCGGCACCGACCTGGCCGAGGCCCGGCGCGGGCGGATGGTCGCGGGCGCCTCCCTGTTCGTGCTCGGCTTCACCGCCGTGTTCGTCTCCAGCGGGGCGCTGTTCGGGTTCTTCGGCTCGACGCTGCAGGAGCACAAGGACGTTCTGTCCAAGGTGCTGGGCATCTTCATGATCCTCATGGGTCTGTTCTTCATGGGGGCGATGCCCTGGTTCACCCAGCGGGAGTTCCGCTTCCACAAGCGGCCCGTGGCGGGACTGGTCAGCGCACCCGTGCTGGGCGCGCTGTTCGGCATCGGCTGGACCCCGTGCATCGGCCCGACCCTGTCCTCGGTGCTGATGCTCTCCTCCGACCAGGGCAGCGCAGGCCGCGGCGCCCTCCTCACCGTCGCCTACTGCCTCGGCCTCGGCGTGCCGTTCGTGCTCGCCGCCGTCGCCTTCCGCAAGGCGCTCGGCGCGTTCGGCTGGGTCAAGCGGCACTACCAGTGGGTGATGCGCGTCGGGGGCGGCATGATGATCGTGACCGGGCTGCTGCTGGTCACCGGCGCCTGGGACAGCATCGTGCAGCAGATGCAGAGCTGGTCCGACGGCTTCACGGTGGGGGTCTGATCCATGAGCGACACACGGAGCACCGACGTGCACAGTGAAGAGGCCCCCGAGATCCTGGCGCAGGGCAGTGAGCCCGACCTCGGCGAGGCCGGCTCCCAACTGTCCACCGCCCCCGTCGAGACGGCCATGCCCGGCTCCTTCGGCGGCTCCCGCGCCCCCGGCGCCAAGGGCTGGATCACCTGGACCGCGCGGGAGATCATCGGCTGGACCCGCTGGTTCTGGCGGCAGCTGACCTCCATGCGGGTCGCGCTGATCCTGCTGTTCCTGCTCTCGCTCGCCGCGGTCCCCGGCTCGCTGATCCCACAGACCGGCCAGAACGCGCTGA
The DNA here is from genome assembly GCF_042892355.1 of Streptomyces sp. NPDC001796. Classification (NCBI taxonomy): domain Bacteria; kingdom Bacillati; phylum Actinomycetota; class Actinomycetes; order Kitasatosporales; family Streptomycetaceae; genus Streptomyces; species Streptomyces sp. NPDC001796. The sequence continues at coordinate 391,856 of NZ_JBIAUC010000006.1, read as the reverse complement.
AGGTCCAGGACTTCAAGGACTCGCACAAGACGCTCGGCCAGATCTACGACAAGCTCGGGCTGTTCCACGTCTACAGCTCGGTGTGGTTCTCCGCGATCTACATCCTGCTGTTCATCTCGCTCATCGGCTGCATCATCCCGCGCACCTGGCAGTTCGTCGGCCAGCTCAGGGGCCGTCCGCCGGCCGCTCCCAAGCGGCTGACCCGGCTGCCCGCGTACGCGACCTGGCGCACCGACGCCGACCCCGAGCAGGTCCGCGAGGCCGCGCTTGCGGTGCTGGGGCGCCGCCGCTTCCGCGCGCATGTCGCCGGGGACGCCGTCGCCGCCGAGAAGGGCTATCTGCGCGAGGCCGGCAACCTGGTCTTCCACATCGCTCTCGTCGTGATGCTGGTCGCCTTCGCCTGGGGCCAGCTGTACAAGACGGAGGGCAACAAGCTGATCGTCGAGGGCGACGGCTTCTCCAACACCCTCACCCAGTACGACGACTTCAAGTCCGGCAACCTCTTCACCGACGACAACCTGGTGCCGTTCAGCTTCACCCTGAACAAGTTCACCGGCACCTACGAGCGCAACGGCCCCAACAAGGGCACCCCGCGCACCTACCAGGCGGACATCACCTACAGCGAGGGCGCCTACGGCAAGGACAAGAAGACCACCATCAAGGTCAACGAGCCGTTGGTGATCGGGGACGCGAAGGTGTACCTCGTCAGCCACGGCTACGCGCCCGTCGTCACCGTCCGCGACGGCAAGGGGAACGTCGTCTTCCATGACGCGGTGCCGCTGCTGCCGATCGACTCCAACGTGACCTCCCAGGGCGCCATCAAGGTCCTCGACGGCTACAAGAACGCCCAGGGCCAGTCCGAGCAGCTCGGCTTCCCGGCGTTCTTCGTGCCGACCTTCGCGGGCGCCGGCCAGGGCACGATGTTCTCCCAGTTCCCGGCGCTCGACTACCCGGTGCTCGCGGTGTCCGCGTACCACGGCGACCTGGGCGTCAACGCGGGCATCCCGCAGAACGTGTACCAGCTGGACACCAAGGCCAGGGGTCTGAAGCCGTACAAGGACGCCAAGGGCGACATCGTCAAGGCCCGTCTGCTGCCCGGCGAGACCATGACGCTGCCGGGCGGGAACGGCTCGATCACCTTCGACAAGCAGATCAAGTCGTGGGCCGGCTTCCAGGTGGTGCAGCAGCCCGGCACCGGCTGGGCGCTCGGCGGCGCGATCGCCGCGATCTTCGGCCTGGCCGCCTCGCTGTTCATCCAGCGCCGCCGCGTGTGGGTGCGCGCGACGACCGGCGCCGACGGCGTCACCGTCGTCGAGATGGCGGGCCTCGGCCGCAGCGAGTCCGCGAAGGTGCCCGAGGAACTGGGTGACCTGGCCGCGCTCGTCCATGAGCAGGCACCCACGAAGACCGGCGAGTCCGATCCGTCCGCCGAGTCCGACCCGTCCGGCGAGCCCGCCGACGACACGACCCCCGACGCCGACCCCGAACAGGAGCCGGACGCCGCAACCCCCGTACCTGCCGCTGAAGGGGCTCAGAAAAAGTGACCCTCGCCACCGCCACCAACGAACACCTCGCGAACATCAGCAACACGCTGATCTACTCCGCGATGGCCGTCTACACCCTGGCCTTCTTCGCGTACATCGCCGAATGGCTCTTCGGCAGCCGCAGCAAGGTCGCCCGCACGGCCGACGCGATCACCACCGAGGCCGGGCGGAAGGCCGCCGGGCCCGCGGTCACGGTCAACAAGACCGGAGGCACCGCGGTTCTGGAGCGGCCCAAGGTCGTCACCCGGGCCGCGGCCGGCGCCCGTGACGTGCCCGACGGCCCCGGCGCCCACGGCGGTGACGAGCAGGGCGACCTCTACGGCCGTATCGCCATCTCCCTCACCGCGCTGGCCTTCCTCGTGGAGCTCGGCGGCGTGATCGCCCGCGCGGCCTCCGTGGAGCGGGCGCCGTGGGGCAACATGTACGAGTTCAACATCACGTTCTCCACGGTCGCCGTCGGCGTCTACCTCACGCTGCTCGCGCTGAAGAAGAACGTGCGCTGGCTCGGCCTCTTCCTGACCACCACGGTCCTGCTCGACCTGGGCCTCGCCGTCACCGTCCTGTACACGGCGAGCGACCAGCTCGTCCCGGCCCTGCACTCGTACTGGCTGTACATCCACGTCTCCACCGCGATCATCTGCGGCGCGGTCTTCTACGTCGGCGCGGTCGGCACGATCCTGTACCTCTTCAAGGACTCCTACGAGAACAAGATCACGACCGGCGGCAGGCCCGGCACCTTCGCCACCTCCGTCCTGGAGCGGCTGCCCTCCGCGGCGTCCCTCGACAAGTTCGCCTACCGCGTGAACGCGGCCGTCTTCCCGCTGTGGACGTTCACGATCATCGCGGGCGCCATCTGGGCGGAGTCCGCCTGGGGCCGCTACTGGGGCTGGGACCCCAAGGAGACCTGGGCGTTCATCACCTGGGTCGCCTACGCCTGCTACCTGCACGCCCGTTCCACGGCCGGCTGGAAGGGCCGCAAGGCGGCGTACATCGCGCTCATCGCCTTCGGCTGCTGGCTGTTCAACTACTACGGCGTGAACATCTTCGTGAGCGGCAAGCACTCGTACGCCGGCGTGTGAGTCCGCCGTCCTCCCTGTGCGCCGAAGGCCGGTTCCGATGACTCGGGTCATGGGAACCGGCCTTCGCCGTACGGCAGGCTCGGATGCGGAACGTTCCACCCGGAGTGACGCTGGTGTCATGACCGATCCCATCGAAGAGGGCGCCGCCGAGCACCGGGGGGACGCGTACGTACGGCACTACCTGCTGCGCCTGCCCCGCCCCGTGGAGGAGGTCTGGCCGGTGCTGGCCTCCGCCGCGGGCCTCGCGGAGTGGCTGGCCCCCGCCGAGCCGTTCGAACCGCGGCTCGGCGGCGCGGTGGGCCTGCGGCTCCCGGACGGCCCGGCCGAGGGCCGGATCACGGCCTGGGACGTGGAACGGGTCGCCGAGTACACGGTGCAGGGCCGGGGGCGCATCCGCTTCCACCTGGAGCCGGGCCGCCCGACGGGGACGACGTTGCGGTTCACGCACGAGAGCGGGGAGGACAGGGACCCGGGCTGGCGGGAGCGGTTCGAACGCTTGCTGGGGTTCTTGGCCCGGGTCCTTGACGACGGCGCCTAGGCGGGCGGCAGGCACTCCTTGGCGGGCGGACGGCCCTCGGGCCAGGCGATCCGTACGAACCGCGCACCCCCGTCCGGGGTGAGTTCCACGATCGGTACGGCCTTGTCGTACGGGTTCCCGTGCACGTCGAGGCAGATCCAACCGCTCGCCCCGTCCACCCGGTGCGAGCCCTTCATGAACGCCCACTCGTTCACCACGTCCGTCAGCGCGGGCACCGCGTCGCCGGTCGGCGTGGCCTCCCGCATCCCCTGCACCGCGAGCCGCATGGCGTCGTACGCGATGATCAGCTGTCCGTCGGCGAGATCCACCGGCCCGATCGGCCCCACCGGCTGCTTCGCGCCACGCGCGATCAGGCCGTCGAGCTCCTGTGCGTCCGCGGCGCTGCCGCCCGTCCGCGCCGTCTCCTTCTTCCACGCGTCGGGATGCGCGAGCGCGGTGTAGCGCACGGACAGGTTCCGCGCGAGGGCCTTCCAGTCGAGGCGCTTGTCCCCGTTGAGGTACGAGCCCTCGTCGCCCGTGAGCACGGTGAGCCGGTGGTCCATGCAGCCGCGCGCGCCCAGCGCGTTGACGAACTGCCGCAGCTGGGTGTGGCGCCCGGCGAACAGGATCGTGTCCGTGGTCTTCGGGGTGTCGCACACCAGTTGGGTGATCTGCCGGAACTGGTTCGCGGTCGTGCCCTCCTGCGTACGGTCCTCGGGCGGCGTGAACGGCTGCGCCTGGTACGGCGAACCGGCCACCAGCTTCTCGAACGCGCTCTGCAGGGTGCGCGTGTAGGGGTCGCCCGGCTTGTCGTACACCAGCAGCGCCCTGCCCCCGGAGACCCGGGCGAAGGAGGCGAGCGCACGGGCCGAGTCGCTGTTGGTGGGGGCGACACGGGCGAGCCCCGGGTAGGGATCCTTGCCGTCGGCCCCGTTGGCGAGGCTGTCGGCGGTGATGGAGGAGCCGACGACCGGGATGCCGCGGTGGGTCAGCTCCTTGACGGCGGCACGGTTGTTGTCGGTGCTCAGCCCTATCCCGGTCACCGCCCGCAGCCGGTCGGCACCCTCGGCCATCCGCGTCAGCCGGTCGACCACGCGCGGCCAGTAGGACCCGTCCCGGCCGGTGTTGGCGAGCACCAGCCGGATCTGGGGGGTCTCCCCGGTCGTGTCGTGGTTGGCCCGGTACTGGGCGAGGTAGGCGCCCTGGAGTTCGTGCAGCGTGTCGTCGACGCTGTCCGGATCCCGCGCGGTGAACGGCTCGAAGAGCGCGACGCTGACGTAACTGCCGGGCTTCAGACGGTCGTTCTCCCGGTACACCGCATTCACCACGTCGGCGAACCGCGGCTGCCCGAAGTCGTACGCCGTGCTCGACACGCCCACGCAGTCGTCGCCGCCGTCGAGGCGGGCCACGCCCGGGGCGCAGGAGGGCTGCCGGCCGACGTAGGCGACGACGGCCCACGCGGTACCGGCCACCAGCACGGCGGCGAGGAGCAGCGCCGCATACCGGCGGAAGCGGATCTCCCAGACGTCCTCGCGCAGCCAGGTCCACCAGCGTGCCGCCATCATCGCCCCCCGTTCTCGTGCGGTCCGCGGGGACCACCTCGGCCACCGCGGCCGCGTGGACCGCACCGGCCCGCCGCCATGCAGGTCATCCCCGGTCCCCCCTCTCGTCGTCACCGTCGCCGGGGATGCGCAGGGGCCGTCCGGCCAGCGCGTCCGTCGGCCAGTCCCGCGAGGCCCGCCACAGCAGGGCGGTGCCCGAGGGGCGCAGGTTCGACAGCTGCTCCAGTTCGAAGCGCAGCCGCTCGGCCACCTTCACATCGGGCAGCACCAGCGGGTCGGTCAGCTGCCACACCGCGTGCAGCAGCCGCCGCACCCGCAGGTGCAGGACGGGATCCACGCCCTGCGGCGGCCGCTGTTCGGCGTCCGTGCGGCCGAGTGCGACCGCGGCCCGGTGGTCGTGGTCATGGCCGCCGTCGAAGTCCCGGCCCTCGGGGTCGTGGGCGTGGAAGTAGGGCGCGGACGCGATGAAGACCAGCGTGGACAGCCAGGTGCCGGCATCCGTGCCGGTGAAGGTGTCGCGCAGATGGGCCACGGCGAAGTCCGCCTTGCCCAGCGCGAGTTCGTGATGCAGCCGGTAGCGGGCGGCATCGGCCCCGCCCTGCTCGCCGTAGTGGTCGACGAGCGCGCGGTGCGCCGCCTGCCACTGGGCGTGGCCCGCGTCGAGGTGGTGCAGCCGCAGCAGGAGCAGCGCGCGCAGGAAAGGGTCCCCGACGAACTGTCCCGGCGCGCTCAGCCAGCCCTCCGCGGCGAGCCGTTCCTCCAGTCCGAGCACCCCGGCCGCGCCGAAGTCGTCCGGGAGGCGGTCCCGGGCGAGCGCCAGCGCGGACGGGCGGTCGTGGGCGGCCGCGAGCACCGTCAGCTCGTCCAGCCGGCCGCCCGGCACCAGCCGGTCCAGCAGCTCCTGGTAGGCGGGGCGGCCGTCGTGCTCGTCGTGGACGGTGACGTCCCCGGTGAGCAGGGCGCCGAGGGAGGCGGCCCCGCGCGGCAGGTTCTGCCGGGCCGACTCGGCGAGCAGGGTGATGCCGAGCGGGCTGCCGCCGGTGAGCCGGTGCGTGGCGTGCGGAAGCTGGGGCGGCACGTCGACGCCCCGGCAGACGGCGCCCACGATGTGCAGAGTGTCGTCGGGTTTGAGCGGCGGCAGCGACACGAGCAGCGCCCGGGAGGACGGAGAGGCTCCGGGCTCCCAGCCGGTGGTGCGGGCGACCTCGGCCAGGGTGCGGCGGGCCGCGTTGCGCAGCGCCGGGTGGCTGTGGCCGCGCAGCGCCGAGAAGAAGACGACCTGGTCGCGGATGCCGTCCGCGCGGTCACGCAGGACGCACTCCAGCAGACCGCGTCCGGCGGGCTCCTGCACGTTGTCGATGAGGATCACCGGGCGGCCGACGCGGCGGGAGCGCTGCACCACGCCGGCGTAGGCGTCGTCCAGGTCGGCCAGCAGGGCCCGCACGAGATGGCGCTCGGCGTGGGTGCGGGAGTCGCCGCCGGCCCGGAAGTGCCCGGACAGCAGGATGAGCCCCAGCTTGGGGTTGCCGCCCGCGTTCGGGTAGTCGCGGTACCAGCCGGCCGCCCTGCGCAGCCGGCGGTGGGTGGGGGAGACGCCCTCGCTGAAGGACTCCAGGGTCGCCTCGATGATCGGCTCGACGACGGGCCCGGTGTTCGACATGGACGCGATCAGCTTGGCGACCACCTTGCTCACCCAGCGGCCCGCGAAGCCGTCCAGGAAGGACCGGGAGTCGTTCAGCAGCAGGATCCGCTCGGCCTCCTGCCGGATGCGCGGGACGTCCCGGTCGCCCCAGCCGCCCGCCGCGACCGCGAGCAGCCCGGAGGCGAGCCTTGGGAACCCGATCCGCCGGGCGCCCGTCACGGGCTCGGCGAGCTGCTCGGCGACGGTGGTCAGCGCCTGCGCGACCGGTGACCAGACCTCGCCGGGCCGCTCCGGTGGCGGCCCGGCGAACTGCGGCTCCTCACCGTCGATCAGTGCGACGGGCGTGTGCCCCTGGTAGGCGGCGCGCACCTCGGCGAGCAGGGCGCTCTTGCCGAGGCCGCGACCGCCCGCGAACACCACGAACGGCACGTCGCCGTCGTGCTCGTACGGGCAGGAGCGGAGCTGGTGGGGTCGCAGACCGACGAGCCGCGAGGCGAGGCCGGGCGGCTCGGTGTCGAACAGAGGCTCCCGGCCGTGCAGCCGTCTGTCGTCCACCGCATCTCCCCCCGGCGCGGTCCGCTTCGATGTGCTGCTGTGAGCTGTACCCAGAAGTGAGGTATACCCAGACCGCCGTTGAAAAATGGGCAGTTGATTCGGACCGGTGCACAGCCTGGCCGTCGGGTTGCGGAAGTCTTCCGTCTTGGCCGATTCTCAGCCCATTGTGATCGAGTCCAGCTTCTGCCGCAGATACACGTGCGAGTCCACCGGCTCGTACGCCACCCGCCCCACCGGCGCCGGCACCGACTCCACGATCGTGCCCGGGGTGCACTCGCCGAAGTAGACCAGGGACATCAGCTCCTCGGCGGGGGCCTCCGCCGGGGGCGGCAGGACGCGGTGGCGGCCCGAGCGCCAGCGGTCGCCGGTCCAGCGGGCCATCAGGTCACCGATGTTGATGGTGAAAGCGTCGGGGTCGTACGGGGCGTCCTCCCAGCCGCCGTCGTCCGTCCACACCTGCAGACCGCCCTTGCCCGCCTGGCGGTCCAGGATCGTGACGGTGCCGAAGTCGGTGTGCGGGCCGATGCGGAACTGGCCCGGCTCCGGCTCACCGACGACCTCCGTGCCCGGATACCAGTTGATGTTGAAGCCGTACGTCGGGTGGCCCATGTGGCGGGTGAAGAAGTCCGGCTCCAGGCCCAGGGCCTCGCCCAGCAGCGACAGCAGGCGGCTCTCCAGCCGCCTCATCCGCGCCAGGTACTCCTCGCACAGCCCGCGCAGTTCGGGCACCTCGGCCGGCCACACGTTGGGCGCGTACCACTCCGCATTGACCTCCGGGTCCTCGAACGGCTCCTGCGTCGCGAAGGTCAGCGACTCCTTCAGGTCGGGCGGGGTCTCGGTGCCCTCCGCGTAGCCGTTGGCCTCGGCTCCGGGACCGAGCCAGCCGCGTCCGCCGACCTTGGCCGCGTACTTCTCCTTGACCTCGACGGGCAGGGTGAAGAAGCCCCGCGCGGACGCACGGATCCCCTCGCGCAGAGAGGCCTCCACGCCGTGCCCGGTGACCAGCAGGAACCCGGCGCTCTGCAGGGCCTCGTCGACGGTACGGGCGATCCGGGCGCGGGCGTCCGGGGCGCCGTCCAGCCAGGGGCGCAGGTCGATGGTGGGGATACGGGGTTCGTTCACTGCGGTGCTCCCTGCCTGAGTCGATACCGACGTCCTCAGTCGTACCCCGGCGGAAGCGCGGCGGCCCGTCCGGCCCGAGGCGGAAGCGCGGCGGCCCGGCCCTGCTGCCTACTGGCCGCCCAGCAGCCCGAGGACCCTGTTCACCGCCTCCAGGACCGGCGCGCCGACCGCGCCGACCGTCGCGGCGATCCCGGCGACCGCCATCTACGCCACGGGCCTGCGGGGCAAGTCGATACTTGTGTTCAAATGCCGTGCGGACGAGGGGAGTTGGCCACAGACGAGACGTAGGGAGTGCGCCGCCCGCAGCAGCAGCAGTAGGCGGCGGACGACGTGCCGGACACCGCGGGACCCGTCGACGACGCCGACGGGCCCACCGGCAGCACACCCCGCTGCAACTCGGCGCCCGGCTTGGACCCCAACGCCCGGATCCGGGCGGTCGCACCGGACTGCACGTACCTCGGCTCGGCCGCGGCCCGGGTGGAGCTCCGGACGGTGGCGGCCTTCTCGAAGGTGACGAGCGGCCTCGGCTCCAGACGAGCAGCTCCGGCTCCATCAGTCGGCCGTGGGCCCCTCGCCCCGCTCCCGGCGCCGCAGCTCCTCCTCGCGGCGGCGCAGGTCGGCCTCCCACTCCTTCAGCAGGGCCTCGTCCTTCTTGTTCTCTTCCTTGAGGGACCTCAGGAACTCGGGATTGTCGTCGGGTGCGACGAAGGCGGTGCGGTGGTTGCGGTGCCACTCGGAGGGCGTGGAACCGTGCGCCGGGGCGGGGCCGCGGTGCTTGCCGGCCACCAGCCAGGCGATCGGGCCGACCAGCACCTCGCCGAAGAGCAGGATGATGATGACCCAGACCACCTTGGGCAGCCCGCGCACCTGCTCCTCGGGGGTGTTCAGGCAGTCGATGAAGGCGTATATCCACAGCGCCAGGACCAGCAGGAAAGGCAGATACCTGAACATGGTGGTGCGATCCCCCAGGAGACGGCGAGGGGCGTGCGACGGGCCCCGGTGACGGGGTCAGGGTAGCGGGTGGCGGCTGTGCTGTTCCGTGGGCCGCTGCGCGGCACAGCCGCTCCGCTGGGGGCGGGCCCCCGGCCGATCCCCCGGGGCGCCCGGAGTCCCGAACCGGCTCTCGGCGATACTGGGACGCATGGCTTACGACGATCTTCGGTCCCTGCTCCGGGCGCTGGAGCGCGAGGGCGACCTCAAGCGCATCAAAGCCGAGGTCGACCCCTATCTGGAGGTCGGGGAGATCGTCGACCGGGTGCAGAAGTCCGGCGGTCCCGCGCTCCTCTTCGAGAACGTGCGCGGGTCGAGCATGCCCCTCGCGATGAACGTCTTCGGCACCGACCGGCGGCTGCTGAAGTCCCTCGGCCTGAAGTCGTACGACGAGATCTCCGAGAAGATCGGCGGCCTGCTGAGGCCCGAACTGCCGCACGGGTTCGTCGGGGTGCGGGAGGCCTTCGGGAAGCTCGGCGCGATGGCGCACGTGCCGCCCAGAAAGGTGAAGGCCGCGGACGCGCCCGTCCAGGAGGTCGTGCTGCGCGGCGACGACGTCGACCTCGACACCCTGCCGGCCCTCTTCACCTGGCCCAAGGACGGCGGCTCGTTCTTCAACCTCGGGCTCACCCACACCAAGGACCCCGAGACCGGGATCCGCAACCTCGGGCTGTACCGCCTCCAGCGCCACGACAGGCGCACCATCGGCATGCACTGGCAGATCCACAAGGACAGCCGCAACCACTACCAGGTCGCGGCCCGGCGCGGGGAGAGGCTGCCGGTCGCCATCGCCTTCGGCTGCCCACCCGCCGTGACGTACGCCGCCACCGCGCCGCTGCCCGGCGACATCGACGAGTACCTGTTCGCCGGCTTCATCGCGGGCAAGCGGATCGAGATGGTCGACTGCCAGACGGTGCCGCTCCAGGTACCGGCGAACGCCGAAGTGGTCCTGGAGGGCTGGCTCGAGCCCGGCGAGATGCTGCCGGAGGGGCCGTTCGGCGACCACACCGGCTTCTACACCCCCCAGGAGCCCTTCCCGGCGCTGACGATCGACTGCGTCACCATGCGCCGCCGCCCGCTGCTCCAGTCCATCGTCGTTGGCCGCCCGCCGACGGAGGACGGACCGCTCGGCCGCGCGACGGAGCGGTTCTTCCTCCCACTGCTGAAGATCATCGTGCCGGACATCGTGGACTACCACCTGCCCGAGGCGGGGGGCTTCCACAACTGCGCGATCGTCTCGATCGACAAGAAGTACCCCAAGCACGCCCAGAAGGTGATGCACGCCATCTGGGGCGCACACATGATGTCCCTCACCAAGCTGATCGTGGTCGTCGACTCCGACTGCGACGTCCACGATCTGCACGAGGTCGCCTGGCGCGCCCTCGGCAACACGGACTACGCCCGGGACCTCACGGTCGTCGAAGGCCCGGTCGACCATCTCGACCACGCCTCCTACCAGCAGTTCTGGGGCGGCAAGGCGGGCATCGACGCCACGAAGAAGTGGCCCGAGGAGGGCTACACGAGGGACGGCGGCTGGCCCGACATGGTCCTGTCCGACCCCGATACGGCGGCGAAGGTCACCCGCCGCTGGAAGGAGTACGGCCTGTGAGCAGCGCCTCCGCTGCGATTCCGCAGCCCGGACGCACCAGGGCGTTCCTGCGCCTTGTGATGATCGAGCACTCCGTCTTCGCCCTGCCCTTCGCGTACATCGCCTCGCTGACCGCGATGTACCAGTGGGACCGGAACATCCACTGGGGACGGCTGCTCCTCGTCACGGTCGCCATGGTGGGGCTGCGCACCTTCGCCATGGCCGCGAACCGGATCATCGACCGCGAGATCGACGCCCGCAACCCGCGCACCGCCCACCGCGAGCTGGTCACCGGCGCGATGACGGTGCGGCACGCGTGGACCGGCGCCCTGATCGCACTCGTCTTCTTCCTGGGCGCCGCGGCCCTGCTCAACCCGCTGTGCCTGGCGCTCGCCCCCATCGCCGTGATCCCGATGGTGGTGTATCCGTACGGCAAGCGGTTCACCAACTTCCCGCAGGCCATCCTCGGTCTCGCCCAGGCGATGGGCCCCGTCGGCGGCTGGCTCGCGATCAGCGGCAGGTGGGACTGGGACGCGGTGATCCTCGGCCTCGCGGTCGGCGTCTGGATCGGCGGCTTCGACCTGATCTACGCCTGCCAGGACATGGAGACGGACCGCGAGACCGGCGTCCTGTCGGTACCGGCCCGCTTCGGCATCCCGGCGGCCGTCTGGGGCGCCCGCGCCTGTCACGCCGTCACCACGGCACTGTTCGTCTGGTACGCGGTCGTCACCGGCGCCGGCTTCTTCTTCTGGCTGGGCCTGGTGATCGTGGCGGGCGCCTTCCTCTACGAGCACACGATCGTCCGTCCGCACGACCTGACCCGCCTGAACCGGGCCTTCTTCAGCGTCAACGGGTTCATCGGCATCGCCCTGTTCGTGTGCGCGCTGCTGGATCTGCTGACCCGCGGACTCACCCCGTAGGCCGGTCGGCGCGCGGCACCCAGCACGTGGAGTTCACCTCGACAGATGCGGTGCCCGTCGCTGCCCCAGGCCTCGAAGTTCGGCAGCAGCCGGTGGGCGTTGCCCGGTCCCGCGCAGGCCAGGGCGATGGCCACGATATCGCCCGTCCCGACGGCGCCTGCGCCGGCTGGACCGTGCTCGCCGGCCGCAACGGCTCCGGCAAGACGTCCTGCGGATCGCCTCACGGGTGAGGCACTGACGGAACGGAGCACGCACGGCCGCACGCTCCCGTAGCGTGCGGCCTACCATCGAGGGCAGGACCCCAGGAGGCCGTCATGACCGTCTCAAACGCGGATCGCCTGCACTCGCAGCTCAGCAGGCTGGAGGACATGTTCCCCGGCTACCTGACGGAGATTGTCGAGGGCAGCATCGTGATGAACCCGGTCAGGCCGTTCCACGGGAAGACGATCCAGCGGGTGTGGGCGATCGTCGAGGAGCAGTTGCCGTCGGGATGGGCCCTGGTGAGCGACGTGGCCTTCCCGTTCGACGACACCAACGAGTTCTGCCCGGACATCGCGGTGATCCCGGCCGAGGAAGAGGCCGAGAACCGCAGTGCGTACCCGGCCGACCTCATCGAGTTCGTCGCTGAAGTGGTGTCCCCGGAAAGCATCCGGCGGGATTACGAGCTCAAACCCGGCTGGTACGCCTCCCGCGGCATCGCCAACTACTTGATCTTCGACCCGCTCAAGGGCCAGGTCGTCACGATGTGGAACCCGGGACCCGACGGCTACCTGGGACGCGACACCATTCCGTACGGCACCGACCTGACCGTCGACTCCCCGCTGGGCAAGCTGACGGTCACAACCGGCCGCCTCCCCGTGGACCCGAAAGCGCGCAGCCGGTCCTGAACCCCTCCGCCCGCCGGCAGGCGTCGACTTCGTCGTCTCCCGCACGGCTCACGCTGTTCGGCGAGACTCAGATCGCCTTCCCGGGACGCCCACTGGCGGGAGAACCCGCGCGAGTGCCTGGGACGGGGCGTCGACGGTCAGCTGAAAGCTGCGCGGCTCAAAAGCTGTGCGTCCACTGTGTTATTCATGTGGGCAGGGTGTGTACAGGGCTGGTAATGGGCGGCACTTCGCTGATTGAAATGCCGTCCGGTCGGGTTAAAGAATCGTCCTGATTCTGTCGAGAATTTTCTTGGAACGGGCCTTTTCGGTGGGGCGGCGCGCCCGGTGCCCCAAGACTGCTGTGCATGGCTACGACAGTCCTCACCCCGCCCACCGGTGCCGTTCGCCGCGCGCCGTGGCGTTCGCCGGCGGATCAGCCGGCATACGCGCGCCCGGCGCTGCTGGTCGTCATCGTGCTCGCCGCCGTGCTCTACGCATGGGGGATCGACCACAGCCAGTACCACACGTTCTATGCCAACGCCGTCCGCAGTATGACGGAGAGTTGGAAGGCTTTCTTCTACGGATCTTTCGACCCCGGGAATTCCATCACGCTCGACAAATTGCCGGGATTCCTGTGGCCGCAGGCGCTTTCCGCCCGCGTCTTCGGATTCCATCCGTGGGCGCTGATCCTTCCTCAGGTCCTCGAGGGGCTGGCGAGCCTACTGGTCCTGCACCGGCTGGTGCGCGACTGGGCGGGCGTGAACGCGGCGCTGATCGCCTGCACGGCGTTCCTGCTGACCCCGGTGGCCGTGGGGCTCTTCCGCACCGCCGTCGAGGACCCCGCCTTCACGTTGTGTCTGCTGCTGGCGGCCGAGGCCACCCAGCGTGCCGCCCGCGACGGCCGGCCGGGCCCACTGGTGCTCGCCGGTGTGTGGGTGGGGCTCGGCTTCCAGGCCAAGATGCTGGAGGCGTGGGCGGTGCTGCCCGCGCTCACCCTGGTCTACCTGCTCTCGGCACCGATCACGCTGCGGAGGCGGCTGGCGCACCTCGGCGTGTCCGCGGTGGTGATGACCGCCGTGTCGGCGTCCTGGATGCTCGCCGTCACCCTCACCCCCGCCGGGGACCGACCCTACGTGGACGGCACCACCAACAACTCCGCGTTCAGCATGGTGGTCGGCTACAACTTCCTGAACCGCTTCTCCTCCCTCGGTATCAGCGCGGCCTCCACGGGCAGCGTGAGCGCCACACAGGGCGGCGGAGGCGGCCGGGGCGGCCCATGGCAGGGGGCGGCCCCGGGGCAGGCGGCGGGCCCGGGGCTGGGGGCAGGCCGGACGGGCGGCACCGGAGTCGGCGGGGGCGCCCAGTACCGCCGTACCGGGACGCGGGACGCCCTGGGAGCCGGGACGAACGCCCTGCGCCGGACCGGCGGCCGGGGCGGTGACCAGAACGGCTGGTCGAAGATGTTCGGTACGTCGCTCGCCTCCCAGACCGGCTGGCTCTACCCGATCGCCGCCGTCGCCGTCGTCTGCGGTCTCCTGTGGCGCCGGGGCAGGCCGCGCACCGACCGGACCCGTTCCGGATTCCTCCTCTGGGGCACGTGGCTGACCACGTACTTCCTGGTCTTCAGCGCGGGTAGCGTCGCCGGCCATACGTACTACATGGGCGTGATCGCCGTGCCGCTCGCCGCCCTCACCGGTGGCGGTGTCGCGCTGCTGTGGCGTGCCCACCGCGCCGGCGGCCGTCGCGCATGGGCGCTGCCGGGCGCGGTGGCGGCGACGGCGGCGTGGAGCGCGTACCTCGCCGGCCAGTTCCCGTCGTTCCTGCCGTGGCTGGCGCCCGCGGTGGGCGTGCTCGGTCTCGGAGCCGTCGTCCTGCTGGTGTGGGCCCGTCCGGGTCGTACGCCGTCCGGCGGCCGGCTCGCCCTCGCCGGGCTGGCGGCCTCCCTCACGGCGGTGCTGCTCGCGCCGAGCGCGTGGGCGGTGCAGGTGTTCAACCCGTCCTACAGCAGTTCCGGCATGGGCGCGGTCGGTCCCTCCGCCCCGGACCGCGGCCACGGCTCGGTGGTCTCGGCGGCCGGCCGGACGGGCCGAACGGCCTGGGGCGGCGGCGCGACGCGCGGCACCCGGGCGGCCCGCGGCGGCACGGGCGCATTCGGTGGCGTGGGCGGCTTCGGCGGCTTCGGCGTGCAGGGCGGACTCACCGCGGCCGAGCGGAAGGTGCTCGACTACACCACCGCGCACCGGGGCTCGGCCGCCTACGTGTTCGCCACCACCAGCTGGAGCGGCGCGTCCCCGTACATCCTCGCCACCGGCGCCCACGTCCTGCCGCTCGGCGGCTTCAGCGGCAGGGTGCCGTTCCCGACCGAGGCGCAGTTCCGGGAGCTGGTCGACACCGGCAAGGTGCGGTACGTGCTCCTGGGCGGTGGCCGCGGCACGGGCGCACCGTTCGGCGGCGGTGGGACGACGGCCACGGCGCGGATCACCGACTGGGTCCGCTCCGCCTGCACCCCCGTCCCGGCCTCGGCGTACGGCGGCACGGACTCCGCCGTCCCGGGCACGGCCGGCGGAGCGGCCGCGGCCCGGACGCTGTACCGGTGCACGCCGGGCCACTGACCGGCCCACCGACCGGCCGCTCGGGACGGCCCCTCCGCTCGCGGGCGGAGGGGCCGTTCTCATGAGGGGGTCCCGGTACCGGGCGAGGAGCCGGCGGGGGCTCCGGTAACCGGCCCCTTGGCCCGTTCCTGCCCCGCGGCGCCGGATAGGCTCGGTGTCGTGAACCCAGTCAAGCCAGGAGAGACGCCGCGTAAGCCTTGGATCGTAGGGGTGTCCGGCGCCTCCGGCACCCCGTATGCCGCCGCCGTGCTGCGCGGACTCCTCGCCGCGGGTGAGAGCGTCGACCTCGTCGTCTCCCGTGCCTCGCGACTCACCCTGCTCGACGAGACCGGGATCGCCTTCCGGGACGCCCACTGGCGGGAGGACCTGCGCGAGTGGCTGGGACGGGGCGCCGACGGAAAGCCCGGGACGTTCGTGGTCGACGTCGACGGAGACCGTGTGCGGCACTGGAGCGCCGGGGACCTGGCCGCAGGGCCGTCCTCCGGGTCGTACCCGGCGAAGGGCATGCTGATCGTGCCCGCGTCCACGGCGTGTGTGGCGGGGGTCGCGCTCGGGCTGTCGAAGGACCTGCTGCAGCGGGCCGCGAGCGTCACGCTCAAGGAGGGGCGGCGCCTGGTCGTCGCCGTACGGGAGACGCCGCTGGCCGGGCAGACCCTCAAGCAGCTGGTGGCGCTGGACGAGGCGGGCGCGGTGGTGCTGCCCGCGTCGCCGGCGTTCTACGCGGGCGCCACGCACATCCAGGACCTGGTGGACTTCGTCGCGGGGCGGGTGCTGGACGCCGCGGGGGTGCCCCACCGGCTGTACCGCCGCTGGGAGGGCGAACTCGGCGGTTCCCGGCCCGTCCGGTGACCGTTGGCGCCGGCGCACCAGGCATCAGCAGCACAGCACCACTCATCACTTCAGGAACTCTGCAGATCTCTCATCGGATCTCTTCACCGGAAGGCTTCGATCGCATGGACGCGGTGGACAGGCAGCTCATTCAGGCCCTCAGGGAGAACGGCCGGGCCTCCTACGCGGAGTTGGGGCGCCTCGTCGGCCTGTCGGGACCGAGCGTCACCGACCGCATCAACCGTCTGGAGGCGGCGGGCGTCATCACGGGTTACCGCGCCACGGTGAACGCCGCCTCGCTCGGCCTCGGAGTGACCGCCCTCATCGGCATCTCGCTCTCCGACGCCGCCGACCACGAGGACGTGGCGCGCCGGCTGAAGGACCTGCCCGAGATCGAGGACTGCTGGTTCATCGCCGGCGACGACTCCTTCATGCTCAAGGTGCGGGCGACGGACGTCGACGGCCTGGAGAAGATCATCCGTCGGCTGTCGGGCACCAAGGGCGTCTCCCGGACCCGTACCACGATCGTGCTGTCGACGAAGTGGGAGAACAGGGTCGGGGAGCTGCCGGAGGAGGCGTAGGGCTACGGTTGACGGAGTCAGTCTCAGAAAGAGGTATCCGCATGGACGTCGGGCTCAAGCGCGAGCTGGAGGACAAGGTCCGCTCCGGTGAGCGGCTGACCCGCGAGGACGGCATCGCGCTGTACGAGTCGGACGACCTGGCCTGGCTGGGCGGCCTCGCACACGAGGTGCGGACGCGCAAGAACGGCGACGTCGTGCACTTCAACGTCAACCGCCACCTCAACATGACGAACGTGTGCACCGCGTCCTGCGCGTACTGCTCCTTCCAGCGCAAGCCGGGCGAGAAGGACGCGTACACGATGCGTATCGAGGAGGCCGTGGGGCTCGCCAAGGCGATGGAGTCGGAGAACCTCACCGAGCTGCACATCGTCAACGGCCTGCACCCGAACCTGCCCTGGCGCTACTACCCGCGGTCGCTGCGCGAGCTGAAGAAGGCGCTGCCGAACGTGTCGCTGAAGGCGTTCACGGCGACGGAGATCCACCACTTCGAGACGATCTCCGGTCTTTCGGCCTCCGAGATCCTGGACGAGCTGATCGACGCCGGTCTGGAGTCGCTGACCGGTGGCGGCGCGGAGATCTTCGACTGGGAGGTCCGGCAGCACATCGTCGACCACCGGACCCATTGGGAGGACTGGTCGCGCATCCACCGCCTGGCGCACGAGAAGGGGCTGAAGACCCCGTGCACCATGCTGTACGGCCACATCGAGGAGCCCCGCCACCGCGTGGACCACGTGCTGCGCCTGCGTGAGCTCCAGGACGAGACCGGCGGCTTCCAGGTCTTCATCCCGCTGCGCTACCAGCACGACTTTGTGGACATGAAGGACGGCAAGGTCCGCAACCGTCTCCAGGCCCGCACGCAGATGGCGACGGGTGCGGAGGCCCTGAAGACGTTCGCCGTCTCACGCCTGCTCTTCGACAACGTCCCGCACGTCAAGGTCTTCTGGGTGATGCACGGCGTCCAGACCGCGCAACTGGCCCTCCAGCACGGTGCGGACGACATGGACGGCTCGGTCGTCGAGTACAAGATCACGCACGACGCGGACAACTTCGGCACGCCGAACAAGCTGACCCGTGAGGACCTGCTGGAGCTGATCCGCGACGCCGGGTTCCGGCCGGTGGAGCGGAACACGCGGTACGAGATCATCCGGGAGTACGAGGGCCCGGACCCGGCGCGCCGGGAACAGCCGCAGCCGATGAGGGTGTGACCCGGCCGGTGGCTCTCGATTTCACGCTCGACCCCGCCATGACCCCTGCCCTGCGCGACGGGATCCTCGACCTCTGGGTCGATGTGACCAACGCCGGGGGAGCCGTGGGGTTCGTGGCGCCGGTCACCCCGGACGCGATACGCCCCGAGCTGCTGAAGCACCTGGTGGCCATGAGCGAGGGGCGCAGCCGGCTGCTCGTCGGGCGGGACGAGGACGGGCGGGTGGCCGCGACCGCGTTCCTCACCTCCAACACGCACCGCCTGATGACCCACTGGATCTGGCTCTACACGGTCATGGTCCACCCGCGGCACCAGGGCAAGGGCTACGGCCGTGACCTGCTGGCCGCCGCAGCGGACGCGGCCCGCGGCCTGGAGGGCATAGAGGCGATACGGCTCACCTGCCGCGGCGGCCTCGGCCTGGAGCGGTTCTACGGCTCCTGCGGCTACAAGGAGGTCGGCCGGGTCCCCGAGGCGATCCGGGTGGCCCCCGGGGACGACCGCGACGACATCACCATGCTGCTGCCGCTGGGGTGAGCAGGGTCGCGCGCACCCCGCTGCAAGATCGGGCCCCCGGCGTGCTTCACTGGACGGTGCGCTTTGGGAACGTTCGGAACGGATCGGAACGGAAGAGTGGATTGAGATGCTCCGATACACGCTGATGCGCCTCGGTATCCTCGTGGGCTGCCTCGTGGTCGTCTGGGGCCTCGTCTACTCGGGGATCGCCCCGCGCGGCCTCGGCGACTCCAACGGCCTGTGGATCATCCTGCTGGCCCTGGTGATCTCGGCGCCGATCAGCTTCGTGGCGCTGCGCAAGGAGCGGGACCGGGCGTCGGTGCAGATCGTGCGGCGGGTGGACCGGATGAAGGCGAACCTCGAGGCGAACCGCAGCCAGGAGGACGTGGCGGACGACACGGCGCGGACGCAGGGGCAGACTTCCTGAAAGCCTGTGTCGCAGCGGGCTGACCGTAGTCTTGCCCGCATGGGTTCCGTGAAGACCAAGCGGATGCCGCGGGCCGTGCGCGAGCAGCAGATGCTCGACGCCGCCGTGAAGACCTTCGGGCAGCGCGGCTACATGGCCGCCTCCATGGACGAGATCGCCGAACTCGCCGGTGTGTCCAAGCCGTTGGTGTACCTGTACCTGAACTCCAAGGAATCCCTCTTCAGCGCCTGCATCCGCCGCGAGGCCGCCGCCCTCGTCGAGGCGGTCCGCTCCGGCGTCCGGCCCGGGACCGGCGCCGACCGCCAGCTCTGGGAAGGGCTCCAGGCCTTCTTCACGCACACGGCGCGGAACCCGGACGGCTGGGCCATCCTGCACCTCCAGGCCCGTACGCACGGTGAACCCTTCGCCGCCGAGGTGGCCGCGATGCGCGAGGAGATCGTCGCGTTCGTCACCCGGCTCATCGCCGTAGCGGCCCGTGACGGGGACGCCCTCTGCTCGAACGGAGTTGAGGGCTTCGGGGAGCAGCACGACCCCGACCTGCCCGAACACGAGGTCGCCGGGCTCGCCGAGGCCCTGGTCGGGGCCGCCGAGTCGCTCGCCGCCTGGGCCAACGTCACCCCCGGTGTCTCCGCCCGGCAGGCCGCGTCGACCCTGATGAACTTCGCCTGGGCGGGGCTCGGCAACCTGATGGAAGGGCGGCCCTGGACACCACCGATCACGGTTTCGTAAAGGATCGACTCGGTTTTCGTGAGCTTTCCGCGGGGGCTGCGTAAGAAAGCCGTGCCTGATCGGTTACCGCTTGTCCGGATTGCCTACAGCGATTGCCTGGGCGACTCATGGCCAGACAGGTCATGAACGGGTCAAGTCTTTCGGGGACAAGGGACTTGAGCGAAACCTGAGGACGGATTCTCCCTGGTCAGCGGAGTCTCGTTCACCTGGATGACAACTGACTCCCCTTTTCTCACTCCCCACTCGGGGGTGCGTCCGCATCCCTGACCGGTTGTTGGAGGGGTGTTGAAGAGACACAGCCTGTGGCGGGTGGGGTCGCCACGCAGAGTGAACCGCCTCAGACGGACCGCCCTCGCGGTGGCCGCGGTGCTGGCGGCGGAGACGGCGCTGGTGTCACTGGGCACGGGGGCGGCTTTCGCGACCGATTCCGGACCGAGGGAGGCGGTCACGGCGTCGAAGCCCAAGCCGGCCGCCTCGTCGGCGGACTCGGTGGCGTCGGCCCTGCTGATGGCCCGGACGCAGAAGCGGAAGATCGAGGTGCTGTCGGCCCGCACGACGGACACCACGACGTACGCCCTGCCCAGCGGGGAGCTGCAGACGGAGGCGTACGCCGGACCGGTCCGGGTGAAGCAGGACGGGCAGTGGAGGGACATCGACACCTCGCTGTCCGACACCGGCGCCGATCTCACGCCGGACGCCGCGGCGGCGGACATCGCGGTGTCCGACGGCGGGGACAAGCAGCTGGCGTCGGTGACCAAGGGCAAGCAGTCCTTCGGGCTGGGCTGGCAGGACAAGCTGCCCGCGCCGAAGGTGAGGAACAGCACCGCCTCCTACGACCTGGGCAGCGGCCAGACCCTTTCGGTCACCGCGCTGGCGCAGGGCTTCTCGGAGAACCTGACGCTCAATCAGCGGCCGGACGGCACCGCTCAGTACCGCATCCCGCTGGACCTGGACGGACTGAAGGTCTCCCAGGCCCCCTCCGGCCACCTGCTGCTCAAGGACACGAGCGGCAAGCTGGTCGCCGAGGCGCCGGCGCCGATGATGTGGGACTCCACCAAGGACCCGGCGTCCGGCGAGTCCGCCCACCAGAAGCGGGTCGCGACCAGGATCGAGACCGCGTCCGACGGCTCGCAGACGCTGGTGCTCACCCCGGACAAGCACTTCCTGGCCACCGCGACCTACCCGGTGACGGTCGACCCGACCACCACGCTCGCGGTCACCACCGACACGTGGCTGCAGAACCCGGACTACACCGACTCGCAGATCTCCTCGCAGGAGCTGAAGTCGGGCACGTACGACTCCGGCACGGATGTGGCGCACTCGTACCTGAAGTTCGACGTGTCGGCGTTCAAGGGCAAGCACATCACCGCGGCCACGATGTCGCTGTACAACTACTACTCGGCGACCTGCTCCACCTCCGGCGCCGCCACCCAGGCCCGCCGGATCACCTCCACCTGGTCGTCGACGTCGATCACCTGGGGCTCGCAGCCGTCGACCACCACGACCGGCGCGGCGAACAACACCGGCCACTGGGGCTACTCCTCGTCCTGCCCGGCGAACTGGTCGAACTGGAATCTGCAGAGCATCGTGCAGGCGTGGGCCGACGGCTCCGCCAACTACGGCCTGCAGATCCGCAGCGCGGACGAGACCGACTCCACCACCTGGCGGCGCTTCCGCTCGGCGAACTACACCACCGCCGGGTACGCGCCGAAGCTGGTGGTGACCTACAACTCCTACCCGTCCGTGCCCAGTTCGCTGGCGATCTCGCCCTCGCAGGTCAACGCCTACAACGGCAACCGGTACGTCACCTCGCTCACGCCGAGCCTGTCGGCGAAGGTGACCGACCCGGACGGCTCCAGCACCAAGGCCCAGTTCGAGCTCACCGCGGATCCGGCGTACGCGGACACCACCTACTCGTACACCGGCACGTCCTCGTCGGTGGCCTCCGGCTCGACGGCCAAGCTGACGATCCCGTCCGCCTCGGCCCTCCCGGCGGGCGCGCACCTGCGCTACCGGGTCCGCGCCTACGACGGCACCGACTACGGCTCCTGGTCGGGCTACACGACGTTCGTGATGAACACGGCCGCGCCCGCCGCCCCGACCGTCTCCTGCGCCACGTACGTCGAGAACGGCTGGACGGCCAAGGCGGACTCCGCCGTCTCCTGCACGCTCGACACCTCCTCGTCGGACGGCGCCGGCTACTACTGGGGGCTGGACGACAGCACCCTGCCGAACCAGAAGCTGGACACCACCGACGGCAACGGCGGTGACGCGCTCACCGTCTCCATCGACCCCGCCGGCGGCTGGCACACGCTCTACGCCCGCACGATCGACTCCGGCGGCAACCTCTCCACCTCCACCACCAAGTACTCGTTCGGCGTGGGTGCGGACGGCGCGGCGATCCTCGCCCCGCAGGACGGCGACACCACCGCCCGCCGGCTGACCCTGTCGGCGAAGGGCATGACCTTCTACACCGGGATCACCTGGCAGTACCGGCGCGGCGAGACCGACAGCTGGCACACCGTGCCCGTGGGTGACGTCACCGCTTCCGGCAACGCCGTGTCCTCCTGGCCGGTCCCCGTCACCGACGGCACCGCGACCAAGCTGGTGTGGAACACCGTCAACTCGCTGGCAGAGGACGGTGTGATCCAGCTGCGGGCCGAGTTCACCGACGGCATCAGCACCGGACACTCGCAGACCGTCGACGTCACCCTCGACCGCGACGCCGGCACCGCCCCGAGCGCCGAGGTCGGCCCCGGCACGGTGAACGAACTCACCGGCGACTACACCCTGTCGGCAACCGACGCCTCGGCGTTCATGGCCGACGTGGAGCGCACGTACTCCTCGCGCGCCAACGCCAACGACAGCGAGGGCCAGGCGCAGATCTTCGGCCGCGGCTGGACCTCCGCCGTCGACGCCGCCGACAGCGACTTCACGCAGATCCGCAAGACCTCCGCCACCTCGGCGGAACTGCTCAGGGCGGACGGCAGCTCGGTCGCCTTCACCGCGACCAGCTCGGGTGGCTGGCAGCCGGAGACCGGCGAAGAGGGCCTGACCCTGGTGGGCACGCTGTCCGGCACGCAGTTCACGCTCACCGACACCGACGCCAACACCACCGTGTTCGCGAAGGCGGCGGCCGCCACGCCGACCTGGACGCTGTCCTCCTCGGCCACCCCGGTGAGCGACTCGACCGTCACCACCGTCTCGGAGACCGTCACCTCCGGCAGCCAGACCCTGGCCCGCCCGAAGTACGTGATCTCCCCGACGACCGGGATCAGTGCGACCACCTGCCAGTCCGCCCCGTCCACCAAGGGCTGCCGGGTCCTGGAGTTCGTCTACGCCGACACCACCACGGCCACCGGCTCGTCGTTCGGCGACTACGCGGGCCAGGTCAAGGCGATCAAGCTGTGGGCCACCGACCCGGGTGCCTCGGCCGCCACCGCCGAGACCGTCACCGACTACGCGTACGACTCCTCCGGCAGGCTCCGCCAGGTCTGGGACCCGCGCATCAGCCCCGCGCTGAAGACGCAGTACACCTACGACTCCGACGGCCACGTCGCCACCCTCGCCAAGCCCGGTGAGCTGCCGTGGACCTTCACCTACGGCAAAGCGGGCTCGGCCCTGACCGCGGGCTCCGGCATGCTGCTCAGCGCCTCCCGCCCGGCCCTGGCCGAGGGCAGCGCGAGCACCACGTCGGGTACGGCGACCACCACGGTCGTCTACGACGTGCCGCTGTCGGGCAGCTCCGCGCCGAACCAGATGGACGCGAACACGGTCGCCACCTGGGCCCAGGAGGAGGCACCGACCGACGCCACCGCCGTCTTCCCGGCGGACAGCGTCCCGTCCTCCAGCACCGGCAGCGACCTCGCGTCGTCCGCCTACGGCCGCGCCACCATCACCTACATCAACGCCGACGGCGAGGAGACCAACTCCGCCACTCCCGGCGGCTCCATCACCGCCACCGACCACGACCGGTTCGGCCACGAGGTCAGCAGCCTCACGGCCGCCAACCGAGCGCTGGCGCTCGGCGGGGACGCCGACGAGCTGGCCGAACTCGGCCTGACCGACCTGTCCACCGCGGACCGCGCACGGCAGCTCGCCACCGTCTCGGAGTACTCCACCGACGGCAAGCGGCTCCTCGACCAGTACGGCCCGCTCCACCGGATCACCCTGAGCAGCGACCTCAAGGGCACCAGCGGCACGTTGGCCGCCGGCAGCGTGGTTCCGGCCCGGACCCACACGTCGTACACCTACGACGAGAACCGGCCCGGCGACGCCGCGGTCTCCGATCTGGTCACCACCACCGTGACCGGTGCCACGGTCGCCGGCTACGCAACGGACGGCGACACCCTCACCGTCACCAACACCTACGACTGGTCGACCGGCCGGCAGAAGTCCCAGCAGGGCGGCACCACCACCGACACGGTGACGTCGTACGACAGCTCCGGCCGGGTCGCCACGACCCGCACCGCAGGCTCGTCCGGCTCCGACGCGGACACCCTGACGTACACCTACTACACCGCTGACGGCTCGGGTACCTGCGGCGCCCGTCCCGAATGGGCCGGACTGCTCTGCAAGACCGCGCCCGCGGCCGCCATCACCAACGGTGGCAGCAACCCGACCGACGCGGTCACCACCACCTACACCTACGGCCGCTGGGGCCAGACGGCCACCAAGGCCGAGACCGCGAACGGGGTGACCCGCACCACCACCGTCACCACGGACAGCGCGGGCCGCACCGTGAAGAGCGCCATCACCGGCGGCATCGGAACGGCGATCCCCGCCACCACTCTCACCTACGACCAGAACAACGGGCAGATCGCCACCCAGTCCTCGGGCAGCCAGACCGTCGCCTACACCTACGACCAGCTCGGCCGGCTCCTGACCTACGACGACGGCGCGGGCAACACCACCACCAGGGCCTACGACGTCCTCGACCGGACCGTGAAGACCACCGACTCGGCGCCCTCCACCGTTACGTACGGCTACGACACGGCGGGCAACCTGAAGAACCTGACCGACTCGGTCGCCGGCACCTTCACCGGGACGTACGACGCCGACGGCATCCTCAAGTCCGAGAGCATGCCCGGTGGTTACAGCCTGGCCATCACCACTGACACGGCCGGCAACCAGACGGACCGGGAGTACACCGCCTCCGACGGCACCGGCGTCGCCGCCGACACGGCCGAGTACTCGGCCATCGGGCAGCAGCTCGGTCACACCCAGACCGACGGCCCGAGCATCGACTCCGCCTACGCCTACGACAGTGCCGGACGCCTCACCCAGGCCACCGACACCAGCGGCACCGGATGCACCAGCCGTGCCTACGGCTTCGACGGCAACAGCAACCGCAGCTCGCTGAAGACGACGTCGGACGACTGCGACAGCAGCACCGCCGACGCCACCACGGCCACCACGTCGTACTCCTACGACTCGGCCGACCGCCTGGTGAACAGCGGCTACGCGTACGACGCCTTCGGCCGCACCACCACCAGCGGCAGCACGGCCCTGTCGTACTACAGCAACGACCTGGTCAACTCGGAGACCGTCGGCTCCAACCGCAACACCTGGAGCCTCGACGCCGCCTACCGGCCCGGCGTTCAGACCACCCAGACCCAGGGCACGGACGGCACCTGGACCAACAGCACGACGGTCACCAACCACTACGGCTGCGGCTGCGACAGCCCCACGTGGAGCGCGACCGGCAGCGGCATCAGCCGCAACGTCCGGGACCTCATGGGCGACCTGGGCGCCACCACGTCGGCGAGCGGGGACGTGGTCCTGCAGTTCTCCGACATCCACGGTGACGTCACGGTCCAGCAGCCGCTGGACACCACCAGGTCCAGCACGGTCCAGCACTACGACGAGTACGGCAACGCGCTGGACACCGCCGTCGGCGGTACCTACGGCTGGCTCGGCGGTTACCAGCGCTCGTCCAACACGCTCAGCAGCGTGGTCATGATGGGCGTCCGCCTCTACTCCCCGGCCACCGGTCGCTTCCTCACCACGGACCCGGTCTACGGCGGCAACTCCGACGCCTACACCTACCCGGGTGATCCGGTGAACGACCTGGACCTGACCGGGCAGCTGAAGTTCTCGGCCCACTGGTGGGGCGTGCGCATCCGGCTCAACAAGAGCGAGACGAAGCACGCCGAGAACTGGGCCTGGTGGGCACAGAAGGCGGCCACCATCGCGGCGTTCCTCGGAGCGGGCACCAACGCCGTCGCCGACTGGCTCCTGATCGACCTCGCCGTGATCGAACGCAGGGCGAAGTGGGCAGTCAAGGTCCACCACTGCCTCGAACTGCACTGGCCCTGGGCGTACCCGGGATTCATTCCCTACACCTACTGGGGCAAGAAGAACGGCTGCAAGTAAGTCGGACGAACACTGAGCGGGTGGCGGTCGGGTGCACTCCCGGCCGCCATCCGCCCGTACACGAGAGGAAGTCATGCTGGTCATCGAAATACTGCAGGTCGTGGTCACCATCGCCGTCCTGGTCATGGTGGCCGAGAGGCAGGTGGCGAGACCCCTCCTGCTCTGCACCGCCGTGGGCTTCGGAACAAGCCAGATCGTCACCGCGCTGGACGGGTCACTGGCCGACAGTTTCTTCCGGCTCTTCGTCGCCGTGTTCGCCACGCTCGCGGTCGAACGCTGGAAGACGCAACGCGAGGCGCCGGCCTGGGCCGCCGGTGGTCTCGCGCTGGTCTGCGGCCTCGTCCTGGGCTGGGTGGCCTGACGCCCTACGCGGTGAGCGGGCGCACCTCTCCCTGGACGTGCACCTGGTCACCACCGCGCAGCTCGAAACGTTCCCCGTCCGCCGCGTACGTCACCGTCCCCGGCAGCAGCACCGGCGCCCTGAACCGCGCCGTCACCGTGGTGCGCTGGGGCGTGCCGTGCGCGGCCAGGCAGCGGGCCACCGTCCACATGCCGTGCGCGATGGGTCGCTCGAAGCCGAACAGCCGGGCGGTGAGCGGGTGGACGTGGATGGGATTGCGGTCGCCGGAGACGGCGCCGTAGCGGCGGCCGACGTCCCCGGCCAGGTGCCACTCGGCGACCGCGGGCAGCGCCGCCGGGCCGTCCCCGGCCGGCCCGGCCGGGTGCGTGGAGCGGTGCCGGGCCAGATACGTGCTAGTCGACTCCCATACGACATCCCCGCCGGCCCGCACCTCGGTCACCACCGAGGCCTCGGTGCCGCGCCGGTGCGGCGCCAGTCCGCCGATGTGCACGGCGAGTTCGTACTCCCCCGTGGCCGGCATCGGCCCGTACCGGGTGATCTCGATCGACGTGTGGACTAGTCCGAGCAGCGGCAGCGGGAAGCCCCGGTCGCTCATCAGCCGCATGGCCGGCGGAAAGCCCAGGACGTGCGGATAGGTCGGCGGCAGTGTGTCGTCGCCGGTCGGGAAGCCGCACACCCGCTCGTACGCCGCGAGCCGCGCGAGGTCGACGCGCAGGGCGGGCAGGACGAGCCGGTCGCGGGGGAAGTCGGCGTCCGGACGGGGGCGTTTGAAGGGGGACAGCAGGGCGCCGCGGGCCAGAAGCGGCGCGAGCGCGGGGGGCCGGGCGAGGACGACGGACATCACGCCCCCAGCAGGCTCTGGCCGCAGACGCCGACGACCTGCCCATGGACCGCGCCCGACGCCGGGTGAGCGAGCCGGGCCGTGGTCTCGGCGACGCCTGCCGGAAGACCGCCCCGCGCGAGGGCGGCGGAGGACTCGCCGGCCGTGAGATGCAGCAGCGGACCGGACAGGGCCGGCCGCCCTGGCGACCAGCGCCGCGGGGGCGCCGGCTGCGGCAGCCCCGGGCGGTGGGTCGGGCAGCGGCCGGGCGCAGTGCCGGCGAAGCGCGGACAACGGTCGGTCGTCATGGCGGCTCCTTGTTCGGCCCAATGCTTACTCCGGAGTAAGGTTACCTGCGGTAAGGCTACGTCACCGGCGACCTGACGGCACCTCAAACCCGTGTGGCAAGGCCTGCACAGCCCCATCCCCGGACCATTCCCGAACCCGCACAGAGTCCCCACGCGGGCGCCGTACGATCGCCGTCCTGACCGGCGGTAACAGCGAGCCGCTGCCGCGGGTGAACGTCTCGGTCCGCACCGCGCGTACCTATGCAGCACAGCAGTGTGTAGCTGCAGGCCCCAGGAGCTGCCATGCCCATCTCGTACTCGTCCGCGCCCGTGTCCGCCGCCCCCGTCGACCTCGACCACGACGGCCGCCCGGTGCTGGTGGAGCCGGAGACCCGGCGGCTGAACGGGGAGGTCCGGGAGGCCTACGTGCCGCCGCTGGTGCCGCCGGTGACCCATGGCTCGCTCGCCGACCTGCCGTTCGAGAACGCGAGCGAGGCGCCCGGCCACCGGGTGCTCAGCCGCCGGGACGCGGACGGCGGCTGGACGGATGTGACGGCGGCCCAGTTCGCCGACCAGGTGCTCGCCCTGGCGAAGGGACTGATCTCCGAGGGCCTGATGCCGGGCGACCGGATCGCGGTCATGGCGCGCACGACCTACGAGTGGACGCTGCTCGACTTCGCGGCCTGGGCGGCCGGCCTGGTCACGGTCCCCGTCTACCCCACCTCCTCGGTGTTCCAGACCCGCTGGATCCTCCAGGACTCCGGCGCGGTGGCCCTGATCACGGAGACGGTCGGCCAGGCTGCGGCCATCGGCCCGGAACGCCACCGCCTGCCCGACCTGCGCCACGCCTGGGTGATCGAGAAGGGGCACGTGGAGCGGCTGGCCGAGCTGGGCGCGGCGGTCCCCGACCAGGAGGTGGCGGTCCGCCGGGGCGTGCTCGGCCCGGACACCCTTGCCACCCTCGTCTACACCTCGGGCACGACCGGCCGCCCCAAGGGGTGCGCGCTGACCCACGGCAACTTCCTGGCGGAGGTGGACAACTCCACCCGGCTCCTCCACCCGGTCTTCCACGCCAGGACGAGCGAGGAGCCGTCGACGCTGCTGTTCCTGCCGCTGTCGCACGTCTTCGGCCGTATGGTCGCGGTCGCCTGCATCCGCGCACGGGTACGGCTCGGGCACGCGCCCAGTCTGAAGGCGGAGGACCTGCTGGCCGACCTGGCGAGCTTCCGGCCCACCTTCCTGCTGGTCATCCCGTACATGCTGGAGAAGGTCTTCAACAACGCCCGGGCGGCGGCCGAGCGCGGCGGCCGGGGCGCTCTGTTCGAACGCGCGGTCTCGGTGGCCCGCCGCTACGGCGAGGCGCTGGAGGCCCGGCAGCACGGCACCGGCCCCGGACCGAGCCGCGCTCTGAAGGCGGCCCGCGCCTTCTACGACCCGCTCGTCTACCGCCGCATCCGCGGCGCCCTGGGCGGCCGGCTCCGCCACGTCATCAGCGGCGGCTCCCCGCTGGGGACCCGCCTCGCCGCCTTCTACGCGGGCGCCGGCATCGAGATCTTCGAGGGCTACGGCCTGACGGAGTCGACCGGCGCGGCCACCGTCACGCCCCCGCTCAAGCCCCGGCTGGGCACGGTGGGCCGGCCGCTGCCCGGCACCCGGGTGCGGATCGCGGCGGACGGAGAGGTGCTGCTCTCCGGTGGGCAGGTCTTCCGCGGCTACTGGGACCCGCACGCGGGCGGGGTGATCCCGGCGACCTCCGACGGCTGGTTCGCGACGGGCGACATCGGCCGGCTGGACGACGACGGCTACCTCACGATCACGGGCCGGAAGAAGGAGATCCTGATCACCGCGGGCGGCAAGAACGTGGCGCCCGCCCCGCTGGAGAACTGGCTGCGCTCCCACCCCCTGGTCTCGCAGTGCCTGGTCATCGGCGACGGCCGCCCCTATGTCTCCGCCCTCCTCACGCTCGATGTGGACGGCATCACCCACTGGCGCCGGATGAACGGCAAGCACCCCGTCCCGCCGGAGCTGCTGGTCGGGGACGAGGAACTCGACGCGGTCCTGCAGCGCGCGGTGGACGAGGCCAACAAACTCGTCTCCCGCCCCGAGTCGATCCGCCGCTTCGCGGTCCTGCCCGTGGACTTCACCGAGGAGGCCGGGCATCTGACGCCGTCGATGAAGCTGCGCCGCGAGGCGATTATGCGGGACTTCGCCCGGGAGGTGGAGGAGCTGTACGCGCCGTAGGGCCCGTAGGTCACGCGCCCGCCGCCGAAGGCTTCACCCGATCGCGAACGAGCACTAGCCCACATGGCCGCAGGGGCGGCCGTGCTGGCGGCGGTCCGCAGCTCCCCGTGCTTCCATCGGGTCGAGGAGGCGTCGAGGAGGCGGACATGATGGCTGAGGACCCACAGCAAGACACCCACGGCCGAGCGGTTGCGTCTCGGCGGCGCGTGCTGGCCGCGGCAGCCGCCCTTGCGCCGGCGCTGGCCGTCGCGCAGCAGGCTCCAGCCCGCGCCCTGTCCGCCGCGGCGGACCACAGGCACGGTGACGCGGTGGTCCGGCCGGTGCGCACCACCCTGTCCGACTGGACGGACGTGGCCAAGGCGCTGGGCCGGGGCGGTGACATGAAGCGCAACCTGATGTACCACACGGGCCTGCCGCGCCACGACCTGTCGGTGATCTCGAAAGGCGTCCTGATCAAGCCGGAGCTCGCGCTGGGCTCCCATGTGTCCTTCGTCCGTTACGCCGACGGCAGCACGATGACGATGGGCGACCTGGTCGTCACCGAACAGGAACTGCAGCCGTTCCTCGACGTCCTGCACCAACAGGGTCTCGCGGTGACCGCGCTCCACAAGCACCTGCTCTCCCACACGCCCAACGTCTGGTGGGCGCACGTCCACGCCCACGGCCACGACCCGGTGGCCGTCGCCCGCGGTCTGCGTGCGGCGTTCGACCGCACCGGCACCCCGCGCCCGCAGCGTCCCGCCAAGTCGAGCCACACACTGGACACGGCGGCCATCGACGCCGCGCTGGGCGTCAAGGGCTCGTACGACGACGGGATCTACAAGAGCCTCTTCATCCGCCGGGAGACCATCGTCGAGGGCGGCATGGTGCTGCCTCCGGGTCTGGGGTCGACCACCGCGTTCAACTGGCAGCCGCTGGGTGCCGGGCGAGTGGCGATCAGCGGCGACCTGGCGATGGTCGCCGGGGAGGTCCAGGACGTCCTCGCGGCACTGAGACGTGCCCGGATGGAACTCGTCGAGCTGCACAACCACGGCCTGAGGGACGAGCCCCGCCTGTTCTTCACCCACTTCTGGGCCGTCGGGAACGCCGTCACGCTGGCCCGGGGCCTGCGCGCCGCCGTGGACGCCACCAATGTGGCACCGGCCTCGGTCGGCTGAAGAGAGGTCGTACCGCCGCCCCGGTGCGGCCAGGAGCCAACAGAGCACGTGGAAGAGGGAGAACCCCGCGATGACCCAGAGCACCGAACCCACGATGTGCCCGTTTGACTTCAGCGAGGGTCTGGAGTTCGATCCCGCGCTCGCGGAGCTGATGGCCCGCGATTCCATCACCCGTATCCGGCTGCCGTACGGCGACGGCGCCGCCTGGCTGATCACCGACTTCGAGGGCGTACGGCAGGTGACCACCGACCAGCGGTTCAGCCGGGCGGCGATCATGGGGCACGACTATCCGCGCCTGACCCCGGAGCCCATCGTCTCCCCGGAGTCCATCAACGTGATGGACCCGCCGCACAGCAGCCGCCTGCGCCGCCTGGCGTCCCAGGGCTTCGCCCGGGGGCACGTCGAGCGGATGCGGCAGCAGATCGTCCGGCTGGCCGACACCCTGCTGGAGGAGATGGCGGAGCAGGGGCCGCCGGCGGACCTCGTCCAGCACCTGTCCAACCGGCTCCCGCAGCAGACCATCTACGACGTCCTCGGCATCCCCCGTGAGGACTGGGCACGGATGCAGGAGTACGCGCACCAGTTGCTCGAGACCGGGCCGGACAGCCGCGAGACCGCCGCGAACGCCAAGGCCGCGCTGCGCTCCTACTTCCTCGAGCAGGTCGAACAGCGGCGGCGCACCCCCGGGAACGACCTGATCAGCGCGCTGGCCGCGGCCAAGGACGGAGACGACGCCCTCGACGACGAGGAACTGGCGGTCATGGCGCTGACGCTGGTGCTCAGCGGGCAGGACACCGCCACCTGCCAGATCAGCGACATCTGCTACCTGCTGCTGACCCGGCCCGAGCTGATGGAGCACCTGAGGAGCCGGCCGGAGTCCCTGACCGACGTCATCAACGAACTGCTCCGCTACATTCCGTTCCGCAAGGGGGTCGGCATCCCCCGCGTGGCGCTGGAGGATGTGGAGATGGACGGCGTACGGATCCGCAAGGGCGACTTCGTCCATGTGTCGTACCTGACGGCGAACCGCGACCCGAAGCGCTACCCGGATCCGGACGTCATCGACCCGGAGCGGCCGCCCATGCCCCATATGACGTTCGGCTGGGGTGGCCACCGCTGCATCGCCGTACCGCTGGCGATGGCGGAGCTGGAGGTGGCCGTCGGGCGTCTGGTGGAGCGGTTCCCGACGCTGCGGCTCGCCGTGCCGGCGGAGGAGATCCGCTGGGACACCGAAACGATCCGCCGCTTTCCGCTGGAGCTGCCGGTGACCTGGTGAGGCGCGGCCGGGCGGTCAGGCCACCCCGGCCGCCCGCAGCAGGGCCGTCGTGGCCGCCGCGCCCAGCACGACGACCACGAACGGCGCCCGCCGCCACGCCAGACCCACCGCCACCAGGACCCCCGCGGGGCGCGCCCACCCGGCGAAGCCGCCCGCCTCGGTGAGCGCGCCCGTCGCCAGCAGCGCGACCAGCAGCACCACAGCACCCGCCGACAGCACCCGCTGGACCCGCTCGGGCAGTTCGACACGGCCGTGCAGCAGCGGGCCCGCCAGCCGGAAGGCGTACGTCCCCACGGCCAGCGCCAGGATCGCGGCGAGCGTCGCCGTCATGCCCGCCTCCCCACGCCTTGCCGGCCCAGCGCGAGCAGCCCGGCCAGTGCCAGCAGCACCGGCAGCCCGGCCGGCACGAACGGTGTCACGGCGAGGGCCACCAGGCCGCCGGCCAGCGCCGCCCGCCGTACGCCCGCCTCGTCCCGTACGGACGGGAGCACCAGCGCGGCCAGGACGGCGGGAAAGGCGGCGTCCAGCCCGAAGGCGCCGGTGTCGCCGAGTGCGCTCCCGGCGAGGGCTCCGCCGAGCACGCTCAGGTTCCACACCGTGTACATCCCGATCCCGGAGATCCAGAACGCCGCGCGGCGCCGGGCCGGGTCCCGCTGGGCCAGGGTGAAGGCCGCCGTCTCGTCGGTCACCAGATGAGCGCCCAGGAACCGCGTCGCGCGCCCGTGGCCGCCCAGCACGTCCGCCACCGCGAGGCTGAACGCCGCCGTGCGGGTGTTCAGCAGCAGGCCCGTCGCCGCCGCAGCCACGGGGCCGCCCCCGGCGAGCAGGATCCCCACCGCGCTGAACTGGGCGGAGCCCGCGTAGACCACAAGAGACATCACCACCGGTACCCACACCGGCAGCCCGCCAGCGACCGCGATCGCCCCGAACGAGACGCCGACCACCCCGCTGGCGAGGCAGACGAGGGAGATGTCCCGGAGCAGGGCCTGGTCCACGATCGTCGGTAAGGGGAGGACATCGGGTGTTCGGAACAGCGAACGCATGTTTCCTACAATGGACAACAGCCTCTCTGTTCGTCAAGGCGAACGAACGTACCGACGGAGCGAACGCCGATGACCCGCGACACCGCCGCCCCACCGCCCCGGCTCCCGCTGGACTGGATCGCCGCCGCGCTGCGCCGTGAGCGCACGCGTGCCGGGCTCTCGCTCTCCGAGCTGGCCAAGCGCGCCGGCATCGCCAAGTCCACGCTGTCCCAGCTGGAGGCGGCGGGCGGCAATCCCAGCGTGGAGACCCTGTGGGCGCTGGGGGTCGCCCTCGGCGTGCCGTTCAGCGCGCTGGTCGAACCGCCCGCCCCGGCCGTTCAGGTGATCCGCGCGGGGCAGGGGCCGACCGTGCACTCGGAGCAGGCCGGTTACGCGGCGACCCTGCTGTCCGCGAGCCCACCCGGCGCGCGCCGGGATCTGTACCACATCCGGCTGGAACCGGGGGCCGCGCGTGTGTCGGAACCCCATATTCCGGGCAGCGTGGAGCACTTGGTCGTGAGTGAGGGGCGGGTTCTCGCCGGGCCGCGCGGTGAGGAAGTAGAACTGGGCCCCGGGGACTACATCGCGTTCCGCGGTGACGTCGCCCATTCGTACGAGGCGCTGGCACCCGGGAGCGCCTTCGTGCTCGTCATGCAGCACTTGTGAGCGCGCCTGGGCTGTCGTGGGGAAGGCCGGCGCATCCCGGAGAATTCGCGAAGAATTCACCGAAAGGCAGGAGCCCCGCTGCCGAATGGCGCGGGGCTCCTTGGGTACTGCTCTCAGTTCTGGATCAGGGACTCAGCGATCTCAGATCGCGGTGACGTTCTCCGCCTGCGGGCCCTTCGGGCCTTGCGTCACGTCGAAGGAGACCTGCTGGTTCTCCTCGAGGGAACGGAAGCCGTTCGCGTTGATCGCCGAGTAGTGGACGAAGACGTCCGGGCCGCCGCCTTCCTGGGCGATGAAGCCAAAGCCCTTCTCGGCGTTGAACCACTTCACGGTTCCGGTAGCCATAAGCCCTCCTTGGGCCCAAAGGGTTGCCCTGCTCCAGAACTGCAAGTGTGAAAACGGAACCGCCGCACAACTGCATATGTCTGAAAACGACGAGAGCCCGCGGTCACATGCTCCGCAGGCTCTGTACTGCAAGGAAACCAAACTGCAACTTGCTGCGAGCGTAGCACGCGGGCAGGGAAAAGCAATAGAGGTCAAGATCACGTCACCCGTAGGTTTGAATGCTCCGGGAACCCTTGACAGCGGGGGTCGGAGGCGGCGGCGTACGGGGCGGGGGCTAGTCTCGCGATGTGGACAATTCTCGCACCCGGCCGCGCGTCGGCCACATCCAGTTCCTCAACTGCCTGCCCCTGTACTGGGGGCTCGCGAGAACCGGCACCCTCCTCGACTTCGAGCTGACCAAGGACACACCCGAGAAGCTCAGCGAGCGGCTCGTGCGGGGCGACCTCGACATCGGTCCGATCACCCTGGTCGAGTTCCTCAAGAACGCCGACGACCTGGTCGCCTTCCCCGACATCGCGGTCGGCTGCGACGGCCCGGTGATGTCGTGCGTGATCGTCTCCCAGGTCCCGCTGGACCGGCTGGACGGCGCCCGGGTCGCCCTCGGCTCCACCTCGCGGACCTCCGTACGCCTCGCCCAGCTGCTGCTCGCCGAGCGGTACGGGGTGGGTCCGGAGTACTACACCTGCCCGCCCGACCTCAGCCTGATGATGCAGGAGGCCGAGGCGGCCGTGCTGATCGGCGACGCCGCCCTGCGCGCCAACCTCATCGACGGACCGCGCTTCGGCCTCGACGTCCACGACCTCGGCACGCTGTGGAAGGAGTGGACGGGCCTGCCGTTCGTCTTCGCGGTGTGGGCGGCCCGGCGCGAGTACCTGGAGCGGGAACCCGTCATCACCCGCACGGTGCACGAGGCCTTCCTCGCCTCCCGCAACCTGTCCCTGGAGGAGGTCGGCAAGGTCGCGGAGCAGGCGGCGCGCTGGGAGGCCTTCGACGAGGACGTCCTGGAGCGGTACTTCACGACGCTCGACTTCAGCTTCGGGGGCCCGCAGCTGGATGCCGTCGCCGAGTTCGCCCGACGGGTCGGCCCGACGACCGGTTTCCCGGCGGACGTGAGGGTGAAGCTGCTCGAACGGTAGGGGAGTTGCCCGCTCCGTCCCTACGCTGTCCGGGTGGATCTGGACCTCTGGGCGGCCGTCGGTGCCGCGGTGTGGGGTGCGGCGGGCGGCGCGCTGGTGCCCCGGGCCGCGTACCGGCTGTCCGTCGAGCCCGGGCAGCCGTGGCGGGACCGGTGCCCGGACGGGCATCCGATCGGCGGTTGGGTCGGACGGGCGCGGTGTGCGGACGGGCGGGCGTACGGACCCGGGACCGTGCTCGTGGGTGCGGTCACCGCGCTGGTGTGCGCGGTGCTCGCGCTCGCCACCGGCACGCGCCCGGAGCTGGCCGTGTGGCTGCTGCTCGCTCCCGTCGGCGTCCTGCTGACCCTCGTGGACTTCCGGGTGCAGCGCCTGCCCGACGTCCTGACCCTGCCGCTGGCCGGTGCCGCCCCCGCCCTGCTGGGGCTGGCCGCGCTGGCGCCCGAGCACGCGGGACGGTGGCGCACCGCACTGCTCGGCGCGCTCGCGCTGGGCGGCGCCTACTTCCTGCTGTTCCTCCTCAACCCGCACGGCCTCGGCTTCGGAGACGTCAAACTGGCGCCCGGGCTCGGGGCGGTGCTCGGCTGGTACGGCTGGGGAACCGTGGTGCTCGGGACCTTCGCCGGGTTCCTGTTCGGGGGGCTGTACGGGCTCGGGCTCGTCCTCGTCCGGCGCGCCGGACGGCGTACGACGATCCCGTTCGGGCCGTTCCTCATCGCGGGCACGTTCGTCGGGCTGCTCATCGGCGCGTACGCGGCCTGACGTCGGGCCCGTAAAGGCGCTGGCGTAGGCTGGTTCGGTCCGTCCACGACCCTTACGTGTCCGTCCATCCCCGCCGAAAGGGAGCCCGGTGACCGACAAGGCCGACCTCACGTCCATTGATGTCACAGCCGTGCTCGACCGTGCCGCCGACGGTGGGCGGATCACCCCCGAGGAAGCGCTCGTCCTCTACCGTGATGCGCCGCTGCACGCGCTGGGCGCCGCCGCCGACGCCGTGCGCCGCCGCAAGTACGCCGGGACCGAGCACATCGCGACGTACATCATCGAGCGCAACATCAACTACACGAACGTCTGCGTGACGGCGTGCAGGTTCTGCGCCTTCTACGCGGCCCCCAAGGACACCGAGAAGGGCTGGACGCGCGACCTCGACGACATCCTGCGCCGCTGCGCCGAGACCGTCGAACTCGGCGGCACGCAGGTCATGTTCCAGGGCGGCCACCACCCCGACTACGGCGTCGAGTACTACGAGCGGCACTTCCGCGCCATCAAGGAGGCGTTCCCCCAGCTGGTCATCCACAGCCTGGGGGCGTCCGAGGTGGAGCACATGGCCCGTATCTCGGGCGTGTCGGTGGAGGAGGCCATCTCCCGCATCCACGCCGCCGGGCTCGACTCCTTCGCCGGCGCCGGTGCCGAACTGCTGCCCGAGCGGCCGCGCAAGGCGATCGCGCCCCTGAAGGAGAGCGGCGAGCGCTGGCTGGAGATCATGGAGGCCGCGCACCGGCTGGGCGTGGAGTCCACCTCCACCATGCTGATGGGCACGGGCGAGACCAACGCCGAGCGCATCGAGCACCTGCGGATGATCCGGGACGTGCAGGACCGCACGGGCGGCTTCCGGGCCTTCATCCCGTACACCTACCAGCCCGAGAACAACCACCTGAAGGGCCGCACCCAGGCGACCATCTTCGAGTACCTGCGGATGATCGCCGTCGCCCGCCTCTTCCTCGACAACGTCCGGCACATCCAGGGCTCCTGGCTGACCACCGGCAAGGACGTCGGCCAGCTGACCCTGCACTACGGCGCCGACGACCTCGGCTCGATCATGCTCGAGGAGAACGTCGTCTCCTCGGCCGGCGCCAAGCACCGCTCCAACCGGATGGAGATCATCGACCTGATCCGGAAGGCGGGGCGCGTCCCGGCCCAGCGGTCGACGACGTACGAGCACCTCGTGGTCCACGACGACCCGGCCAACGACCCGGTCGACGACCGCGTGATGTCCCACATCTCCTCCACGGCCATCGAGGGCGGCACGGCCCACCCGGAGTTGAAGCTCCTGGCGTCCAACTAGGGCCCGGATGCTGACGCTTCACGTCGCCGACCTGCTGATCCCCGGTGACGCCCGGCCGGCCGTGCCGGGCGGCGCGCTGCTCGTCGACGGCCGGGAGATCGCGGGTGTCGGACCGTACGAGGAGCTGGTGGCGGCGCGTCCCACGGCCCGGATCCGACGCTGGCCCGGACTGCTCACCCCGGGACTGCTGAATCCGTACGGGCCCGAACTGCTGGAGCAGGCCTACCACCCGGACCCCCGTGAGGCCGATGAGCTGGGTACCGAGCCGCTCATGGGCGAAGCCCTCGCGGCGCTCTCCTTGAGC
Source organism: Streptomyces sp. NPDC001796 (assembly GCF_042892355.1). Lineage (NCBI taxonomy): Bacteria > Bacillati > Actinomycetota > Actinomycetes > Kitasatosporales > Streptomycetaceae > Streptomyces > Streptomyces sp. NPDC001796. The sequence goes on along the minus strand of NZ_JBIAUC010000006.1, from coordinate 354,525 downwards.
GACGCCCGCTGGGGCGCGAGCGCGCGGCGCGGGGTGCAGCGGATGCTGGCGCACGGGACCGTCGCCGTGGCGGGAGAACTGCGGCCTCCCGCCGTGGTGGACGCCGTGTACCGGGCGGGGATGACGGTCGAGCAGCGGTTCCGGGCTCCCGTGGGGCCGCCGAGCCTCGATCCGCTGGCCGGACGGAGCCTGGCCGAGGCGATCTCGCTGCCGCTGCCGCCCGTCGGCATGGATGCGACGTTCGCCGTCTTCGACGTCCCGGACGAGACCGCGCTCGCCGCGCGCGGAGCCGGGACGTGCGTGGCGACCGTCGTCGCCGGGCGCCTGGTGCACCGGCGCCGATAGCCGAGGCTGCCGCAGTGGCGTCGGACCCTCCTGCCACAATGGGCCCGTGACCCGCGCATCCTTGGACAAGCAGCCGCACGAAGTCGCCTCGATGTTCGACGACGTGGCGGAACGGTACGACCTGACGAACGACGTGCTGTCACTCGGGCAGGCGCGGCTGTGGCGCAAGGAGGTCGCGAAGGCGGTCGACGCGCGGCCCGCGCAGAAGGTGCTGGACCTGGCGGCGGGCACGGCGACCTCGTCGCTCCCCTTCACGCGGGCCGGTGCGTACGTCGTCCCGTGCGACTTCTCGCTCGGGATGCTCCAGGTCGGCAAGAAGCGGCACCCCTGGATGCCCTTCACCGCGGGCGACGCGACGAAGCTGCCGTTCAAGGACGACACCTTCGACGCCGTCACCATCTCCTTCGGGCTGCGCAACGTGCAGGACACGGACGCGGCGCTGTGCGAGCTGTACCGGGTCACCAAGCCCGGCGGGCGGGTCGTGATCTGCGAGTTCTCGCATCCCACGTGGGCGCCGTTCCGCACGGTGTACACCGAGTACCTGATGCGCGCGCTGCCGCCGGTGGCCCGCGCGGTGTCGTCCAACCCCGACGCGTACGTCTACCTCGCCGAGTCCATCCGCGCCTGGCCCGACCAGCCGGCCCTCGCCGAGCGGCTGCGCAAGGCGGGCTGGTCGAAGGTCGCGTGGCGGAACCTCACCGGCGGGATCGTGGCCCTGCACCGGGGCTTCAAGCAGGACTGACCGCGTACGGGTCGCCCGGCTCGTCCAGCTCGCGCTGCATTCCGCCCCTGGGCGGTGGCGGCACGCGTGGTTCGCGCACGCCCGCTCCTCCGCCGCCGCCCTCGCCCTCGCCGAGGTCGAACCAGACGGTGACGACGGCACCGCGCGGCACCTCGGCGCCTGGCTGCGGGTACTGCCGCACGACGTAGTCGACGACGATGTCGTGGAAGTCGGGCCGGTCGGGTGCGGCGAGCAGGACGCCCTGCTGCTTGGCGGCCTCACGCGCGTCCATCGCCATCAGGCCGATCAGCCGCGGCACGCGCACTTCGGATGTTTTGGGTGGTATAGGCACAGATGTCACCCCCAGCGGTACTGGAAGGGTAACCGGCCGGGGGTGCCACCCGGAAGCGCCAGGTGTCTTTCTGTGACAGTCGATCACGCAGAGTCACAGATCGAGTCGGTAGCAGTGGCCCTGCCGCTGCGACGCAGGCGTCGTGAACGTCTCCGCAAGACGCATCCCCAGCCGCTGTGCGACCGCGATGGACCGCGTGTTGCGGGAGTCGACCATGGCGACCACGCTGCTCACGCCCGCCGCACGCACGCGCTCCAGGGTCATCCGGGCGGCCGCCGTCACATACCCCTTGCCCCAGTGCGCCCGCCCGAGCCGCCAGCCGATCTCGATCTCCCCCTTCGGACCCCACTCGCGCGGCCACGGCTGAGCGCCCGTGAAGCCGATGACCTCCCCGGAGTCGTCGAGCAGGCTCCACAGGCAGAAGCCGTACTCGGCGTCGTGCCGGCGCTGGCGGGCGGTGAGCTCCTCGTAGACGGACAGCTCGGCGGCCTTGCCGCCGTGGAACTCCATGACCTCGGGGTCGGCGAACACCCGGTGCCAGGCGAAGGCGTCCTCGTCGGTGGGGACGCGCAGCCGTACGTCGGGGAGAGCTCGGTTCATGGGGGCAGCCCTTCAGCCGGGAGGTCGGTGACGCTGAATAGACTGCCCATGTCCAGTGCCCGTCAGCACGCTGTTTCGGCCGCGGTTTCCGCGTGGCCTTCTCGCTGCCTGCCGCAGGCGCTGGTGTTGCCGTCGTCGAGTCTTGGGGAGAACCCGCCGTGACCGAGCCCCAGCCCCTTACCGAACACACCGCCGATGTGATCGTCGTCGGGGCCGGGCCAGCCGGTTCCACCACCGCGTACTACCTCGCGAAGGCGGGCCTGGACGTCCTGCTGCTGGAGAAGACCGCGTTCCCGCGCGAGAAGGTGTGCGGTGACGGTCTGACGCCGCGCGCCACCAAGCAGCTCGTCGCGATGGGCATCGACATCTCCGAAGAGGCCGGCTGGCTGCGCAACAAGGGTCTGCGCATCATCGGAGGCGGGGTGCGGCTCCAGCTCGACTGGCCGGATCTCGCCTCCTACCCGGACTACGGACTGGTCCGCAAGCGCGACGACTTCGACGAGCAACTGGCCCGGCAGGCGCAGAAGGCGGGCGCGCGGCTGTACGAGCGCTGCAATGTGGGCGCCCCGATCGTCGACGACCGCACCGGCCGTATCACCGGAGTGCACGCCAAGCTGGGCGAGGAGAAGCGCGAGGTCACCTTCCACGCGCCGCTCGTGGTGGCGGCGGACGGCAACTCCTCGCGGCTGTCGCTGGGGATGGGCCTGCACCGCCGCGAGGACCGCCCCATGGGCGTCGCGGTCCGTACGTACTTCACGTCCCCGCGCCACGACGACGACTACCTGGAGTCCTGGCTGGAGCTGTGGGACCGGCGCGGCGGCCAGGAGCGGCTGCTGCCCGGCTACGGCTGGATCTTCGGCATGGGCGACGGGACGAGCAACGTCGGCCTGGGCGTGCTGAACACCTCGGAGTCCTTCAAGGAGCTGGACTGGCGCGAGGTGCTCAAGGCCTGGTGCGCCTCGATGCCCGAGGACTGGGGCTACACCCCCGAGAACATGACCGGCCCGATCCGCGGTGCCGCCCTCCCCATGGCCTTCAACCGCCAGCCGCACTACACCAAGGGCCTGTTGCTCGTCGGCGACGCGGGCGGCCTGGTGAACCCCTTCAACGGCGAGGGCATCGCGTACGCCATGGAGTCCGGCCACATCGCGGCCGACGTCATCGTCCAGGCCATGGCCCGCGCGACCCCCGGCCAGCGCGAACTCGCCCTGCACAACTATCCGAAGATCCTGAAGGACACCTACGGCGGCTACTACACGCTGGGCCGCGCCTTCGTGAAGCTGATCGGCAACCCGAAGGTGATGAAGATCGCGACCCAGCGCGGCCTCACGCACCCCGTGCTCATGAAGTTCACCCTGAAGATGCTCGCCAACCTCACCGACCCGACGGGCGGCGACGCGATGGACCGCATCATCAACGGACTGAGCAAGGTGGCTCCGCGTTCGTGATCGCGAAGCGGCCCCCTTTCCACCTCCCGCCGGGACGTGGAAAGGGGGCCGCGGTCACTCCGTGACGCCGGGCGTGCCGGTCAGTTCTGTGCGGGGCGGCGGCGCTTCACACGGAACAGGACGAAGCCGGCGGCCAGGAGCACTGCGGCGGTGGCAGCAGCGACTCCGATCCGGGTGCCGGTGTCGGCGAGGCCGCCTCCGCCTCCGTTTCCGTCGTCGCTGCGCGGCGGGGTCCCGGCCGGCGGAGTGTGGCTGCCGGGGCTGCTCGGCGCCGGGCTGCCCGGGGTGTGAGTGGGCGTGGGGGTGGGCTTGCCTGTGGGCGTCGGGGTCGGTGTCGGGGAGGGCGGGACGCTGCCGCCGTTGTCGATCTTCGCGGCTCCGTTGCCGCCGAAGTAGCCGGTATAGGTGCTGCGGTAGCCGGTCTCCTCGCGGAGGGACCGCTTGGTGGTCTTGTCCAGGGCCGGGTGCTCGACCGTGAAGCGGGCCCGGCTGATCTTCTGCTCGGGCTGCTTGGAGAAGTCGACGCCGCCCACGCCCTGGTTGTAGACCTTGCCGCCGTAGCGCAGTTCGAACCAGTCGATGCCCTCGCGCAGGGACTTCATGTACTTGTCGTACGTGCCCTGCTTGGTCCAGTCCTGGTTCGGGGCGCGCAGCGGCCACCGGCTCACGTCGTTGCTGTTGATGACCGGCCGGAAGTCGGTGGCCTTCTTCGCGTCCTGCTGGCGGATGAACTCGGCGGCCACGCGGGACTTGTACACGCGGCGCAGGTCGGCGTACGTGGGGGCGGTGTTGACCTGCTTGTCGACCTGCGGCATCACATAGCGGCGCAGCAGGGCCTCGCTGGTGTGCTTCTCCGGGTCGGTCAGGTCGCAGACGCGGGCGCCGGGTGGGTGGTACTTGACGTCCATCCACTCGGTCGACACCTTCAGGGGGGCGTCGAGGATGTAGATCCCGCCGTCCTGCTCGCGGACCTTCGCCGGCTCGGGTTCGATCCACAGCCGCACGGAGGGGAAGCAGGGCAGGCCGTCACGTCGGGGGACGGTGTCCCAGAACGTCTTGGCGTCCGGGTTCTTGTCCGGGTTGATGGCGTGCGCGAAGTCGGTCTTCATCGCGAAGTCGGCGTCCAGCAGGATGCGGCCGGCGTCGGTCTTCGCGAAGGTGGAGTCCATGATCTTGTCGGGCTGGTCCGGGTTGAGGTTGACCCAGAACTTGTCCGGCGTGAGCGCGAGCCAGGTGAACATGGCGTCGGAGGCGAGCTGGAGCTTTGCCTGGCCGCCGTAGCCGTCAGCCAATTGCCCCAGCCGATGTTCGGGTTCTTCGCCGTCGCCTTGAACCGGCCGTAGCGCGCGTAGACGGCCCGCTTCATGTCGTCCGGGTTCTTCGTCCGGGCGTACTCGGCGTCCCACTTGCCGATGTCGTCGTCCGTGTCACCGGCGGCGGCGAGATCCCCGGGACTGGGGGCCGGGAGGTTGTCCCAGCCCTTGAAGGTGTTGTCGTAGACGTACTGTTCGGGCTGGCCGCCCCAGCTTTCCTCGAACTGGCCGCCGCCGACGGGGGCGCCGGAGTTCGCAGGGGTGCGGGAGTACGTCTTGCCGAGGTGGTACTCGTCGCAGCGCTTGCCGCCGATGATCTTCGCGGTGTCGCCCGGCGCGGCGTGCGCGAGGGCGGGCGGAAGCCCGACCAGCATCATTCCGGCCGCAGAGGCGACCGCGAGCGCGGACGCCAGACGTCTGCGCAGCCGGACTCTCAGTGGTGTGCTCAATGCGTGTCCCTGGTGGGGGGCTCATGGGACAAGGCCGGCGGACGGGATAGGGCCCCCGTGACATGTCCCTGCCCGCCGCCCTCACACACTAGAACCCCGGACGGCCCACAGTGCAGCAGTTGCCGATGCTCGGCATGTCAACTCGGCGGCGGCACTTGCCAGTTCGCCGGGCACTGGCGTGTTCGCTACCGTGACCACCCATGACCACTTCCGCGGATCACGGCACGGACCCGACGCGGCACCCGGAGCTTCTCGCGTGGCTGCACGGGCGCCGGCAGGCCTTCGACCAGTGGGCGCAGCAGACCGGCGCCGAGCGGCTCGACTTCAGGCCCGACTCCCTGAACGAACTCGAAGACCTTCTCCGCGAGAGGTTCCAGTCGGATGCGGAGCTCCGTGCCCGGCGGCTCGACCCGTTCGTCCAGGGCGCCGTCTGGTACCTCGGGGAAGTGATCTGCCGCGCCAAGGGCATGGTGTGGAAGTTCGAGCGCGACGTCGACCATGCCGACACGGCTGCGATGCCGCCTCTGTTCGGGCCGGACACGCCGCCGGGTGTTCTCGACACTCCGTGTGTCAGCTTCCCGGAGGACGGCCCCGAGCGGGGCCTGTACCCGCTGAACATCCTGTGCCGCACGCTCATCGCCAAGGACGAGCTGGGTGAGCCGGTCGACGAGCACCTGGTCGACGCCCTGGCGGACGACTACCTCGATGACGAGTTCGATGAGTTCGACGAGTTCGACGAGGGCGACGACGGCGAGGACTAGGGCTTGTTCCTCGGATCAGCAGAAGTCGGGAGAAGACTTTCGAGACGATCGGTGTGTAGGGCGCCTCGGGTCCGCCATGACCATCTCCTGACCGATCTCCGGCCGGATCATGACCAGCCATTCATCGTGCCTTGACCTGTGGTGACGGGCCTTTGACAGCAGGCTCGACGGGCTTGTAGACGTGAGGGGCCTCGGGCTCCCGCGGCTCGCCTGTCGGCCCGGCGGATCGCCCGTCGCATCCTCATCGACCGTAAAGGACAAGAGTGTTCCTTTCCCATCGCGCCGCGGCAGCGGCACGTGTCATAGGCACTGTCGGCGCCGCGGCCGCACTCTCCATCGGTGCCGCTGACACCGCGCTGGCGTGCAGCATCAGCGACTTCTCGGCGGCGGCCGTGTGCGACGCGGGCAAGGGCGTCATCCGCGTCACCGACAAGGACGCCTCCGGCACCCCGGCCACCGTCCGCCTGTACATGCAGCTGAGCATGCCCGGCGGCGAACGGCTCGTCGACACGAAGACGATCGAGCACCCGACCGCGCAGGGCGTCTCCGTCGATCTCATCCCCCTCGACTGGTACGCGGGGGAGACCTTCCGGGTCCACGTCACCGCGGGCGGCAAGGTCGACGACGACATCCAGCCGATGACCGTCGTCGCGGACGAGACCTGCAAGTCCTCCGGCCCGTCCTCCCCGGCGCCCGCCACTCCGTCCGCGCACCCCTCTTCGGCGTCCTCCGCCACCCCGACCACACCGCCGAGCCCGGCGCAGAGCAGCGGCGCGGCCGCCGTACCGGGTGCGAGCAGCGCCCCGTCGCCCGCGGGTGGCGGCAGCGGCCTCGCCGAGACCGGCGCGGACAGCGGCACCACGGTGATCGCCGGCATTGCCGCCGCCCTGGTGGTGTGGCGTCGAATGCTGTGATCAGCCGCTCGGCTGTGACCAGCCGCTCAGCGCCTCGACGTCGGCGGCCCGGCGTGCGAGCACCTCGTCACGCCGGGCCGCCACCTGCCGTAGCGCGCCCTTCCGGTCCCGGTCGGAGATGCGGTCGACGGGCCCGCCCTGGACGAAAACGCCGGGTATCGGTGTGTCCCCTTTGTTGTGAGGATGCTGTGGCGGCGGGAAATCGGGCTTCCGGCCTCCGGAGTCCCTCCGTACCCTCCGGGACTCATGACAACAGAACACGCGCAGCAGCCGCAGGAGAACACCGGCCACACCCGCAGACGGTTCCTCGCGGGCGCCGGGGGAGTGGCGAGCGCGCTCGCCTTACGGCCGAGCGGCAGCGCCCGTGCCGCCACCCGCAAGCACGTCGCCGTGCTCGGCGGCGGTGTCTCGGGCCTCAGCGCCGCCCAGGAACTCGCCGAGCGCGGCTATGCCGTCACCGTCTACGAGTACTACGACGTCCTCGGCGGCAAGGCGCGCTCCATGGACGTGCCCGGTACGGGGAGCGGTGGCCGCAGACCGCTGCCCGGCGAGCACGGTTTCCGTTTCTTCCCCGGTTTCTACCGGAACCTGCCGGACACCATGCGCCGCATCCCCTTCCCCGGCAATGCGAACGGCGTCCACGACAACCTGCGCAGTGGCACCGAGGAGTTGTTCGCCCGCAGTTCCGGCCGCCCCGACCTGCACTTCCCCCTGCGCCGGGTCACCACCCCGCCGGCCCCCGGCGACATCACCCCGTCCTGGCTCCGCGACCAGATCCTGTCCGTGCTGGACCTGGGCACCCACCTCCCCGCCCATGAGGCCGCCTACTTCGCCGACCGCCTCCTGGTCCACCTCACCAGCTGCGACGCCCGCCGCGAGGACCAGTGGGAGAAGACGTCCTGGTGGCAGTTCATCCGGGCCGGGGAGATGAGCGCGGAGTACCAGACCCTCCTCGGCATCGGCCAGACCCGCAACCTCGTCGCCACGCGCGCGGAGGTGGCGTCCACGCGCACGGTCGGCCGCGTCATCATCGAGGCCCTCATCCTGTGGGGCATGCTCGGCCGCGGCCTGGACGGCGACGCCGACATCGACCGCGTCCTCAACGCCCCGACCAGCGAGGCCTGGATCGACCCCTGGGCCGCGCACCTGCGCTCCCTCGGCGTCGAGTTCGTGCTCGGCACCGAGGTCCGTGAGGTGAGTTACACGGGTGGGCGGGTCACCGGGGTGAGGGTCGCCGCGCGCGACGGCGGCGAGGAGCGCACCGTCACCGCCGACCACTACGTCTCCGCGATGCCCGTCGAGCACGCCCGCCGCACCTGGGGGGCCGCCCTGCGCGCCGCCGACCCGCGGCTCGCCCGGTGCGACGCGCTCAGGACGGACTGGATGACCGGGGTGCAGTTCTATCTGCGCACGCCCACGCCCGTCGTCCACGGGCACATCAACTGCCTGGACTCACCCTGGTCGGTGACCGGGGTCGGGCAGGCGCAGTTCTGGGACGTACGGGACTTCTCGCGGGACTACGGCGACGGCCAGGCCCGGGACTGCCTGTCCGCGATCATCTCGGAGTGGGACAAGCCCGGCATCCTGTACGGCAAGACGGCCCGAGAGTGCACCAAGGAGGAGATCGTCGCAGAACTGTGGGCCCAGCTGAAGGACGGACTCAACGACTCCGGGAAGACCACGCTGAGGGACGAGGACCGCCTCGGCTGGTTCATGGACCCGGCGGTGACCGGTCTCGGCGGCCCCGCCCCGCAGAACCGCGAGCCGCTCCTCATCCATCCGACGGGCACGCTGTACAACCGCCCCTCGGCGAGGACCGCCGTACCGAACTTCTTCCTCGCGGGCGACTACGTCCGGACGGATGTGGACCTGGCGACGATGGAGGGCGCCAACGAGTCGGCGCGCAGGGCCGTCAACGCGCTGCTGGACGCGGACGGCGCGGACGGCGCGGACGCCGAGCGGTGCCGTATCTGGGAGCTGTACCGCCCGCCGGAGCTCGAGCCCCTCAAGCGGGTCGACGAGGTGCGCTACCGGCTCGGCCTGCCGAACACGTTCGACGTGGGGTGAGCGGAGTCGGCCGGGGACGAGCCGGGAGGGCCGCCGCCCCGAGTGGGCGGCGGCCCCGCAATCCCCGTACCGCTTGCCAGAGCTCGGTCAGAGCACGCGGACCGCGCCGGACGGCGGGTCGTAGGACAGCGGGTGCTCCCCGACGCCGCTGGAGGGGTTCTGCGCGCCGACGAACATGCCGTCGCCCACGTACACCGCCACGTGGTACGCGCTGCCCGCGCCGCCCCAGTAGAGGATGTCGCCCGGCTGGAGGTTGCTCAGCGAGACCTGGGTGCCGGCCGTCGACTGGTCCTGGGAGACCCGCGGAAGGTTGATCCCGACCTGCTTGAAGGCCGTCTGCACCAGTCCGGAGCAGTCGTACGCCGACGGACCGGTGGCGCCGGACACGTACGCCTTGCCGATCTGCGCCTTGACGAAGGCGACGACCTCCGCGGCCGAACCGGTGGCCGTGGAGGAACCCGTCGAGACGCCGGTCGATGCGGCGGTGAGGACGGTGCGCTCCGCGCTGCGCGAGGCGGCCTCCGCCTGCTTGCGCTCCGCCTCGGCCTTCCGCTTGGCCTCGGCCTCCTTCTTCTTGGCCTCCGCGAGGTCCGCCTTGGCCTGCTTCGCGGCGTTCGCAGCGGCCGCGTCACGCTCGACCTGCAGCTGGTAGTTGGCCGCGGCCTGCTGGGTGGCCGCCGCGGACTGTGCGACCTGGGTGGCCACGTCGGCCGTCAGGGTCGGCAGCTCGAGCGTCTGGGTCACCGGCTCGGCCGCGTCGGCCGATGCCGCCGAGGCTCCGGCCACGGCCAGGGTGCTGAGGACACCACCGGCGACTCCGGCCCGCATCGCGATGGTCGACGCGCTGCGGTTGCGGGGCTTCCGGTGGCTGCGTATGTGAGCGGTGTGGGACATGGGGACAAGCGGTACCAGGGACTCCTCCATACCTTCAAGAAACGTGTGGTGCGCCACAGTTGTTCAATCGGTGGCCTGAATCCCGGGCGTGTCATTCTTTATTGACGCCGTAACGGGCAAAGCGGACAGTGGCGATCAGGCCTGTGATCATGGGCTTTCGTCGTTACGTCCCGAATTGCTCCCGGCCTACCACTGGTTGGGGCGGATGGCCAAGCCCGCTTTATTGAACCCTCACACAGATGTGGCGCAGGTCACGGAACGGTCACCGTCGCGGGGGCGTCTCGCGCGCGCAGCGGGGTCCTCGGTCCGTGCGCCTGCCCTGCCGCTTGTGAATGCATGCACCTCTGTGCGTGAAGTCGCCCTTCTGCTCGTGAACGCGTGCACACGTCCACATTCGCCCCCGCTCCTCCCTCTGAAGTGTGAACGGGTGCCTTTACCAAGGGTTCTGGCCCAGCGCCAATTTGCTTTGAACGCTTGGCGTTTGATAGTGCAAGACCGCCTCTACCAGCGGAGACGGACGAAAATGTCACCTCTTGGTGATCACTCGACTGCTTCGCGTACGTAGATCACCGCTCATCCGACTTCATGATCCTTCGCCTGGTGGTGGAGATCACAAAGTACGTGCTGACCCCCGTGTCGCAGATCACACACCCGCGGGCATAAGATGCACGGCAGTTGGGCTTGTGACCTGCTTCACATGTCCGTGATCTTCGCTGGGGCGAGCGGGGCTTTCGGGACATGTGGGGCGGATGTGAGCCCAGCGCAACCGCCAGCAGTCAGTGCCGACTGAGAGGAGCGAGGAGCGGTGAACGCGTATGCGCCCATCCTCGTACTGGGAGCCCTCGGGGCAGGCTTTGCGATCTTCTCCGTGGTCATGGCCACGCTGATCGGTCCGAAGCGGTACAACCGCGCCAAGCTCGAGGCCTACGAGTGCGGTATCGAGCCGACCCCCACGCCGGTCGGCGGCGGGCGCTTCCCGATCAAGTACTACCTGACGGCGATGCTCTTCATCGTCTTCGACATCGAGATCGTCTTCCTCTACCCCTGGGCCGTCACCTTCGACGCCCTGGGGATCTTCGGGCTCGTGGAGATGCTGCTCTTCGTGCTCACCGTCTTCGTCGCGTACGCGTACGTATGGCGGCGCGGCGGCCTGGAATGGGACTGAGGGGCCTTACGTCATGGGACTCGAAGAAAAGCTGCCGAGCGGTTTCCTTCTGACCACCGTCGAGCAGGCCGCGGGCTGGGTGCGCAAGGCGTCGGTCTTCCCCGCCACCTTCGGCCTCGCCTGCTGTGCCATCGAGATGATGACCACCGGCGCCGGCCGCTACGACCTGGCGCGCTTCGGCATGGAGGTCTTCCGCGGCTCGCCCCGTCAGGCGGACCTGATGATCGTCGCGGGCCGGGTCAGCCAGAAGATGGCGCCGGTCCTCAGGCAGGTCTACGACCAGATGCCGAACCCCAAGTGGGTGATCTCGATGGGCGTGTGCGCTTCCTCGGGCGGCATGTTCAACAACTACGCGATCGTCCAGGGCGTCGACCACATCGTCCCCGTCGACATCTATCTGCCCGGCTGCCCGCCACGGCCCGAGATGCTGATGGACGCGATCCTCAAGCTGCACCAGAAGATCCAGTCCTCCAAGCTCGGCGTGAACGCCGAGGAGGCGGCCCGTGAGGCGGAGGAAGCGGCGCTCAAGGCCCTGCCGACCATCGAGATGAAGGGGCTGCTGCGATGAGCGACGCGAACGGCACCCACGCGGCGAACGGCTCCGCGAACGGGGTGAACCCCGAGAAGGACCTCGGTGCCGCCAACCTCCCCGGCCGGCGCGGGGAGGGCGGCGAGGAGATCCGCGTCCAGCGCGGCATGTTCGGTGCGAACAACGGCGGCGACACCTCCGGCTACGGCGGCCTGGTCCGCTCCATCCGCCTCCCGGGCGCGGCCACCCGCCCCTACGGGGGCTGGTTCGACGAGGTCGCCGACGAACTCGAGGGCGCCCTGGAGGAGCAGGGCCTCGTCCCCGAGAACGCCATCGAGAAGACCGTCGTCGACCGGGGCGAGCTGACGTTCCACATCGAACGCGAGTACCTGGTCGCCGTCGCCCAGACCCTGCGCGACGACCCGGCGCTCCGCTTCGAGCTGTGCACGGGCGTGAGCGGAGTGCACTACCCCGGCGACAAGGGGCGCGAGCTGCACGCCGTCTACCACCTGCGCTCGATCACCCACAACCGGCTGATCCGCCTGGAGGTCAGCGCTCCCGACGCCGACCCGCACGTCCCCTCGCTCGTGTCCGTGTATCCCACGAACGACTGGCACGAGCGCGAGACGTACGACTTCTTCGGCCTGGTCTTCGACGGCCACCCGGCGCTGACGCGGATCATGATGCCGGACGACTGGCAGGGCCATCCGCAGCGCAAGGACTACCCCCTCGGCGGCATCCCCGTCGAGTACAAGGGCGCCCAGATCCCGGCTCCGGACCAGCGGAGGTCGTACTCATGAGCACGCACACCCCGTCCTCCGCACGCGAGACCACCGAGGGCACCGTCTACACAGTGACCGGCGGTGACTGGGACGAAGTCGTCGAGTCCGTGTCCCGTGCCGACGACGAGCGCCTGATCGTCAACATGGGCCCACAGCACCCGTCCACGCACGGCGTGCTCAGGCTCATCCTGGAGATCGAGGGCGAGACGGTCACCGAGGCCCGCTGCGGCATCGGCTACCTGCACACCGGCATCGAGAAGAACCTCGAGTACCGCACGTGGACGCAGGGCACCACGTTCGTGACGCGCATGGACTACCTGACGCCGTTCTTCAACGAGACGGCGTACTGCCTCGCCGTGGAGAGGCTCCTCGGCCTCGAGGACCAGGTCCCGGACCGCGCCTCGGTCATCCGGGTGCTCCTGATGGAGCTGAACCGGCTCTCCTCCCACCTGGTGTGCATCGCCACCGGCGGCATGGAACTCGGCGCCACCACGATCATGATCTACGGCTTCCGCGACCGGGAGATGATCCTCGACATCTACGAGCTGATCACCGGCCTGCGGATGAACCACGCCTACGTCCGCCCCGGCGGACTCGCCCAGGACCTCCCGCCGGGCGCGGTGGACCAGATCCGCGAGTTCGTGAAGAAGATGAAGAAGAACCTCCCGGAGTACGACAAGCTCGCCACCGGGAACCCCATCTTCAAGGCCCGCATGCAGGACATCGGCTACCTGGACCTCGCGGGCTGCATGGCCCTCGGCGCCACCGGGCCGATCCTGCGCTCCGCCGGCCTGCCGCACGACCTGCGCAAGACACAGCCCTACTGCGGCTACGAGACCTACGACTTCGACGTCCCCACCGCCGACACCTGCGACGCCTACGGGCGCTTCCTCATCCGCCTGGAGGAGATGCGCCAGTCGGTCAGGATCATCGAGCAGTGCCTGGACCGGCTGCAGCCCGGCCCGGTCATGGTCGCCGACAAGAAGATCGCCTGGCCCGCCCAGCTCGCCCTGGGACCGGACGGGCTCGGCAACTCCCTGGACCACATCAAGAAGATCATGGGCACCTCCATGGAGGCCCTGATCCACCACTTCAAGCTGGTGACCGAGGGCTTCCGCGTCCCGCCGGGACAGGCGTACGCGGCGGTCGAGTCGCCCAAGGGCGAGCTCGGCGTGCACGTCGTCTCCGACGGCGGCACCCGCCCCTACCGGGTCCACTTCCGCGACCCGTCCTTCACCAACCTGCAGGCCATGGCGGCGATGTGCGAGGGCGGCCAGGTCGCCGACGTCATCGTCGCCGTCGCGTCCATCGACCCCGTGATGGGAGGCGTCGACCGGTGACCACCTCTTCTTCGGAGCGGGGCGTCAGCCTGGGCATGCCCGAACTGCCCGCGCCCGACTACCCGGACGACGTGCGGGCCCGGCTGGAGCGGGACGCGCACGAGATCATCGCCCGCTACCCGGACTCCCGGTCCGCCCTCCTGCCGCTGCTGCACCTGGTGCAGTCGGAGGAGGGCCATGTCACGCGCACCGGGATGCGGTTCTGCGCCGAGGTGCTGGGCCTGACCACGGCCGAGGTCACCGCGGTCGCCACCTTCTACACCATGTACCGGCGGAGGCCCTCCGGTGACTACCAGGTGGGCGTCTGCACCAACACCCTGTGCGCCGTCATGGGCGGCGACGCCATCTTCGAGGCCCTCCAGGAGCACCTCGGCGTCGGCAACGGTGAGACCACCGATGACGGCAAGGTCACCCTGGAGCACATCGAGTGCAACGCGGCCTGCGACTTCGCGCCGGTCGTGATGGTCAACTGGGAGTTCTTCGACAACCAGACCCCCGAGACGGCCAGGCGCCTTGTCGACGACCTGCGCGCGGGACGGCAGGTCGCGCCCACCCGCGGTGCCCCCCTGTGCACCTTCAAGGAGACCGCCCGGATGCTGGCCGGCTTCCCCGACGAACGGGACGGGGCCGTCGAGGCGACCGGCAGCGCGGGTCCGGCCTCCCTGGTCGGGCTGCGGCTGGCCAAGGGGGAGTCCCCCGCCGCGCGCGTGGTGCACCCGCGGGACGGCGGGCCGCACGACGAGGCCGGGGACACGGCCGTGCACCAGCCGTCGCCGGCCGAGCACCTCAGCTCGCACGACGCGCCGCAGGACACATCGGCCTCCGACCCGGCCCACCCGGCCGGGCCCGTAGCCGACGAGGGAGGGCAGTGATGACCTTGTCCGCTCAATATGGGGGCACCTCCCAGCCGGAGGCTGGGGGAGAGACCAGCCCCGAGAAGCTGCTCGTGCCCGTGCTGTCGGCCCTCTGGGACGAGGAGAGGTCCTGGACGCTGGACGTCTACCGCAGGCACGACGGCTACGAGGGGCTCCGCAAGGCGCTCGCCATGTCGCCCGACGACGTGATCGCGTACGTGAAGGACTCCGGACTGCGCGGGCGCGGCGGCGCGGGATTCCCCACGGGAATGAAGTGGCAGTTCATTCCGCAGGGTGACGGCAAGCCTCACTATCTGGTTGTCAACGCCGACGAATCGGAGCCCGGAACCTGCAAGGACATCCCGCTCCTCTTCGCGAACCCGCACAGCCTCATCGAGGGCATCGTCATCGCGTGTTACGCCATCAGGTCGTCGCATGCCTTCATCTATCTGCGTGGTGAAGTCGTCCCCGTGCTGCGGCGGCTGCACTCGGCGGTGCGCGAGGCCTACGAGGCCGGCTACCTCGGCGAGAACATCCTGGGCAGCGGGCTCGATCTCGACGTCACCGTGCACGCGGGCGCGGGCGCGTACATCTGCGGTGAGGAGACCGCACTGCTCGACTCGCTCGAAGGCCGCCGTGGCCAACCGCGGCTCCGTCCCCCCTTCCCTGCGGTCGCGGGCCTCTACGCGTGCCCGACTGTCGTGAACAACGTCGAGTCGATCGCGTCGGTTCCCGCGATCCTGAACCGGGGCAAGGAATGGTTCCGGTCGATGGGCAGCGACAAGTCGCCCGGCTTCACGCTGTACTCGCTCAGCGGCCATGTGGCCAACCCCGGCCAGTACGAGGCCCCGCTCGGCATCACGCTGCGCCAGCTCCTCGACATGAGCGGCGGCATGCGGCCCGGCCACCGGCTGAAGTTCTGGACGCCGGGCGGCTCCTCCACCCCGATGTTCACCGAGGAGCACCTCGACGTCGCGCTGGACTACGAGGGCGTGGGCGCCGCCGGGTCCATGCTCGGCACCAAGGCCCTGCAGTGCTTCGACGAGACGACCTGCGTGGTGCGGGCCGTCACCCGCTGGACCGAGTTCTACGCCCACGAGTCCTGCGGCAAGTGCACGCCCTGCCGCGAAGGCACGTACTGGCTCGTGCAGCTGCTGCGGGACATCGAGGCGGGCAAGGGCGTGATGTCCGACCTCGACAAGCTCGCCGACATCGCCGACAACATCAACGGCAAGTCCTTCTGCGCCCTCGGCGACGGCGCGGCCTCGCCGATCTTCTCCTCCCTCAAGTACTTCCGCGAGGAGTACGAGGACCACATCACGGGCCGGGGCTGCCCCTTCGACCCGGCCAAGTCCACGGCCTGGGCGGACAAGCCCGCGGAGGTGAACGCATGACCGTGACCACCAGCGCTCCCTCAGGTGGGGGAGAGGCGGCGGTCCCGCCGGAGGACCTCGTCACGCTGACGATCGACGGCGTCGAGATCAGCGTGCCCAAGGGCACCCTGGTCATCCGCGCCGCCGAACAGCTCGGCATCGAGATCCCCCGCTTCTGCGACCACCCCCTGCTCGACCCGGCCGGAGCCTGCCGCCAGTGCATCGTCGAGGTCGAGGGCCAGCGCAAGCCCATGGCGTCCTGCACGATCACGTGCACGGACGGGATGGTCGTGAAGACGCACCTCACCTCGCCCGTCGCCGAGAAGGCCCAGAAGGGTGTGATGGAGCTCCTGCTCATCAACCACCCGCTGGACTGCCCCGTCTGCGACAAGGGCGGAGAGTGCCCGCTGCAGAACCAGGCGGTGTCGCACGGCAACGCCGAGTCCCGCTTCGACGGGAAGAAGCGGACGTACGAGAAGCCGGTCCCGATCTCCACGCAGGTGCTGCTGGACCGCGAGCGGTGCGTGCTGTGCGCCCGCTGCACCCGGTTCTCCAACCAGATCGCGGGCGACCCGATGATCGAACTGCTGGAGCGGGGCGCACTGCAGCAGGTCGGCACCGGAGAGGGCGACCCCTTCGAGTCGTACTTCTCCGGGAACACCATCCAGATCTGCCCGGTCGGCGCGCTGACCTCGGCGGCGTACCGCTTCCGCTCCCGCCCCTTCGACCTCGTCTCGTCCCCCTCGGTCTGCGAGCACTGCTCCGGCGGTTGCGCGACGCGTACCGACCACCGGCGCGGCAAGGTCATGCGGCGACTGGCCGCCTACGACCCCGAGGTCAACGAGGAGTGGATCTGCGACAAGGGGCGGTTCGCGTTCCGGTACGCGCAGACGAAGGACCGGCTCGATGTGCCGCTGGTGCGGCGCGAGAGCGGTGAGCTGGAGCCCGCGTCCTGGCCCGAGGCGCTCGACATCGCCGCCCGGGGGCTGCTCGCCGCGCGGGGCCGGGCCGGGGTGCTCACCGGTGGCAGGCTCACCGTGGAGGACGCCTACGCGTACAGCAAGTTCGCGCGCGTGGCGCTCGACACGAACGACATCGACTTCCGCGCGCGCGTGCTCAGCGGCGAGGAGGCCGACTTCCTGGCCGCCCGGATCGCCGGACGCGGCCGCGACCTCGACGGCAGCGGCGTCACGTACACCTCCCTGGAGAAGGCGCCCGCGGTCCTGCTCGTCGGGTTCGAGTCCGAGGAGGAGACGCCCGGGGTCTTCCTGCGGCTGCGCAAGGCCTGGCGGGGGCACGGCCAGCAGGTGTTCGCTCTCGCCACGCACGCCACCCGGGGCCTGGAGAAGGCCGGCGGCACGCTGCTGCCCGCCGCGCCCGGGACCGAGACCGAGTGGCTGGACGCGCTGGCCGGACGGGTCGGCCTGGAGGAGGACGGCGTACGTGCCGCGGAGGCACTTCGCACCGAGGGCGCTGTGATCGTCGTCGGTGAACGCCTCGCCGCCGTGGCCGGCGGCCTCACCGCCGCCGTCCGCACCGCGGCCGCCACCGGCGCCCGGCTGGTGTGGATCCCGCGCCGGGCCGGAGAACGGGGCGCGGTCGAGGTGGGCGCGCTGCCCTCGCTGCTGCCGGGCGGGCGTCCGGCCACCGACCCGCGCGCGCGGGAGGAGGTCGCCGCCGCCTGGGGCCTCGCCGAGCTCCCGCACCGCTACGGCCGGGACACGGGCCAGATCGTCGAGGCCGCGGCCACCGGCGAACTGCGCGCCCTGGTCGTGGCCGGCGTCGAGGTCGCCGACCTGCCGGATCCGGCACGCGCGCGTGAAGCGCTGTCCGAGGTGGACTTCCTGGTGTCCCTGGAACTGCGGCCCAGTGAGGTCACCGAGCGCGCGGACGTGGTGCTGCCGGTCGCGGCGGCCGCCGAGAAGGCCGGCACCTTCCTCAACTGGGAGGGCAGGGCCCGCTTCTTCGAGGCCGCGCTCAAGCCCGACCAGATGACCCGCCCGCTGATGCCGACCGACGCACGCGTGCTGCAGATGCTCGCCGACGCGATGGACGTGCACCTGGGGCTGCCCGATCTGCGCACGATCCGCGTGGAGCTGGACCGCCTCGGCGCCTGGGACGGTCCGCGGGCCGCCAACCCCCTGGAGATCGGCGGACAGCTGGCCCGCCCGGCCGCCGGGGAGGCCGTGCTCGCCGGCCACCGGCTGCTGCTGGACCAGGGCCGCCTCCAGGACGGCGACGAGGCGCTCGCCGGCACCCGGCACGCGGCACGCGCGCGGGTGTCCGCCGCCACCGCCGCCGAGGCGGGCGTCGAGGACGGCGACCTGCTGGCCGTGCGCGGCCCGTCCGGAACCGTCGAACTCCCGCTGCAGATCACCGAGATGCCGGACCGAGTGGTCTGGCTCCCGATGAACTCCACGGGCGGCGGCGTCCCCTCCGACACCGGGGCACAGCCCGGCACCCTCGTCCGCATCGGCCCGGCGACGCCCGCCGCCGAAGCCCCCAAGGAGGTGGAGGCATGAGCCCGTACCTCGCCGCTGAAGACCTCTCGATGTTCGGCCACGACCCCTGGTGGCTGGTCGTCGTCAAGGCGGTGTTCTGCTTCGCCTTCCTGATGGTGACCGTGCTGTTCTCCATCGTCTGGGAGCGCAAGGTCGTCGCCTGGATGCAGCTGCGCATCGGCCCCAACCGGCACGGCCCCTGGGGCATGCTCCAGTCGCTCGCCGACGGCGTGAAGCTGATGCTGAAGGAAGACCTGATCGTCAAGCGCGCGGACAAGGTGGTCTACATCCTCGCGCCGATCGTCGCGGCCATCCCGGCCTTCATGGCGATCGCGGTGATCCCCTTCGGGCCCTCCGGCAACGAGATCTCGATCTTCGGGCACCGCACCACGATGCAGCTCACCGACCTGCCGATCGCGATGCTCTACATCCTCGCGGTCGCCTCGGTCGGCATCTACGGCATCGTGCTGGCGGGCTGGAGCTCCGGCTCCACCTACCCGCTCCTCGGCGGCCTGCGCTCCTGCGCGCAGATGATCTCGTACGAGATCGCCATGGGCGCCGCCTTCGCCTCCGTGTTCCTCTACTCCGGGTCGATGTCGACGTCGAGGATCGTCGAGGCGCAGCACGACCGCTGGTACATCCTGCTGCTGCCGGTGTCCTTCATCATCTACATCGTCACGATGGTCGGCGAGACCAACCGCGCCCCCTTCGACATGCCGGAGTCCGAGGGCGACCTGGTCGGCGGCTTCAACACCGAGTACTCGTCGATCAAGTTCGCGATGTTCATGCTCGCCGAGTACGTCAACATGGTGACGGTCTCGGCCGTGTCCACCACGCTCTTCCTGGGCGGCTGGCGTGCCCCTTGGCCGATCAGCACGGTCTGGGAGGGCGCGAACCACGGCTGGTGGCCGCTGCTCTGGTTCGTCATCAAGGTCCAGCTGCTGCTGTTCTTCTTCATCTGGCTGCGCGGCACGCTCCCGCGCGTCCGCTACGACCAGCTGATGAAGCTCGGCTGGAAGGTCCTCATCCCGGTCTCCGTGGTCTGGCTGATGCTGGTCGCGACCGTACGGGCGCTTCGCAACGAGAACTACGGTTTCGCCGACATCGCGCTGTACGTCGCGGGCGGAGTCCTCGCACTGCTCCTGGTGTCGTTCGTCATCGACATGTTCCGCGCGAAGGCCAAGGAGGCCGAACGGCCCGCCGAGGAACCCGCCGCCTTCGACCCGATGGCCGGGGGATTCCCCGTGCCGCCGCTGCCGGGACAGACGCTGCCGCCGGTGCCGAGGCGCCGCCCGCGCCGGGAGCGGGAGCTGATTGTCAGTGGTGGGGCGGACACTGTGAGTGACGGATCTTCGGATGGAAAGGAGGCGTCCGATGGCTGACGAGCCCAAGGACACCAAGCCGGGTTTCCAGAACCCGGTGGCCGGCTTCGGCGTGACCTTCAAGGCCATGTTCAAGAAGCGGCTCACCGAGCAGTACCCGGAGCAGAAGAAGACCACGGCTCCGCGGTTCCACGGCCGGCACCAGCTCAACCGCCATCCGGACGGCCTGGAGAAGTGCGTCGGCTGCGAACTGTGCGCCTGGGCGTGCCCCGCCGACGCGATCTACGTCGAGGGCGCGGACAACACGGACGAGGAGCGCTACTCGCCGGGCGAGCGGTACGGGCGGGTCTACCAGATCAACTACGCCCGCTGCATCCTGTGCGGCCTGTGCATCGAGGCGTGCCCCACGCGTGCGCTGACGATGACCAACGAGTTCGAGTTGGCCGACTCCAGCCGCGCCAACCTCATCTACACCAAGGAGCAACTGCTCGCCGGCCTCGAAGAGGGCATGGTCGACACGCCCCACGCCATCTACCCGGGGACGGACGAGCAGGACTACTACCGGGGCCTGGTGACGGAGGCCGCGCCCGGCACGGTGCGCCAGGTCGCCGTCTCGAAGGGCGAGGTACCGCAGGAGGCCGCCTCCACCTTCGGCGAGGGTGAGCCGGCGTCGAAGAAGGTGATCGGCGGATGACTGATCTCGCGGCCTACTCCACCTCCACCGGAGAGGCCTTCCAGTTCTGGGTCCTCGGCACCGTCGCGGTGCTCGGCGCCCTCGGCACCGTCTTCATGAAGAAGGCCGTGCACAGCGCGCTGAGCCTCGCGGGCACCATGATCGTCCTGGCGGTGTTCTACCTCGCCAACGGCGCCTATTTCCTGGGGATCGTGCAGATCGTCGTCTACACGGGCGCGATCATGATGCTGTTCCTGTTCGTGGTGATGCTCGTGGGCGTCACCGCGGCGGACTCCCTGAAGGAGACCATCAAGGGGCAGCGCTGGCTGGCCCTCCTGTGCGGGCTCGGCTTCGGCATCCTGCTGTTCGCGGGCATCGCCAACGCGTCCCTGAAGGACTTCGCCGGAACCGGCAAGGCCAACGCGGGCGGCAATGTGGAGGGTCTGGCGGCCCTCATCTTCACCAAGTACGTGTTCGCCTTCGAAATCACCGGTGCCCTGCTCATCACGGCCGCCGTCGGCGCCATGGTGCTCACCCACCGCGAGCGCACCGAGCGCGCCCGCACCCAGCGCGAACTCTCCGAGCAGCGCGTGCGGGAGGGCAAGCACGTTCCGCCGCTGCCGGCCCCCGGCGTCTACGCCCGGCACAACGCGGTGGACATCGCGGGCCTCCTGCCGGACGGCACCCCGTCCGAGCTGACCGTCAACAAGACGCTGCGCGCCCGCGGCCAGATCCGCGACGTGTCCGACGAGGCGATCAGCGATCTCAAGGCGCTGGAGCAGCACGCCGCCGAGCGCCTTGAGCGCACCGAGGAGAAGCGGCCGGCGCTCAAGAGGACCGAGGAGGCGTCGAAGTGAACCCGGTCAACTACCTGTATCTCGCGGCCCTGCTGTTCACGATCGGTGCCACCGGCGTACTGATCCGGCGCAACGCGATCGTGGTGTTCATGTGCATCGAGCTGATGCTCAACGCGTGCAACCTCGCGTTCGTCACCTTCTCCCGGATGCACGGCAACCTCGACGGCCAGATCATCGCCTTCTTCACGATGGTCGTCGCCGCCGCGGAGGTCGTCGTCGGGCTCGCGATCATCGTGTCGCTGTTCCGTACCCGCCATTCGGCCTCGGTCGACGACGCCAGCCTGATGAAGCTGTAAGGGGTCGGGAGAATCGTGGAGAACCTGATTGCGCTGCTGATCGCGGCGCCCCTGCTCGGAGCGGCCGTGCTGCTGTGCGGCGGCAGAAGGCTGGACGCGGTCGGCCACTGGCTCGGCACGGTGCTCGCCGCCGTCTCCTTCGTGTTCGGTGCCGTCCTCTTCACCGACATGCTGGGGAAGGCCGCCGACCACCGGACCGTCACCCAGCACCTGTTCAGCTGGGTGCCGGTGGCCGGCTTCCAGGCCGACGTCACCTTCCGGCTCGACCAGTTGTCGATGACGTTCGTCCTGCTGATCACCGGAGTCGGCTCGCTCATCCACCTGTACTCGGTCGGGTACATGGAGCACGACGAGCGCCGACGCCGCTTCTTCGGCTATCTGAACCTGTTCCTCGCGGCGATGCTGCTGCTCGTCCTCGCCGACAACTACCTGCTGCTGTACGTCGGCTGGGAGGGCGTCGGCCTCGCCTCCTACCTGCTGATCGGCTTCTGGCAGCACAAGCCCAGCGCGGCGACCGCCGCGAAGAAGGCGTTCATCGTCAACCGCGTCGGCGACATGGGCCTGTCGATCGCCATCATGCTCATGTTCACGACGTTCGGGACCTTCGCCTTCGGCCCGGTCCTCGGCCACGTCGGGGACGCGAGCGAGGGCAAGCTCACCGCGATCGGCCTGATGCTGCTGCTCGCCGCCTGCGGCAAGTCGGCCCAGGTGCCGCTGCAGTCCTGGCTCGGGGACGCCATGGAGGGCCCGACCCCGGTCTCGGCCCTGATCCACGCCGCGACCATGGTGACCGCGGGCGTCTACCTGATCGTCCGCTCCGGAGCGATCTTCAACGCCGCGCCCGACGCACAGCTGGTCGTCACCGTCGTCGGTGCCGTCACGCTCCTGTTCGGTGCGATCGTCGGTTGCGCCAAGGACGACATCAAGAAGGCGCTGGCCGGCTCGACCATGTCGCAGATCGGCTACATGGTGCTGGCCGCGGGCCTCGGACCCATCGGCTACGTCTTCGCGATCATGCACCTGGTGACGCACGGCTTCTTCAAGGCCGGGCTGTTCCTCGGCGCCGGCTCGGTCATGCACGGCATGAACGACGAGGTCGACATGCGCCGGTACGGAGGCCTCAGGAAGTACATGCCGATCACGTTCGTCACCTTCGGCCTCGGCTACCTCGCGATCATCGGCTTCCCGGGTCTGTCCGGCTTCTTCTCCAAGGACAAGATCATCGAGGCGGCCTTCGCGAAGGGCGGCACCGAGGGGTGGATCCTCGGCGGCGCGGCCTTGCTGGGCGCGGCCATCACGGCGTTCTACATGACGCGGGTGATGCTGATGACGTTCTTCGGCGAGGAGCGGTGGCGCCATGCCCCGACCCCGTCCCCGGCCGAACCGAGCGTGGAGCCCGCCGCCGAGACCCGGGGCGAGCACGCGGAGCCGCACCCGCACGAGTCGCCGGGTGTCATGACGATCCCGATGATCGTGCTGGCCGTCGGATCGGTTTTCGGCGGTGCGTTCTTCAGCATCGGCGACCGCTTCCTGCACTGGCTCGAGCCGGTCACCGGGCACAGTGAGGGGCACTCGCCGGTCAGCGCCTTGACGGTCACGGGAGCGACCATGGTGTGCCTGGTCATCGGCGTGGCCATCGCCTGGGCGCAGTACGGCCGCAGGCCCGTCCCGGCCGTCGCCCCGCGCGGCTCCCTGCTCACCCGGGCCGCCCGGCGCGACCTGCTTCAGGACGACTTCAACCACGTCGTCCTCGTCCGGGGCGGAGAGCACCTCACGCGCTCCCTGGTGTACGTGGACCACACCCTGGTCGACGGCGTCGTCAACGGCACGGCGGCCTCGGTCGGCGGCCTGTCCGGCCGGCTCCGCCGACTGCAGAACGGCTACGCACGGTCGTACGCCGTCTCGATGTTCGGCGGTGCGGCGGTGCTCGTCGCCCTGACCCTGCTGATGAGGGCGGTCTGATAGCGATGTCCTTTCCCCTGCTGACAGCGACGGCGGTGCTCCCGGCCGTGGGGGCGATCGCCACGGCCGCGGTCCCGGCCGCGCAGCGCACCGCCGCCAAGTGGCTGGCGCTGGTCGTCTCGCTCGCCACGCTCGCGCTCGCCGCGGTGATCGCCTTCCGCTTCGAACCGGGCGGCGCCCGGTACCAGTTCACCGAGTCCCATGCCTGGATCAAGGACTTCGGGGTGCGGTACGAGCTGGGGGTGGACGGCATCGCGGTGGCGCTCATCGCGCTGACCGCGCTGCTGATCCCGTTCGTGATCCTGGCGGGCTGGCACGACGCGGACCCGCTGGAGACCGGAAGCCGCCGCTGGCGGCCGACGCAGGGCTTCTTCGCCCTGATCCTGGCCGTAGAGGCGATGGTGGTCATCTCTTTCGAGGCCACCGACGTCTTCGTCTTCTACATCTTCTTCGAAGCCATGCTCATCCCGATGTACTTCCTCATCGGCGGCTTCGGGGACCGCGCCCACGAGCAGGGCGAGAAGGCGGCCGCCACACAACGGTCGTACGCCGCCGTGAAGTTCCTCCTCTACAACCTGGCCGGCGGCCTGATCATGCTGGCCGCGGTGATCGGCCTGTATGTGCAGGCGGGCAGTTTCTCCCTCCCGGAGATCGTGCAGGCGCGGGCGAACGGTTCGCTGCACATGGCGACCAGCACGGAACGCTGGCTGTTCCTCGGCTTCTTCTTCGCCTTCGCGGTGAAGGCGCCGCTCTGGCCGCTGCACACCTGGCTGCCCAACGCCATGGGCGAGGCCACCGCCCCCGTCGCCGTGCTGATCACGGCGGTCGTGGACAAGGTGGGCACGTTCGCGATGCTGCGCTTCTGCCTCCAGCTGTTCCCGGAGGCGAGCAAGTGGGCGACACCGGTCATCCTCGTCCTGGCCCTGATCAGCATCCTGTACGGGGCGCTGCTGGCGGTCGGTCAGCGGGACATCAAGCGGCTGGTGGCCTACGCGTCGATCTCGCACTTCGGCTTCATCATCATGGGCATCTTCGCGATGACCAGCCAGGGCCAGTCCGGGGCGACGCTGTACATGGTCAACCACGGCATCTCGACGGCCGCCTGGATGCTGGTGGCGGGCTTCCTGATCTCGCGCCGCGGCTCGCGTCTGATCGCGGGGTACGGCGGCGTGCAGAAGGTGGCGCCGGTGCTCGCCGGCACCTTCCTGATCGGCGGCCTGGCGACGCTGTCCCTGCCGGGGCTCGCGCCGTTCGTGAGTGAGTTCCTGGTGCTGGTCGGCACGTTCACACGCCATCCGGTGATCGGCATCATCGCCACCTTCGGCATCGTCCTCGCCGCGCTGTACACCCTCGTCCTGTACCAGCGGACGATGACGGGCCCGGTGAAGGCGGAGGTCGCGGCGATGCCGGACCTGCGGGTCCGCGAACTCGTGGTGGTCGTCCCGCTGATCGCGTTGCTGATCTTCCTGGGTGTCTACCCGAAGCCGGTCACCGACCTGGTCAACCCGGCGGTTCAGCACACCATGTCCGATGTACACCAGACCGATCCCAAGCCCGCAGTGGAGGCGGCCAAGTGAGCGCAACAGCCGTCCACAGCCTGTGGACAACCGCGGCCGACCCGATCGCGAAGATCCAGGCGCCGAAGATCGAGTACGGGCAGTTGTCGCCGACCCTGATCGTCATCGGTGCCGCGCTCGTCGGGGTGCTGATCGAGGCGTTCGTGCCGCGCAAGTCCCGTTATTACGCACAGGTGTTCCTGTCCGTCGTCGCGCTCGCCGCCGCGTTCGCCGCGGTGGTGGCGCTCGCCGCCGACGGATACGGCACCACCAAGGCCCATATCGCGGCGATGGGCGCGCTCGCGGTCGACGGGCCGTCCTTGTTCCTGCAGGGCACGATCCTGCTGGCGGGCCTGCTCGGCGTGTTCACCTTCGCCGAGCGGCGCCTCGACCCGGCGGCGCACGGCAACCGCGTGGACTCGTTCGCCGCGCAGGCCGCGTCCGTGCCGGGCAGCGAGAGCGAGAAGGCCGCCGTCAGGGCGGGCTTCACGACGACGGAGGCGTTCCCGCTGCTGCTGTTCGCGGTCGGCGGCATGCTGGTCTTCCCCTCGGCGAACGACCTGCTGACCCTCTTCGTCGCCCTGGAGGTCTTCTCGCTGCCGCTGTACCTGCTGTGCGCGCTCGCCCGCCGCAAGCGGCTCATGTCGCAGGAGGCCGCGGTCAAGTACTTCCTGCTCGGCGCCTTCGCCTCCGCCTTCACGCTGTTCGGCATCGCCCTGCTGTACGGCTACGCGGGCTCGGTGTCGTACGCGCGGATCGCCCAGGTCGTCGACGGCACGGTCACGAACGTCGACCCGGCGCTGGCCAACACCATGGGCAACGACGTGCTGCTGCTCGTCGGCGCCGCGATGGTGGTGATGGGCCTGCTGTTCAAGGTGGCCGCGGTGCCGTTCCACATGTGGACGCCGGACGTGTACCAGGGTGCGCCGACCCCGGTGACCGGCTTCATGGCGGCGGCGACCAAGGTGGCGGCGTTCGGCGCCATGCTGCGGCTGCTGTACGTGGTCCTGCCGGGCATGCGCTGGGACTGGCGGCCGGTGATGTGGGCGGTCGCGATCGTCACCATGCTGGGCGGTGCGATCGTGGCGATCACGCAGACCGACATCAAGCGGATGCTGGCGTACTCGTCGATCGCGCACGCGGGATTCATCCTCGCGGGTGTCATCGCGACCACGCGGGACGGCGTGTCCTCGGTCCTGTTCTACCTGGCCGCGTACTCGTTCGTGACGATCGGTGCCTTCGCCGTCGTCACCCTCGTCCGCGACGCGGGCGGCGAGGCCACCCACCTGTCCAAGTGGGCCGGGCTCGGCCGCAGGTCACCGCTGGTCGCGGCCGTGTTCGCGGTGTTCCTGCTGGCGTTCGCGGGCATCCCGCTGACCTCCGGCTTCGCCGGGAAGTTCGCGGTGTTCAAGGCGGCGGCGGAGGGCGGGGCGATCCCGCTGGTCGTGATCGGTGTGATCTCGTCCGCCGTGGCGGCGTTCTTCTACATCCGGGTGATCGTCCTGATGTTCTTCAGCGAACCGCGCCCCGAGGGCCCGACGGTCGCGGTCCCGTCCCCGCTGACGATGACGGCGATCGGGCTCGGCGTGGCGGTCACCGTGGCGCTGGGTGTGGCCCCGCAGTACTTCCTCGACCTGGCGAACCAGGCGGGGGTGTTCGTGCGCTGAGGCGTTCGGCCGCTTACGGGCAACGGCCCGGCACCCGCTCGGGGGGTGCCGGGCCGTGCGCTGCTCGGGCTACTGCTCGTCGGTGCGACGCGTCCTGATCTGGGTGAGGTCCAGGTCCACGGGGAACGGAACGTCCATCTTCATCCGCTCGCGGAAGATTCCGACGCTGGTGTATGTGCCGGTCGTGGGCTCGAGCTCGAAGGCGTGCACGGCTGCGCGGCCCTTCTCGTTCTCGACGCGCCAGTAGTGGGGGATCCCGGCCCGGGCGTACTTGAGGGGCTTGGTCTCGCGGTCACGGGAGACGGAGTCCTCCGACACGACCTCGATGGCCAGGACGACAGCCTCTGCCGGGAACCGGGTCTGACCCGGGTCCTCCACCACGTCCGCGTGCACCACCACCACGTCGGGCTCCGGCCTGTTCTGGCGGTCGAGGTCGATGGTGAACTCGCGGAACACCTCGAGGTCCGCAGGCGCCAGAGACTGGAGCTGCCACTTGAAGAAATCGATGGCACGCTCGTGAAAGATGGTCTGCGGACTCACGAAGACCAGGCTCCCGTCGATCAGTTCCGTGTGCGGAGGCAGATTCGGAAGCCGGTCCAGGTCGTCGGCGGTCCAGCCGCCCTCCGGCGGGATCGGCCAGGTGGGCGTGGACGCCTTCGGTGCGACGCTCATCAGTGCTCCCATGGGACGGAGTCTCGCCGGTTCATTCAGACTATCGACCGGAAACGGGCAGGTCTCCCACGCACGTGTGAACGATGGTCGTGTCCTTGACCGAGGTCGGAGAGGCGCTTGTGGATAACTCCAGGGCTGTCGGCAGTGACCCCTATCGTGGACGCAGTGGTCGAAGGACGACCGACGGGGGACGGGCGATGGACGGGACGGCTGTGATGACCGAGGTGGGCGCGCCGGCGGTGGACGGTGGGAGCGAGGCGCTGGCCACCCTGCACCGGGTCTTCGGGTACGACGCCTTCCGCGGTGAGCAGGAAGCGGTCATCGAGCACGTGGTGGCCGGCGGCGACGCCGTCGTGCTCATGCCGACCGGCGGCGGCAAGTCGCTGTGCTACCAGATCCCGGCCCTGGTCAGACCCGGTACGGGAGTCGTGGTCTCCCCGCTCATCGCCCTCATGCAGGACCAGGTGGACGCCCTGCGCGCGCTCGGCGTGCGCGCCGGGTTCGTCAACTCCACGCAGGACTTCGACGAGCGGCGCGTGATGGAGGCGCAGTTCCTGGCCGGCGAGCTGGACCTGCTCTATCTGGCGCCGGAGCGGCTGCGCCTGGAGTCCACCCTCGACCTGCTCTCCCGCGGCAAGATCTCCGTCTTCGCCATCGACGAGGCGCACTGCGTCTCCCAGTGGGGCCACGACTTCCGCCCCGACTACCTGGCACTGTCCCTGCTCGGCGAGCGCTGGCCGGACGTGCCCCGCATCGCGCTCACGGCGACGGCGACCCGGGCGACGCACCAGGAGATCACCCAGCGGCTGAACATGCCGGGGGCCCGCCACTTCGTGGCCAGCTTCGACCGGCCCAACATCCAGTACCGGATCGTGCCGAAGGCCGACCCCAAGAAGCAGCTGCTGTCCTTCCTGCGCGAGGAGCACACGGGCGACGCCGGCATCGTCTACTGCCTCTCGCGGAACTCGGTGGAGAAGACGGCCGAGTTCCTGACCCGCAACGGCGTCGAGGCCGTGCCGTACCACGCGGGCCTCGACGCGGGCACCCGCGCCGCCCACCAGTCCCGCTTCCTTCGGGAGGACGGCCTGGTGGTGGTCGCCACCATCGCCTTCGGGATGGGCATCGACAAGCCGGACGTGCGGTTCGTGGCGCACCTGGATCTGCCGAAGTCGGTCGAGGGCTACTACCAGGAGACGGGCCGGGCGGGCCGTGACGGACTGCCGTCCACGGCCTGGATGGCGTACGGGCTGAACGACGTCATACAGCAGCGCAAGCTCATCCAGTCGGGTGAGGGCGACGAGGCGTTCCGCCGCCGGGCCCAGGCACACCTGGACGCCATGCTGGCGCTGTGCGAGACCGCCCAGTGCCGCCGCGGCCAACTGCTCGCCTACTTCGGCCAGGACCCGGAGTCGGGCGGCTGCGGCAACTGCGACACGTGCCTGGAGCCGCCGGACACCTGGGACGGGACGGTCGCGGCGCAGAAGGTGCTGTCCACGGTGTGGCGGCTGGACCGGGAGCGGCGGCAGAAGTTCGGCGCGGTCCAGATCGTCGACATCCTGCTGGGGCGGCGCACGGCCAGAGTCATCCAGTTCGACCACGACCAGCTGTCCGTTTTCGGCATCGGCGAGGAGCTGACCGAGGGCGAATGGAGGGGCGTCATCCGGCAGTTGCTGGCGCAGGGGCTGCTCGCGGTCGAGGGTGAGTACGGGACGCTGGGGCTGACCGAGGCCAGCGGTGCGGTGCTCCGACGGGAGCGTGAGGTACCGCTGCGCAAGGAGCCGAAGAAGCCGGCGGCGGCTCCCCGGTCGTCGTCGCCGTCCGCGCGGTCCGACCGCAGGCCGAAGGCGGCCGCAGCCGAGCTGCCCCCGGAGCTGGCCCCCGCCTTCGAGGCCCTGCGTGCCTGGCGTGCCGAACAGGCCCGGGAGCAGGGCGTCCCGGCGTACGTCATCTTCCATGACGCCACGCTGCGGGAGATCGCCACCGTGTGGCCCACGTCGATGACGCAGCTCGGCGGTATCAGCGGGATCGGCGAGAAGAAGCTGACCACCTACGGGGAGGGTGTGCTCGGCGTGCTCGCCTCGCTGGGCGGAGCGCCGGCCGCCCGGCAGGCCGCGGCGCCGAGCGACGAACCGGAGCCGGACGCCTGGCCCGGGACGGACGGCGAGCCGGAGCCGGACGACTGGGTATGAGCCGCCCGGCCATGAGGCGGTCGGCAGGGCTCACAGCGCACGTGCCGCGTACGCCCTGACATCCGCGTCGGAGTCCGTCGTGGCCGTGGCGAGGGCCGCGCGGGCGTCCTCCGTGCGGGTGTGCCGGGTCAGCGCCAGGACGGCCGCCTTCCGGACGTCCGCGTTGGGGTCGGCGAGGGCTTTGGCAAGGGCGGGGACCGCCACCTCGGGGTCGGCTGCGGTGAGCGCGGCGGCTGCCCCGGCGCGGACCTGCCAGGCCGGGTCGGACAAGGCGTCCGTGGCGCGGTCGGCGAGCGGTGGCGGGCAGCCGACAGCGGCCAGTGCGCCGTAGGCGGCCGCACGGACCAGCGCGTCCGGGTCGTCGGTGAGGGTGGTCAGGGCGGGTAGGACGCCGTCCGGTCCTGCCGAGTCCCCGCCGCCGGAGCCTCCTGCGCCCATTGTGCCGAGGGCCTTGGCGAGCGTGACGCGGACCTCGCGGGACGGGTCGGTGGTCGCCGCTCGTACCAGCGGTGCGACCGCGTCGACCGAGACCAGGGCCCGTACAGCCTCGATGCGGACCGCCGTGTCGGAGTCGGCGAGAGCACCGGTGAACAGTTCGGCGTCGCCCAGCCGCAGGGCCCTCAGGACGTCCAGCGCGGCGGCTCGGACGACGGCGTCGGGCTCGGACACGGCGCAGGCGAGGCCATCGCGCAGGGTCGGCTCCGGTGGCAGCGTCTCGACGAGTTCCCGCAGGGAGGCGGCAGCGGCGACACGTACGTCGGCGTCCGCGTCGCTGAGCAGGGCGGCGAGCGCCGGACCGGTGCCGAGCGGCACGGTCTCGGTCAGCACCGTGACGGCGGTGCGGCGGACGGAGGGGTCGGGGTCGGCCAAGTAGGGCCGCAGAGCAGCGAGTTCCGGCTGTTCGTCCGCCAGGGCGAGGAGGTCGAGCAGACGGGGCGACGTCGGCGCGTCCCGGTCGGCGACGGAGGCGACGGCCTTGTCGTCCGCCGTGGGCCGCGGCCGCACCGCGGTGGGTGCCACATCCCGCGCCCCGGCGGTCGCCACCTGCTCGGGACGCACCTCGCCGAGTCGCCGGGAGGCACCCCCCAAGGGGGCGAAGCCCTCCACCGGAACCAGGTAGGGAGCCACGGGGCGTGCCGTGAACTCCATCGCACCAGAGGGGGACTTGTGCAGGTCGAGATGGTGGAACCAGGACGCGTCGTCGCGCTCCGGGTGGTCGATGCGGTCGTGGTAGAGGCCCCAGCGGGACTCCGTGCGGGCCAGGGAGGCGCGGGCCGCCATCTCCGCGCAGTCGCGGATGAAGGTCACCTCCGCGCAGCGCATCAGCTCGTGGGGGGTGCGGGCGCCCATCGAGGCGATGTCGGCGTGCATCCGCTCGAACGCCTCCAGCGCCAGGGAGAGCCGGGCGCCGGACTTCGGCGGGGCCACGTAGTCGTTCACGAAGCGGCGCAGCTTGTACTCGACCTGGGGCTGTGGCGGGCCGTCCGGGTTGCGCAGCGGCCGGTAGATCAGCTCGTGCGCCTCGCGGAGCTGGTCCTGAGGCAACTCGCCCTCGTAGGTCTGGTACTGCGCGGCGTCCTGGCCGGCCAGCTCACCGAACACGAACGCGCCGATCATGTAGTTGTGCGGCACACAGGCGAGGTCACCGGCCGCGTACAGGCCGGGGACCGTCGTCCGGGCGTGGTCGTCGACGCGGACGCCCGAGGCCGAGTGGCCGCCGCACAGGCCGATCTCCGAGATGTGCATCTCCACGTCGTGGGTGCGGTAGTCGTGGCCGCGGCCCGCGTGGAAGGTGCCGCGCGTCGGGCGTTCCGTCGAGTGCAGGATCGACTCCAACGCCGAGATCGACTCCTCCGGCAGATGGCTCAGCTTGAGGTACACCGGGCCTCGGTCCGAGGCCACCTCCTGCGCGAACTCCGCCATCATCTGCCCGGACCAGTAGTCGGAGTCGACGAAGCGTTCGCCGTGCCGGTTGACCTGGTAGCCGCCGAAGGGGTTGGCCACGTAGGCGCAGGCCGGTCCGTTGTAGTCCTTGATCAGCGGGTTGATCTGGAAGCACTCGATGCCGGTCAGCTCGGCGCCCGCGTGGTAGGCCATCGCGTAGCCGTCGCCGGCGTTCGTCGGGTTCTCGTAGGTGCCGTACAGGTAGCCGGAGGCGGGCAGGCCGAGGCGGCCGCAGGCGCCGGTCGCGAGGATCACCGCGCCCGCTCGGACGGTCACGAAGCGTCCGGTGCGGGTGTGGAAGCCCACCGCGCCCACGGCCCGGCCCCCGGACGTCAGCACCCTGACCGGCATCACGCGGTTCTCGATCCGGATCCGCTCCCGCATCTCGCGCCGCCGCAGCTGCCGGTACAGGACCTTCTTGACGTCCTTGCCCTCCGGCATCGGCAGCACGTAGGAGCCCGACCGGTGCACCTGGCGGACCGCGTACTCGCCGTGCTCGTCCTTCTCGAACTTCACCCCGTACGACTCCAGCCGCTTCACCATGGCGAAGCCGCGGGTCGCGGTCTGCCGGACCGTCGACTGGTCGACGATGCCGTCGTTGGCGCGGGTGATCTCGGCGACGTAGTCGTCGGGCTCGGCGCGCCCGGGGACGACCGCGTTGTTGACGCCGTCCATGCCCATGGCGAGCGCGCCGGAGTGCCGGACGTGCGCCTTCTCCAGCAGCAGGACGTCCGCACCGTGTTCGGCGGCCGTCAGTGCCGCCATGGTGCCGGCCGTGCCGCCGCCGATGACCAGGACGTCACAGGAGAGTTCCTCGGCGTCGGTGAGGGCGGGGATCTCCATCGGGGTGTCCACCAGGGTCGCCTTTCGCGTGCTCAGGAACCGAGTGAGGAGAGGACGTCGCGGCGCAGGGCGAGCCGCGCCGGGTCGTCGTGCGCCGTACGGTCGCGCGGGCGCGGCACGTCCCGTACGGCGAGGAGCCGGCCCGTGCCGAGCAGCGCCAGCCGGTCGCCGAGGTACAGGGCCTCGTCCACGTCGTGGGTGACGAAGACGACGGTCGCGCCCGTGCCGCGCAGCACCTCCACCAGCAGGTCCTGCATGCCGGCGCGGGTCTGTGCGTCGAGGGCGCCGAAGGGCTCGTCCATGAGGACGGTGCTCGGGCCGGCGGCGAGGGCGCGCGCCAGTTGCGCGCGCTGGCGCTGGCCGCCGGAGACGCGGTGCGGCAGGTGCCGTGCGCGGTCGGCCAGTCCCACCCGGCCCAGCCAGGCGTCGGCCTGGGTACGGCGCTCGGCGCGCGGAACGCCCTTGACGGCCAGGGGAAGTTCGACGTTTGCGCGCAGCGTGCGCCAGGGCAGCAGGGCGTCCTCCTGGAACACCAGCGCCCGGTCCGCGGCGGGCCCGTTCAGGGGGTGGCCGTCCTGCTCCACCGTCCCGGCGAGCGTCGGCAGCAGCCCGGCCAGCGTCCGCAGCAGGGTCGACTTGCCGCAGCCCGAGGGGCCGACGACGGTGAGGATCTCGCCCGGGGCGATGTCCAGGTCGACGCCCTCGAGGGCCGGTGCCCCCGGGCGGCCGAGCGTGGCTGACCGCAGGCTGAGGCCGGCACCGGTGCGGGACGGCGACAGGACGTCAGACGAGCTGGTCATCGGGGACCTCCGCAACGGCTGTACGGGTGTTGCGCGTCAGCGGCGCGGAAGCGGCCGAGCGCTCCCGGGGAACGCGGTCTGCGGCGGTGTGGGAGGTCCGCGGGAGCCAACGGGTCAGACGGCGCCCGAGCAGCTCCACCGCCGTGGACGTCACCCAGCCGAGCACGCCGATCGTCACCATGCCGACGAAGACGTCCGGGTAGTCGACGACCGTGTAGTCCTGCCAGGTGCGGTAGCCGACGCCGTACTGGCCGGAGATCATCTCTGCGGAGATCACACAGATCCACGACACGCCGATGCCGACGGACAGGCCGCCGAAGATGCCGGGCAGCGCGCCCGGCAGGACGACCGAGCCGAGGACCCGCCACCGGCCGCCTCCCATGGTCCGCACCGCCTCCTCCCACACCGGGGTCAGCGCGCGCACCGCGTGCCGGGTCGAGACCAGCACGGGGAAGAAGGCGGCCGTGCAGGTGATGAAGACGATGCCCTGTTCGTTGCTGGGGAACAGGAGGATCGCGACGGGAACCAGTGCGATCGCAGGGATCGGGCGGACCACCTCCAGCAGCGGGCCGAGCAGGTCCTCGGCGACGCGGGAGCGGGCCACGAGCACGCCGATGGCCACCCCGAGGACCGCCGCCAGCAGGAAACCCGTGAGGATGCGGGTCAGGCTGTCGGTCAGGTCCGTCCAATAGTCGACGCCGGAGAGCCGGCCGGCGAAGGCGCGGGCCACCTCGGTGACCGTGGGGAACTGCGAGAAGCGCAGCCACACGTCGACGTTCAGGCCGGTCAGCAGCTGCCACAGACCGAGGGCGGCGGCCAGGGACGCCACCCTCAGCACATACCGGCGGTACCGGCTCATGACGCCCGTCCCAGCGCGTCGG
Source organism: Streptomyces sp. NPDC001796 (assembly GCF_042892355.1). Taxonomy (NCBI): domain Bacteria; kingdom Bacillati; phylum Actinomycetota; class Actinomycetes; order Kitasatosporales; family Streptomycetaceae; genus Streptomyces; species Streptomyces sp. NPDC001796. Next base: position 320,455 of record NZ_JBIAUC010000006.1, on the reverse strand, counting down.
CGTACGAGATCGTGCGCGTCCCCGGGTGCGCCGCCACGTACGTCTGCGCGGTGGACGGCGCGACGAAGGGGAGCAGCCGGCTGCCGTCCACCACCCACACCGCCCTGTCGGCGAACCACAGGGTGCCGGTGGTGGTGTCGGGCACGTATGCGGCCCGGATGTCCGAGCGGTGCTGCGCCACGTACTTCAGCAGCTCATCGGGGGTCTTGAAGGTCCGCGTGGTGTCGGCGCCCTTGGACCACACCTCGCTCGCGGCCGGCGGAGGCGTCGCGGCGAGATCCTTCGTGTACGCCGAGCCGAGTGCCTTCTTCGCGTACTGGTCGTCGACGAAGGAGTCCACATCGATGTCGCCCGTCAGCTTCTCGGACTCAAGGATCGACACGTCCTGCTTGAGCGCGGACACCAGCTGCGGCTTGACGGCCGGGTCGAAGGTGGAGATGCCGTGGGCGCCGTTGTAGAGGTAGACGACCTCGGCGGGCAGGCCGGTGGCCTTCGCGACGTTCTCGGCCGCGGCCACGGGATGGGCGTTCAGGTAGTCGGTCGCCTGCGCCTGCGCCTTCAGGAAGGCTTCCAGGACGGCCGGACGCTGCTTCGCGAAGTCCTCGCGGGCGGTGACGCCGTGGAACGTCGGCAGGTTCAGCTGCGCACCGTCGTACAGCGCCTTCGCCTTGCCCTGGTAGGCGAGCAGGCCCGGCCAGGCCACGAACTGGCTCAGCGCGTCCGCGCTGCCCGCCGCGAGCGCCGAAGCGCCCACCGCGGGCTGCTGGTTGAGCTTCTCGACGCCCTTGTCCGGGTCGATGCCGGCGCGCTGAAGGGCTCGTACGAGGGTGCCGTCCGCGGCGGAGCCGACGCTCGTGGAGACCTTCCTGCCCTTCAGGTCCTGCAGGGAGGAGAGCTTCGAATCGGGTGCGGTGACGATGGTGTTGAGGCCGCCGCGCAGGTTGTAGCCGGTGACGGAGACCAGGTGGGTGGGGCGGCCCAGCTGCCTTCCCCGGGCCGCGTTGATGAGGAGCGGGAAGTCGCCCATCGAGCCGATGTCGATCTTCCCGGCGGTCATCTGCGCGGTGATGGGGGCTCCGGTCGCGTAGTCCTGCCAGACGACCTTGTAGGTGTGGCCGTCGTGCAGGGCGCCCAGCTGCTGCTCGAAGTAGCCCAGGGAGCGCAGGAGGGTGCCCGCGGTGACGGTGTTGATGGTCTTGGACTGATAACCGACGGTGACGGTGATCGTGGAGCCGGTGCCCGCCTGTGCGCTCGTGCCGCAGGCGGCGAGCGGAAGGAGGAGGGCGGCCGTGGCGAGGGGGACTGTCGTGCGTTTCATGGGAGTTCGGGCCTCTCAGCGGAGCAGGTAGGGCATGTTGACCGTGACCGCTCCGGTGGGACAGCGGGCCGCGCACGGTCCGCAGTACCAGCACTCGTCGACGTGCATGTACGCCTTGCCGCTGCTCTCGTCGATGGCGAGGGAGTCCAGCGGGCACATGTCCACGCACAGGGTGCAGCCGTCGATGCACTTCAACTCGTCGATGGTCACGGGCACGTCAGCCCGCTGGGGCGCCAAGGGCATGGCTGTCTCCAGGAAGGTGCCCGGACAGGGCGAAAGGGGGGCGAACAGGGATTACAGAGACCGGTGCAGCAGACCGCTCATGGTGATGCGGTCGCCGCGGAAACGGATGAACTCCAGGTCGACGGGCCGGCCGTCGGCGAGGTGGGTGAGGCGTTCCAGCATCAGTACGGCGGCGCCGCGGGGGGCCTGGAGCACGGCGGAGGAGTGGGCGTCCGCGTTCACCGCTTCCAGGGTGATCTCGGCGTGGCCGAGGTGTTGGCCGGTGACGGCTTCCAGGAGGCGGAAGACGTCGGTGTTCTCCAGGTCGGCGTCGAGGAGGGCGGTGCCGATGTCGAGGGGGATGTAGGTGAGGTCCAGGGAGAGGGGGAGGCCGTTCAGTCTGCGCAGGCGTTCGATGTAGAGGACGTCGGCGCCGGGTGGGACGTGGAGGCGCTCCGCCACGGGGGCGGGTGCGGGGGCGGGGCCCAGGGTGCGGACCTCGTTGGTGACGCGGCCGTGTTCGTGCAGGGTTTCCGCCAGGCCCATCAGCCGGTCCAGTCCGTGGGGGTACTTGCGGGCGGCGACGATCGTGCCGACTCCCGGCAGCCGGTCCACCAGGCCCTCGGCGCGGAGGAGGTCGAGGGCCTGGCGGACGGTGTTGCGGGAGGCGCCGTAGTCGGTGCCGAGGGTGGTTTCGTGCGGGAGCGTGCCGTCCGGGAAGCCACCGGTGAGGATCTGGTGGCGGAGGAGATCGGCAAGCTGCCTGGCCTGGTCCGCACGCAGCCGGCGACGCGTGCGGTGGGCGGCGACGGTGGTCGTGGCGCCCTGACCGGCGTGGTCTCGGATGCGGTCGGTGGGTGGCATGTTTTGAACCATACCGAGGCGGTAGGGAAAGCTGTGTTGCCGAAGTGTTGCGCCATGTACCGGGGCGTCACATACGCTCGTGACCTGCGCGTTCCATGGCCGCGAGGGCAAGATCTGCCACTGCCGGGTAAGTGCCCACCCGTGCCGCCCCCGGGGCCCCAGGCCGTTGAGGCTCCGGGGGAGGCACGGCTGCCCGCAGCGACGGCCGACCGCCCGCGGCCAGGGCCTCTCGTTGGATCAGGCCCGGCCCGATCCGGACGAAAGCCCCTGGGTCAGGCTGGGCACCACCCGCCCCGTCACCTCCCCGAGACCCACTCGCGTCCCACCCGGACCCGGCGCCCACGCGGTCAGTGTCACCACGTCCCCGTCCTCCAGGAACGTCCGTTTACCGTCCGGAAGTTCGAGAGGGTCGCGCCCGTTCCACGTCAGCTCCAGCAGTGAGCCGCGTTCCTGCTCCGTCGGGCCGCTCACCGTGCCGGAGCCGTAGAGGTCGCCCGTGCGCAGGGACGCGCCGTTCACCGTCATGTGCGCCAGCTGCTGGGCCGCCGTCCAGTACATGGTGGAGAACGGCGGCTCGGAGACGACATGGCCGTTGATCGCGACGGAGATGCGCAGGTCGTAGCCACCCGGTTCCTCCTGTGAGTCGTCCAGGTACGGCAGCAGCGGATGCGTGCGCTCGGGCGGGGCCACCCGCGCCTCCTCCAGCGCGTCCAGCGGGGTGATCCACGCCGAGACCGACGTGGCGAACGACTTGCCGAGGAACGGCCCGAGCGGCACGTACTCCCAGGCCTGGATGTCCCGCGCCGACCAGTCGTTGAGCAGGCAGAGCCCGAACACATGGTCGCGGAAGGCCGTGAGCGGCACCGGCCGCCCCAGCCGTGACGGCACGCCCACCACGAAGCCCACCTCGGCCTCGATGTCCAGACGGACGGACGGCCCGAACACCGGTGCCGGGTCGGCGGGCGCCTTGCGCTGTCCCGACGGCCGCACGACATCCGTGCCCGACACCACCACCGTGCCGGACCGGCCGTGGTAGCCGATCGGCAGATGCTTCCAGTTGGGGGTCAGGGAGTCCGCCGCGTCCGGGCGGAAGATCTGCCCGACGTTGCGGGCGTGGTTCTCGGAGGCGTAGAAGTCGACGTAGTCCGCGACCTCGAAGGGCAGGTGCAGCGTCACCTCCGAGAGAGGGTGCAGCAGCGGTTCCACGGTCTCCCGGTGCGCGGGCACCGTCACCCACGCCGTCAGTGCCCGCCGCACATCCGACCAGGTGGTGCGGCCCGCGGCCAGCAGCGGGTTCAGGGACGGACGCGCCAGCAGGGAGGCGTACGGGGAGCCGAGCGCCGTGGCCGCCGCGCCCGCGTCGAGCACATGGTCGCCCAGACGGACGCCGACGCGCCGCTCGTCGGAGCCGGCGGGGGAGAAGACGCCGTAGGGAAGGTTGTGCGGGCCGAAGGGGTCGCCCTCGGGGACGTCGAAGGGGGGCATGGGATGCTGCCTCGCTTTCGTGCACTTCGGGTGTGCCGTGCATGGGGGTGCGTTCCAGTGCGTTCCATGTGGTCGCCGCACACGTTACGGGTGAGTCATCTGTCTTGGGCAGTGTCTAAAGAGTTTGCAATGTCCGTATTGGTCTTGTCGGAGGGGGCAATTCCGGCTTAGCGTCCTTTGGGGGACACGGGCGGGGTGGGTCCGGTCCGTAGGGGGGACACGTGGGGGGACCCGTGGCCAGGAGCACCGGCGGTGTGCCGTTCGACGCGGACCGCGACGTGCCGGGGCTCATCGTGAAGTTCGGCGACTACCCGCTGCACCACGGCGGGGTCGGCGCGATCCGCAGCCTCGGCCGGCTCGGTATACCGATGTATGCGATCACGGAGGACCGCTACACGCCGGCCGCGGCCTCCCGCTATCTGCGGCGCGCCTTCGTGTGGCCGACCACCGGGACCGAGAAGCCGGAGCGGCTCGTGGAGGGCCTGCTGCGCGTCGGGCACCGTATCGGCCGACCGACGGTCCTCGTCCCCACCGACGAGGAGGCAGCGGTCCTGATCGCCGAGCACCAGGACGCCCTGACCGGACCCTTCCTGTTACCCAGGGTCGAGGCGGGGCTCCCACGCCGCCTCGCCAGCAAGCAGGGCCTGCACGAACTGTGCGTGGAACACGGCATCCCCAGCCCCCGGGCGGCCTTCCCGCAGTCGTACGACGACATTCTGCGCTTCGCCGACGAGGCCCGCTTCCCGCTCGTGGCGAAGAACCGCGAGGCGTTCGTGCGCCGCCAACGGCCCGCGGTGGGCGGCACGACGAAGATCACCACCCGTGAGGGGCTGCTCAGGCTCGCCCGCGACTGGGGCGAGAGGCCGGGCGTGATCCTCCAGGAGTACCTGCCCCGGGAGCAGGCCGAGGACTGGATCGTGCACGCCTACTTCGGCCAGGACTCCACCCCGCTCGCCCTGTTCACCGGCGTCAAGGTGCGCTCCTGGCCGCCCCACGCTGGCATGACGGCCAACGCGTACGTCGTCGACAACCCGGAACTCGCCGACCTCGCCGCACGTTTCATCAAACAGATCGGCTTCACCGGCATCGTCGACCTCGACCTGCGCTTCGACCGGCGCGACGGACAGTACAAACTGCTCGACTTCAACCCGCGCATGGGCGCCCAGTTCCGGCTGTTCGAGAACGAGTCGGGGGTGGACGTCGTCCGCGCCATGCACCTGGACCTGACCGGCCGCGCCGTACCGGAGGGGGAACAGCGCGCCGGCCACCGGTACATCGTGGAGAACATCGACCTGCCGGCCCTGCTCGCCTACCGCCGCAGCGGCTACACGACACCGCACGCGCCGGTCCGTGCGAGCGGCACGGAACTGGCCTGGTTCGCGGGGGACGACCCACTGCCGTTCGTCACGATGCTCGCGCGCTTCGTGCGGCCGGGCGCGAAGCACCTCTATCAGCTGTGGCGGACCAACCGCCGCGGCAGCACGACCCGTACGTCGTAGGCGTACGACCGGTACGTCGAGGCGTACGACCGGTACATCGCAGGCGGTCGACCGGTACGTCGAGGCGTACACGCTCCACCACGAAGTAGGCACGTTGCGTCCTGGGGAGGGACTTCGTGATTCAACCGGTAGCAGTCATCGGCGCCGGGCCGTTCGGCCTGTCCACCGCCGCCCATCTGCGCGGGCGCGGTATCCCGGTCCGCGTCTTCGGCGAGCCCATGGTCAGCTGGCGCGACAACATGCCCGCGGGCATGCTCCTGAAGTCCACTCCGGTCGCCTCGAACATCGACGCGCCCCAGCGTGGCCACACCCTGGCCGACTACTGCGACGCGGCGGGCATCCGCCGGCTGGTGACGGACGAGGACATCATCCCGGTCGAGACGTTCACCGCGTACGGGGAGTGGTTCCAGCAGAAGCTGGTGCCCGAGCTGGAGCGGGTCCGGGTGGTCTCCGTGGACCGCCGCAAGGGCGGTGGCTTCGATCTCAAGCTGGACTCGGGCGAGTTGTTCACCGCCCGGGCGGTCGTGGTGGCGACCGGCCTGTCGGGACTCGCCCACCTCCCGCCGGAGCTGGCCGCCGCGGCAGCCGACGGCCCCACGCCCACCGGTCCTGTCTCGCACAGCTCCCAGCACCATGACCTCAGCAGGTTCTCCGGCAAGGAGCTGCTGGTCGTCGGCGCCGGCCAGTCCGCGCTGGAGACGGCGGCGCTGGCGGCCGAGGCGGGCGCACGGGTGCGCGTCGTGGCGCGCGGGCAGGGCAGGGTCGCCTTCGGCGCGCCCCCGTGGGACCAGCCGAAGCTGCGCCCCGAGTCGCCCTTCGGCCGTGCCTGGTCCCTGTGGGCGCTGAGCTACTACCCCCACCCCTACCGCTTCCTGCCCGCCCGGACCCGCCACTACCTGGTGCGCCGCGTCCTCGGCCCGCTCGGCGCGTGGTGGCTGCGCGACCGCTTCCAGGAGAACGTGCAGGTGCGTGAGGTCGTCGGCATCCTCAGCGCGTCCGTGGCGGACGGCCGCCCGGCCCTGACGGTCCGGACCCACACGGGCCGCACCGAGGAGATGACCGCGGACCACGTCATCGCCGCGACCGGCTACCGCGTGGACATCTCCGCGATGGACTTCCTGGGCCATGAGCTGCGCACACGCCTGGCGGTGAGCCGGGGCGCCCCCCGGCTCGGCGCCGGCTACGTGTCCTCGGTCCCGGGCCTGTACTTCACGGGCCTGCCGGCGGCGGCCTCCTACGGACCGGTGATGCGGTTCGTCTGTGGCACGGAGTTCGCGTCGCCGCGCCTGGCGAAGCACCTGGCGACGGCCCACGGCTGACCCCGGCCGGCCACCGGACCACCGCGTGGCCCTTCCCCCTCGGAAGGGCCACAGGGCCACAGGGCCACGATTGCAGAGCCGGATGCCGACGGGTTCTCCGGAGGGGCCCCGGATGCCGACGGGTTCTCGGCAGAAGGGCCGGAGGCCGGCCGGGGTCAGCCGTACGTCAGTCGCAGGTCGGCCGGTTCACGACGGGTGGCCGGACGTCGGCTGGTCCGTGGTGAGTCGTGGGGGTGTTCCATCCGTATTCTCTGATCATGGCCGCACCCCTCGCATATTCACTCATCGCCACTGACCTGGACGGGACGCTGCTGCGCGGCGACGACACGCTCTCCGACCGGTCGAGGGACGCGCTGGCGCGGGCCGCCGCGGCCGGCGCGCAGCACCTCGTGGTGACGGGGCGTCCTGCCCCCAGGGTGCGGCCGCTGCTCGACGACCTGGGCGGCAGGGGGCTCGCGGTGTGCGGACAGGGCGCGCAGGTGTACGACGCCGGCGCGGACCGGTTGCTGTTTTCCGTCACCCTGGACCGGGAGTTGGCCGAGACCGCGCTCGGCAAGATCGAGGCAGAGGTGGGGCAGGTGTATGCGGCCGTCGACCAGGACGGCGTGGACGGGCTCACCCTCATCGAACCCGGATACCGCATGCCGCACCCCACGCTGCCCGCGGTGCGGGTCCAACGGCGCGACGACCTGTGGTGCGCGCCCATCAGCAAGGTGCTGCTGCGCCATCACGCCCTGACCGACGACGAGTTGGCGACGGCGGCGCGCAGCGCGGTCGGTTCGCTGGCGACGGTCACCATGTCCGGGCCCGGCACGGTCGAACTCCAGCCATGCGGTATCACCAAGGCGACGGGGCTGGCGCTCGCCGCCGAGTACCTGGGTCTGGGGCCGTCCCGGACCATCGCGTTCGGCGACATGCCGAACGACATCCCGATGTTCGACTGGGCCGCGCGCGGCGTCGCCATGGCGAACGCCCACCCCGAACTCAAGGCGGTCGCCGACGAGATCACGGAGTCGAACGAGGACGACGGCATCGCCGTCGTCCTCGAAAGACTCTTCAGGGGCCGCTAGACCTCGGCTTCAGCCTTCGGCCTCAGCCTCGGTACGCGCGGCGCACAGCGTCAGTACGCGCTGTGGACGTTGTCGATGGAGCCGTACCGGTGGGCTGCGTAGTTGCACGCGGCCGTGATGTTCGCCACCGGGTCGTAGATGTTCCAGGACGTGCCCGGCACGTGGTACGCGCGGAAGGTCGGGTCGATGACCTGGAGGAGGCCCTTGGACGGGATGCCCATCCGGGCGTTGGAATCCCAGAGGTTGATGGCGGACGGGTTGCCCGACGACTCACGCATCACGTTGCGGTAGATGCCGTAGTAGGAGCCGGGGATCCGGTGCTGCCGCATGACGACCAGCGACTGACGGATCCAGCTGTCGAGGTTTCCGGCGCGCGTCGTCATGGTCTTGGCGGCGGCGGTCGTGGTCGTCGTGGAGGCGGGGGTCGCGGCGGAAGCGCTGGTGGCGCCCAGGACCGGAAGGGCCAGAACGGCGGCACCCGTCCCCGCGACAGCGAGGGCACGGGTGAGGCGCGCGGCCTTGGAGCGGCGGTCCCGACGGCGTGCGGGCAGGGCGAAAGCGGGCATGTCGTAGTCCTCTCCGGCGCCTGCGAGGTGAGCTGTCGGGTTCGGGCGGGGAGGTGCCCGGCCTTGTCCTCGGTGCCGAGGAATCGGCTTCACCCCAAGCCGTTCCGGCGCTGTGTCCGGTCCGGCGACTTACCTGGGTCCCCCGCTCCTGCCGTTGGTGGTGGATGGGCTCGCGAGCGGCGGCAGGATTCGGCGGTCCGCTCGGATCGATTGGGAAGGTATGCGAGAGCACATGTCGGGAACAAGACTGGAAGTCACACTCCGAGGTAAATGACCTTGAAATGCGGGAATAAGGGATGTGATCCATTTCGTTGAGGAAGGTTAAACTTGGCATAAGTAAATGGGAAGTTGAGATTCCGGATGCCCCGCCTTGCTCTGTGGTGGCGTGACCTAATTCACTCGCACTTTTCTTGATCGCCACCCGTAATTCGGGGCCCTGAAGCGGCAATTCGGACAAAAGGTTCGGCGATCGCCTGTGAGTGGCGGTTTTTATGGGGCTCAAAATGGGCAATTCGGACATGCTCCGGATCTGCGGGAATCCTCATCCCGGATCGAAACGCGTGACCGACGTCACTCGCTATGCCGTAGAGAGGCATGGAGAGCCATGGAGGGCCGTAGGGAGCCGTAAAGGGCCGGGCCGTATAGAGCCGTACGGATCTGTACGCGCGCGTGCCTCGGGGTGCCGGGCGTCCCCGTCGGGACCGGACGTGGGCCCGGCCGGGTGATGGCGCCGAGCGGGGCGGCCGGGGGCCGTGTGGTCCTGCGGAGGCCTTCGGGGGTTGCGGGGCTGCTCCGGAAGCGGGATGCGAGGGGCGCTTCCGGGGGCCGGAGCGCGTCGCCGGCCCCCGGGCGGGGGAGCTTTCCGCTATGTCGCTCCAAACCCGCTCGTATCACCTGATCAAGAACATGCCTCTCGTGATCCGATACGGCCCGGCCTGGAACAGCGGGCACTCGTGGTGATCGAAACCTGACCGGATACGCTGACTTGAGTGATGGCGGCGACAGATCGACAAACTCGGTGAGCCGAGTCGGCCTGACGACGTCATCGATCAAGTGACCGACCTCGATACCGACCGTGTGATCGTCAGCAGACGTCAGCAGACAGGAGACCTCACGTGACCGTCGTCGGGCCGTTCGGGCTGAGCGTGCGGGACCAGGCTCTGGAAGCCGATGTCCAGGCCGGATTGGCCGCTGTCGAGGAAGGGCTGCTCGACGCCACGAAGAGCGAGGTGCCCTTCATCACCGAGGCCGCGCAGCATCTCGTGCGGGCGGGCGGGAAGCGGTTCCGGCCGCTGCTCGTCATGCTCGCGGCACAGTTCGGTGACCCGTACGCGCCGGGGGTCGTCCCCTCGGCCGTGGTCGTGGAGCTCACCCACCTCGCCACGCTGTACCACGACGACGTGATGGACGAGGCCGAGGTGCGGCGCGGGGTGGCCAGCGCGAACAGCCGCTGGGGCAACTCGGTGGCGGTCCTCACCGGTGACTTCCTGTTCGCCCGCGCGTCCCACATCCTGGCCGACCTCGGCCCGGAGGCGGTCCGTATCCAGGCGGAGGCGTTCGAACGGCTCGTCACCGGCCAGATCCTGGAGACGGCGGGCCCGCGGGACGGCCGTGACCCGGTGGAGCACTACCTCGACGTCCTCGCCGGCAAGACGGGCTCCCTGGTGGCGGTGGCGTGCCGCTTCGGCGCGATGATGTCGGGCGCCGACGAGACGGTCGTGGACGTGCTGACGCAGTACGGTGAGCGTCTCGGCGTGGCGTTCCAGCTGGCCGACGACGTCCTGGACATCGCCTCCGACTCCCAGGAGTCCGGCAAGACGCCGGGGACGGACCTGCGCGAGGGCATCGCGACCCTCCCGGTCCTGCGCCTGCGCGAGCGCGCCCAGCGGCACGGGCTGCCGGAGGACGTCGCCCTGTGCGAGCTGCTGGACTCCGACCTCACGGACGACGCCCGCCACGCCGACGCCCTCGCCCGGCTCCGGGCCCATCCGGCTCTCGAGCAGGCCCGCCGCGACGCCGTCCGCTACGCGCAGGACGCCCGCTCGGCCCTGGCCCCGCTCCCGGACTGCGGCGCGAAGGCGGCCCTGACGGAGATGTGCGACGCGGTGGTGCACCGGGCAGGGTGACGCGCCACGCGCCCCACTGAGCCCCGCGCCTGACGTGCGCCACGTCACACGCCTCTCGGCCCGCCCTGACGACCCCTACGGGTGAGGCACCGTGCCCCGCCCGTCATGTCATACCCCAGAAGTACGCGGAGTTGGCCCCGCGGTCTGACGCTTCCCTCCCGGTGATTTGGTCATATGGAGGGGACCCCCTCACCGGAGTCCGGGTGAGAATGGCGGCGTAGGGGGTGGGGGCACCTCCCTGCTCGAGCGAAGTCGAGAGCTTGGGGAGAGTGCACAGACAACAGGCCGCCGCCGACGACGGAGGTAAGGCACACATGGCACCGTACGAATCCGACGACAGCACACCCGCCCGGGAGGTCGAGGACGTACGCGACGGGCGGCGCAGGGCCGCTCGGTACGTCGTCCCGGTCACGGTCGTGGGCGTGGCGGCGGCGACCATCGGGCTCGTCCCGGCGTTCGCCGGTTCCGGGGACCCCGACCTGCCGAAGATCAGCGCGCAGCAGCTCATCGAGAAGATCGCCAAGTCGGACGTCCAGCAGATGTCCGGCACCGTGACGATCAGCACGGACCTGGGCCTGCCCAACCTGGGCGGCCTCGAGGACAGCCTGGCCTCGGGCGCGCTCTCCCAGGGCGAGCAGGGCAAGGGTGGCTCGGCCGCAAACCCGAGCTCCAAGCTGCTGGAGCTGGCCTCCGGCACCCACACCGTGCGGGTCGCCGCCGACGGCCAGGACAAGCAGAAGCTCTCGCTCATCGAGAAGGCCGCCGAGTACAGCGTCATCCGCAACGGCGACCAGGTGTGGGCGTACGACAGCGCGTCCAACCAGGCGTACCACGCGACCGGCGCGGGCGAGCACAAGAGCGGCGAAGCGGCGCCGAAGGACGTGCCCGCCACACCCAGGGACTTCGCCGATCAGGCCCTGAAGGCGGCCGACAAGACCACCTCCGTGGCGGTCGACGGCACGGCCCAGGTCGCGGGCCGGGACGCCTACAAGCTGCTCATCCGGCCGAAGCAGTCGGGTACGACGGTCGGCGCGATCAGCATCGCGGTGGACGCGAAGACCGGCCTGCCGCTGAAGTTCACGCTGACCCCGGCGAAGGGCGGCGCGGCGGTGCTGGACGTGGGCTTCACCCAGGTCTCGTTCGCCAAGCCGGCCGCGTCGACGTTCGACTTCACGCCGCCCAAGGGCACGAAGGTCACCCAGGGCGACGACCTGAAGGCCGGGCACGAGGGGGCCGGGCGCGAGGCGCAGCACAAGGACACCGGGGGAACTCCCTGGGGCAGCGCGTCGAAGACCATCGGCGAGGGCTGGAACGCGATCTACGTGTTCGACACCGGCAGCAAGGGCGGCGTGCCGTCCGGATCGCCGTCCGGCGAGGGCGCGGCCTCCGGCTTCCTGAACTCGCTCGGCGACCACGTCACCGGCAAGTTCGGCTCGGGCACGGTCTTCTCCACCCGCCTGGTCAACGCCCTGATCACGGACAACGGCAAGGTGTACGCGGGCGCGGTCACCAAGGACGCGCTGGTGAAGGCGGCGAACGCGGGGAAGTGACCCCCGTACGGCGTACGGACGAAGGGGAGCAGGAGAGCCCATGGAGGAACTGCCCGCCGCGGAAGCGGAGTCGAAGGACTCACCGGCGCGGGCGGCGAGTGACCCCGAGGCCCCGGTCATCGCCACCCGCGCCCTCACCAAGCGCTACCGCGGCGGGCAGCTCGCCGTGGACGGGCTCGATCTGACCGTCCCGGCGGGCAGTGTCTTCGGCTTCCTCGGGCCGAACGGCTCCGGCAAGACGACCACCATCCGCATGCTGATGGGCCTGATCGAGCCCACCTCGGGCTCGGCACGCGTGCTGGGGCGGCCCATGCCCCGGGCCGCGCGCACCGTGCTCCCGCAGGTCGGCGCCCTCATCGAGGGCCCGGCGCTGTACGGCTTCCTCTCCGGCCGGGACAACCTCCTGCGCTACGACGCCGCCGATCCCACCGCCGACCCGGGCACCCGTCGGACGCGTGTCGCGGCCGCCCTCGACCGGGTCGGGCTCACGGCGGCCGCGGGCAAGAAGGCGAAGGCGTACTCCCTGGGGATGAAGCAGCGCCTCGGTCTCGCGGCCGCCCTGCTCCAGCCCCGCAGGCTCCTGGTCCTGGACGAGCCGACCAACGGCCTCGACCCGCAGGGCATGCGGGAGATCCGCGCCCTGGTCAGGGAACTGGCCTCCGACGGCACGACCGTCTTCCTCTCCTCCCACCTGCTGGACGAGATCGAGCAGGTCTGCACGCACGCGGCGGTGATGGCGCAGGGCCGGCTGATAGCGCAGGGCGCGGTGGGAGACCTGGTGGCCGGGGCGCGTGGACGCCTCGTCGTGACCACCCCGGACGTCACCGACGCGGCACGCGTCCTGAAGGAACAGGGCGTGGCCGATGTGGTGGTGGAGGAGAACCGGGTGACGGCCGACCCTGACGACCGGGAACTTTCCGATGTGAACGCCGCGTTGGTCACGGAGGGAGTCCGCGTACGCGGCTTCGGCGTCGAACGTGCCTCCCTGGAGGATGCGTTCGTGGCGCTCACGGGGGAGGGGTTCGATGTCGCAGGCTGAGCCGGCCGGCGTACTGCCCCGGACGAGCCCGCTGTGGACCTTCGGGCTGCTGCGCAGCGAGCTGGTGACCACGTTCCGGCGCTGGCGCACGCTCGCCCTGCTGGCCGTGCTCGCCGCCGTGCCGATCCTGGTCGGGATCGCCGTGAAGATCGAGACGAGCGACGGGGCCGGCGGGCGGGGCGGGGGCGGTGGCCCCGCGTTCATCGCGCAGATCACCAACAACGGCCTGTTCCTGGTGTTCACCGCGCTCGCGGCGACGCTCCCGTTCTTCCTGCCGATGGCGATCGGCGTCATCGCGGGCGACGCCATCGCGGGCGAGGCGAACTCCGGCACCCTGCGCTACCTGCTGGTCGCCCCCGCGGGCCGTACCCGGCTGTTGCTCACCAAGTACGCCACGACGATCGCCTTCTGCCTGATCGCCACCCTCGTCGTCGCCGTCTCGGCGCTCGCGGTGGGCGCCCTGCTCTTCCCGCTGGGCGACCTGACGACGATCTCCGGTACGCGCATCAGCTTCGCCGAGGGCCTCGGCAGGGCCCTGCTGATCGCGCTGGTCGTCGCCGCGTCCCTGATCGGGGTCGCGGCCCTCGGGCTGTTCATCTCCACGCTCACGAGCAGCGGCATCGCGGCGATGGCGACGACGGTGGGCCTGCTCATCACGGTCCAGATCATGGACCAGATACCGCAGCTGCACGCGCTCCAGCCGTACTTCTTCTCGCACTACTGGCTGTCGTTCGCTGATCTGATGCGCGACCCGGTCTACTGGGACGACCTGATACGCAACCTCGGCCTGCAGGCCCTGTACGCGGCGGTCTTCGGCTCGGCGGCGTGGGCGCGGTTCACGGCGAAGGACATCACGGCCTAGGCGCGGGCGGGCAGGGGCCGGCCGCGCCATCACGGTCCGCCGTCCCCGCCGGTCAGCCGCCCGGGCCGGGCCCGAGGTCGAGCAGCAGGGCCATCACACCCACCAGCGTGGCGCTGCTGACGATCTCACCGCGTTCGATCATCGCCCGTACCTCCGGCAGCGGGATCCACTCCAGGCGGTCGGACTCGTTGCGCTCGGTCGGCTCGCCGACGCGCGTGGCGTCGTCGGTGCGGAACACGAAGTGCCGGGAGTCGGTGACACCGGCCGCGGGCTGGGCGCACATCAGCGGCCGCAGTGAGCCCGGGCGCCATCCGGTCTCCTCCTCGAGTTCGCGCCCTGCCGCCGCGGCGGGCTCCTCGCCGTCCTCGACGAGGCCCATGGGCAGCTCCCAGGCCCATGTGTCGGTGACGAAGCGGTGCCGCCACATCATGAGCACGCGTTGTTCGCGGTCCACGGCGGCTGCGACGGCGACGTCCCGCAGCCGGACCACGTGGTACTCACAGCGTGTCCCGTCGGGCTGTTCGACGTCGAGCGCCCGCAGCCGCACCCAGGGCGTCTCGTACAGCGCCCGCTCGCCGTGCACGGTCCAGCGCATGCTCAGCGCACCCCCGATCCGCCGCCCGAGGGCGTGAACGGGCCGACCAGGCGGGCCAGTGGGTCGCACTCGCGGGGTGGCCGGCCGCCCAGGTCGCCGGTGCGCCAGGCGGGCACCCAGGGCACACGATGGACGCCGATCATCGACTCGATCGCCTTGACGCGCTGGGCGAGCGGGCGCGGCAGCCGGCCCGGCGCGTCCGCGACCAGCACGACGGCGTCCAGGGTGAGGCCGGGCGGGGCCGCGCCGCGCCGGAAGACGTCGAGGGACCGGAGGACGGACCCCAGGCCGGTCGCGTGGGTGCGGGCGACCAGCAGCACCGAGGAGGGTTCGTCGTGCTCGGGACGGGGCCAGCCGCGGCCCGCGTCGAAGCCGCCGAAGACGGTGGCGAGCGTCGAGGTGCCGGCGCCGCCGTGGGTGGCCACCCAGGCGAACCGGCGTGGGCTCGCGCTCCCGTGGGACGGCGGTCGTGCCGCGTCGGCCACCGGCCCGCGGATCCAGATCTCAGGCCCTCCGGGCCCCTGCCGCGCGATCCCCTGCATCGCCTCTCCTCGGTCGCTCCTCGCCCCTCGATCTTCACCCGAGGTGTGCGGGTTCGGTACCGGGCTCCGGCACCTGGGACGAGGCTGTGACGCGGCGGTGACGCGGGGACGAGCACGGGGGCGGGAGACTCGAAGGGGTGTGCCGTGCGTCCCCGCACCCAGGGCCGGGGACGGAGACGAGGGGAGCCGACGCCGAATGGAGGCGGAGGACTTCGGCGCCTTTCCCCGACCGACCGACCCGAGTGAGGGAACGATGTCTCGACTCAGCCGCGGACAGAATTGGGGCCGCTCCTTCGTGGGGGCCGCATCCGACGGGGGCGTGGGGTCCGGGGTGACGCCGATCGAGGTCCGGGTGCCTGCGGGGACATGCGACGGGGTGCCGGGCCCGGGAGCGACCGTGGGCGGGTCACCGGTGGCCGCGGGACCCGGGGAGCCGGTCCAGCAGGCCGTCCTGGACCACCTCCACCGCATGGCCCGCGCCACGGGCCACCCGGTCCTCGCCTCGGTGCACGACGAACGGATCGGCTACGTCGTACCGATCCGGGTGCACGTCGACGGCTCCAGCGAGTTCGCTGGGGAGCCGGTACGGAGGGGAG
The DNA here is from genome assembly GCF_042892355.1 of Streptomyces sp. NPDC001796. Classification (NCBI taxonomy): domain Bacteria; kingdom Bacillati; phylum Actinomycetota; class Actinomycetes; order Kitasatosporales; family Streptomycetaceae; genus Streptomyces; species Streptomyces sp. NPDC001796. The sequence goes on along the minus strand of NZ_JBIAUC010000006.1, from coordinate 304,802 downwards.
CGGCGCCCGCAGCCGCCCCCGCGTCCCCCGGCCGTGCCGTCGCCCCGTTCGCTCTCCAGGCCCTGCCCGAGCAGGTCGCCTTCATCACCGCGACGTCCGGGCCGGCCCAGGCCCTGCCCGGTGCCCCGAACCACGGTGGCACCCCGCCGCCGCCCGCACCGCCGGCCCCTGGCACCGTCTCCCCGCCGACAGGAACGTTCGGCCCACCGCCGGTCATGCCGAGCGCACCGTCCACCACCCCCGCCGCTGCCGCAGCCCCCGATCCCACCGCCGGGCCCACGCCCCCCTACTCCTCCGTTCAGGCCCCCGAAGTCGCCGCGCCTCCCACCACGGAAGCGGATCCCGCCTCCGACCTCGGCACGGAAGCGGACCCCACCCCCGACCTCGGCGCCCACTCCGCCCCCGACTGGAAGCCCGCCCCCGACCGCACTTCCGCCCCCGCCCCCGCCCCCGAGATCGCCCCCGAGATCGCCCCCGTCGCCGTCGGCCAGGACGACGAGGTCAAGGAGCCGCCCGTGCGGGAGTTCGACTCCGTGGCGGAAGCCGTGCTCGGGGACGGGCCGGCCGGCGGCGCTGACGGGCCCGTCGCGGAGCCCATGGCCAAGATCAGCGCGGCCGTGAAGCAGGGCCGTCTGGAGGAGGCATCCGGGCTGGCCGAGCAGGCCGTCGCCGAGTCGGCCGCGACCCTCGGCGACGAGCACCCCGACGTCCTGCACCTGCGCGAACTCACCGCCTACATCGCCTACCTGGCGACGGACCCCCTGCGCTCCTTCCACCTGTCGCTCGACCTGGCCCGCATCCGGTACCGCCTCGGCGACCCGCGCGGGGCCTACGGCAATGTGCAGAGCGCGGCCGCCGCCTGGCGTGCCGTACGCGAACCGGTCCAGGGGCTGGACCTCGGCCGCGACCTCATCGCCGTATGGAGCGAACTCGCGGCCCAGGAAGGCCCCGCCGCCGACGACCTCGACCAGCTCGAGAAGGCCCGCAGCCGCATGGGCCGCTTGGCCGAGCGCGCCCGCAAGGCGTCCGGCGAGCGGCCTGCCGTCCAGTAGGCGCTACGGCGGCTACGGCGTGGCGTCCACCGGGTCCGCGTCTGCGTCCGCGGCCCCGCTCACCGTCGCCGTGGTGGCGCGCGCAGCCGGGATCGCCCCGCCGAGCGTCCGCGTGGCCCGCCGCGCGGTGCGCAACGCGTCCGCCGTCAGCAGCGACAGGGCCAGCCAGACCAGCGCGAAGCCCGCCCAGCGCTCGGGCGGCATCGCCTCGTGGAAGTAGAGGATGCCCAGCAGGAACTGGAAGACGGGCGCCAGGTACTGCAGCAGACCCAGCGTCGACAGGGGGACCCGTATCGCCGCGGCCCCGAAGCAGACGAGCGGCAGTGCGGTGACCACCCCGGTGGCCGCGAGCAGCGCCGCGTGCCCCGCCCCCTGGGACGTGAACGTCGACTCGCCGTGCGCCGAAAGCCACAGCAGGTACGCCAGCGCCGGCAGGAACTGCACGGCGGTCTCCGCGGCCAGCGACTCGATACCGCCGAGGCTGACCTTCTTCTTCACCAGTCCGTAGGTGGCGAAGGAGAACGCAAGACACAGGGAGATCCACGGCGGACGGCCGTAGCCGATCGTGAGGACGAGCACGGCGGCGAAGCCGACCCCGACCGCCGCCCACTGCACCGGCCGCAGCCGTTCCTTCAGCAGCAGCACGCCCATGGCGATGGTGACGAGAGGGTTGATGAAGTAGCCGAGCGAGGCCTCCACCACGTGCCCGCTGTTCACGGCCCAGATGTAGACGCCCCAGTTGACGGTGATGACGGCCGCGGCGACCGTGATCAGTGCGAGCCGGCGCGGCTGCCGGAGCAGTTCGCCCGCCCAGGCCCAGCGCCGCATCACCAGCAGTGCGACGGCGACCAGGACCAGGGACCACACCATCCGGTGGGCGAGGATCTCCATGGCCCCGGCGGGCTTCAGCAGGGGCCAGAACAGCGGGACGAGCCCCCACATCCCGTACGCGGCGAAGCCGTTCAGCAGACCTGTCCGTCGCTCACCCTTCGGCTCCCCGGCCACGGGCCCTCCCTCACGCTCGCGGCTGCCCGATGCAGCCTCCACGAAGGTAGCGCGAGGACCCCCGCCTGTCATGCCCGTATCGGCATACGGTCATGACAGGCGGGGGTCGGGAAGCTCAAGGGCCCGAAGGGGGAGTTCAGCCCTTGAGCGCGGCGGTGATCGCCTCGGCGAGCGGGGTGGTCGGACGCCCGGCGAGGCGGGAGAGGTCGCCGGTGGTGACCTCCAGCTCGCCCTTCTCGATGGACGCGTCCACGCCGGCGAAGACCGCGGCGAGCGGCTCGGGCAGCCCGGCACCCTTGAGGATCTCCACGTACGTCTCGACGGAGACGGGGTTGTAGGCGATCTCCTTGCCGGTCTGCCTGCTCAGCTCGGCGGCGTACTCGGCGAAGCCCCACGCCTCGTCGCCGCCCAGCTCGTACGCCTTGTTCTCGTGGCCCTCGCCGGTCAGCACGGCGACCGCGGCGGCCGCGTAGTCGGCGCGGGAGGCGGAGGAGACGCGGCCTGCGCCGGCGGCCTGGACGACGGCGCCGTGCTCCAGGACCGGGGCGAGGTTCTCGGTGTAGTTCTCGTGGTACCAGCCGTTGCGCAGCAGCACGTACGGCACGCCCGAGTCCAGGATCGCCTGCTCGGTGGCCCGGTGGTCGTCGGCGAGGGCGGCCTTCAGGCTGCCGGGCGCGCTGGTGTAGGCGAGGAGGGCGACGCCGGCGGCCTTGGCGGCCTCCAGGACCACCTGGTGCTGCTGGACGCGGCCCTTGTCGAACTCGTTGCCGGAGATCAGCAGCACCTTGTCGCCGGCTGAGAACAGTCCGTCGAAGGTCTGTGGAGCGTTGTAGTCGGCGACGGCGATCCGCACGCCGCGCTCCTCGAGGTCGGCGGCCTTCTCCGGGTTGCGGACGACCGCGGTGATCTGCTCGGCCGGAACCTTCTCCAGCAACTGCTCCACCACATGACGGCCGAGGTGTCCGGTGGCTCCGGTGACGACGATGCTCATGACTTGGATCTCCTTGTGGGGTGCTTTCCGACACTCACCCTAGGAGGTGCGCTAACTAAGCGAAAGTACCCACTTTGAAGTAAGGTACTGGCATGACAGTAAGCACTGGGACCGCCGGCAGGCGCGACGCCGCCGAGGCGATGTGCCCCTACCGCCTCGTCCTGGAACACGTCACCAGCCGCTGGGGCGTGCTCGTCCTGATCGAGCTCCTCGACCGCCCCCACCGCTTCAGCGAGTTGCGCCGTGCGATCGGGCGGACCGCCCGCGTCAGCGAGAAGATGCTCACCCAGACCCTGCAGACCCTGGAACGCGACGGTCTGGTGCACCGGGACGCCAAGCCCGTGATCCCGCCGCGTGTCGACTACTCCCTCACCGGCCTGGGCCGCGAGGCCGCCGAGCAGGTACGGGCGCTGGCGCTGTGGACCCACGACCGCATGGCGGACGTGGAGAAGGCCCGCCAGGCATACGACGAGGCCCGGGCGCTGTCCGCCCGGGCCTCGTGAAGCGCACCGTCGTTTCCGAGCGGAGTGCTCAGCCGACGACGGTCCAGGTGTCCCCGCCGGCGAGCAGGGCGGCCAGGTCGCCCTTGCCGTTCTGCTCGATGGCGGCATCGAGCTGGTCGGCCATCGCGGTGTCGTAGACGGGCCGCTCCACGGACCGGAACACCCCGATCGGGGTCTGGTGCAGGGTGTCCGGGTCGGCGAGGCGGGAGAGCGCGAAGGCCGTGGTGGGGGAGGCGGCGTGCGCGTCGTGGACCAGGATGTCCGCCTCGTTCTCCGGGGTGACGGTGACGACCTTCAGGTCGCCGGTCCGCCGGTCCCGTACGACACCGCGCGCCCCGTCCGCCCCGAACCGGATCGGCTGCCCGTGCTCCAGCCGGATCAGGGCCTCCTGGGCGCTCTGCTTGTCCTTGAGCGCGTCGAAGGCGCCGTCGTTGAAGATGTTGCAGTTCTGGTAGATCTCGATCAGCGCCGTGCCCGGGTGGGCGGCGGCCTGGCGCAGCACCTCGGTGAGGTGCTTGCGGTCGGAGTCGATCGTGCGGGCCACGAAGGACGCCTCCGCGCCCAGCGCCAGCGAGACCGGGTTGAACGGCGCGTCGAGGGAGCCCATCGGGGTCGACTTGGTGATCTTGCCGACCTCGGAGGTGGGCGAGTACTGGCCCTTGGTCAGGCCGTAGATCCGGTTGTTGAACAGCAGGATCTTCAGGTTCACGTTCCGGCGCAGCGCGTGGATCAGGTGGTTGCCGCCGATGGACAGCGCGTCACCGTCACCGGTGACCACCCACACGCTCAGATCGCGCCGCGAGGCCGCGAGACCGGTCGCGATCGCGGGCGCCCGGCCGTGGATGGAGTGCATGCCGTACGTGTTCATGTAGTACGGGAAGCGCGACGAGCAGCCGATCCCGGAGACGAAGACGATGTTCTCCCGCGCCAGGCCCAGCTCCGGCATGAAGCCCTGGACCGCGGCGAGGATCGCGTAGTCACCGCAGCCGGGGCACCAGCGCACTTCCTGATCGGACTTGAAGTCCTTCATGGACTGCCTGGCCACGGCCTTGGGGACGAGCGAGAGCGCCTCGATCGTGCCCGTGCCTTCCGTGGTCGTCTCAGTCATCGATGGCCTCCTTGAACGCCGCGGCGAGTTGCTCCGCCTTGAACGGCATGCCGTTGACCTGGTTGTAGGAGTGGGCGTCGACCAGGTACTTCGCCCGGATCAGGGTGGCGAGCTGGCCGAGGTTCATCTCGGGGATCACCACCTTGTCGTAACGCCCCAGCACCGCGCCGAGATTGGGCGGGAACGGGTTGACGTGCCGCAGATGGGCCTGCGCGATCGACTCCCCGGCCGCACGCAGCCGGCGTACCGCCGCGGTGATCGGCCCGTACGTCGAACCCCAGCCCAGCACCAGGGTGCTCGCGCCGTGCGGGTCGTCCACCTCCACCTCGGGTACCACGATCTGGTCGACCTTCGCCTGGCGGGTGCGGACCATGAAGTCGTGGTTGGCGGGGTCGTAGGAGATGTTGCCGGTGCCGTCCTGCTTCTCGATGCCGCCGATGCGGTGCTCCAGGCCCGGGGTGCCCGGGAGCGCCCACGGGCGGGCCAGGGTCTGCGGGTCGCGCTTGTAGGGCCAGAACACCTCGGTGCCGTCGTCCAGGGTGTGGTTCGGGCCCTGCGCGAACTGCACCCCCAGGTCGGGCAGCTCCTCCAGCTCGGGGATGCGCCACGGCTCCGAGCCGTTGGCCAGGTAGCCGTCGGAGAGCAGGAAGACCGGGGTGCGGTAGGTCAGCGCGATCCGGGCCGCCTCCAGGGCCGCGTCGAAGCAGTCGGCCGGGGTGCGCGGGGCGATCACCGGGACCGGGGCCTCGCCGTTGCGGCCGTACATCGCCTGCAGCAGATCCGCCTGCTCGGTCTTGGTCGGCAGACCGGTGGACGGCCCGCCGCGCTGGATGTCGACGATCAGCAGCGGCAGCTCCAGCGAGACCGCCAGCCCGATCGTCTCGCTCTTGAGCGCGACACCGGGGCCACTCGTCGTCGTCACCGCCAGCGACCCGCCGAACGCCGCCCCCAGGGCAGCACCGATGCCGGCGATCTCGTCCTCGGCCTGGAAGGTGCGCACACCGAAGTTCTTGTGCTTGGACAGCTCGTGCAGGATGTCCGAGGCCGGAGTGATCGGGTACGAGCCCAGGAACAGCGGCAGGTCCGCCTGGCGGGAGGCGGCGATCAGGCCGTACGCCAGGGCCAGGTTCCCGGAGATGTTGCGGTAGGTGCCCACCGGGAACGCCTTGACGGCCGGGGCCACCTCGTAGGAGACCGCGAAGTCCTCCGTCGTCTCCCCGAAGTTCCACCCCGCCCGGAAGGCGGCGATGTTCGCCGCGGCGATGTCCGGCTTCTTCGCGAACTTCGTCCTCAGGAACGCCTCGGTGCCCTCGGTGGGCCGGTGGTACATCCAGCTCAGCAGGCCGAGCGCGAACATGTTCTTGCTGCGCTCGGCCTCCTTGCGGGTGAGGTCGAAGTCCTTCAGCGCCTCGACGGTGAGGGTGGTCAGCGGCACGGGGTGGACGTTGTAGCCGTCGAGCGAGCCGTCCTCAAGGGGAGAGGCGGCATAGCCGACCTTCTGCATCGCGCGCTTGGTGAACTCGTCGGTGTTGACAATGATCTCCGCGCCGCGCGGCAGGTCGCCCACGTTGGCCTTCAGCGCGGCCGGGTTCATCGCCACCAGCACGTTCGGGGCGTCGCCCGGGGTGAGGATGTCGTGGTCGGCGAAGTGCAGCTGGAACGACGACACACCCGGCAGCGTCCCGGCAGGCGCGCGGATCTCGGCGGGGAAGTTCGGCAGCGTCGACAGATCGTTGCCGAAGGACGCCGTCTCCGAGGTGAAACGGTCACCCGTGAGCTGCATACCGTCACCGGAGTCCCCCGCGAACCGGATGATCACCCGGTCCAGCCGGCGCACGTCCTTCGAGCCCGCCGGTTTGCGCTGTTCTCCTACGACGGCTCCGTCCGCCTGTCCCGCTGGACTGCTGACCTGGCTGGTCACTGAACTGGACCTCCCTCGAGGCGGCTGTCTGGGAGTGGCCGTCCCACCGGCCTTCCCAGGATCAACCCTACGTCGGTAAGGGTCGCCTTCCCTCGGCCGTTCGCATGATGGACACCATCGTGAGACGGTCCGGCGCCCCGATTTGCCATGATGTGCCCCACCTCCCGGACTGCTCGTGAAGACGCGCCCCGCTCATCCTTTGGTGCTCGGTACCGCAGTGGCGCCGGGCGACGCCGGAGCCCCGGTGATGTCCGGAACCGGCCCCCGCCACCTGGCACAGTGTCAGCCGATCAGGAGTTGAGATAGGTGAGCACGGCCAGAACACGCCGGTGATCCCCGTCACTCGGGGACAGACCGAGCTTCAGGAAGATGTTGCTGACGTGCTTCTCGACAGCTCCGTCGCTCACGACGAGCTGCCGGGCGATCGCTGAGTTCGTCCGCCCCTCGGCCATCAGGCCTAGGACCTCCCGCTCCCGCGGGGTGAGCGCCGCCAGCACGTCCTGCTTGCGGCTGCGCCCGAGCAGCTGTGCGACCACCTCGGGGTCGAGCGCGGTGCCTCCCTCGGCGACCCGCACCACGGCGTCCACGAACTCGCGCACCTCGGCGACCCGGTCCTTGAGCAGATAGCCGACGCCGCGACTGGAGCCGGCCAGCAGCTCGGTGGCGTACCGCTCCTCCACGTACTGCGACAGCACGAGCACACCCAGTCCGGGATGCGCCCTGCGCAGCTGGACCGCGGCCCGCACTCCTTCGTCCGTGTGGGTCGGCGGCATCCGCACGTCGGCGACGACGACATCGGGCAGCTCGCCCTGGTCCGCGAGCTCGGTGATGGTCTTGATCAGCGCCTCCGCGTCCCCGACACCGGCGACGACGTCATGCCCACGGTCGGTCAGCAACCGGGTCAGTCCCTCCCTGAGCAGCACAGAATCCTCGGCGATGACGACCCGCACCCTGTCCTCCACGATCCCCCCGACCCCCGCAACCTGTCTCCGGTCCGCACGACAGGCTCCAGCATTCCAGCATCGGGACGTGCGCGGGGTCGCTGCGAGGGCGAAAGAGGGGTGTGTCAGGCGGATGGGCGGAACCATCCGGTGCCGCACCGCCGGGGGCTATGCCCGCCAGGGCAACTCAGCGGTGATCCGCGTGGGCCCCCCGACCGGTGAATCCACCACCAGCACGCCGTCCACCGCATCGAGCCGTCCCGCCAGCCCCGCCAGCCCCGACCCGCCGGAGGCGTCGGCGCCCCCGATGCCGTCGTCGGTCACCTGCAGCAGCAGCCGGTCCTCCGCCTGCCACACATCCACCGTCGCCCGCGACGCCCGCGCATGCTTGCTCACGTTCTGCAACAGCTCCGACACCGTGAAGTAGGCGATCCCCTCGATCGCCGGTGCCGGCCGGGACGGCAGGTCCACCTCCACCTCCACCGGCACGGCGCACCGCGAGGCCACCGCCGACAGCGCGGCATCGAGGCCGCGGTCGGTGAGGACCGCCGGATGGATCCCACGGGCCAGGTCCCGCAACTCCTGCAGCGCCGTCTTCACCTCGCCGTGCGCGTCCTCCACCATCCGCGCCGCCGCCCGCGGATCCTCGGCCAGCTTCTCCTTCGCCAGCCCCAGATCCATGGCCAACGCCACCAGCCGGGCCTGCGCCCCGTCGTGCAGGTCGCGCTCGATGCGCCGCAGATCCGCCGCGGCCGTGTCCACCACCGCCCCGCGGTCCGACTCCAGCTCCACCACCCGGGTCGCCAGCCGCGACGGCCCGAGCAGCCCGTGCACCAGCAGCCGGTCCACGCTCGTCAGCCCCCGGACGATCCAGGGCGTGGCCAGTGTGATCAGCAGCCCGACCAGCGCGGTCACCGTGATCTCGAACGGGTTGTCGAGGTACACGTGGTGCGTCTCGTCGCCGTACAGCTGGATGCCGTCCTGACCGGCGTACATCGGGAACACCCAGAACCACAGCGGATACGTCAGCAGCGCCCACCCGCACGTCCAGAAACTCACCCCCACCGAGAACGAGAACACCGCCCACGGGAACTGCAGCACCGTGTACAGCATGTGCCGCCAGGAGGTCCCGCTCTTGAGCATCGCCCCCATCCACGCCATCGCCCCGCGCCCGTTCGTCCGCAGCGGCTCCGGAGCGGCCACCTCCAGCCCCAGCAGCCCCCGCGCCCGGGCCCGCTCCAGCGCCCCGAACCCACGGCACCCGGCGAGCGCCGCCGCGAGCACCGGGATGCCCAGGAACGTCACCAGCAGGCCCGCCCCGATCGAGAACATCGTGACGCTGTAGACGAACATCGCGATCCCGATCGGCAGGCTCAGCAGCACGTAGCAGAACTCGCCCCAGCTGCGCGCCTCGACCGGTGCCCGCAGCGCCACCGGAAGCCGGTGCGGCCGCCCCCCGGCGCCCTGGGATCCAGGGCCGCCCCACTCTCCGTACCCCTGCCCGTACTGCGTGGCCATCGGCTTGTCCGTTCTGCTGGTTCGTCCATCCCGGTTCGTGTCTCCACCCTGCTGTGCCCGCGCCGGCCCGGCCATGCAGCGCGTCGGCGTCTTCAACCGGGGGTTTTCCCCACCCCGGACACACCAGGACCGGGTCTGTCGCTACCTCCGCCGCCGTCCCTCGTCCCCGCGGTCCCGACACGGCAGCTCCGCCGTGATCGTCGTGGGGCCGCCCACCGGCGAGTCGACGACGAACAGGCCGTCGACCGCGTCCAGCCGCTCCGCGAGCCCCGCCATGCCCGTGCCGCCGTCGAGGCGCGCGCCTCCGCGGCCGTCGTCCCAGACCTGGATGAGCAGTCGTTCGTCCGTCCGCCACACCTCCACGGAGGCGGACCCGGCACGGCTGTGCTTGCTGATGTTCTGCAACAGCTCCGACACCGTGAAGTAGGCGATGCCCTCGATCGCCGCGGCCGGTCTCGTGTCGAGGTCCACGGTGACCTTCACCGGCACCGTGCAGCGCGTGGCCACCGACGACAGCGCGGCGTCGAGGCCGCGGTCGGTGAGGACGGCGGGGTGGATGCCGCGGGCGAGGTCCCGCAGCTCCTGCAGCGCCAGCTTCACCTCGCCGTGCGCCTCCGCGACCATGGCCGCCGCCGAGTCCGGGTCCTCGAGCAGCTTCTCCTTGGCGAGGCCGAGCCCCATCGCCAGGTTCACCAGGCGCGCCTGCGCTCCGTCGTGCAGATCGCGCTCGATGCGCCGCAGATCGGCCGCCGCCGTGTCCACCACCACCCCACGGTCGGACTCCAGTTCGGCGATACGCCGTTCCAACTCGTCGGAGGGGGACAGCAGACCGCGCACCATCGCCCGGTCCACATTGCTGAGCCCGCGCGCGAGCCACGGCAGAACCGGCCACAGCACGAACAGCGACGTGAACGTCACCGTGAAGCTCAGGATCCCCCAGGGCAGCCGGATGAAGTCGTACAGGAGGGTCCGCCAGCCCACCGGGTCCTTCAGCGTCATCGACAGCCACTGCACCATCCCGCCGCTCCTGCGCAACGGCAGCGGAGTCGGCTCCTCCACCCGCACCCCGAGCAGCGCCCTGGCCCGCGCCCGCTCCAGCTTGCCGAGCTGCCGCGCGCCCAGCAGACCGGCCGCGAGCAGCGGGACACCGATCACGGTCACCGTCAGCGTCCCACCCGTGGACAGCACCGTGACCACGTAGACGAACCCGATCAGCGACATCGGCAGGTTCGCCAGAAGGTGCGCGATCTCCCGCCAGGTGTGCTCCTCCAGCGCCGGGCGGACGGGCGGCGGCCGCTCGCCGTCCAGCACGCCCCGGCTCGTGATGCGTTCGTTCACGGCCCCGCGACCCCGTTCGGCCACGGCCCCCCGACCCGATTCGTTCATGGCCCCGCGACCCCGTTCGTTCATGGCCCTCCGCCCCCGTTCGGTCATATCCCCTGGTCTAGTCCGGTCACGTTCCGGCCTCGTGCGGTGATGTCCGCCAGCCTGCCGCGCCCCGCGCCGCCGCACCATGAGGCCGACCGCCATGACTTCCTCGGGGTTTCCCCACCCTCCGCCGATCCGACCGCCGCGAGAGGTGATCCGAGCCGTGCCAGGGGTACGCGATGCGAGCCGTCCGGCGAGTGGGGCGCGTACCAGGGCATCTCAACGTGCGACGGGCTGCTTACCCTCTCTTTAGCAGGGCCTAGACTCCCGTGCGTACAGATCGTCGAATCACAGGATTCACCAGGGTCACGAGGTCAGGGAGCGAGGGGCTGACGTGCCGCATCCGACCGCCGTCGCTGTCGTGGCGGCGGACTACTTCCAGTCCTACTCCGTCGTCGGGCTGCTCGCCGTCGTCGGCGTGCTCTTCGTCGCCGTCGCCTTCGGCGCGGGCCGGCTGCTGCGCCCCGTCGTGCCCACGCCGGAGAAGCTGCTGACGTACGAGTGCGGCGTCGACCCCGTCGGCGAGGGCTGGGCCCATACGCAGGTCCGCTACTACGTCTACGCGTTCCTGTACGTGATCTTCGCCGTCGACTCGATCTTCCTCTTCCCGTGGGCCACGGTCTTCGCCGATCCGCGGTACGGAGCCACCACCCTCGTGGAGATGTTCGTCTTCCTCGGCTTCCTGGCCGTGGGACTGCTCTACGCGTACAAGAAGGGGGTCCTGACATGGACGTGAACCCCTCGACCACCGAGGCCACCGGACCTGTGCTGCTTCCGGAGCCCAAGCGGCTGGGCGCACTGGCCCGCCTGGCCCCCGAGCCGATGAAGGTGATCCTGAACTGGGGACGCCGCTACTCGCTGTGGGTCTTCAACTTCGGCCTCGCCTGCTGCGCGATCGAGTTCATCGCCGCGTCCATGGCCCGCCACGACTTCATCCGCCTGGGGGTCATCCCGTTCGCGCCTGGCCCGCGCCAGGCCGACCTGATGGTGGTGTCCGGCACGGTCACGGACAAGATGGCCCCGGCCATCAAACGCCTGTACGAGCAGATGCCCGAGCCGAAGTACGTCATCTCCTTCGGCGCGTGCTCCAACTGCGGCGGCCCGTACTGGGACTCCTACTCCGTCACCAAGGGCGTCGACCAGATCATCCCGGTGGACGTGTACGTCCCCGGCTGCCCGCCGCGTCCCGAGGCACTGCTCCAGGGCATCCTCAAGCTCCAGGAGAAGATCGCGCGCGAGTCGCTGGGGGAGCGGTACGGATCCTCGCGGCCGTCCACCGCGGCCCTGCAGAGCGGCCTGGTCCAGCCGCCGTCGTCGGCCCCCGAACCGGATCAGCGGGAGGGGCGATGACCGCCGTCGGCTGGCTGCCCGCGTCCGCCGAGGAACTCTTCGGCCCTGAGGCCACGGCCGAGGAGTCGTACGAGGTCCTGACCGTCGACGTAGCCCCGACGGGCTGGACCGAGGCGCTCCGGGTCGCGCGCGACGAGCTGGGCTGCACGTACTTCGACTGGCTGAGCGCGGTCGACGAGCCGGGCACGGGCCTGCGCGTCTCGGCCCATGTGGTGGCCCTGTCCCCGGTCCGCCGCCTCCTCGTCCGTACGACCGTCCCGCACGAGGCCCCCGTCCTGCCGTCCGCCGTGGACGTCTACGCGGGCGCCGCCTGGCACGAACGCGAGACCCACGAGATGTTCGGCATCGCCTTCGAGGGCCACCCCTCGCTGGAGCACCTGCTCCTGCCCGAGGGCTTCGAGGGCCACCCGCTGCGCAAGGACTTCGTGCTGGCGGCCCGGGTCGCCAAGGCATGGCCCGGTGCGAAGGAACCGGGCGAGTCCGACCACGGTGGCCCCAAGCGCCGCCAGATGCTGCCCCCGGGCGTCCCCGACCCGAACGAGTGGGGCCCCCTCAAGGGACAGCTCCCTCCTGCCCCCGCCCGCCCGGCCCGCGCCGCAGGCCGAGCGGCGGGCGAACGCCCCGTACGCCGCACCCGCACGGCAGCGGAGGGCTCCGCGAGCCAGGCCCCGGCCGCGGGCGAGCCCACCGAGACGCCGGCGCCGCCGCCGCGGCGTGCGCGGAGCGCTTCGGAGGGTTCGGCGTCGCAGCGTGCGGCTGGGGACACGGCGACTACGCCGACCGGTCCCCGGCGTGCCCGCAGCGCGTCGGAGGGTTCGGCCTCGCAACGAGCCGAGGGCGGTGCCGAGCCGGCGACACCTTCCGCTGGGCCCCGCCGTGCGCGGAGTGCCTCCGAGGGTTCGGCCTCCCAGCGAGCCGAGGCCCCGGCAGCCGGGGCCCCGGTAGCCGAGGGCACGCCCCGGAGGCCCGACGTCGCGCCCCGCAGCTCGGACGCCCCCTGGCACCACGCCCGCCCGGCCTTCGACAAGCCGGAACCCACCGCCCCAGAAGGTCCGGCGAAACCCGCGACCGAACCGGCGAAACCGGCGT
>NZ_JBIAUC010000006.1:86608-291800 GCF_042892355.1 Streptomyces sp. NPDC001796 | reverse complement strand
GCGACCGACCCCGTGAAGTCGGCGACCGAACCGGCGAAACCGGCGACCGACCCCGTGAAGTCGGCGACCGAACCGGCGAAACCGGCGACCGACCCCGTGAAGTCGGCGACCGAACCGGCGAAACCGGCGACCGACCCCGTGAAGTCGGCGACCGAACCGGCGAAACCGGCGACCGACCCCGCGAAGTCGGCGACCGAACCGGCGAGGCCCGCGACCGACCCCGCGAAGTCGGCGACCGAGCCCGCGACGCCCGCGACCGAACCCGCGAGCCCCGCGCCCCAAGCCGCGGAAGCCGACACCGCTCCCGCGGCGGAGCCCGACGCGACCGCCGGCGAAGCCCACCGTGGCGAAACCCGTCCCGGTGACACCCGGCCCGACGGGACCGACGGCGAGCAGCAGACCCGGAAGTCCCCGAAGAAGTCCCCCAACCCCCACGACCCCCCAGGAGGCACGCGGTGAACGGCGCTCTCGACGTCGCCCTGCGACTCCTCGTCGTGTTCGTCGTCTTCCTCACCTTCCCTCTGATCGTCGGTCAGACCGAGCACAAGGTCATGGCCCATATGCAGGGCCGCCTCGGCCCCATGTACGCGGGCGGCTTCCACGGCTGGGCCCAGCTCGTCGCCGACGGCGTGAAGTTCGCGCAGAAGGAGGACGTCGTCCCGGCGGGCGCGGACCGCCGTATCTTCCAGCTGGCCCCCGCCGTGGCCCTGCTGCCGTACCTCCTCGTCCTCCTCGCGATCCCCATCGGCCCGAGCGAGGGCGCCGTCGGCCAGGTCGTCGACGCGGGCATCTTCTTCGTCCTCGCCGTCATGGGCGTCGGCGTCCTCGGCTCCCTCATGGCCGGCTGGGCCTCCGCCAACAAGTTCTCCCTCCTCGGCGGCCTCCGCACCGCCGCCCAGCTCCTCGCCTACGAACTCCCCATGCTGCTCGCGGCCGCCTCGGTGGCCATGGCGGCGGGAACCGTCTCGCTCCCCGGCATCCTCGACGCCTTCCACTGGTGGTGGCTGCCCTGGCAGATCGTCGGCGCGATCGTCTTCTTCGTCGCCGGCCTCGCCGAGCTGCAACGCCCGCCCTTCGACATGCCCGTCGCAGACTCGGAGATCATCTTCGGTGCGTACACCGAGTACACCGGCCTCCGTTTCGCCTTGTTCCTGCTCGCCGAGTACGCCGGGATCATCGTCCTGTGCGGCCTGACCACCGTCCTCTTCCTGGGCGGCTGGCACGGCCCCTGGGGCGCCGACGGCCTCGGCTGGCTCTGGACCCTGCTGAAGACCGCGATCCTCGCCTTCGTCGTCATCTGGCTGCGCGTCACCTACCCCCGGCTGCGCGAGGACCAGCTCCAGAAGCTCTCCTGGACCCTCCTCATCCCCCTCTCCCTCGCCCAGATCGCCCTCACCGGCATCGTCAAGGTGGTGATCTCCTAATGGCCCGCCCGTCGCCCGACCACCACCCCTCAACGACGCCCTCTGGGCGGCCGCGCCTCTCGGTTCCCGGCTCCGGCCTCGCCAAGGGCCTGGCCGTCACCCTCCGCACGATGACGAGGAAGTCCGTCACCGAGCAGTACCCCGACACCCAGCCCGCGCTGCCGCCCCGCAGCCGCGGTGTCATCGGCCTGTTCGAGGAGAACTGCACGGTATGCATGCTGTGCGCCCGCGAGTGCCCGGACTGGTGCATCTACATCGACTCCCACAAGGAGACGGTCCCGCCCGCCGCCCCCGGCGGCCGTGAACGCAGCCGCAACGTCCTGGACCGCTTCGCCATCGACTTCTCCCTCTGCATGTACTGCGGCATCTGCATCGAGGTCTGCCCCTTCGACGCACTGTTCTGGTCCCCGGAGTTCGAGTACGCCGAGACCGACATCCGCGACCTCACCCACGAGCGGGACAAGCTCCGCGAGTGGATGTGGACCGTGCCGGCCCCGCCCGCCCTCGACCCGGGCGCCGAGGAGACGAAGGAGATGGCGGCAGCCCGCAAGACCGCCGAGAAGCTGGCTGCCGCGCAGGCCGAGCCCGCAGATCAAGCAGAGCCCGCCGAGCCACAGGGAGGAGAGTCGTGAACACCCTCTCCGCCGCACTGGCCACCGCCGCCGCGGCCTCGCGCGGCTTCCTCTCCCCGACCGGCGTCGAGATCGCCTTCCTCCTTGTCGGCCTGGTCACCTTCGGCGCCGCCCTGGTCACCGTCACCACCCGGCAACTGGTGCACGCCGCCCTGTGGCTCGTGGTCACCCTCGGCGGGCTCGCCGTCGAGTACCTCCTGCTCACCGCCGAGTTCATCGCCTGGGTGCAGGTCCTCATCTACGTCGGCTCCGTCGTCGTCCTCCTCCTGTTCGGTCTGATGCTCACCAAGGCCCCCATCGGCCGCTCCCCGGACGCCGACTCCGGCAACCGCTGGGCCGCCCTCACCGTGGCCGTCGCCGCCGCGGCCGCCCTGGTGTGGGTGGTCGTCGACGCCTTCCGCACGACCTGGATCGACCTCGGGGGCGCCGCCTCCGGCTCCACCAAGGTCACCGGTGCGAGCCTCTTCCAGAACTGGGTCCTCCCCTTCGAGGCACTCTCCGTCCTCCTCCTCGCCGCACTGGTCGGCGCGATCGTCCTGTCCCGCAAGGCGAAGGCGGACGCGGCGGCCACCGCCGCGAACGCCCCGGCCACCCCGGACACCCGGAGCGAGAAGGGAGGCGTCCGCTGATGCACCTCGCCTACCCCGCCGTGCTCTCCGCCCTCCTTTTCTGCACGGGCCTGTACGGCGTCCTCGCCCGCCGCAACGCGATCCTCGTCCTGATGTCCGTCGAGCTGATGCTCAACGCCGTCAACCTCAACCTCGTCGCCTTCGACGTCTGGCTGAGCCGTGCCGCCCGCGAGACGCTGCACTCAGGACAGGCCCTGACCCTGTTCACCATCGCCATCGCCGCCGCCGAGATCGGCATCGGCCTCGCGATCGTCCTCGCCGTGTACCGCAACCGCGGCACCTCCGACATCGACCGGCTCCGCGACACCGCCGAGGGCCACGACGGCGACACCCCTGCGGCTGAGAAGGCTGAGGCCACCGCGTGACCACGACCACCCTCGCCGTCCTCGTACCCCTCCTTCCGTTCCTCGGCGCGGCGGCAGGCCTGCTCCTCGGCCGCACGGTGCCCGGACTCGTCCGCCCGCTCGCCGTCCTGCCCACCCTCGCCTCGCTCGTCCTCGCCGTGCTGGTAGCCGCCCGGCAGGGCGGAGGCCGGGCCCTCGATGCCGCCACCGAGCTCACGCCCACCGGCTCGGTCCCGATCGAACTCGCCCTGCACATCGACGGCTTCGCCGCCCTCGTCGCCGTCCTGGTCGGCACCGTCGCCACCTGCGTGCAGATCTACTCGACTGGCTACCTGCGCGACGACCCGCGCTACCCCTCCTACGCCGCTCTCGTCTCCCTGTTCACCTCCGCGATGTTCCTGGTCGTCTACTCGGGCGACCTGATCGTGCTGCTGGTCGGCTGGGAAGTCATGGGCATCTGCTCCTACTTCCTGGTCGGCCACTACTGGGAGACCCCGGAGGCCCGCGCCGCCTCCCTGAAGGCATTCCTGGTCACCAAGCTCGGCGACGTGCCCTTCCTGATCGGCCTGTTCGCGCTCGGCACCGATGCCGGCTCCTTCCGCATCACCCACGTCCTCGGCACCGCCGTGAGCGGCGGACTGCACCACCCGACCCTGGTCGCCCTGCTGCTCCTGGCCGGCGTGGCGGGCAAGTCGGCACAGTTCCCGCTGCACACCTGGCTCCCCGACGCGATGGCGGGCCCGACGCCCGTCTCCGCGCTGATCCACGCCGCGACGATGGTCGCCGCCGGTGTCTACTTCATCGCCCGTCTTCTCCCGGTCTTCCAGGCCTCCTCGGCCGCCATGGTCGTCCTCGCCGTGATGGCCGCGGTCACCATGGCCGGCTCGGCGCTCGCGGCGCTCGCCCAGGACGACATCAAGCGCGTTCTCGCCTACTCGACGATCGGCCAGCTCGGCTACATGACCGGCGCCCTCGCCGTCGGCGACCGCGGTGCCGCCGTGTTCCACCTCCTGTCCCACGGCGCCTTCAAGGCGCTGCTGTTCCTCGCCGCCGGCGTGATCATCCACGCCGCCGGAACCAACTCGCTGGCCGCCATGTCCCGTATGAGGGACCTGCGAGACCGCATCCCCGACGCCTTCTGGACGATGACCGTGGCGCTCCTCGCGCTCGCCGCGATCCCTCCGTTCTCCGGCTTCTTCTCCAAGGAGTCCGTCCTGGGGGCCGCCGAGCACGTCGCCACCGGCCACACCGAACACGCCCCCGGTGCCGCAGGCTGGATCGTCCTCGTCACCGGCCTGGTCACGGCCCTGCTCACCGCGGCCTACGCGACCCGGCTGTGGCTGCTCGCCTTCCGCGGCCACGGAGCCCAGGCCCCCGACCACGGCAGGCAGCCGCTGGTCATGAACGCCGTGCTCTGGGTGCTCGCAGCCCCGTCGATCGCGTTCGGCCTCACCTACCGTGTCCTGCCCGACTGGTTCGACGGACGCTCCCTGACGCCGACGCTCACCACCTCCGTCCTCGGCACGGGCCTCGCCCTGGTCGGCGCACTCGTGACCTACGGCGCCTGGCGGCACACCACCGCACTCGCGGCCCGCGTCCCGCTGGGTGCCGTCGCGGCCCACCCGGAGGCGGACGCCGGCCTGGTCGAGGCCGAGGCGATCGCGAGCCACGTGCCCGCGTACGGCGACATCGCCTACGCGCCCGACCCGGCGGACCCGGGTCGCCTCCTGCTCGGTCCGCTGCACCGCCACGCGGCCGAGGGCTTCCACCTGGACGCCGTGTACGACTGGCTCTTCGTCCGCCCGGTCAGGGCCGGAGCGAGCCTCGTGCAGTTCCTGGACCGGGAGGTCGTCGAGACCTACGTACGCGGCGCGGGCGCCGTGCCCCGCCTGCTCGGGGCCGCCGTGCGGCGCGCCCAGACCGGCAATGTGCAGACCTATGTGAGCGCGCTGCTCGCCGGCACCGTCGTCCTGGCGGTGGCCGCCCTCCTCGTCGCCACGGGAGCGTGAGCCGGCGTGATCGATATCAGCGAGTCCGTGATGCAGTTCCTTCTGGCATTCGTCGTCGTCGCGCCGCTCCTCGGCGCGCTCGCCGCCCTCCTCCCGGCACCGCCCGGGCTGAAGGGGAAGTCACCCGAGCAGGCTGTGCTGCGGCACGGTGTGACCGTCACCGGCGCCGTGCTCATCGCGGCGATCGCCCTCGCGCTCGGCTTCGACCATGACCACCCGTCGAAGATGCAGGCCACGACCGACATCAGCTGGATCCCCGCACTCGACGTGCGGATCCACCTCGGCATCGACGGCATCTCCCTCCCCCTTCTGGCGCTGACCGCGCTGCTGACCTTCCTCTGCGCGCTCTACTCGTACTTCAAGCCGCCCACGGGCCCTTCCCCGAAGGCCTTCGTCTCGCTGCTGCTCCTCCTCGAGTCCGGCACCCTCGCGTCCTTCGCCGTCCTCGACCTGCTGCTGTTCTTCCTCGCGTTCGAGATGGTGCTCATCCCGATGTACTTCCTCATCGCCCGCTGGGGCGGTGAGGGGCGGACCCGGGCCGCGTGGCGGTTCATCCTCTTCACGCTGCTCGGCTCCGTCGTCATGCTGCTCGGCCTGCTCCTGATCGGGATCAAGGCGGGCACGTTCGACATGGTGGCACTCGCCACTGACAACGGCCGGTCACTCACCGCATCCGTGCAGGTCATCGCGGTTCTGGCGGTCGGGATCGGGCTCGCGGTCAAGGCCCCGATGTGGCCACTGCACAGCTGGCTGCCCGACGCCCACACCGCGGCACCGACCGTCGGCTCGGTCCTGCTGGCCGGCGTCCTGCTGAAGATGGGCACGTACGGTTTCGTGCGCATCCTCCTGCCGATCGCGCCCCACGGCTTCCACACCTTCGCGCCGTACCTCGCCGCCTTCGCCGTCGTCGGGATCATCTACGGATCCCTCGCCTGCCTCGCCCTCGCCAAACGAGGCGCGAAGGGCGACCTCAAGCGGCTCATCGCCTACTCCTCCGTCGGCCACATGGGCTTCGTACTCCTCGGCATCGCCACGACCACCCCGACCGGCGTCAACGGCGCGCTGTTCGCCAACATCGCCCACGGCCTCATCACCGGCCTGCTGTTCTTCCTGGTCGGCGCGCTGAAGGACCGCACCGGCACCACCGACCTCGACACCCTCGCGGAGGAGACCGGCGCCGCCCTCTACGGCAAGGCCCCCCGCCTCGGCGGCCTGATCGCCTTCGGTGCCGTCGCCTCGCTCGGTCTGCCGGGCCTCGCCGGGTTCTGGGGCGAGATGCTCGCGATGTTCGGCGCGTTCAAGCCCGCCGCCGACCTCAGCCGCCCCGCCTTCCTCACCTTCATGGCGATCGCAGCCTTCGGCACGCTGCTCACCGCCGCGTACATGCTCATCGTGGTGCGCCGCGTGTGCATGGGCGCCGTACCCCAGGAGACTCCCGAACTCGCCGACGTCCACAGGTACGAATTCGCGGCCTGGACGCCGCTCGTCGTCCTCACCGTCCTCGCCGGCCTGTGGCCGAAGGCACTCCTCGGCCTGACCGACCCGGCCGTGCAGCAGCTCCTCGCAGGAGGCACCCGATGAGCTCCCTCGTCCAGTCCGTCGACTGGCTGGCGATCGCACCGCCCACCATCGCGGCGGCCGTCGGACTCCTCGTGCTCGTCGCCGACCTCTTCCTCGACGAGCGGCACAAGGCCCTCCTCGGCTGGGCGTCCATCGCCGGACTGGCTGCCGCGATCCTCATGCTGCTGCCCCTCCTGGACGGCGACCGCGCCACCTTCTGCCTGACCGGCAGCCCGCAGGTGTGCAGTTACACGGCGGACCGTTTCACCCTGGTCATCCAGTTCCTCGTGCTCGGCGGCGCCCTCCTCGCCGCCCTGCTGTCGGTCACCGCGCTGAAGGACGCCAGGAAGGACGTCCCCGAAGGGGAGTTCTGGTTCCTGCTGCTGTCCTCAGCCGCCGGTGCCGCCCTGCTGCCCGCCTCCCGCGACCTGGCCACCCTCATCGTCGCCCTGGAGGTCGCCTCCCTGCCCGCGTTCGCCCTCGTCGGCATCCGGCACGGCGACAAGAAATCCTCCGAAGCCGCCCTGAAGTTCTTCCTGTCCTCCGTCACAGCGACCGCGGTCAGCCTCATGGGCATCAGCTTCGTGTACGCCTCCACCGGCACCCTGTACCTCACCCAGGTCGCCGACCGGATCCAGCACGTGGACGGACAACTCCACACGCTCACCCAGACAGGCGTCGTCCTCACCCTCGTCGGTTTCGCCTTCAAAACGGCCGCCGTCCCGTTCCACTTCTGGGTGCCCGACACCTATGTGGGCGCGCCCCTCCCGGTCGCCGCCTACCTGTCCGTCGTCGGCAAGGCGGTCGGTTTCTCCGGCCTGATCCTCGTCACCGTCGTCGCCCTCCCGTCCTACTCCGACGCCTGGGGCCCGGCACTGGCCGCACTGGCAGCCCTCACCATGACCGTCGGCAACGTCGGCGCCCTGCGGCAGCAGGCCACGCGCGCGT
This sequence comes from Streptomyces sp. NPDC001796, assembly GCF_042892355.1. Classification (NCBI taxonomy): domain Bacteria; kingdom Bacillati; phylum Actinomycetota; class Actinomycetes; order Kitasatosporales; family Streptomycetaceae; genus Streptomyces; species Streptomyces sp. NPDC001796. The sequence continues at coordinate 284,254 of NZ_JBIAUC010000006.1, read as the reverse complement.
ACAGCGCGGTACGCCTGCTCGCCTGGTCCTCCGTCGGCCAGGCCGGCTACCTCCTGGTGCCGATCGCAGCGGCCGCGTACTCCAAGGACGCCCAGAAAGCGATCGGCTCCACCGTGGCGTACGCCCTCATGTACGCGGCGGTGAACCTCGGCGCCTTCGCGGTGGCCGCACTCGTGGGCCGTACCAGGGCCCTGAACCGCATCACCGACTACCGCGGCCTCCACGCCTCGAACCCCCTCGCCGCGCTGCTCCTGGCGTTCTTCCTGCTGTGCCTGGCAGGCCTGCCGCCCGGCATCATCGGCCTCTTCGCGAAGGTCACCGTCTTCTCCGCGGCCGTCGACGCCGGACTCGGCTGGCTCGCCGTGGTGATGGCGGTCAACGTGGTGATCGCGCTCTTCTACTACCTTCAGTGGACGGCCCTGCTCTTCCGCGCCCCCGAGGGGAAGCCGGAGAAGCACCGCGTCCCGGCTCCGCTCACGGCCGCCCTCACCCTGACGGCCGTGCTGGGTGTCGCCCTGTCAGGAGCTCCCCAGCTGGTGCTGCGCTTCTCGGCCACCGCGCTCTTCTGACCCGCGCCCCCGCGCCCCCGCGCCCCCGCGCCCCCGCGCCCCCGCGCCCCCGCGCCCCCGCGCCCCCGCGCCCCCGCGCCCCCGCGCCCCCGCGCCCTCGCGCGCGGGCGCCCGGCATCCGGCACACGCGCGTGCCGGATGCCGCCGCCTCACCCGGACGAACCACGGACTGCCGCGCCCGCACAAGGGAACTCGTGTCGCCCGCCTGGCGTTGACCAGTGCGGGAAGGTCCACTGAGAAGTGGAGTCGACAAGCAGTTCGCAGACAAAGGGTTCCCCTGCCGCACCACTTGGAGGGCGTACCGTGCACCGCCGGCACAACGGGCTCAGGACCGCAGTACTCCTCGGGGGACTGTCCGCACTCATCATCGTCATCGGCAGCTTCTTCGGGCGTACCGGCCTGATCGTCGCACTCCTCATCGCCATCGGCACGAACGCGTACGCGTACTGGAACAGCGACAAACTGGCTCTACGCGCGATGCGCGCGCGCCCGGTGAGCGAGTTCGAGGCCCCCGCCCTGTACCGCATGGTCCGTGAGCTGTCCAACCAGGCCCGCCAGCCCATGCCCCGCCTCTACATCTCGCCGACGGAAGCGCCGAACGCCTTCGCGACCGGCCGCAACCCGCGCAACGCGGCCGTGTGCTGCACCGAGGGCATCCTCCGGCTCCTCGACGAGCGCGAGTTGCGGGGCGTCATCGGACACGAACTCAGCCACGTCTACAACCGCGACATCCTCATCTCGTCCGTCGCCGGCGCCCTCGCCTCCGTGATCATGTTCCTGGTGAACTTCGCCTGGCTGATCCCGGTCGGCCGCTCGGACGACGACGACGGCCCCGGCCTGCTCGGCTTCCTGCTGATCATGCTCCTGGGCCCGCTCGCCGCGTCCCTCATCCAGCTGGCCATCAGCCGCTCCCGGGAGTACGAGGCGGACGCGTCCGGCGCCCAGCTCACCGGAGACCCCCTGGCCCTCGCGAGCGCACTGCGCAAGCTGGAGATGGGCACGCAGCAGCTGCCGCTCCCGTCCGAGCCGCGGATCGAGACGGCGAGCCACATGATGATCGCCAACCCCTTCCGTCCCGGTCAGGGGCTGTCCAAGATGTTCTCCACCCACCCGCCGATGGCGGAGCGCATCGCCCGGCTCGAGCAGATGGCAGGTCGCCACCGGTGAAGACAATCCTGAACGTCGTCTGGCTCGTGCTGAGCGGCTTCTGGCTGTTCCTCGGCTATATGCTCGCGGGCGTGCTGCTGTGCGTCACGATCATCGGCATTCCGTTCGGCGTCGCGGCCTTCCGCATCGGTGTCTACGCGCTGTGGCCCTTCGGCTATACGACGGTCGAACGCCGGGACGCGGGCGCGCCGTCCTGCATCGGCAACGTCCTGTGGCTGGTCCTGGCCGGCTGGTGGCTGGCCCTCGCCCACATCGTCACGGGCATCGCCCTGTGCGTCACGATCATCGGCATCCCGTTCGGCATCGCGAACTTCAAGCTGATCCCCGTCTCGCTGCTGCCGCTGGGCCGCGAGATCGTGCGGACGGACCAGTCTTTCGCGACGCGCTGACGGACGCCCGGGCAGCGGCTGACGGCCGCCCGGGCAGCGGCTGACGGCCGCGCGGGCAGCGGCTGACGGACGCGTGGGCGCAGCAGGGGCGGAAGCGCGGGCAGCGGTGCGGACTCCTGATCGCCCGTCTGCGGCGTGGCCGGTTGCTGCCGCCCGCCCACCGCCCGCAGCCCGGGCCGGTGGTTCGCTACCGCCCGGCCACCCACCGCCGTACGCCGTACGCCACCACGCCGAGGACCAGCACACCCGCCCCCACGCCCACGGACACCCCGGGCAGCGCGAACGCCAGCGTGACGCAGCCGAGGAGCCCGACCGCCGGTACGACGCGCGAAGCCGGCGCCGAAGTCAGGGTCCAGGCGGACGCGTTGGCGATCCCGTAGTAGGCCAGCACCCCGAAGGAGGAGAACCCGATCGCGCCCCGCACGTCCACCGTCGCGGCGAGCGCGGCCACCACGGCACCCACGGCCAGTTCGGCCCGGTGCGGCACCTGGAACCGCGGGTGCACGGCGGCCAGGACGCCCGGCAGGTGCCGGTCGCGGGCCATGGCCAGCGTGGTCCGGGAGACGCCCAGGATGAGCGCCAGCAGCGAACCCAGCGCGGCCACCGCGGCACCCACCCGTACCACCGGCACGAGACCGGGCACGCCCGCCGCGCGCACCGCGTCGGCCAACGGTGCCGCGGTACGCCCCAGCCCGTCGGCACCCAGTACCGACAGCACAGCGACAGCCACCGCCACGTACACCACCAGCGTGACGCCCAGCGCCAGGGGGATCGCGCGCGGGATGGTGCGTGCCGGGTCCCGCACCTCCTCGCCGAGGGTGGCGATCCGCGCGTAACCCGCGAACGCGAAGAACAGCAGCCCCGCGGCCTGCAGCACCCCGCCGGCCCCGCCGAAGCCGCCGGCGTCCAGCCGTGAGGCGTCGGCCGCACCGGACGCGAGACAGGCGACGACCACCGACGCGAGGACGGCCAGGACCACCGCCACGATCAGCCGCGTCAGCAGGGCCGACTTCTGCATACCGCCGTAGTTCACGGCGGTCAGGGCCACCACGGCCGCGACCGCCACCGCGTGCGCCTGCCCCGGCCAGACGTACGCGCCCACGGTCAGGGCCATCGCCGCACAGGAAGCCGTCTTGCCGACGACGAACGACCAGCCCGCCAGATAGCCCCAGAACGCTCCGAGCCGCTCGCGCCCGTACACGTACGTGCCGCCCGAGGCGGGATACAGGGCGGCCAGGCGTGCCGAGGAGGCCGCGTTGCAGTAGGCGACCACGGCGGCGACCGCGAGCCCCGTCAGCAGCCCCGACCCGGCGGCACGCGCCGCGGGGGCCAGGGCCGCGAAGATCCCCGCCCCGACCATCGATCCGAGCCCGATGACGACGGCGTCCCCGACCCCGAGGGTCCGTCGCAGCCCCACGCCACTGGGCGTCTGTGCCCCGGACTGTGTCATGGACCGAACCCTACTGAACCGTGCAACCGGCGGCCGCCGCGGAGGCGTCCTCCCCGACAACGACGCGTCACGAACTCGAGAACGAGCGCGTGACCAGCACAATCACACACCGTCGAGGTATGACACAGCCTGGCCGGAGCAGGAACACAGCACAGGCACAGCGCGGAGAGGCAGGTTCACGGCATGGGCATCGTCAGCTGGATCATCCTGGGGCTGTTGGCAGGCGCCATCGCCAAGTTCCTGCTGCCGGGCAAGGACCCCGGCGGCTTCATCGGCACGACCCTCATCGGCATCGCGGGTGCCTTCATCGGCGGCTGGATCTCCGCGCGCTGGCTGCATCACCCGATCACCAAGCACTTCTACGACGGTGCCACCTGGGCGGCCGCGATCGGCGGCTCGCTCGTGCTGCTGATCATCTACCGTGTCCTGTTCGGCGACTCCCGCCGCTGAACGCGCCACCGAAGCCGCAGCCAGCAGCACAGAAGGGTGGGCACCCCGCGCTCCGGGGTGCCCATCCTGCGTCGTGGAAGGGGTCCTACCGGTCCTACCGGTAGTTCACGAACTGCAGGGCGAAGTCGAAGTCCTTGCCCTTGAGCAGCGCGATCACGGTCTGGAGGTCGTCCCGGCTCTTGGAGCTGACACGCAGTTCGTCGCCCTGCACCTGGGCCTTGACGCCCTTGGGACCCTCATCGCGGATGATCTTCGCCACCTTCTTCGCGTTCTCCTGGGTGATGCCCTCCTGGATCGACGCGAAGATCTTGTACTCCTTGCCGGAGAGCTGCGGCTCACCGGCCTCCAGCACCTTCAGCGAGATGCCACGCTTGACCAGCTTGGTCTCGAAGACGTCGAGGACGGCCTTCACCCGGTCCTCGGAGTTGGCCTGCATCAGGATCTTGTCGCCGGACCAGGCGATCGAGGCGCCGACGTTCTTGAAGTCGTAGCGCTGGGAGATCTCCTTGGCGGCCTGGTTGAGGGCGTTGTCGACCTCCTGCCGCTCGACCTTCGAGACGATGTCGAAACTGGAGTCGGCCATGTCCTGTGGCTCCTTGTATAGGGATGGAACGGGCTGCGTATCGGCGTGCGGGAGCGCGGCCGCCCGGCCCGGCGTCGAGCCGGTCCGCATCCGCATAAGCCTAGCCACCCCCTCCCCTCGGGGTCGCCGATCTATCGGGTGGCGAAGCACCCCTGTGCATCAGGTATCGTTTACGTCGTTGCCAGGGAGCACCGCCGAAAAGCGGCTTCCAGGGCGGCAATCCCCGGCGGTGTGCCCGAGCGGCCAAAGGGAGCAGACTGTAAATCTGTCGGCTATGCCTACCCAGGTTCGAATCCTGGCGCCGCCACACGGAAGCATTGGGCCCGTGACCTGCGAAGAAAGCAGGTCACGGGCCCATTGTCATGCGTCCACGCGATCAGCGCACTGTCTCACGCTGTCTCGCGTTCGAACGCTGTCTCTCGGACCGTGTGGACGGGCCGTGGACGGCGTCCACGGCGCTCAGCCGTGCTGTCCCAGACGCGCGGAGATCTTGGCGTTGGCGGCCTCGTCTCCGTCGCTGAGGAACTTCGCGTAGACCCGGAAGAGGACGGCGACGCTGTGGCCGGCGCGCTTGGCCACTAGCTGAGGCTCCACGCCAGAGCTGAGCCAGGTCGAGACGGCCGCGTGACGAAGATCATAAGGGCGCTTCGCAAGGGCGGATTTCTGCTGAGCGGGCGTGAGGGCGCGCGTACGCGCTTCGGCCCAGACTTCGCCGTACCCCGTGTCCTGGATCAGTCCGCCCCGTGTCGTCTGGAACAGTCGGCCGTCCGGGGCCGTGCCGTATGCGCTGACGTGCCACCGGAGCAGAGCGACCAGCTCCGGCGGGATGGGGACGGGACGGACTGCCTTCCGGGGCCGGTGCTTCAGGCCCCGCCGATCGTGAGCCTCGCCGCTGTCTGTCCACGCAGTGCCCGACCGCGGCCGGGTTTCGCGGAAGCGCAGCATGCCCCACCCGCGGCGTGGCAGGTCGCAGTCCTGAAGCCGCAGGCCGATGACTTCGGCCGGCCGTGCCGCCGCGTAATAGATGCAGCCGAAGAACGCGACCAGACGACGGCCGCGCGGGCTCTGGTCCCGCACGGCTGCAAGCAACTTCGCGGCCTGCCCGGGGTCCGGCACGCAGGCAGGGTCTACCTCCTCTTCCACCTGCTCGGGTGCCTTCCACTGGACGTGTGGCAGGGGGTTGTCCGGCAGCAGTCCAGCGTCCACCGCGTACGCGAGAGCGTTGTGGAAGATCGCTCGCTTCCTGCGGATGGTCCCTGCCGCCGCAGTTTTGCCGTCCAGCTTCTTGGTCAACGCATCGAGGGCAGCTCGAACCCGCAAGCGGTCTGACAGCGCCGAAGTGGGGACCGACTTCCGCTCGAACCAAGCGAGGATCTTGGCGACGTCGGCCGGGGGCTCTTCGCTCCAGCGGTTCTTGTTGAAGGCCCAACTGTAGAGCGCAGTGCGAACGGCTCTCGGCTCCGCCATGCCCTTGGTGTCCTTCACCAGGGCGGGCATCACCGTCGCCATGGCCTCAGCCAGCGTCCGGCGCGTGCCGGCGGGGGAGTGGTCCCACTTCATGTCGATGTACCGCCGGGCGTGCTCGTACCACGAGATGTCCTGTTCCTTGGTGACCAGCGACTTCGGTAGTCCGCTGTCCACGTCGAAGGGCTCACCCTCGCGAGCGGCCGTAATGAGCTGGGCCCGGCGGCTCTCCGCCAGGCCCAGCGTCAGGAAGGACTCGGAATGGGGGCGCGTGCCCACTTTCCACCGAAGTTGGTAGGGCTTCCGGTAATCGCGCTTCCGGATTGCCCAGATACGTACGGTGTAGCTCCACTCAGTCACGCGGCTTCCAATTCATCTTTGAAGGCGTCCAGGTCGCTTCGGCGCACGCAGATGCGACCGGACGGCGTGCGCTTCGCCTCCGGCCCGTAGCCGCGGTTACGCCACCGGTACCAGGTCGCGCGGCTGATGCCGATCTCTTCCAGGGCGTCGCTCAGCGGCAGCAACTCGTCTTTGGGCACGCGGCGCCGACGGGAAGGCGTGGCCATGTCGGATATCTCCTTGGGAAAGAAGGAGGGACAGACAGAAGAAGGGGCCGTCGAGACCCCTCCTGGGAATCCGCAACATCCGCAACGCCGCAACATTGCAGGTCAGCGGCTTGGATTTGTTGCGGATGGCGGTTGTGTTGCGGATATGTGCCGCCGCGCGGGGCGCGGCGGCACCGTGGGGGCGAGGGTGGTCAGCCGACGACGCGCAGGGGGCGTGTGTCGGTTTCCGCGGACGTGTGGCGGCTTTGCTCGGGGGCTTCCGCCACAGATTCACCCCCGTTGACCTGCGGTGTTGCGGCTGTTGCGGCTGTTGCGGACTTTCCGGGGGGAGGGGGGCAGTAGCGGGCCCAGGCGTCGGCCAGGTCCTCCGCGTAGTAGCCCTTCGGGGTGCCGCTGCCGATACGGACGCTGCGGGGCTTGATCGGGGTGTTGTCGGGACGGACGTACTGGCTCAGGAGCTTGGACAGACGGCGGGCGGTGAGCGGTTTGCCGTCGTCGTCCATGTCGGCCCAGGGCGCGTCATCGAGTCCGAGGAGGACTTCGAGGATGGCGGCGGTGGGCATGCGGTCGGCGCCGCAGAACACTCGGTCGCGCAGGTCGGTCAGCAGGCGGACTCCGAGGGAGGCTTCGTCGCCCTCCTGGGCGGCCTTGATGAGTTCGACGCAGGCGGCGCGGGCGCGCTCGGGCCACTGTCCGCCAGCCGCGTCGGCGACCGCGAGGAGCGGTTCCCACACGTCGGCGGGCCGGTCGGAGACTCCCTCGGGCATCTCGGGCCAGGCTTCGGCGACCTGGTCGTGCACGGTGGTGGCCCATTCGGCGAGCCGGTCCCGCAGGGCGTGGCCCTGCTTCTCGTGGACGCGCCGACGGTAGGGCTCGGCCTTCTCGTTGGGTGCCTTCTTGCGCATCCGGATGATGACCGAGCGGGTCAGGATCGTGTCCGGTAGCGAACCGAGCCCGGCCATGGCGACGGCGCAGTAGGACGAGAACCACTCGGTGCTCTGGTTCGAGCCGTCCCCGACGCAGCGCAGGGACTTCGCGCCGCGCCGGTATCCGGAGTTGAGGAACCCGCGCACCTCTTCGTTCCCGCCAGCTTTGGGGCCGAAGACGGTGTCGATCTCGTCGAAGAGGAGCGTCGGGGTTCCCTCTTCGGCTTCCACGAGCCGGAAGAGCGCGTTGGCGGAAGCGTTGACGGTGGTGGCCGCGCGCGGGGTGAGGGTTTCCACGATCTCCAGTGCGCGGGACTTGCCGGACCCCGGTTCGGGGCTGAGGAAGGCCAGGCGGGCGGTGCCGTCGAACGCGTCGATCAGGTGCGCGTGCGCGTCCCACAGGGTCACGGCGACGTAGGCGGCTTCGGTGGGGAAGACGTTGAAGCGGCGGTGGAACGCTTCAACTTCATCGAGCAGGGCGGCGCCGTCGATGGACGGGGTGGCAGGGTTGGTGCCGGTCATGCGGCGTTCCTCCTTTCGGTGTGCAGGGCGGGAGCTCCCGTGCAGGCGTATTTGTGGGCGTCGTACTCGGCGGCCAGGGCGGCCACGGCGTGCTGTCCGGTGACCGTTGCGGTCTGGCCGCAGGTGCAGGCGTAGGCGGCGGTGGGGGTGCCGCTGTAGCGCTTGGACCAGCGGGCGCCGTCGTCGTGGGAGCGGTAGACCGGCGGGGCGTAGATGCGGATCCCGGGCCGCTCAGGCGTGGGATCGTCGGCGCCGTGGGCCGGGTGCGGGTCAGAACGAAGGGCTGAAAGGACGGCCTGACGGCCGGCGCCCTTCGTGCCACGGCCCCCGCCGGGGCCTGCCGCAGCCAGGCGCGGACCGGCTGGTACGACGGAGGGGGAGGGCTTTTCAGTGGGGAATGCGGGGTGCGCGTGCGTGGTCATCGCGCCTCCCGCGGTCGGGCGGTGCGGATGGACCAGTTCAGGGCGCTGCGCAGGGTGGAGCGGCACTCGTACGGCTTGAGTCCGGCCGCCTCCCCCGCACACTGAAAAGCCTCCTCGACCACATGGCGGGGGATGTCGCCCCAGGCCACGAAGCGCCCCATGGCCCGTGCGGCCTTGAACAGGGTCTGTTCCCGCTCCCCTTGCGGTGCGGCCTCGATGGCGGCCCGCTCCCGCTCCAGCGCCACCTGCGCGCGGCGGCTGGCGTTGCGGGGCGGAGCGATGGACCCCGGAACGCTGGTCTTCGGCGTCTGCGTGAGGGCGTCGCGCAGCCATGCGGGGAGTTCGGCGACGCGCCAGGGGGCGGTGACCTCGTAGGCGGCGCCGTTGATGATGCTGCCGGCGGCGACGACGTAGCCGCCCCAGGCGCGGGTGTCGATGAGCGGTGCGAGCTTGCGCGCGGTATTGGTCAGGCGGATGCCGGGCGGGGCGGTGAAGTACAGGTGCATGCCGCCGCTAGGCGTCCGCACCGTGTAGGTGTCGGGCCAGGGCTGTCCGGCGCGCTCGCAGAGCGCCAGGAAGAAGGTCACGCCGTCAGGCGTGTCCGAACTGCTCTTCTCCTTGGGCACGTCCAGGTCGATGACGACCAGATTGGAGGGGCCGGTCGCAATCGCGATGTTGGCAGCGCTGGTCTCCCAGCACTGCGCGATGCGGTGCGGGTCGGTGCTGGCCCGCTGCTCCCACTTCAGGTGTCCGTTGGCGCAGTCCCCGGTGTTGCGGCAGCGGTCGGCGCCGTGCAGGGCGGGTTGCTTGCTGCCGGGTCGAAGAGGGAAGACGTGCCAGCCACGTGCGGCAGCGTCCAGGGCCGCGTGGAGCAGCGCTCCAGGGTCGGTTTGGGGCATGCTGGGTGGTCTCCTGTTCTGTGGTCAGGACAAGGGAGCCGGGGCGGCCACGGACTTTGGCGAGACGGTGGCCGCCCCGGGCGCTTCTACTGGGTGTGGGCGAGTGGGAGCTCCTCGCCGGTGATGGCTTCGGTGACCATGGCGACCAGGTCGCGGGCCGCGGGCGGAGTGACCGCGTTGCCGAGCATGAGCACCCGGGTGCGCTTGTCGCTGGCGAGCAGCTTGTAGCCGTCGGGGAAGGCCATCGCGGCGGCGTACTCCTGCGGCTCCAGCATCCGGAACCGGCACTCCTCCACGCTGCGGACGGTTCCGCCGTACAGGGCTCCGTGCCGGTCGACGGTGGTCACGGTGGGCAGCGGCCGGCTGGCCGGGCGCGCGGCTGAGTTGCTGTAGTACGGCACCACCAGGCCGGGAGCGGTGACGATGCCGTGGTGGTTGCCTCCGGCGGTCACCGTGGCCAGCGGCCGGGTGATGGCACGGTGAGAGGAGCCGCCACCGCGCAGTTCCACCATGTACGGAGGCAGGGCGAGCCCGGTTTCGTTCCGGGTCGTGACTGTCCGCAGCGGTGCCGAGATGGGAGCGGCGCGCTTGCCGTCGCGGCCCTCCACTGGCACCGCGACCGGTTCGGCGAACGCGGTGAACCCGGCTCGGATGCGGCGCAGTGTGTCGGCGGCCAGGGGGCGCTTGCGCTCTCCGATGCTCTGCGCGGGAAGGTTCCAGTCGATGACCTCCGCGGCCGGGCGGACGGCCGGCTCCACCACCGTGTTACGGCACTCCACCCGCGGGCAGCGCCACACGTACTGGGCCCGCTTGCCGTACCGGCCCCAGCGCCGGTCCGGCCGCTTGAAGCCCTGAATGGCCCGGATGCGGCCGTGGACGGGGCAGTCGGCCTGCGGGCGGGTCCACTTGTCGAAGTCGGGGATGCGCTCGCCTTTGCGCCACAGCACCACATACATCCGGTCCCTCGACTGCGGGGCGGGCGGCCCGTAGGCGGCGGCATGCATGGAGTTCATCCACACGATGCGGTGCTCGTATCCCCAGGCGTGCAGGGCGGACAGCCACGCGGAGAACGCGGCGCCGGGCGCCTGCTCGGGGCCCCACCAGTAGGCGTCCACCACGTTCTCCACGATGATCGCCCGGTAGCGGTGGACTTCGGCGAAGCGCGGCACGTCGTGCATCGTCGCCCGGGAGCGGATCGCGGCCTCGTCGGTGCCGGAGGCGGCGAACAGGCCGTCGGTGTGCTCGCCGTGGCCTCGGCGCCGTCCCTTGGCGATGGAGTGGTTGGTGCACTCCGGGGACGCCCAAAGGATGTCCGTCGTCGGGTAGCGGCGCGGCTCCACCTGGGAGATGTCCGCGCAGTCGTGGTCGGTGTCGGGGTGGTTGGCCTGGTGAGTGTCGACGGCGTGGCGGGCGTGGTTGGCGGCCATCCGCACCCGCACACCGGGCACCGATACGGCGCCGGTGGAGGATCCGCCGGCGCCACAGAACAGATCGGTCAGGGTCAGCACGTAGCAGCTCCTGTTGTGTGGTCAGGACAAGGGAGCCGGGGCGGCCACGGACTTTGGCGAGACGGTGGCCGCCCCGGGCGTTGCTAGAACGGGGGCTCGGCGCCCTCCGCTACGGCGGGGCTGCCGGGCCCGGCTGGCGCGGTCGCGGCCCACGGGTCGTCACCGGACGGGCGAGCCTGCGCGGCACGCTTGGAGTTGACGGTGACGGTGGTGAAGCGCAGGGATGCGCCGATGTCCTCGACCTCGACGGCGAGCATCGAGCGGTTCTCGCCCTCCGGGGTCTGCCAGTCGTGCTGTCGGATCCGGCCGGACAGCACCACCCGAGAGCCCTTGCCCAGGGACTCCGCGACGTGTTCGGCGAGCGCGCGCCAAGCGGCGCAGCGGAAGAACGTGGAGGTGCCGTCCTTCCACTGGTTCGTCTCGCGGTCGAAGGTGCGCGGGGTGGAAGCGACGGTGAACTTGGCGAGTGCCTGGCCGGAGTCGGTGAACTTCAGCTCCGGGTCGGCGGTCAGGTTGCCGACGATGGTGATCGGGGTCTCTCCAAACGACATGCTTTGTCTCCTTCGGGGCAGGTCAGGCGCGGGTGCTGGCGTGCTGGGCCTTGGGCTCCAGCAGGGCAAAGTGCAGGGCCGATTCGGCACGGACGCCGTAGGCGTAGGCGGCATCCGCCTCGCCGGCCGCCACATCGAGCGCGGTGTGCAGCTCGGCGGCCTCGTGGTCGCTCAACTCGGACTGGTCGCCGAGGAAGTCGGCGTGCATGCCGGCGGCGTCGCACTCGACGAGGTGCAGGCGGGCCCGCTCGAACGTGGCGTAGCCGTTCCACCGCTCCAGGGCGGGCATGGCGGGCGGCACCGGGCACAGTTCAGCGGGCAGCATGTAGTGGCCGTCAACGGTGCGGCGCAGGTGGACCGCGGCGGGTTGCTGGCCGTCCAGGACACGCAGGATCGCCCACGCGGTGCCGTAGCCGTAGGCCAACGCGGTGTTGAGGTACAGCTCCCGCAGCGCGCGGGCAGTCTTGCTGAGCGTGTCGCCGATGGCGAATACGGCGGCGTCGTGCGGGCGGAACGGAACGGAGCCGGGGTCGCGGCCGTCGACGTGGACCGCAGCGTCCAACAGACGGATCCGGTCCGGGCTGTAGGCGTCGCGCTCCAGCTCCGCGGCGCGGGCCGCGCGCTGCGCCTCGCGGGCGGCGGCCCCGAGCGCGAACACACTGTCGGTGAGCGAGTCGAACCACGCGAGGGTGGTCTTCATGGGCAGGGATTCCTTTCTCAGCGGTGCAGTTCGTTGCGGTTGCGGGAGATGAGCCCGTACGCGGGGGCGCTGATCGTGTTGGTCTCCTGCCGGACGGGCCCGGCGTAGTGGTGGTGGGTTTCGGTGTGGGTGGTCTTCAGGGACCGCAGGGCGGAGCCGATGGCGGCGGCGACGGCGGCCACGGCGGCGATGGGCAGCGTGATGAACAGGACGCTGGTCAGGGTCACGGCGGCGAAGCCTTGGCAGGCGAGCCAGATGCCGCACCCGACACCGACGAACGCGGCTCCGGTGCCGATGCCGGCGACGGCGGTGCCCGCGGCCCACGCCGGGACGATCCGGCGGTCCGGTTGCGGGACGGGCGGGGTGGTGCCGTAGGTGGGCAGCGGGGTGGTGTCGCGGAAGGCGGTCGGTATCTGCGGGACGGGCCGGTAGGCGTCGGCGATGATCCGGCGGGCTTCGGCGGTGGCTTCGGCGTCGGTCATGCGCGGCTGCCAGGCCGCGGGCTGGTCGTGGTCGGGCACGGTGGGCTCCTGCCAGGGGTCAACTGATGTGGCGGGTGGCGTCGGCCAGCGCGCGGCATATGGCGCGGATGGTGTCGGCGGCGCTGGTGCTGGCGGTGAAGAAGCCGAACAGGAACAGCACGAGGGCGCTGAACGGGCCGACGTAGCGGCCGCGCAGTAGGGCGAAGGTCAGCAGCCCGAGGACTGCGACGGCGGACAGGGTCACGATCACGAGCGGCCTCCCGGGGAACGCGCGGCGGGCAGCACCCATGGGTGCTGCCCGCGCTGTGGCTTGTCGCGTTGCTTGTCGCGTTGCTTGTCGTCTGCCTTGTCGTCTCGCTTGTCGCTTGTCTTGTCTTGTCGCTTGTCGCCTTGCAGGTCACAAGCCGTTCCCGGGCTCCTAGACCCGCTCCGGACAGCTTCTGTTCCGGTGGGGCGACAGGCGACAAGTGATCAGGTCTCGCCGGACTGTCCGGGGGCGTGCTGGCGGTGGACGTAGCGGGCCTTGGTGCCCTCTCCGACACGGACCGCGGTGCCGTCCTGGGCCCATGCCTTGAGCCAGCCGACGACCGTCTGACGGGTCGTGCCGTACTCCTCGGCCAGGGCGCGGGCGATCGCGGACGCGCCGGTGCCCTCGGTGCCGGCGGCGAGCAGCAGCGCGAGCGCGGCCCGCTGCGCGGGGCTGTCCTGCTCGCCGCGGAGAGCGGACAGGTTCAACCCGCCTGCGACGGGCGGCGGCCCGTCGCTCGCCGGGGCGTGCGGGTCGGGGGCGGTGCCGAACTGGGCGTCGATCTCGGCACGGAAGCGGCGCAGCATCTCGTCTTCCTCCGAGCGCTGTCCCGTCTCCTGGCCGCGCAGCGCGGACAGGTTCAGCCCGGCCCCGGCCGATGCCGCAGGGTCGGCGTCCGTGCTGGCGTCGTCTGGGGCGCGGTCGAGCATCCACGCGGTGCGGTCGGCGTCCCAGCGGCGGGCGTAGGCGAGCCCGGCTGCCTTGGCGGAGATGGCGTCCAGGACGGGGTGGCGGTCGGACGTGGCGGCGATGATCTCGCGGATCTGGTTCGGCAGGATCCGCCACGCCTTGAACAGTCCGGCCGGTGACTCCGGGGTGCCCATGAACCCGGACCCCTTGTAGGGGGCCTGATCCACGCGCAGGCCACGGGAGCCGGGGAACATCTTGGACAGGTCCATGCCCTCGGTCTCACCGCCGGTCAGCGCCACGCGGACCTTCGCTTCGCGGCGAATCATCAGGTTGCCCAGCACCGACCCGGTGGCCCCGAGGGCGGTGAGGACGGTGCGGATGCCCATGGCGCGGGCGATCCGGATCACTTCCAGGATCTTTTCCGCGAGCTTGCGCATCTGCCGGTCGGGGCTGGCCAGGATCTCCGCGCCCTCGTCGATGACCAGCATGATCTGGGGGATCTTCGGGCTGATGGGCAGCAGGTCGGTGTTGGCCTTGGCGAGCAGGTCCTGGTAGCCCATCTTGCGCTGCTTGGCGACTCTGACGGCTGTCTCGAGCATGAGGAGGGCTTCGTCGTAGGTTCCGGCGAGCCAGTCGATCCCGGGCCGTACCGGCTTGCCGTCCTGCCCCTCGATCTCCCCGTTGAGGGCCGGGAGCACCCAGGGCAGGCCCGCGCTGCCGGCGTTCAGGTCGATTACCCAGGTCAGCATGTCCTCGGCTCGGGCGAACCCGGCCAGGATCAAGTGGACCAGGTTCGTCTTGCCCGAGCCGGTGGGGCCGACGACCAGCGCGCACTGCTCACGCAGATACGCCCGGATCTCCTGCGCGTTGGTGCGGTAGCCCCACGGGATGCCGGTGAGCACAGACAGCGGCCCGTACTCGGCCGGGTAGGTGCGCTCCTGCTCCAGCACGTTGACCGTGGTCACGTCGATGATGACCCGGCCTTGGTCGATGCCCGGGGAGGCGGTGGCGGTGCAGCCGTGCGGCAGCCGCGCATCCGCGGACAGCCGCGCGGACTCGGCCGCGATCTTCGCGTAGGTGGCGCCGCCGGGCGGGAGCTCCGCGTCGATGGAGAACCCGGCCCCGGTCTCCCACATCTCCACGGCCAGCACGCGCACGGTGATCCCGCACACCCGCTGGATCCGCTCCACCCATTCCGCGGCAATGGCCCGGCGCTCCGCGGAGAGCTCCCGAGCAATCTGCCGCTGCTCAGCGGCAATCGCCTCCTCCTCCCGCGCCTCCTCATACAAGGCGGTGGAGCGGGCGGCGGCGCCGATGCCCACGCCGATGGTGGCGAGCGAGCCGAGTGCGGCCCAGGTCAGGGGGCCGTGGGTCATGGCCCAGGTGGTCCATCCGGCTCCCACGAGCCAGGAGGCGGCGCGGGTGGCGAGGGTGCGGCCGGCGTTGCGCACGCGGATGCCGGCGACGGTGTGGCCGAGGGCGCCGGCCGCGCCGACGGCGAGGGCCCAGCCGGGGGGCATGCCGGTAGCGGCGCCGGTGGTGGCGACGGCGAAGGCTCCGGTGGTGGCGGACAGGGCGCCGGTCACGGGTCCGTGACCGGCGGCCCAGTCCAGCACCGGGCCACTGCCGGCGTTCTGCTTGGCGGTGGCGGTGCTGGTCATGTCAGACGTTCCAGCCCTTCTCGGCCTCGTGGCCGTTGCGGGGGTCCTCGTGGCGGGCGATGTCCTGGGCGTGGACCTGCCTAAACAGCGGGCCCATGTCCTCCGCGACCGCGACGGCGCTCATCAGGGCGCCGAAGATATCGTTGAACCCGGCGGCGACTTCCTTCTCCAGCGGAAACTCCGAGTCGGACCGCTCGGCGAGGATCTTCATCACGTTGGCCACGCTGGTCAGCGCGGCGGGGAGCCCTTCGACCATGGCGAGGATCTCCATGGCGTTCTCGGGGTCGTAGGAGTTGGCGGCCTGCTCCATCTCGGCCGCGGCCTCTTCGAATCGGAATCCGGACACGTGCTCTCCTTCACTGACCTGCGATGCGGGGGTGGGGGGCGGGACCTGAACGGCCGGCCGCTCGATGCGGTCTCCGATCCCCTCGGTGCCCTCCTGAATGGCTTCGGCGTCCGCTGCGGCCTCCTGCTCTGCCTGCTTCTCGCGGATCGCCGCGTCGCGCTCGGCGCGCTGCTCGGCGGCGGCCCGGGCCAGCCGCCGGTACAGGCGGCGACCGGGGTGGATCAGCCACGGAAGGCCGAACTTCCGGCCGATCGGGGTGGTGAGCATCCCGAGCAGGCCGATCGGGAGGGCGAGCAGGGCGGCGAGGAGGCGGCGCCCGTGGAAGCGGGCCGCGGACCTGCGCAGCGCTTTTCGGGCCGCCTTGCGTGCGGGTGCCTTGCGTACCTGGGCCCGCTGCGCGGCGACCGTTCCGCCGGTCTTGGCGTCCCGCTTGGCGCGCTGCTTAGCAATGGCCGCATCCCGCGCAGTGCGGGCCCTGCGGACGGCGCCGCCCAACAGGCGACCCGTCAGACCGGCGCGCTTGCCCAAGCGGGCGTTGCTGGCTGCTGCTTTGGCGTTGCGGCGGGCGTCGGCGACCGCGCGGCGGGCGGCTGTGGTCTGGGCCCGCTGCCCGGCACGCGACCCGGCCGCAGCCTTCTGCGAGGCTCGCAGGGCCCGAATCTGCCCGACTCGGCTAGTCGCCTTCCCGGCGCCGCCAGGCGCTCGCTTGGACACGCTCTGACCAGGCTTGCTGCCGGTCTTTCCGCTGATGGCGGTGCTGCCGTGGCGGGTGGTCGGACCAGTGGTGCGGCGGTGCTGGCCGGGCATGCTGCTCGACCGCCCACCGGACCGCCCGGCGCGTCCGCTCGGCGCGCTGCTTCGGCTACCGCCTGATCCGGTCCCGCGGTGGCGCAGGCCAGAGCTGCGGGCAGCCGTGCGGCCGGCAGTACGGGCCGCTGCGCGCCGTGTCTCGCGGCGGGCGTTGGGCGTGCGGGAGTGGGTGGCGGCGACCGTGCCCAGGACGACTGCGCCGGTGGCGGCGACCATGGCGGCGATGGGGCCGCCGGCCAGGGAGGCGGCGGCGACCATGCCCACGGTGGTGTTCGCACCCGACAGGGCGAGGGGGACGACCGGCCAGCCGCCGGGCGTGTGCTCCACCTCGGTCGCGGTCGGTGTCTGCTCGGCCGGTACGGGGGCGGGCGGGGGTGTCTCAGGTTCGGCAGCCTCGACGGCTACCGGCTCGGTGCTGAGTTCCGTCATGCTGATAGCCACTCCTTCAGGGAGGACAGCAGAGGCCCGGACGCCATGCCGTCCAAAGCGAGCGTCCGGGCCTCTGCGTTGTAAGAAGACGCTGGTCAGAGCTGGTTGGGCTCCAGAAGGAAGAACCCGACCGAAGCGCCGTGCAGGGCGGAGTCCTGCTCCGTGACGGCCCGGTAGATGAGCAGGTAGGCGTCCTGGCGGGTGCTGCCGGGCGGGGGCGTGATGGTGCCCTCCTGTGTCATGGAGAGCCGGCCAGGCTTCTCCAGGGTGATGACGAAGTGATGCGTGCCCTGCCCCTGCTGCGCGGGGACGGCGCCGGTGGCGGTCTGCGTGGTCACGGTCGATCTCCTACGTGTCGGTTCGGACCGCGCTGTGCGCGGCTGGCGGGATGTCGAGACAAGCTCGCCGGGTCTGCGCGCCGGGTCTGCGAAGGTGCCGCTCGCCGGGGCTCACCGGCTCTGCTTCACTGGTGCTCGACTGCTTCCGGCAGTCGCAACGACGGCCAGCCCAATTGCCCTGGGCTGGCCGTCGTTGGTGGTGCCGGACGTCGGTCAGGCGTCGGATTCCTCATGGGACATCAGTGAGCCCCACGCGCGCCGTACGCGCTGTTCCCCGCCGACGAAGCCGCCCTCGCGGAAGGCGGCCACGGCCTGGCGGTAGGACAGCGGCGGGTCGTCGCTGTAGCGCAGGTGGCGCAGGACGACGACCAGTTGGTCATCCGTCAGCGGCTCCCCTGTCACCGGGGTCGGGACGCCGGCCACGGCCGCGATTTCGTCCAGCGTCACGGGGGGTGTGACGGGGGTCGTCACGGGCGTGACGGGCCCTGCGGGTACGGTCTCGAATTCGGCCGTGGCCTGCGTGTCTTCCTGCGTCACGGGGGGTGTGACGCCCTCCTCGGCCCTGGGCTCGACGGCGGGCGTTTCCGGCGAGGGCGTCACATCCGGGGTGGGGGCCGTGACGGGCAGGGCGAACATGCCCGCAAGGGCCGCGTCGGCGCCGGCCGTCATCCGCTCGCGCTGGACATCGACCAGGTGCGCCCCGAGCAGGGCGTCACCCGCGCCGACCTTCTCAGCGAGCTTCCACGACGCCAGTTCCGACTTGTTACGGGCTTTTTCCTCGGGGTGGTTCGCGGCGCGGGCCCGGTGGTAGGCGAGCCGCTGCATGACGGCGGCGTTGCGGCGCTGCGCCTCGGCGTCCACGCCGGTGCGGTAGACCACGATCCGGCGGGCCAGCAGGCCCATGCCTTCCGCGGACACGCACATGGCCATGGGGGTGACGGCGAACACGACCGCTTCGGTGGTCGTCTTGGCGACGGCGGCGCCGGTCAGGGAAGCCACCGCGGGCAGCGTCCACAGCCCAATCCGCACGGTGGCCGGGGAGGACTGCCCCAGCATGGTCAAGCCCACCAGGACCAGGGCGAGGACCAGCGTGGCGCCTTCACCGGCCGCGACCACACCCAGCGCGGTCGCCGAGCGGTGGAACACGGAGGTGATGTTGCTGTAGGTGCCGACCGCGCCCAGGCCGCCGAAGGCGACCATGGGCAGCGCGGCGGCGCCCAGCACGCATGCTTGGCCCCTGCTCAGGGACCTTTCCGGGATGCTGTTCATCAGACCTTCCAGTCATCGAAGGAGGGGTTTTCAGGTGGCGCGCTGTTCCTCGGCGGTCAGGCACATGCCGCAGATGCCGAAGCGGCGCGGGATGCAGTAGCCGACATCGAGCCGGCAGCGGGGGCAGGTGCGGCGGGCGAGCATCGCCAGCGCGAGAGCGCCCCACTTGCGGGAGGTCATCGGCCGCACCGGCACCGCGCGGTCGATCCGGTAGAGGTAGCCGACCCGTACGCCTCCGGCTCGCCGGTTGGCCCGCATCACCTGGGCCGCTATCGGCTGCCCGCCGGGGCGTAAGCCGCGCTCGCGGAGCTGGCGGCGGGTGGCCAGGCCGTCCGGGGCCAGGCGCCAGGGATAGGTGGGAATGCCGTAGCGGGCGCCGGTCGGGTCCAAGCACTTGCCCAACGCCCCCGACATCAGGCCGCCGCTCCGATCAGCTCCGGGTCGGGGACGGGCGAGAAGCCCACCAACGCCAGCTCGGCACCCGCGTACTCGACGCAGGCGCGCAGGACGCGCGTGCGGCCGTCGCTCTGCGTGCTGTGCTTCACGGCGTCCGGGGCGATGCCCAGCGCATCCCGCCACGCCTCGAACTGGGAAAGGTCGTCGTAGACCGAGAGCTCCAGCCGGTTGGGGAAGATGTTGGACAGGTGCACGGCCGGTGCCGGCAGGTGCCCGAAGTCCGTGGCCAGCAGGCGCAGCGCCCGCAGCGCCACGGCCAGGCCGTCCAGCGTCAGACCCGCGTTCATGCCGCGACCCCCTCACGCGCCGGACGCCGGCGGGCGGGGCGGGTCAGCGGGACCACGTTGAACAGGTCCGGGTGGTCCTCGACGACCCGAGCGGCCAGACGGATCAGGCCGTCGGGCAGGTCGGCGAACTCGGGGTCGGCGAGGATGTCACGGGCCGCATCCAGGCGGGCCGCGCGCTCCTCGTCGCTCTCGCCCTCGGCTCCCAGCCACAGCTCAACCGGGGTTCCGAGCGCCAGTTCCGCGAACTCCGCGGGGGAAGCGGCCTCATGACCGGCAACGATGTTCTTCATGGGACGGACTCCAGTGAGACGGGAACGGCCCACACAACAGCGGCTCCGGTGATCCAGCACCGGAGCCGCGAGCCGTCGAAGCAGGTAGATCCAGCTCCCCACGCCCCGCCCGTACGACCGCCGCACCGAGTGCGGGACCGGACGGGCGAGGGAGGCAACCGGCCGCAGCGCAGGTAGCGCGCTGCGGAGAGGCTGAAGAGTGCGCGGGTCTTGCTCCGCGCGGGCCGCCTTCCTGGCGAGCTGTCCCGTCTGTGTTCTTCAGATTGACCTAGGTCAATCTGGGTGTCAAGCGGGTCTGCCGAAGGATCAGAGATTGACCTAGGTCCCGGTACGCTCGAAGTCATGGACCAGAGTGCCGAAGCGCCCAAGGCATCGCCCACGGCCAGGCAGATCGCGGCGGAGTTTCGCGAGAAGATCACGGGCCCCGACCGTGAGTACGGGCCGGGGGACCGTCTGCCGGCCGCTCGCACTCTCGCCAAGAAGCTTGGCGTGCAGCTCATGACCGTTCAGAGCGCGTACGGTCAGCTCCGCGACGAGGGGTTGGTTCTCACCCAGCAGGGCCGTGGGACGTTCGTCCGAGATCCCTCAGCACCCCTTGGCAGCGAGCCGGGCAGCAGCCCGACGTTCACCGCATTGGCGACCGAACTGAGCACGATCCATGACGCTCTCCGTGTGCTCGGAGAGCGACTCGACCGCCTTGAGAGGCTTGTAGGTGGCGGTACTCCACCTTCGCCGTGAGTTCGTTCGCGCGCCTCAGCAGGTGCTCCATCCTGGCGCGCGCGTCGCTCAAACTCGCTTGTAACAAGGCAAGTTCCCCAGACGTCAGACCCTGCAGTTCGCTGCCTCGCTCATTGATCCCTGGCATGGCAATCAGCATGTAGCCAGAAACGAAGGGGGACCCGGACAGACTGTCCGGGTCCCCCTTCGTCGCAGCTCAGGAGGGTTGACGGTTCGTCATTGCCTCTTCCACAGCATCGAGCATCGCGGCCCAGGGGAGTTCGCGCCCCGCCGGCGCCTCCCGAGGTTCGTACAACGGCCACACGTCCGGTCCGTAGACGACGTGTACGCCTCCCGCCCGAAGGGTGTCGATGTGGTGCTGCCAAGCCGGGTGCCGAGCGTGCGCCGCATTCACCCGCGGGAACACGACGACGGGCAAACCGAGCGTGCCGATAGCCTCGCCGACCTGGGTCAGGGCCTGGTTGTCCATCACGCCGCTTGCAAGCTTCGCCACCATGTTCGCCGATGCGGGAGCGACCACGTAGCAGTCAACCGGCGGATGCGGCCTAGCCTCGCCGGGAAGCCGCGGTTCGTCCCGCACGGGAAGCCCAGTCAGCTTCTCCAGCCGCTCGACTTCCCCACTCATCCGTAGCCACCTACCAGCGGTCGGAGTCAGGGTGACAGCCACCTGCCATCCGCGGTCCATCGCGGGCTCGACAAGGCCAGTGCGCAGCGCTTCCACGCCCCCGGCCGCTGATCCGACGACTCCCAGCACCCCACGCTTGCCTGAAGTCACTGCACCGCCCTGCACCGTTGAGCCATCACGAACACCTCCGACGAACGTGAGCCGCCCGTGACCGGTGACTGTTTGATCAAGTCCCGCAGCGTCTCGCGCACCCTGGGATTGTTGCGTACCAGCTGGGGCGACGTGCGCTCAGCGGTTCGCAGCTCCTCGAATGCCTCGTCACCGCGCCCGGCGAGCGAGAGGGCACGCGCGAAGTCGATCCGGTGGGACACGCTTCGCTCCTGCGGCATGTGGTCCACGTTGATCCGACCGTGTTCCACCACGTAGGACACGTTGTCGAGGTCCAGCTCAATGGACAGGCGGTGCAGCAGGACGTTCGTGGGTCCGAACCCTGTCTGCCAGTAGTTCTCATCCGACCCGAGATCATCCGCGAGTTCTTCGGCTCGGTTCAGCAGAGTCGTGGCGGTGGGGCGGTCCTGGTGCCGCGCTGCCGCGACGGCGGCCCGCAGGTGGATCATCCCGAGCAGACTGATCGCGGCGGGATCGTGATCCGTCACCTGGGACGACAGCCAGGCAGCCGCCGTGTTGCCGAGTTCCAGCGCGTCGTCATACCGACCGTTGGCCAGCAGAGCGTGTGTACCTGAGCGCGCCGCCGATGCCAGGACGAGCGGGTCGTCTGACTCGTCCGCGGCCCGCATCGCACGTTCGGCAGCGAGCCACGAGATGTCCGACTCTCCGATCTTTGCCAAGGTGGTGGCCGCAAGGTGGTGGGTTCTAGCCGACACAGCCCAGCAGTCGCCACGATCCTCGCCGCGGCGGGCCGCTCGCTCCTCCAACTCCTGTGCGCTCTGAAGCGGGGCAGGCAGAGCAGCGATAACGCTGCCGAGCCGCCCTCCCTGGTAGTCGTTCCACGCATGCTCGACGCGTACGGCCACAGGCGCGGGGGTAGGGAGCTGCGCCTCAGCGTCCGGACCGAAGAGCAGGCGTGAGAGCCGCCGCGGGCTCATGAGGGCGTCCCGCACTGCAGGCACGTCGTCCTGCTGCCTCTCGTCCTCCATAAGCACGGTCTGACCAAACAGGTCTCCGAGAGGGACGCGCAGGATGCGCGATAGTTCCGCCAGCATGTCGATTCGGGGCGGCTTCCTACGGCCAGTCTCGATCTTCGCCAGCCAATCTGTGCTACGGCCGACCAGGCCGGCGAGGACCTCTTGGGTGTAGCCGCGACGCTTGCGGTAGAACGCGATCCGCTCGCCGATGCTGAGTTGATCTCCGAGACCACGCATTGCGGGCTGCCTCCTGCTAGTTGGGGGCCGGTTTCACGGTACAGAGCCGGTGATGCCGCGGGTAGCTGGCCTTGCACGGCATCAGCGTCTCTACGAGCGTGCGGCGCCCACAGCAAATAGACCCAGACGAAGTGTCCGGGTTTGTGATCCCGTGTGGGCGTGTCCAGTCGCAGCGCGTAAGGGACCACTCAGGTCATGGCAAGGACGACTAGAGGGGCTGCCACATTCGAACACATGCGCCATATGACATGTGGTGGGACATGTGGTGGATCGGAGCCGTTGGGACACCGTAGTCCGACTTGATGCAATATGCCACTTTCGAATGCCTATGCATGGCTCTGCGTCATCGGATTTGGCGTGAGAGTCGGCGATTCTTTTGCATCCCTCTTGCGGCGCCCTGTCGAAGCTGGATGATTGTAGGGCACCACTGTGTCATGCCCCGCATAGGAAAACACTCCAGCAGACAAGTCGTGAAGCGAGACGCCATTGAGTCAGCCCGTTGCCGCTCCGCGTTTCAGTGCCGACGAGGTCGCTGACCGTCTAGGCGCGCCCGTGACTTTCCTCGGATCCGGAGCATTTGGTGATACATGGAAGGCGGGCAGTGAGGCCGTAAAAATCATCTGTACCGACGACTACCCTAGGGCACGGTTAGAACGGGAGGTCGAAGGGCTCTCGCGTGTCAGCTCTCCTTACGTGGTTGCTTTCCATGGGCTGGGAGAACTGGAACTTGGCGGTCGGCGGCGGCCAGCACTGCGCTTCGAATACATTGCGGGCGGTGACGCCGAGCGGCGCCTCAACGATGGAGAACTCGTCCCGATGGATTCCGTGGTCGGTTTCCTCCGAGGTCTTCTGCTCGGTGTTCAGGCTCTTCATAAAGCAGCGACAATACATCGGGACATTAAGCCCGCCAACATCGCTTTGCGCGATGGACGGTGGGACCGCCCGGTGCTGCTGGACCTTGGGCTTGCGAAGCAGATGGATGCGAGCACGATCACGGTGTATCCCGGACACATCGGCACAATGCCTTACATGGCTCCGGAACAGCTCGAGGGACGACGCGCGCGTAAAGCCGCTGATTTGTGGGCGGTGGGCGTCTCGGTGCGTCAGATGATTTCTGGTCGCCATCCATTTTACTTGCCCCACGAGAAATATACTCTCAGTGAAGCGTTCGCAAGGCTTGCGGCTGGGCCCGAGGACCTGCCACAGGATTGTCCCGGCTTGGTTAGACAAGTGTTGGACAGGCTAACGGCTGTCGTTGAACATGAACGCGGAAGCAGCGCCAGTAATCTAGCGCGGCTCATTGCGCAGTAGGGGGGGAAATGGCCCACGAAGAGCCAGAACCGATGCCTGAGGATGACTTGGATTGGCTGGGCGACGAAGACAGCCTCACTCAGGCAGTCGACGAAGAGCAATTGCAAGACGAGGCGGCCAATGCATGGTTAGCCGCCGAAGAGGCATATGTTCCGCTTGACGACGGAAACGGTTATTTGGCCGTGGGTGGGACGGACGCAGGCAGCATTGTGTCCGCGCTGCCGGCGGGATCGTCACCGGTCGGCAAAACCACGGCGCCTGTAGTCATCAGCCGAGACGACGCTTTGAGAGGTGACCGCCCGGTCTACCTCGTACACCGTGGCGCCCGGCACGCGAATCTTCTGCCGATAGTGATGGGCGACCTGCATCATAAGAAAGGAAGATCCCTGACAGTCGGAGCCGTAGTCAGCTTGCCTTCCGCTAAGGCGAGTAAGAATGCCTCCTTCTTCGATCAGGCATCCGTGGCAGCTATGCGTATCGCTGACCCTCAGTGCTACCGCCTCGACGACAAGATACTTCGTTTGCCGCGGAATCCAATCGGAAAGCGAGCTCTGGAGTACGCCCCTTATCTCTCCTGCGCCGAAGAGTCCGACTGGTTGCGCCAAGTGATGGATGCACAACGGGCGGTTGGTGCCAATCTTCTACTAACTCCGGGGCGGGCACTCAATCCGGACGATCCGCAGAATTCTCTAGATACAGCTTTCCAGGAGGCTGACCAATTCCTGGCCTTGACGGAGCGAGGCGAGCGCGTAGCCCTCAACCTGACAATTCCATCCCGGTGGCTTGCCGTTGGAGCCCTTCGCAATCGGCTCCTCGATGAGATCCTCGATCAAGATCAGTTCGACGTGCTGTATGTGCGAATCCAGTGGGCACAGACGAAGGCATTCGCTCCAACCGAAGACGCCGACCTGCTCATGGGCATTAGGCGACTCGCCAATCTTTGCCAAGACGAGGGGCGGTCATTGTTGCTTCCTCAGACCGGCATAACTGGCTGGTTTGCCCTCGCGCACGGCGCTACCGGATACGGGCTGGGTGTTAGCGGCTCCGAGCAGTGCTTCGCCGAGTACGCCTTTAGGCGAGGACGTCCAGGACAGCAGCAAGCTCAAAGGTATTTTGAGAAGCAGATGTTGCACACGATCGACAGCAGTTCTCATGACGTGGTGCAACTGGTACCAGGCTACCTTGGCTGCGACTGTTTGTACTGTCCCAGCCTATTCGACGCCCAACCGTGGTCTCATCCCCTTGCTGCGCTGCACCACATCTTTTCGATGGGCGCCCTGACAGCCCGTGTGCAGGAAGATTCAGCTCGGGGCGGACGCCATGCGGCAGTTCGGCGGATCGTGGCTGCTGCTAAGCGGTGGTCGAGTGGACTGCCACCTCTCGGCTCCGGCGACGTCCCGCGGCATCTGGCCGTCTGGGATCAGGCCCTGTAGTCGTAGTCAAATCCACACCAAATACAAGCCCAATCGTGCCGCTCACTTCACCATTAGAATAGAGGTGAGCGGCTCTTTCGGCGAGCAACTCGCGATACACATTGATTGTGGTACTGCGCTTTGGCGGGCGAGGTGAAACGGCACGCTGAATGCCATCACGAGGATGCAAGGTTGCCAAGCCAATGCCTGCCCGTGTGAACCATTCATGGTGCGCTGTAGCTGGTGCCGAATGGGCGGAATCCATTACTAGCCACGACTCATCCGCCGATGCCCGATGCCGCAAAGTTTGGCTATATCCGCTACGCCAGTCATAGATTTTGGCTTCCATCGTGCTGACATGTTTGGCCAGACTCTCGTACCGCGCCACGGAACGCCAACGGCCGCGTGACTCCTTATGGACGTGCCCGTATGCCAAGAGCCTTGGCAAAACGATCGATGAAACGTATTTGGCACTCAGTTGTACTTGATTGGCGAGTGTAGCCGCGCTTACCGTTTCGGTTTTGGCGGAATTAAGAGCGCGAAGTACACACATATCGGCAAAGTCTACGATGAAAGATTGAGAGTTGGCCACCCTTCGAGTCAGGGCGGTCTTATTGAAATCAATACAGACAATGTCAGGGATGCCGGCTGTAGTTTGCACCTCGAAAAGCGTTTCGATTTCTCGCCCTGGCAGTAAGCAGGATGCCTGTTCTGCGATAGGTGCGAGCATGTCGGCTTCTCGTTCGTACTGTTTTTTCCGCATGCCGCTCCTCTGGATCAGGTCATCGCGTATCAGTATACGGTTGTCCGTCGATTTTTGCTATAGACGGGAAGGGTGATTTTTGATCGTGCTCGAATCTGCTGCGTCCTATCCCCTCGTTTTTGAGGCTTGTCAGGGATTTTCAAGGCGTCACGCTAGGGGTCAACTGGACTTCTTAGACAGGGGGGAGCCGGGTGGCACTGGCCAACTCGGGTGGTCTCGGAATCGGCCCTCGTCTACCCAGTAGGAATTTCTCAGCCGACGATAATCGAAGTCACTACCTTGGGGAGTGCGCTGCACCATAAGGAAGCCGTGATGCTCCAACTCCTTTCTGCCTCTGGTCCATGTGTTGTGGGATAGTCCGTAGGAATCACGTCGCTCTCTAGTAAGGTAGCGAGGCTCTTTGTAGCCGCCCTGGGCTTCCAGCAACGCAAATAACAAGGCTATTCCCGTTGCGCTTAGATGGAGAATCCAGCCATTCCGCCAGAACTCCATGGGGATACCCACATAACGTCCCTGAGTGCTGGCGCGGACATATGGGCGGTCGGGTGATTCGGTGGATACCAGCTTGATGGCGGGGGTATTGCCACGCCTCGGCTCCAGTTCGATGAAGCCGTTGCGACTCAGCCACTTGAGGTTGCTGCTTACCCGTCGTGGCCCTGTATCGGGAGGCAGGGCGAGCATGCGCGCCCAGGCATACGGCACCGGCGGCTGTCGGATGTCGTAGGGCTTCGCCGTGGCCATCATCGTGATGCACAGGTACAGCTTGAGACGGACCTCACCGCCGCGGCCGCCCTGGATGAGTCGGGCAAGAGGTGGTTCCACCCCGTCGACCTGGGACCTGACGAAGGTGGGCGGAAACGGCACCTTCCCGTGCCGCGCAGCCCGGTCAACTGCTTTCTCCAGCTGTCTGACTGCGTCCGGATAGAGGGGGTTGGGCAAGTCGTCGACCTTCCTGGAGGAGAAACCGGGGGTACAGGGGTCCCAGGGGTACAAGGGGTTCTTCCTTATACCTTCCACCGGGAGCGCGCAAGCTGTCCTTCACAAGAGCCTGCTCACGTCATCGAGAAGGTGCAATTACGTCATCAAAAACGCATTAGGTCTCCTCTGGTAAGGCCTTGTAAGGCCTTTGACCTGCAGTTTTTGGTCTGTCACCTTGGTTCTGCCTCGCCAGGGGGGCGCAGGCGGACGAGGTCGCTCAGCGCGAGAGCGCTGAGAGGAGGAGATCAGGTGAACGGGAACAACCCATCCCAAAGGGGTATCTGGCTGGCGATCATCCTTCTGGCCAGCCTCGGGGTAGCCGCTGTGGCTGGCGCCCTCTTCCACATGGCGGGTGCCGCGCTGCCGGCGGTGATGGGAGCCGGTGGCGCTGCGTTCATGGGTGTGGCGAGTCTCGGTCTGGCGGCGCATCGCTTCATGACGGAGTGAACCGCGGACTTCGGCTGTGGACGACGCATGGACGGTAAGGCCGTACTGGCATCAGGTAAGGGCCATTACCGCAGGTCGGGGCCTGCACGGCCTACCGAACATGATCAGACTGTAAATCTGTCGGCTATGCCTACCCAGGTTCGAATCCTGGCGCCGCCACACGGAAGCAAAAGGCCCGTGACCTGCGAAGAAAGCAGGTCACGGGCCCTTTGCCATGCACCTCGGTCCCGCTCCTTGCTCACACCGGTCGCCTCGTGCCCCGGCCGAGCCGGTTCTCGTATGCCGAACCCGCCGAACCCGCCGCCGACCGACGACCCGTCAGGGCTGCCGGACGTCCATCCGGCTCACCAGGCCCTCCGCGTCGAAGCGGTACACATGCTCGACGGTGTCCGACGCCCATTCGTCGCCCGTCTCCGTGCGTCCACCGGGCCGCACGGTGGCGACGACCGCCTCGCCGTCGTCGTCCGGGCGCAGGCCCTCCAGGCGTACCAGCGGGTGGCCGGAGGCGAACTGGCGTGCCCAGTAGGCGCGTACCTCCTCGTGGCCGTGGAGTCGTACGCCGTCCAGGACGTTCGGCCAGTCGACGTCCGGGGACAGGCAGTACGGGACGAACGCGTCCCGTTCGTCCGTGGCGAACACCTCGTACATCCGCCTCAGCAACGCCGCCCGCGACGGCGGAACCCCCTTCGGCATCTCCGCCCCGCTCAGTTTCCGGCCACCGACTTCACCGCCACGGACACCGGGGTCGAACCGCTGATCAGCTCGAGCGTGAGACCGGTGGTCGCTGGTGTGTCGACGAGTTCGGCAAGGACCGCCGCCACGTCGTCGCGCGGGATCGCGCCGCGTCCCGTGTGAGCCTCCAGGCGGACCAGGCCCTTGCCGGCGTCGTTCGTCAGGGACCCGGGGCGCAGGATCGTCCAGTCCAGGGACTTGTGGGCGCGTACGTAGGCGTCGGCCTCGCCCTTGGCGCGCAGGTACACGTCGAAGACCTCGTCGCCCGGGTGTTCGGGGTCGGCGCCCATCGACGACACGACCACGAACCGGCGCACGCCCGCCCGTTCCGCCGCGTCCGCGAACAGGATCGCCGCGTCCCGGTCCACCGTGTGCTTGCGGTCCGCGCCGCTGCCCGGGCCCGCGCCCGCCGCGAAGACGGCCGCGTCGGCTCCCCGCAGGTGTGCGGCGACCTCCTCCGCCGACGCCGACTCCAGGTCGCACAGGATCGGCTCGGCGCCAGCCTCCCGCAGATCGTCGGCCTGTTCCGCCCGGCGGATGACCCCCGCGACCTCGTCACCACGCGCGGCGAGCAGCCGCTCCAGCCGCAGCGCGATCTGACCATGACCTCCAGCGATGACAATGCGCATGTTTCCGACCGTACGCCCCGACGGGGGCTTTTGCCCCGCGACTCCCACGACTTCACGCACACCGGAACGCACCTTCCACCCGCGCGCAACGACCGCACGTCAGGGCCGAGTTGCCCCAACGCCGTCACGACGGCTCCGCGCGGCCCTGCCGTGGCAGCTCCAGCGCCACCGCGGCCGAGTCGCAGTACTCCCGCACCGCGCTCGTACGAGCCACCAGGCGCCCCCGGTGGATCACCACCCGGCTGTAGGCCAGTGACAGCGCGCCGGCCAGCCCGTCGGCGCGCACCGCGAGCAGTTCCGCCGGGAAACCCGCCTCCACACGCACCTCCGGCAGCCCCATCGCCGTCCGCGCCGACGCGCTCACCATGTCGTACGCGTCCTCGGCGGGCACCCCGTACCGCGAAGCCAGCAGGTAGGCCGCCTCCAGCGGGTCGCCGCGCCCGACCGGGTTCGCCGGGTCCCTCAGCGCCCCGCTGCCCGCCGCGACCCGCACCCCGGCCGACCGCAGCAGGCGCACCGGAGCCGTGCCGCGCCGGCCGACCCCGCCGCAGCCGCCCTGCGGCAGGCACACCACGGTGACCCGGGCGGCGGCGAGCCGGTCTGCGACGCGGGCGGCCGTCCCCGCCGGGAGGCGCCCGAGGCCGCCGCACGGACCGAGCGTCACCGCGGGCCCAAGACCGCCCGCCATCGCCGCGAGCCGGGACAATCGCACCGGATCGCGGGCGTCCGTGTGCAGATCGACCGGGCAGCCGAACTCCGAGGCGATCTGCAGGACCGTCTCCGCGTACCCGGTGGGATCGGGGTCCGCGTCCGGGCAGCCGCCCACCGCCGTCGCGCCCATCTTCACCGCGTCCCGCAGCATCGCGAGCCCGTCCGCGCCGGCGACCCCGGTCAGCGCCCCCGGCATCGCCACCACCGTCAGCTCGGCGAGCCCGCACAGCGAGCGCCGCGCCCGCAGAACGGCGGCCAGCGCGTCCAGCCCCGGTACGTCACCGATGCGCACGTGCGAGCGCAGGGCCGTCGCCCCGTGCCCGAGTTGCAGCAGCGCGGCCTCGGTGGCGCGACGCTGGACCTCCTCCGGAGGAGGCGACTGCGGGCCGGCGCCGCCCGGACCCCGCGAGGCGCCGGTGCCGTCGGCGGACAGGGCCGTGTCGCAGTGGGCGTGCGGCTCGGCGGGGGCCGGCAGGAGCAGATAGCCGCGCAGGTCGACGCGGGCGCCGACGGCACCCGTTGCCAGGCTGCCGGGCGTGCCGACGGCCTCGATACGACCGCCCCCGAGCCGCACGTCCACCGTCCGGCCGTCGGTGAGCAGGGCCCCGCACAGCAGCAGGGCGGCCGAGTCGGCGGGTACCGACGGTGAGGGCGGGAAGCGGGGCTGCTGCGGCCGGCTGTCGGGCATCGCGCTCCTGTGGTTCACGGCACCAAAGGCAAGATCACGCAGGGTGGGTCGAGCCTAGGGTTGCGACCCGGCCGGGGCGGGGAGGAGCGCAATAGTCATACCGGGGGTGTGGTGCGTGGGGGCACCGGGAACAGTACGGATGGGGTGGCGCGAAACGGATTTGGGCGAACGGCAGGCGACCGTGTAATGTCTTCATCGCTCGCCCCAATAGCTCAGTCGGCAGAGCGTCTCCATGGTAAGGAGAAGGTCTACGGTTCGATTCCGTATTGGGGCTCTGATGGGAGAGGTTCCCGCCGCGAGGCGGGGTCCGATCGCATCGCAGCGGTGTAGCTCAGTCGGTAGAGCAAGCGGCTCATAATCGCTGTGTCACCGGTTCAAGTCCGGTCACCGCTACTCACAGTAGCCGATTGCGGGGTCGGTCCTTCGATCGGCTACTCTTTCTTGCGTTAATTTCGTCTACCCGTTCGTCAAGGAGCACTCACGTGGCTGCCACCGACGTCCGCCCGAAGATCACGCTGGCCTGCGTGGAGTGCAAGGAGCGGAACTACATCACCAAGAAGAACCGGCGCAACAACCCGGATCGTCTTGAACTGAAGAAGCACTGCCCGCGTTGCAACGCGCACACCGCGCACCGCGAGACGCGCTGATCAAGACTCATCAGCGAGGCCGCCCCCTACAGCAGGGGGCGGCCTCGTGTCGTTTCGGCCCGCGCGGCGCACGGTCGTTGTCAGATGCGACGATGTGGGCGGTCCGCAGGCCCGGACCGTCTCCGGACCGGGCGGCTCGTCCAGCGCGGTCAACCACAGCACACACCAGGAGGTGCCGAGCCCATGGCGCTCGACCAGTCCTTCGTGGGGCGGTCCTACCCGCCCACCGACCCCTATGAGGTCGGCCGGGAGAAGATCCGTGAGTTCGCGGAGGCGATCGGGGACGCCAACCCGGCCTACACGGACCCGGAGGCCGCCAAAGCGCTCGGTCACCCCGATGTGATCGCCCCGCCGACGTTCGTGTTCGCGATCACGTACAAGGCCGCGGGCCAGGTCGTCGAGGACCCGCAGCTCGGCCTGGACTACAGCCGGGTGGTGCACGGCGACCAGAGGTTCGTCTACACCCGCCCGGTGCGCGCGGGCGACCTGCTGACCGTCACCTCGACCATCGAGTCGATCAAGAGCCTGGCCGGCAACGACGTCCTGGACATCCGCGGCGAGGTCCACGACGAGGTCGGTGAGCACGTGGTGACCGCCTGGACCAAGCTCGTCGCCAGGGCGCCGGAAGAGGGGGAGTGACCCGGATGACCGCGAAGATCGCGTACGACACCGTCGAGGTCGGCACCGAACTGCCGGCCCAGACCTTCCCCGTGACCCGCGCCACGCTCGTGCGGTACGCGGGCGCCTCCGGGGACTTCAACCCGATCCACTGGAACGAGAAGTTCGCCAAGCAGGTCGGCCTGCCGGACGTCATCGCGCACGGCATGTTCACCATGGCCGAGGCGATCCGTGTGGTGACCGACTGGATGGGCGACCCGGGCGCGGTCGTGGAGTACGGCGTCCGCTTCACCAGGCCCGTCGTCGTCCCCAACGACGACCAGGGCGCCCTCGTCGAGGTCAGCGGCAAGGTCGCGGCCAAGCTCGACGACAACACGGTCCGCGTCGACCTCACGGCGACCAGCGGCGGCCAGAAGGTGCTGGGCATGTCGCGAGCGGTCGTACGGCTGGCCTGACCCGAGGCCGAAGAACTTGGTGAGGGGCGTTCGCCATTGCGGGCGCCCCTTACGTTGTCCGGGGCTGCCGGTGCCGTCTCGTAGTCTTGGGCGCGTGCAGGAACTCCACGACGCCCCGCTCGCCCCGCTGACCACCTTCCGACTGGGCGGCCCCGCGCACCGCCTGATCACCGCCACCACCGACGCCGAGGTGATCGAAGCCGTCCGCGAGGCCGACGACTCCGGTACGCCGCTGCTGCTGATCGGCGGCGGATCCAACCTGGTCATCGGCGACAAGGGCTTCGACGGCACCGCCCTGCGCATCGCGACGAAGGGTTTCTCCCTCGACGGCACGAGACTGGAGCTGGCCGCGGGCGAGGTGTGGAGCGACGCCGTCGCCCGCACGGTCGAGGCCGGGCTCGCCGGTATCGAGTGCCTGGCCGGAATCCCGGGCTCCGCGGGTGCGACCCCGATCCAGAACGTCGGGGCGTACGGCCAGGAGGTCTCCTCCACGATCACCGAGGTGATCGCCTACGACCGCAGGACCCGCGAGACGGTCACGATCTCGAACGCCGAGTGCGCGTTCTCGTACCGCCACAGCCGCTTCAAGGCCGACCTCGACCGGCATGTCGTTCTGCGGGTCCGTTTCGAGCTCCAGGACGCGGACGGACTGTCCGCGCCCATCCTGTACGCCGAGACCGCCCGTGCCCTCGGCGTCGAGCCCGGGGACCGCGTGCCGCTGGCCGACGCCCGCGAGACCGTGCTGAAGCTGCGTTCGGGGAAGGGCATGGTCCTGGACCCGGAGGACCACGACACCTGGTCGGCGGGCTCGTTCTTCACCAACCCCATCCTCACGGACGAGGACTTCGCCGCGTTCCGCACCCGCGTGAAGGAGCGGCTGGGCGAGGAGGCGGAGCCGCCCGCGTACCCGGCGGGGGAGGGGCACACCAAGACGTCGGCGGCCTGGCTGATCGACAAGGCGGGCTTCACCAAGGGGTACGGCACCGGGCCCGCCCGGATCTCCACCAAGCACACCCTGGCCCTCACCAACCGGGGCGGCGCCACCACCGAGGACCTGCTCGCGCTGGCTCGCGAGGTCGTTGCGGGGGTGCGTGAGGCCTTCGGGATCACCCTGGTGAACGAGCCGGTGACGGTCGGCGTGCGCCTCTGAGCCGACCGGTCGGCCCGATGGGCCGCGGTGGGACGACGGGGTGGCGGCCCGATGACGGTGCTCGCCCCGCCGCCCCTACCCTCCCCGTCCCGGGCCGCCGCTCCCGCTCGCCCTCTCAGGCCCCGGACGAGCCGGGTGTGCTCAGCCAGTCGTCGACGCCGGCCAGCAGTTTCGCCTTCACGTCCTCCGGGGCCGCCGAGCCCCGTACCGACTGGCGGGCCAGTTCCGCCAGTTCCTCGTCCGTGAAGGCGTGGTGGCGGCGGGCCAGTTCGTACTGGGCCGCCAGACGGGAGCCGAAGAGCAGGGGGTCGTCGGCGCCCAGGGCCAACGGGACGCCCGCCTCGTAGAGCCTCCGCAGCGGGACGTCCTCCGGCTTCTCGTACACCCCGAGAGCCACGTTCGACGCCGGGCACACCTCGCAGGTCACGCCCCTGTCGGCGAGGCGCCGGAGCAGGCGCGGGTCCTCCGCGGCCCGTACGCCGTGACCCACACGGTTCGCGTGCAGGTCGTCCAGGCAGTCGCGGACCGAGGCCGGGCCCGTCAGCTCGCCCCCGTGCGGGGCCGACAGCAGGCCGCCGTCGCGGGCGATGGCGAAGGCGCGGTCGAAGTCCCGCGCCATGCCCCGCCGTTCGTCGTTCGACAGGCCGAAGCCGACCACGCCCCGGTCGCGGTAGCGGACCGCCAGACGGGCCAGCGTGCGCGCGTCCAGAGGGTGCTTCATACGGTTCGCGGCGACCAGGACCCGCATGCCGAGGCCCGTCTCCCGCATGGCCGTCTCCACCGCGTCCAGAATGATCTCCAGCGCCGGGATCAGACCGCCGAGGCGCGGCGCGTACGACGTCGGATCGACCTGGATCTCCAGCCAGCCGGAGCCGTCCTTGATGTCCTCCTCCGCGGCCTCGCGCACCAGTCGCCGGATGTCCTCGGGCTCCCGCAGGCACGAGCGCGCCGCGTCGTACAGGCGCTGGAAGCGGAACCAGCCCCGCTCGTCCGTCGCCCGCAGTCTCGGCGGTTCCCCGCTGGTCAGCGCTTCGGTGAGCGCCTCGGGCAGGCGCACGCCGTACTTGTCGGCCAGTTCCAGCAGGGTGGCGGGCCGCATCGACCCGGTGAAGTGCAGGTGCAGATGGGCCTTCGGCAGCCGAGAAAGATCACGCTCAGCAGCATCACGTACGTGCTCCATTCCAGGATCCTGCCGTACGCCCCCGCCACCCCGGTAGCGCTTTCCCCGAACGTGGTCTTGCTCGCACACGCGAACGGGCCGCCTCCCTGAAGGGAAACGGCCCGCACACGCGCGTGAAGAACGCGGGGACGTCAGTCCCGCGCCTCCGCCAGCAGCTTCTGGATCCGGCTCACGCCCTCGACCAGGTCCTCGTCCCCGAGCGCGTACGACAGCCGCAGATAGCCCGGCGTGCCGAACGCCTCGCCCGGGACCACCGCGACCTCGACCTCCTCGAGGATCAGCGCGGCCAGCTCCACGGTGTCCTTCGGGCGCCTGCCGCGGATCTCCTTGCCGATCAGAGCCTTCACCGACGGGTACGCGTAGAACGCGCCCTCCGGCTCCGGGCACACCACGCCGTCGATCTCGTTCAGCATCCGCACGATGGTCCTGCGGCGCCGGTCGAAGGCCTCGCGCATCTTCGCGACCGCGTCCAGGTCGCCCGACACGGCGGCCAGGGCGGCCACCTGGGAGACGTTCGCCACGTTCGACGTGGCGTGCGACTGCAGGTTCGTCGCCGCCTTCACGACGTCCTGCGGGCCGATGATCCAGCCGACCCGCCAGCCGGTCATGGCGTACGTCTTCGCCACGCCGTTGACCACGATGCACTTGTCGCGCAGCTCCGGCAGGAGCGCGGGCAGCGACACGCGGGCCGCGTCGCCGTAGACCAGGTGCTCGTAGATCTCGTCCGTCAGCACCCACAGGCCGTGCTCGACGGCCCAGCGGCCGATCGCCTCGGTCTCGGCCTCGGTGTAGACCGCGCCGGTCGGGTTGGAGGGGGAGACGAACAGGACGACCTTCGTCTTCTCGGTGCGGGCCGCCTCCAGCTGCTCGACGGAGACGCGGTAGCCGGTCGTCTCGTCCGCGACGACCTCCACCGGGACACCGCCGGCCAGCCGGATCGACTCCGGGTACGTCGTCCAGTACGGCGCCGGGACGATCACCTCGTCCCCCGGGTCGAGGATCGCGGCGAACGCCTCGTAGATGGCCTGCTTGCCGCCGTTGGTGACGAGGATCTGCGAGGGGTCCACCTCGTAGCCGGAGTCGCGCAGCGTCTTGGCGGCGATCGCGGCCTTCAGCTCGGGCAGGCCGCCGGCCGGCGTGTAGCGGTGGTACTTCGGGTTCTTGCAGGCCTCGACGGCCGCTTCGACGATGTAGTCCGGCGTCGGGAAGTCGGGCTCACCGGCGCCGAAGCCGATCACCGGGCGCCCGGCGGCCTTGAGGGCCTTCGCCTTGGCGTCCACGGCGAGGGTGGCGGACTCGGAGATCGCCCCGATGCGGGCGGAGACCCGGCGCTCGGTGGGAGGGGTTGCAGCGCTCATGAGGCCCATGGTTTCAGACAGGAAACGCGCCCGGCACGCGGGTTTCACAGACTGAACAGGATCGGATCGACGGCTGAACAACTGTCCGGATCCGTGCCCCGGACCGGCCGATCTTTCACGGGCAAGACACCTACGGGCGCTTTCTGTTCGACGCCCGGCCGCGGAACACGTACACTCTCACCTCGTTGGCCTTCAGCGGTCGCGACCGGGCGGTGCACACCGAGCACCCGGCTGGATGCGGTACGTTGGGGTACACACGAAGGGTCGTAGCTCAATTGGTAGAGCACCGGTCTCCAAAACCGGCGGTTGGGGGTTCAAGTCCCTCCGGCCCTGCTACACACTCCTTCACCAGGAAGTGTGCGGACAGTACGTACGTATTGCACTCGCCGTGCGGCTCCACCGGGCGCGGCACGGCCACGACCCGGGAATCAGGTGAGGACGAGTGACGGACGCCGTGGGCTCCATCGACATGCCTGACGCCCAGGACGAGGTGCAGGAGTCGAAGAAGAAGGCCCGTAAGGGTGGCAAGCGAGCCAAGAAGGGCCCGCTGAAGCGCCTTGCCGTCTTCTACCGCCAGATCATCGCGGAACTCCGCAAGGTTGTCTGGCCGACCCGTAACCAGCTGACGTCGTACACCACCGTGGTGATCTTCTTCGTCGCGATCATGATCGCCCTGGTGACCCTGATTGACTATGGGCTCAACCACGCCGCCAAGTACGTCTTCGGCTGAGCCGAGAGCGAAGGACGCCGTCGTGCCCGGCGTCCCTTTCGCATGTTCCACCCCTATGTATCCAGGAAGAAGCAGCCACCGTGTCTGACCCGAACCTGAACGACGCCATGGAGCCTCGCGGGGAGGCCGTCGAGTCCGTGGATGACGAGCTCGACATCGTCGAGGGCGCGGACGAGGTCGACGAGGCCGAGGCTGCCGAAGCCGCCGCGGGCGAGCCGGCCGA
Organism: Streptomyces sp. NPDC001796; assembly: GCF_042892355.1. NCBI lineage: Bacteria > Bacillati > Actinomycetota > Actinomycetes > Kitasatosporales > Streptomycetaceae > Streptomyces > Streptomyces sp. NPDC001796. Next base: position 248,006 of record NZ_JBIAUC010000006.1, on the reverse strand, counting down.
GGAGACCGCCCTGCACGTGGCGGGCGAGGACGAGGCCGCCTCCGAGGACGCCGAGGCCGCGTCCGAGGACGCCGAGGGCGAGCCGGAGCCCGAGCTCGACCCGGTCGAGAAGCTGCGCGAGGAGCTGCGCTCGCTGCCCGGCGAGTGGTACGTGATCCACACCTACGCCGGCTACGAGAAGCGGGTGAAGGCGAACCTGGAGCAGCGTGCCGTCACGCTGAACGTCGAGGAGTACATCTACCAGGCCGAGGTCCCCGAGGAAGAGATCGTCCAGATCAAGAACGGCGAGCGGAAGACCGTCAAGCAGAACAAGCTGCCCGGTTATGTGCTCGTCCGCATGGATCTGACGAACGAGTCCTGGGGCGTCGTCCGCAACACGCCCGGTGTCACGGGCTTCGTCGGCAACGCCTACGACCCCTACCCGCTGTCCCTGGACGAGGTCGTCAAGATGCTCGCCCCGGAGGCCGAGGCCAAGGCCGCCCGCGAGGCCGCCGAGGCCGAGGGCAAGCCGGCCCCGCAGCGCAAGGTCGAGGTCCAGGTGCTGGACTTCGAGGTCGGCGACTCGGTCACCGTCACCGACGGCCCGTTCGCCACGCTCCAGGCGACCATCAACGAGATCAACCCCGACTCGAAGAAGGTCAAGGGCCTGGTGGAGATCTTCGGCCGCGAGACGCCGGTCGAGCTCTCCTTCGACCAGATCCAGAAGAACTAGTTCCGTCTGGTTCCTCTGGCACACCAGCCACCGGCCAGGTCAGACCGGCTCCCGCTGTGGGGCCGTCTGACCTGTCGGTTTTTGGCCGCGCACCGGTACCCGTTATCGTTGTGCGGTATGCCTCCATCCGGATGATCCGGGCGATCATGGACAAGGATGGCGGCGAAAAACTCTCACTAAGGACCCGGAGAGAGCTATGCCTCCCAAGAAGAAGAAGGTCACGGGGCTCATCAAGCTCCAGATCCAGGCCGGTGCCGCCAACCCGGCTCCGCCGGTCGGTCCGGCGCTGGGTCAGCACGGCGTCAACATCATGGAGTTCTGCAAGGCCTACAACGCCGCGACCGAGTCGCAGCGTGGCTGGGTCATCCCGGTGGAGATCACGGTCTACGAGGACCGTTCCTTCACCTTCGTGACCAAGACTCCGCCGGCCGCCAAGATGATCCTCAAGGCCGCGGGCATCGAGAAGGGCTCCGGCGAGCCGCACAAGACCAAGGTCGCCAAGATCACCGAGGCGCAGGTCCGCGAGATCGCCCAGACCAAGATGCCCGACCTCAACGCGAACGACCTGGACGCGGCCGCGAAGATCATCGCCGGCACCGCGCGCTCCATGGGCGTCACGGTCGAGGGCTGAACCCCACCTTCGTAGAACCATGCGGCCACGGCCGCACGTGGCAGGGCCTGCTCGGCCCGTACCACGACTCCTTCAGAACCCACAGGAGCAGTTGTGAGCAAGCGCAGCAAGGCTCTCCGCGCTGCGGACGCCAAGATCGACCGGGAGAAGCTGTACGCCCCGCTCGAGGCCGTCCGTCTCGCCAAGGAGACCTCCACGACCAAGTTCGACGGCACCGTCGAGGTCGCCCTGCGTCTGGGCGTCGACCCGCGCAAGGCCGACCAGATGGTCCGTGGCACCGTGAACCTCCCGCACGGCACCGGTAAGACCGCCCGGGTCCTGGTCTTCGCGACCGGTGACCGTGCCGAGGCCGCTCGTGCCGCGGGCGCCGACATCGTCGGCGCCGACGAGCTGATCGACGAGGTGTCGAAGGGCCGTCTGGACTTCGACGCCGTCGTCGCCACCCCGGACCTCATGGGCAAGGTCGGCCGCCTCGGCCGCGTGCTCGGTCCCCGTGGTCTGATGCCGAACCCCAAGACCGGCACCGTGACCCCGGACGTCGTGAAGGCCGTCAACGACATCAAGGGCGGCAAGATCGAGTTCCGCGTCGACAAGCACTCGAACCTGCACTTCATCATCGGCAAGACGTCCTTCGACGACACCAAGCTGGTGGAGAACTACGGCGCGGCGCTGGACGAGATCCTCCGTCTGAAGCCGTCGGCCGCCAAGGGTCGCTACATCAAGAAGGCCGCGGTCAGCACCACGATGGGCCCCGGCATCCCGGTCGACCCGAACCGCACCCGCAACCTCCTCGTCGAGGAGGACCCGGCCGCGGTCTGAGCCCCAGGCTCACCCAGTCGGTCACGGGCCCCGCACCTTCGAGGTGCGGGGCCCGTCGGCGTCTGAGAGATGGGGCACATGCCGTTTCGCCGGAGGTGCGTGCCGAACCCCCTGGGCCGGAGTTAGCGTGAAGATCACGGAGCGCACCAGGGGGGACGTATGAAGGACGGCATCTTCAGGCGCGGGATACTCCCGGTCGCGGTGGCCCTCGCCCTGTTCGCCCCGACGGCGTGCGGCCACATCGGTGACGGTGACTCCTCCCGGCGCTCCGCGGAGCCGTCCGGCGGCCGGGCCGCCCACATCGACCCGCGGTCACTGGCGGCCCTGCGAGCCGTCGAGAAGGCCACCGAGAAGGCCGGCTCCGCGCGGGTCGAGTCCACCACGTCCATGGGCGGCATGCTCGACCTGGAGACGGGCGGCCTGCTCGGGTGGGCCGGCGAGTCGGTGGGCACGCTCCGGATCACCTACACGGGCGGGCAGCTCGCCGAGACGATGCGCGCGCTGGGCAGTACGTCGATGGAGGCCCGGCTGCTGCCCGACGCCTACTACGCGAAGGTGGGCGACGCGTTCGCGCGGCGCCTGCAGGGGCGGCACTGGATCAGGTACGCCTACGACGACCTGGCGTCCCTGCCGGGCGGCTCGGGGGCCCAACTGACGGGCCAGCTGCGCAACACCGCGCCGCTTCAGCCGGTCAGGCTGCTGCTGGCCGCCGGGGACGTGCGCAGGGTCGGCGAGGAGACGGTGCGTGGCCGCCGCACGACGCACTACTCGGGCACGGTCACCCCGGCGTCCCTCACGGGCGGCCTCAGGGAGCAACTGGAGCAGGCCGGCGTCACCGAGGAGACGGTCGACATCTGGGTCGACGACCACGACCTGCTGGTCAAGAAGACCGAGCGGGGCGAGCTGTCCAGTGGCCGGATGTCCTCGACGGCGTACTACCGGGACTACGGCACCAAGATCTCCGCGACGAAGCCGCCGGAGGCGGACACGGCCGACTTCAAGGACCTGATGAAGACGCAGGGCTCATGAGGCGCGCCGGGGAGCCGAGCCGCGGGGGCCGATTTGCTCGACGGCGATCCGTTCCCGTACTCTCCTACAGAAGCCAAAGACCGCTGGTCGTTGCCGTGCGCTCGAACGAGGGCGCGGTGGCCGAAGGATCCGCTGAACTGCGGACGACCCGCGCAGGTGACAGTGGAAGAGCTCCCGGAGTACGCGCGTCGTGACGTGCGTGCGGCCGGTCGAGTCCGCCCCGTGCGCCTGCGCCGGGGCGTTTCGTTTTCCCCAGTCCTCCTTCGGGTCCGCGCGGTCCGAATCACCCGGAAGGAGGCCGAGGCTCTATGGCGAGGCCCGACAAGGCTGCCGCGGTTGCGGAGCTGACGGACAAGTTCCGCAGCTCCAACGCCGCCGTGCTGACCGAGTACCGCGGTCTCACCGTGGCGCAGCTCAAGACGCTGCGCCGGTCGCTCGGTGAGAACGCCCAGTACGCCGTGGTGAAGAACACGCTGACCAAGATTGCGGCCAACGAGGCCGGGATCACGCTGGACGACCAGCTCTTCGCTGGTCCGACGGCCGTCGCCTTCGTCACCGGTGACCCGGTGGAGTCGGCGAAGGGTCTCCGTGACTTCGCCAAGGACAACCCGAATCTCGTCATCAAGGGCGGTGTCCTTGACGGCAAGGCGCTGTCCGCCGACGAGATCAAGAAGCTTGCGGACCTCGAGTCCCGCGAGGTTCTGCTCAGCAAGCTGGCCGGTGCCTTCAAGGCGAAGCAGTCCCAGGCTGCCTCCGTCTTCCAGGCGCTGCCGTCGAAGCTCGTCCGCACCGTGGACGCGCTGCGCGCCAAGCAGGCCGAGCAGGGCGGTGCCGAGTAATTCGGCTCGCTTTCTGATCCTGGCCGTCTGACACGGCGAGGGTCGCAGCGGGCCGACGTACGCCCGCCTTATCCAGTACATCCGGCACCTGCCGATTTGAGTGGAAGGACCGCCATCATGGCGAAGCTCACCCAGGACGAGCTGCTTGCCCAGTTCGAGGAGATGACCCTCATCGAGCTCTCCGAGTTCGTGAAGGCCTTCGAGGAGAAGTTCGACGTCACCGCCGCCGCTGCCGCGCCGGTCGTCGTCGCCGGTGGTGCCGCTGGTGGCGCCGCCGCCGAGGCCGAGGAGGAGAAGGACGAGTTCGACGTCATCCTCACCGGTGCCGGCGACAAGAAGATCCAGGTCATCAAGGTCGTGCGCGAGCTGACCTCCCTGGGCCTGAAGGAGGCCAAGGACCTGGTCGACGGTGCGCCGAAGCCGGTTCTCGAGAAGGTCAACAAGGAGGCCGCGGACAAGGCCAAGGAGTCCCTCGAGGGCGCCGGCGCCTCGGTCGAGGTCAAGTAAGACCTCCCGCGGGTCCACCAGGGCTCCGGGTCCGCACAGGACCCGAGGGGGCCGTACGGAGCGACGCTCCGTACGGCCCCCTTTCGCATGTGCCGGGACCGGTTGCTGCCGGTGAAGCCCGCCGACGGCGACGGCTGCCGCTGCCCGGCCGGGTCGGGGGTCCGGGAGGGGTCCGGCCCCGGAGCCGGGCGCCAGGGGCCTCTGCGAGGCGGCGCCGGGGCCCGGGGCCGGAGTCGCCCGGACGCCCGCCCGGATGCGGCGCGCCCCTCGCCCGGCCCCTGCGGACACCCTTCGCCCGGCCCCTGCGGACACCCGTCACCCGGACGCCGTAACCCCCCACCCCCGATCTCCCGCACGCCTCACCCTCAAGGCTGTAACGCGGACGCGCCGAGGTGCGATCATCCATCCGGGTGGTCGCTCTTCGGCGTTCCGGGGGGTCCGGTGGCGGCTGCCTTGCGTGCGTCGCCGTGGGGGGTATGGTGATCTTCGGTCGTGCCTCCCGAGGGCCCCGGTGACAGGTCGAACGTGACGATGGCAGCACCCGGTTTGGGCAAGGGGGGCCTTGACGAACCGCACGCAGCGCGCAATTCTCAGGACGCGTCGTCACTACGATCCGGATCCGAGGCATGGATCGACGACGAAGAGGGCAGTATCGATGTGCATCGAAGGCGTGGCGTGCCGCAGGTGTTGAGGGACAACGAGGGCCTCCAGTGGAAGCCTGTAAACCCGCACTGGACATCAGTGTGCCTTGTGGCTACACTGACCCTTTGCGCTGCCTGTTAGCTGCCTCCTGCCCGTCACCAGGAGCACGCCCCACGCTTGAGCACCGAGGACAAGAGTCTCTGACCTGAGGCTTTCCATCTCTGTGCCCGGCGTGGACCGGGACGCGCGTAGTGAGTCCGAGCCCTCGGAAGGACCCCCTCTTGGCCGCCTCGCGCAACGCCTCGACCGCGAATACGAACAACGGCGCCAGCACCGCCCCGCTGCGCATCTCCTTTGCAAAGATCAAGGAGCCCCTCGAGGTTCCGAACCTTCTCGCGCTGCAAACCGAGAGCTTCGACTGGCTGCTCGGCAACGACGCGTGGAAGGCTCGCGTCGAGGAGGCTCTGGAGAACGGTCAGGACGTCCCCACCAAGTCCGGCCTCGAGGAGATCTTCGAGGAGATCTCCCCGATCGAGGACTTCTCCGGGTCGATGTCGCTGACGTTCCGGGACCACCGCTTCGAGCCGCCGAAGAACTCGATCGACGAGTGCAAGGAGCGCGACTTCACGTACGCCGCCCCGCTCTTCGTCACGGCCGAGTTCACCAACAACGAGACCGGTGAGATCAAGTCCCAGACCGTCTTCATGGGCGACTTCCCGCTCATGACGAACAAGGGCACTTTCGTCATCAACGGCACCGAGCGTGTCGTGGTGTCTCAGCTGGTCCGTTCCCCCGGTGTCTACTTCGACTCCACCATCGACAAGACGTCCGACAAGGACATCTTCTCCGCCAAGATCATCCCGTCCCGGGGTGCCTGGCTGGAGATGGAGATCGACAAGCGCGACATGGTCGGTGTCCGCATCGACCGCAAGCGCAAGCAGTCCGTCACCGTCCTCCTGAAGGCGCTCGGCTGGACCACCGAGCAGATCCTCGAGGAGTTCGGCGAGTACGAGTCCATGCGCGCCACCCTGGAGAAGGACCACACCCAGGGCCAGGACGACGCGCTGCTCGACATCTACCGCAAGCTGCGCCCGGGCGAGCCCCCGACGCGTGAGGCCGCGCAGACGCTGCTCGAGAACCTCTACTTCAACCCCAAGCGCTACGACCTCGCGAAGGTCGGCCGCTACAAGGTCAACAAGAAGCTGGGTACGGACACCCCGCTGGACGCGGGCATCCTGACCGTCGAGGACATCATCGCGACGATCAAGTACCTGGTGAAGCTGCACGCCGGCGAGACCGAGACCACCGGTGACAACGGCGAGACGGTCGTCGTCGAGACCGACGACATCGACCACTTCGGCAACCGTCGTCTGCGCAGCGTCGGCGAGCTCATCCAGAACCAGGTCCGCACGGGTCTGGCGCGTATGGAGCGTGTCGTCCGCGAGCGCATGACGACCCAGGACGTCGAGGCGATCACGCCGCAGACCCTGATCAACATCCGGCCGGTCGTCGCCTCCATCAAGGAGTTCTTCGGCACCAGCCAGCTGTCGCAGTTCATGGACCAGAACAACCCGCTGTCGGGTCTCACCCACAAGCGCCGTCTGTCGGCTCTTGGCCCGGGTGGTCTCTCCCGTGAGCGGGCCGGCTTCGAGGTCCGTGACGTGCACCCCTCGCACTACGGCCGCATGTGCCCGATCGAGACGCCCGAAGGCCCGAACATCGGTCTGATCGGCTCGCTCGCCTCCTACGGCCGCGTCAACGCGTTCGGTTTCGTCGAGACCCCGTACCGCAAGGTCATCGACGGCCAGGTCACCGACGAGGTCGACTACCTGACCGCCGACGAGGAGGACCGCTTCGTCATCGCGCAGGCCAACGCGCCGCTGACCAGCGACCTCCGCTTCGAGGAGAGCCGCGTGCTCGTCCGCCGCCGTGGCGGCGAGGTCGACTACGTCAGCCCCGAGGACGTCGACTACATGGACGTCTCGCCGCGCCAGATGGTGTCGGTCGCGACCGCCATGATCCCCTTCCTCGAGCACGACGACGCCAACCGTGCCCTCATGGGCGCGAACATGATGCGTCAGGCCGTGCCGCTGATTAAGTCCGAGTCCCCGCTCGTCGGCACCGGCATGGAGTACCGCTCCGCCGTCGACGCCGGCGACGTCGTCAAGGCCGAGAAGGCCGGTGTGGTCCAGGAGGTCTCCGCGGACTACATCACCACCGCCAACGACGACGGCACGTACATCACGTACCGCCTGGCCAAGTTCGCCCGTTCCAACCAGGGCACCTCGGTCAACCAGAAGGTCATCGTCAACGAGGGCGACCGCGTCATCGAGGGCCAGGTCCTCGCCGACGGCCCGGCCACCCAGAACGGCGAGATGGCGCTCGGCAAGAACCTGCTGGTCGCCTTCATGCCCTGGGAAGGCCACAACTACGAGGACGCGATCATCCTCAGCCAGCGCCTGGTCCAGGACGACGTCCTTTCCTCGATCCACATCGAGGAGCACGAGGTCGACGCCCGTGACACCAAGCTCGGCCCCGAGGAGATCACCCGGGACATCCCGAACGTCTCCGAGGAGGTCCTCGCCGACCTCGACGAGCGCGGCATCATCCGCATCGGTGCCGAGGTCATCGCCGGCGACATCCTCGTCGGCAAGGTGACCCCGAAGGGTGAGACCGAGCTGACGCCGGAGGAGCGCCTGCTGCGCGCGATCTTCGGTGAGAAGGCCCGTGAGGTCCGTGACACCTCGCTGAAGGTGCCGCACGGCGAGACCGGCAAGGTCATCGGCGTGCGCGTCTTCGACCGCGAGGAGGGCGACGAGCTGCCGCCGGGCGTGAACCAGCTGGTCCGCGTCTACGTGGCGCAGAAGCGCAAGATCACCGACGGTGACAAGCTCGCCGGCCGTCACGGCAACAAGGGCGTCATCTCCAAGATCCTGCCGATCGAGGACATGCCGTTCCTGGAGGACGGCACCCCGGTCGACATCATCCTCAACCCGCTGGGTGTGCCGTCCCGAATGAACCCGGGACAGGTCCTGGAGATCCACCTCGGCTGGCTCGCCAGCCAGGGCTGGGACGTCTCCGGCCTGGCGGACGAGTGGGCGCAGCGCCTGCAGGCGATCGGCGCCGACCAGGTCGAACCGCGCACCAACGTGGCCACCCCGGTGTTCGACGGTGCCCGCGAGGACGAGCTGGCCGGTCTGCTGCAGCACACGCTGCCGAACCGCGACGGCGACCGCATGGTCCTCCCGTCCGGCAAGGCCAGGCTGTTCGACGGCCGCTCCGGTGAGCCGTTCCCGGACCCGATCTCGGTCGGGTACATGTACATCCTGAAGCTGCACCACCTGGTCGACGACAAGCTGCACGCCCGCTCGACCGGTCCGTACTCGATGATCACCCAGCAGCCGCTGGGTGGTAAGGCCCAGTTCGGTGGCCAGCGCTTCGGCGAGATGGAGGTGTGGGCCCTCGAGGCCTACGGCGCCGCGTACGCCCTCCAGGAGCTGCTGACCATCAAGTCCGACGACGTCACCGGCCGCGTGAAGGTCTACGAGGCCATCGTCAAGGGCGAGAACATCCCTGAGCCCGGCATTCCCGAGTCCTTCAAGGTGCTCATCAAGGAAATGCAGTCCCTGTGCCTCAACGTGGAGGTGCTGTCCTCAGACGGCATGTCCATCGAGATGCGCGACACCGACGAGGACGTCTTCCGCGCTGCGGAGGAGCTCGGCATCGACCTGTCCCGGCGCGAGCCGAGCAGCGTCGAAGAGGTCTGACGGGAGTCCGGCGGGCCTCCTGACCAGGAGGCCCGCCGACCCCCAGGCCCCCGTTTCAGACCAAAGACTTAACGACCCTGAGAGGGATTGACGCATAGTGCTCGACGTCAACTTCTTCGACGAGCTCCGGATCGGCCTGGCCACCGCTGACGACATCCGTCAGTGGAGCCACGGCGAGGTCAAGAAGCCCGAGACCATCAACTACCGCACCCTCAAGCCCGAGAAGGACGGCCTCTTCTGCGAGAAGATCTTCGGCCCCACCCGGGACTGGGAGTGCTACTGCGGCAAGTACAAGCGCGTCCGCTTCAAGGGCATCATCTGTGAGCGCTGTGGCGTCGAGGTCACGCGCGCGAAGGTGCGTCGTGAGCGGATGGGCCACATCGAGCTGGCCGCGCCCGTCACGCACATCTGGTACTTCAAGGGCGTCCCGTCGCGCCTGGGCTACCTGCTCGACCTGGCTCCGAAGGACCTGGAGAAGGTCATCTACTTCGCGGCGTACATGATCACGTACGTCGACGAGGAGCGCCGTCAGCGCGACCTGCCCTCGCTGGAGGCCCACGTCTCCGTCGAGCGCCAGCAGATCGAGCAGCGCCGCGACGCCGACCTGGAGGCGCGCGCCAAGAAGCTCGAGGCCGACCTCGCCGAGCTGGAGGCCGAGGGCGCCAAGGCCGACGTGCGCCGCAAGGTGCGTGAGGGTGCCGAGCGCGAGATGAAGCAGCTGCGCGACCGTGCGCAGCGCGAGATCGACCGCCTCGACGAGGTGTGGACCCGGTTCAAGAACCTCAAGGTCCAGGACCTCGAGGGCGACGAGCTGCTCTACCGCGAGCTGCGTGACCGCTTCGGCACGTACTTCGACGGCTCGATGGGTGCCGCGGCGCTGCAGAAGCGCCTGGAGTCCTTCGACCTCGAGGAGGAGGCCGAGAAGCTCCGCGAGATCATCCGTACCGGCAAGGGCCAGAAGAAGACCCGCGCCCTCAAGCGCCTGAAGGTCGTCTCCGCGTTCCTGCAGACGTCCAACAGCCCCAAGGGCATGGTTCTCGACTGCGTGCCGGTCATCCCGCCGGACCTGCGTCCGATGGTGCAGCTGGACGGTGGCCGCTTCGCGACCTCCGACCTGAACGACCTGTACCGCCGTGTCATCAACCGCAACAACCGTCTGAAGAGGCTCCTGGACCTCGGTGCCCCGGAGATCATCGTCAACAACGAGAAGCGCATGCTTCAGGAGGCTGTTGACGCCCTCTTCGACAACGGTCGTCGCGGCCGCCCGGTGACCGGTCCGGGCAACCGCCCGCTGAAGTCCCTCAGCGACATGCTGAAGGGCAAGCAGGGCCGCTTCCGTCAGAACCTGCTCGGTAAGCGTGTCGACTACTCGGCGCGTTCCGTGATCGTCGTCGGTCCGCAGCTGAAGCTGCACCAGTGCGGTCTGCCGAAGGCGATGGCGCTGGAGCTGTTCAAGCCGTTCGTGATGAAGCGCCTGGTCGACCTGAACCACGCGCAGAACATCAAGTCGGCCAAGCGCATGGTCGAGCGCGGCCGCACGGTCGTGTACGACGTGCTGGAAGAGGTCATCGCGGAGCACCCGGTTCTGCTGAACCGTGCGCCCACCCTGCACCGCCTCGGCATCCAGGCCTTCGAGCCGCAGCTGGTCGAGGGCAAGGCCATCCAGATCCACCCGCTCGTCTGCACCGCGTTCAACGCGGACTTCGACGGTGACCAGATGGCCGTGCACCTGCCGCTGTCCGCGGAGGCGCAGGCCGAGGCCCGCATCCTGATGCTGTCCTCGAACAACATCCTCAAGCCGGCCGACGGCCGTCCGGTGACGATGCCGACCCAGGACATGGTCCTCGGTCTGTTCTTCCTCACCACCGACGGCGAGATGCGCGACGTCAAGGGCGAGGGCCGCTCGTTCGCGTCCGTGGCCGAGGCGATCATGGCGTTCGACGCCGGTGAGCTCTCGCTGCAGTCGCGCGTGGACATCCGCTTCCCGGTGGGCACCATCCCGCCGCGCGGCTGGACCCCGCCGGTCCGCGAGGAGGGCGAGCCGGAGTGGCAGCAGGGTGACAGCTTCACGCTGAAGACCACGCTGGGCCGTGCCCTCTTCAACGAGCTGCTGCCCGAGGACTACCCGTTCGTCGACTACGAGGTCGGCAAGAAGCAGCTCTCCGAGATCGTCAACGACCTCGCCGAGCGCTACCCGAAGGTCGTCGTGGCGGCCACGCTCGACAACCTGAAGACGGCCGGCTTCTACTGGGCCACCCGTTCCGGCGTCACCGTCGCCATCTCCGACGTCGTCGTTCCCGAGGCGAAGAAGGAGATCGTCAAGGGCTACGAGGCGCAGGACGAGAAGGTCCAGAAGCAGTACGAGCGCGGTCTGATCACCAAGGACGAGCGCACCCAGGAACTGATCGCGATCTGGACCAAGGCGACCAACGAGGTCGCCGAGGCCATGAACGAGAACTTCCCGAAGACCAACCCGATCTTCATGATGGTGAACTCGGGTGCACGAGGCAACATGATGCAGATGCGTCAGATTGCCGGTATGCGTGGTCTGGTGTCGAACGCGAAGAACGAGACCATCCCGCGGCCCATCAAGGCGTCCTTCCGTGAGGGTCTGTCCGTGCTGGAGTACTTCATCTCCACGCACGGTGCCCGTAAGGGTCTCGCGGACACCGCTCTGCGTACCGCCGACTCGGGTTACCTGACCCGTCGTCTGGTGGACGTGTCGCAGGACGTCATCATCCGCGAGGAGGACTGCGGCACCGAGCGCGGCCTCAAGCTCCACATCGCGGAGCGCGGCGCCGACGGCGTCCTGCGCAAGGCGGACAACGTGGAGACGTCCGTGTACGCGCGCTGCCTCGCCGAGGACATCGTCGTCGACGGTCAGGTCCTGGCCCCGGCCGGCACCGACCTGGGCGACGTGCTCATCGAGGAGCTCGTCTCGCGCGGCGTCGAGGAGGTCAAGACCCGTTCGGTCCTGACCTGCGAGTCCGCGGTCGGCACCTGCGCGATGTGCTACGGCCGTTCGCTGGCCACCGGCAAGCTGGTCGACATCGGTGAGGCGGTCGGCATCATCGCCGCCCAGTCCATCGGTGAGCCCGGCACCCAGCTGACGATGCGTACCTTCCACACCGGTGGTGTGGCCGGTGACGACATCACCCAGGGTCTGCCGCGTGTCGTCGAGCTCTTCGAGGCCCGTACCCCGAAGGGTGTCGCCCCGATCTCCGAGGCGAGCGGCCGCGTTCGCATCGAGGAGACGGAGAAGACGAAGAAGATCGTCATCACGCCGGACGACGGCAGCGACGAGACGGCGTACCCGATCTCGAAGCGCGCCCGACTCCTGGTGAGCGAGGGCGAGCACGTCGAGGTGGGCCAGAAGCTCACCGTGGGTGCCACCAACCCGCACGACGTGCTGCGCATCCTGGGCCAGCGTGCCGTCCAGGTCCACCTGGTCGGCGAGGTCCAGAAGGTGTACAACTCGCAGGGTGTGTCGATCCACGACAAGCACATCGAGATCATCATCCGGCAGATGCTCCGCCGCGTGACGATCATCGAGTCCGGCGACGCCGAGCTGCTGCCCGGCGAGCTGGTCGAGCGCTCGAAGTTCGAGCAGGAGAACCGTCGCGTGGTCCAGGAGGGCGGTCACCCGGCCTCCGGTCGTCCGCAGCTCATGGGTATCACCAAGGCCTCGCTGGCGACCGAGTCCTGGCTGTCGGCGGCGTCCTTCCAGGAGACGACCAGGGTCCTCACGGACGCGGCGATCAACGCCAAGTCCGACTCCCTGATCGGCCTCAAGGAGAACGTCATCATCGGTAAGCTCATCCCGGCCGGTACGGGCCTCGCCCGCTACCGCAACATCCGGGTCGAGCCGACCGAGGAGGCCAAGGCCGCGATGTACTCGGCCGTGGGCTACGACGACATCGACTACTCGCCGTTCGGCACGGGCTCCGGCCAGGCCGTGCCGCTGGAGGACTACGACTACGGTCCGTACAACCAGTAAGCGAGCAGCCTGAACCGAAGGGCGGTCACCCCGAGTGGGGTGGCCGCCCTTCGGCGTGTCCGGCTCAGTGGCGCTGTGGCTGGAGGTACGGCTGCAGGTGGTGCAGGCGGGTGTGGTAGTCCGGGTGCGAGGAGAGCAGCTTGCTGAGCGCGCTCTCCTCGACGGGGGCGCCGCCGCTCCGAGCGCTCTGTTCGGCGGTCTGCCGCTGTTCCTGCTGGTGCAGCTTGTCGAGGACGGCGGCCAGCATCGGGGCGAAGCCGAGGGCGGCCGCGTGCTCGTCGGCGCGCAGCTCGGCGCGGCGGCCGACGGCGGCGAGGGCGTAGGGCACGCCCAGGATCAGCAGCGGCAGGCCGTAGAGGGTGCTGATCGTGGCCAGGGCGACGCAGCCGATGGTCACCGCCACGACGGCGACGCCGAGGCAACCGAAAGCGCGTGACACCTTGAACACCACACCGGAGAACGCCTTCAGGAAGCGCCAGGCGACGCGGCCGGGCAGCGCGTACCAGTAGCCGAGCAGCGAGGACCAGGCGTGGCCGCCGACGTGATGGCCCAGCTCGTGCGCCATGACGGCGGCCAGCTCGCCGTTGGGGAGCTGGTTCATGGCGAAACGGGTGACGCCGACGATGTGGCCGGCCGCGGCGACCGCGTTCAGGCTGTCGCTGTCCTCCACCCACAGTTCGTACGTACGGCCGTCGATGCCGGCGCGGGCGGTGACCTCCCGCCAGACCGGTTCGAGTTTGGCTCGTTCTTGTGGAGTGGGGTAGCGCAGACGGAGCAGATGGCGCGCGAGGGCGCTTTCGGTGGGGCGATGGAAGACGAGTGCGCCGCTGGCCAGCCAGGCGAGCACCACCACGATGCCGAATCCGCCGAAGAAGAGGGAGACCAGGCCGACGACGAAGAGGCTGCACAGGAAGTTCGGCAGGTGCAGGAGGAGGTTCCCGACCGCGGTGACATCGGTACGGCGCTGGTCCCGTGAGATGTGCACCCGGCCGTGGTCGGTACTGATGTGGTGGGGGTGCGCCGGGTCGTCGGGGGAGAGCGCGGCCGTCGGCGGTGAGGCCGGGGGCGGGGGGACCGCCGTCGGCGCAGTGTGGGGGTACTGGGGCGTGGGTGTCGGTGGGGCGGCGGCGGTCTGCGGGTATGCGGGCGGCTGTAGCGGGCTCTGGGGGTACGCGGGTGGCTGCTGTGGGCTGGGGTACGCGGGTGGCTGCTGTGGGCCGGGGTACGCCGGTGGCTGCTGCGGACTCTCGGGGTGCGCGGGCGGGGCGGCGCCGGTCTCCGGGTGGGGCGGGGGCTGCTGGGGGATCTGCTGGTGCCGGGGGTACGTCGGGGGCGGGGCCTGCGGGTACGGGGGCGGCGCCGGCTGCTGCGGGACGGTTCCTGCGGCCTGGGTGGGAGGCCCCGGGTACTCCGGTGGGGACGGTTGGGGTGCGGTCATGGCGGTTCTCGTTCTTTCCTTGATGTGCGACGGCGGGTCAGCCGATCAGCAGGGAGGCGGGGAGCAGGACCGTGCCGGCGCAGAAGGCGACGAGGCCGGCCCGGATCCACTGGTGTTTGCGGGCGGCGATCCGGCTGGTCTCGGTGAGCGCCCGGGTCAGGCCGTCCGTGGGCCGGCGCTCGGTGTCGGCGAGAGCGCGCTCCAAGTGGCCCTGGCGGAACGCCTGTTGGATGTCGCCGAAGTACGACAGGGGTTGCCCCGGCGCCCAGGCGCCGGAGCGGTAGCGGGGGAGTACGGCGAGCAGCAGGGCGAACAGGGAGAACGCGAGGGAGACGGCCCCGGCCCACCACATCAGCGTCCCGGGCCCGGACAGCGCGGCCGGCGTCCACTTCCGCCCGGCGAGCAGCCCGCTGAAGACCCCCGCGGTCATGCCGAGCGCGGCGACGAGAACGGAGGCCTTGCTGTCGGCCCGCGCGATCTCGGCCCGCAGCTCGGAGAGCAGCCGCTCACAGAGCCGGGCCCGGTCGGCGGGATCAGGATCGGCGCCGGGTTCGCCGACGGCCGGGGCCGCCGAGGGGTCGAGGGCGGTCATGTGGCGCTCTTCTCTCCGCCCCCGTCGGTGTCATCGACGGGGGCTCTGACCACGGCCTCGGGCCGCCCGGGCTCGGGCCGCCCGGGCTCCGTCGGGATGCTGCCGTAGCCGGGCGGTGGCTGCCAGGCCGGGGGCGGCGGGACATACGGACCGGCGGGCGGCTGCCACCCGGGCAGCCCGGGCACCGGCGGCTGCCCGGGCACCGGCGACTGGCCGGCGGGCGGCGCGGCCAGGGAGGCCGCGACTCCGTACGGTCCGGCGGTTCCGGGCGGTGAAGGCGGCATGCCCGGGAGCGGCGGCACGGCCGGAATCGACGGCGTGTGCACGGCACCCGCGCCCGGCGCCGCCCCGGCGGCCGTACCGTCGCCCTGCACGGCCTCGCCCTGCACCACGCCCGCCTGCCCGGCCGTCTGCTGCACGGGCCCCGGGTACACGGGCCCCGCCCCCTCGGCGAGTGGGGGCGGGCTCTGCGGGACCCCCGGGAGGCGTTGGTTGAGGATGTCGTTGACCGTGCGCAGGGCCAGTTGTTTGGGGCCCTCCAGTTCGTAGCTCTCCGCCGCGTCGCTGCCGAGCAGCTGCTTCACCAGGTCCATCTGCGCCTGGATCATGCGGAGTTGGTCGTCGCGCATGGTGGACATCACGAGGTGCGAGTCCTCCGGGTGCTGGGCCAGGTGCAGCGCCCACGCGTGCACACCGCCCTGCTGGAGGTGCCACTGATAGAAGTCGACCTTCTCCGCCTCGATCCGCTGCAACTCCAGGTCCTGCTGCCCCTGTTGCAGCGCGAGCTGGTGCTGCTGTCCGCTCGCGAGCATCGCCTGGTCGTGCTGCCACCGCTGCTGCTGGAGCAGGAGCGCCTGCTGCTGCTCCCCGTACGCCATGGCCCGTTCGATCTGGAGGGCGTCCTGCTGTCGCTGGCGGCGGTCCACCTCCACGTCGACCTCCATGCCGCGCTGGGCCGCGTGCATCTGCTCGGCGGCGGAGTGGTCGATGGCCTGCAGCCGGTGCTGGTGGCGGATGTTGGCCTTGTCCCGCTTGAGTCGCATCGTCCAGGTGACCTGCAGCCCCGCGGGCGCCCCCAGCGGCCCCAGACCGTTCATCGCCTGCAGCAGCTCCCGCTCGGCCTGCGCGCTGTCCGCGATGCCGAAGCGCCGGGTCACCGGCCGCGCCGCCTGCTGGAGCTCGCTGAGCAGCAGCCCCGGCACGTCCCGGTGCCCGCTCGCCACGAACCGCGCCGGATCCAGCACCTGCCACGACAGGTCGACCTCGGCCGTGAACTCGAACGCGTCGTTGTCGCTGGGCAGCGCCAGCTCGGAGGTGTGGGGGTGCACCCCCATGTCCACCTCGTAGACGGCGGTGTACCGGTTCGCCAGCACCTCCGCGCGGGTCGGGCGCCGGGGCGGGAGATACGGCTCGTAGGTGCCCTTGGGGGTGGAGAAGACGAGCGCGTGGTCGATGCGGACGAACGATCTGAGGTTGAAGTCGAAGCGTGACAGCTGGCGCACGGTGAGCACCGGGTCGATCAGCTGGGTGTGCCGGTCCGCCGACTGCTGCCAGTCGGGCTGACGGAACGTGGGCATGGTGTGTTTCCCCTCGGGACGGAACTCAGCGGGCGGGAAGCGTGGTCAGCAGCCGGGCCGCGACCGGCGGTGGCGGGTTGCCGTCCTCGCCGGGCATGGTCCGCAGCAGGTGGCTCAGCCGCTGGTGCTCGGCGGCCGTGGTGACGAGCGTGGGCAGCAGCGCGGCCAGCGCCCACTCGACGGCCGTGGACCGGTCGGCGATCAGCACCCAGTCGCGCAGGACGACGAGCGCCTGCCGGGTGGTGTGCGGGTCGGCCAGGGCGTGCCGCCACAAGGAGGGCAGGCCCCGCGCGGCGGGCCCGCCCTCGCCGGCCGCGCGGGCGTACCAGCCGAGGACCAGCGGGGTGCCGTACCGCTCGTCGTCCTCGGTGCGTCGGCAGGCCCCCACGAAGCCGCCGAGCGTGAGGTCCCGCACCGCCTGGTCGTCATCGAGGTGGCGGCGCAGTTCGGTCAGGACGCGATCGCTCGCCGCGGACAGCAGCAGCAGCTCCACGGACTGGGCGAGCTCCTGCGCGAGTGCGCCGTCCGTGTCGTGCGGCGTGTCCTCGTACAGCCGCCGTACGGCGCCGCGCAGCGCCGCCAGGGCCTGTTCCGGGCGTTCCGGCCCGACCAGCCCGTACGCCCGTACCGCCACCCAGCGCAGCCGCGGGTCGTCGCCCGCGCACCAGGCGTCCAGGATGCGCGGGATGTTGGGGGTGCCGACCAGGTGGGCGAGCGTGAGCGCGTTGACGGCCACGAGCCGGTGCCGGAACAGCTTCGAGGTGCCCCAGGGTTCGATGACGAGGGCCATCGCGGAGGGCAGGTCGGTGCGGGCGAGGACGGCGACGGTGGACGCGGCGCGGGTACGGACCAGTGGGCGGCCGTCGTCGGCGAGCCGGCGCAGCCAGCGGATCAGGGCGGGCCGGGAGGACGGATGTCCGGTCCACACCTCGCGCAGCAGCACGAGCGGGGCCCGCTCGTCGCGGAACCTTGCCTTCTGCTGGGTGACAGGCCCCCACTCGGTGTGCTCGTCGTCCAAGTACAACTCGGCGCGGGCCAGTTGGAGGCGCTTGCCGGCATGCGTGCCGAAGACGGGGACCTCGGGGACACGGGCCGGGTTCTCGGTCTCCTGGAGGAAGCGGTAGAGCAGGTCGCTGAGTTCGGCGGTCAGCGCGTACGGGCCGTCGTCGAACGCGGCCAGGGCGACGAGGAACGCCTTGTCCCGCAGGTGCAGGGAGGACTCGTCCTCCTCGAACCACTCCTGCACCTGGTTCTCCAGCGACACGAGGGAGAAGCCGTCGATCGCGTCCTCGGTGACCTCTCCCGCCGCGTACCGGGCGAGCAGGCGGGCGAAGGCGGCGACCTCGCGCGGCTGGTGGCCGCGGTCCAGGAAGTCGGTCACGGCGGGGAGCCCGAGGAGCTTGGCGGTGGTCTCCTCGTCGGTGAGGGCGCGCAGACGGGCGGCGAGCACGTCGGCCGGGGCCGGCGGGCGCCACTGCTCGACGGTCACGTCCTCGAGCGCTGCGGTGGGGCCGACGGTGACCACGAGGTAGGCGTCCCGCTCGGCGAGGCGGTCGCGGGCGGCCAGCAGATGGGGCTCGCGCAGGGGCTGGTCGCCGCGGGTGGTGAGGTCGCACAGCACGTGGCCGCGGGCCGGGTGCCGCTCGCCGAACTGATCGGCCAGCGCGCTCGGGCTGGTGTCGCGCACCAGGGTGCGCACGGGGAGCGCGCCGAGGCGGTGCAGCAGCATGAGGGCGGCCGTGCGGCGGCCGGAGAAGCGGGCGCCGGACAGGACCAGGACGCGGTCGCGGCGCAGCCGGTCGAGGAGGCGGTCCATGATCTGCTCCTCGGCGACGAAGCACCCGGCCAGCTCCTCCAGGGCGGCGCGCGGGACCTCGCCGGAGGCGGCCGCGGGCGCGGTGGGGCCGGGGACGGCGAGCTGGTAGACCTCGGTCTTGCTGCCGAGGAAGACGTCGCCGGAGAAGTGGCCGCCGCTGATGCCGCCGTGCTGGTCGCCGACGACGCCGCCGCTGAAGCGGGCCTGGGCGCCGACGTTCATGGTGCGCGGGCTGTGGTCGACCAGGTCGCGCCGTGCCGACCAGGCGGTCTGCGGCTGGTCGCGGTCCTCCGCCTCACCGCCCTCGGGGGCCTGTCCGGTGTCGTCCGCGGCTGCGGACTCGGCCGGGGGGTGATCTGCCGAAGGCCCGTTCGCGGGGGCCGGACGCGCGGGCGCCTCGGCCTCGGGGCTGCTCATGGGCGCTCACCCCGTTCGCGGTCGCCGCCGCCCTCGCCGAGGAAGACGTCGCCGGAGAAGTGGCCGCCGCTGATGCCGCCGTACTGGGCGCCGCCGATCAGGCCGCCGCTGAAGGTGCCGCCGTGGATGTTGATGACGGGGCCCGGCGCCGGGGCTCCCCCTGATCCGGCCGGCGCCGGGCGGCCCTGCGGGGGCACCCGCGGCGCCGGGCGGTCCCCCGAACCGCCCGGCGCCTCCCCCGCCCCCGTGTCACCGTGGTCCTCCTGGTGCGGCGTGGCCGCACCGCCGGGCAGCGGGCCGTGCAGCCATGCCTTGAGGGGCCCGTTCTTGCTGTCCACCGTCACCGGGTGGAAGGCGTCGGCCGGGACGCCGGCGTGGTCGTGGCGTACGACGCCCAGGTACAGCCCGTCGGACACGCACAGCGCGAAGTCGTCCGGCCGCTCGCGCAGGGCGTCGCGCAACAGGCCGGCGTCCAGCAGTCGGCAGGCGTGGTTGAGGTCGGAGCCGACCCAGCCGCCGTCTTTGTCGACCGCGACGTATCCCGTGGCCAGGACCCCGCGCAGACGGATCTGCGCGGAGCTGGAGGCCATGCGGTTGACCGTGCGCAGGTGCGCGGGCACGTCGTTGAGGAGGGCCCGCAGCAGGGCGGTGACCGGGGCGTTCGCGTCGATGAGCTCCATGACGGCGTCACCGCGGTCGGCCCGCAGCCGCCGGGTCTCGTCGATGCCGGCGCCGTCGAGGGTGCGGTCGGTGATGTCGTGGAGCATCCGGCGCAGATACGCCTGCTCCACGTCGTCCCGGTCGCTGAACCTCTCGATGTCCAACAGAAGGATGGTGCGGCTGACGGGGTCGGTCATGGTCGCCTCTCGAGGGGGATCGCCGTGCAGGGCAGCAGCGTGGCGGCCCGCGCAGCACCGCGGTGAGGGCGGATGACGCAGTAGAAGTGTGACCGTATGCACAGAAGGGCTTGCCGGGGTGGCGGGGGCGCGGCGGGCTCCGGGTGCCGGGCATGTTTCTCGCCCCCGCCGCCCCTACCCGTCCCGTCCCTGGGGGCTGCCGTCCCCAGACCCCCGCTGTCGGCCTGAACGGCCTCGTCCTCAAACGCCGGACAGGCTGGTTGATGCCGACCGGGCTGGAAATCGGCGCCTCCGGCGCTGAAGAACCAGCCCTCCGGCGTTTGAGGAGCGGGGGTCCGAGGGCCGGCCCCCGAAACGGGCGTCTGGAGGGGAGCCCCAACGGGGTTGCGGGGGTGGAGCCCCAACGGGGCGCGGGGTGGAGCCCCGAGGGTGGAGGGACGGAGCCCGTGAAGGGTGTAGGGGACGAGTCCCCGCCGGGGTTCCAGGGGCGGAGCCCCTGGTGGGTCGAAGGGGCGGAGCCCCTGGGGGAGGGACGGGTAGGGGCGGCGGGGGCGAAACCCCTCCCTCACTGCTCCCGCGGCCCCGGCGGCGAGGGGACCCCCGTCGCCGGGCCCGCCGCCGCGATCCTGCGCAGGACGTCCGGCCGGAGGATCAGCAGCGTCCGCCGCCCCGTGGCCACCGCCTCCTTGTCGCGCAGTTCGCGCAGCAGCCGCTGCACCATCTCCCGCGACGCCCCCACCGAGCCCGCCAACTCCTGCTTGCTCAGGGGGACGGACAGTTCGATGCCCTCGGCGGTGCGCCGGCCGTGCATCCGGGCCAGGTCCAGCAGCAGCACGGCGAACCGCTCCCGCACGCTCATCGACGCGAACTCCAGCCGGCGCCGGTCCGCCGCGCGCGTGCGGTCCGCGGTCAGGCCGAGCAGCGCGAA
Organism: Streptomyces sp. NPDC001796; assembly: GCF_042892355.1. NCBI lineage: Bacteria > Bacillati > Actinomycetota > Actinomycetes > Kitasatosporales > Streptomycetaceae > Streptomyces > Streptomyces sp. NPDC001796. Next base: position 227,438 of record NZ_JBIAUC010000006.1, on the reverse strand, counting down.
CGAGACGGCCGGCCGGTCGCCCAGGAAGCCCCTGAACTTCTCGTGCTCCACCGCCACCGCCCGCACCGCCTCCAGTGCGGTCACCGTCGCCGACCGGGGCCGCCCCGTCAGCGCCGCCGACTCGCCGACCACGTCGCCGGGCCCGCGCAGCGCGAGCAGCGCCTCGTAGCCGTTGGCCGCCGAGGCGGTGACCTTGGTCCAGCCGTTCACCAGGAAGAGGACGTGGGACGACGGCTCGTGCTGATGGATCAGAACCATTCGCGGGGTGAACGTCAGCTCGCGCCCGAGCGACAGCAGCGCAGACCGGTCCTCGGCCTCCAGCCGCGCCAGGAACGGCACCCTGTCGTCCAGCCCGCCGTCGTCCGGCGAGTACGCCGCCGTCCAGGTCGTTGTCAATGCCCACCCCCCATCACTCCGCCCGTTCACCATGCGCCGCGGCGGACGGATCAACGTACTGAAAGCGCAAGACCGCGGGGCGTGAAAGAGCGCGATTCGGCCATCGGTGTCCGGAGCGTTGCGCACGGCCTCCGACCTGGCCGGGGACATCGTTGAAGGGTCGTCCTCGCACCACCGGACAAGCCGGGAGGAATCGCAGGCGGCGAGGTGAGAAATCCGGCGTGTCGTGAGGCACTCCATTTGTTTTGACCGAAGTCCGTGCGATAGGTACGCTCAGACCTTGTGCCTGGGGTGTGCCCTGGCTCTCGTGCGTGCCTTCACACCGCACCGGGAGCCGTGACCGGCCACCGTAATCTGCGCCCTTTTCGCCTCGCGGCGGGAATCTGCGGGATTCGACACACCCGACCGCGTGGGTCGGCGACGTTCCAGGTTAGCTGTACCCATCGGCACACAGAAACCGGAGAAGTAGTGCCTACGATCCAGCAGCTGGTCCGCAAGGGCCGGCAGGACAAGGTCGAGAAGAACAAGACGCCCGCACTCGAGGGTTCCCCTCAGCGTCGTGGCGTCTGCACGCGTGTGTTCACGACCACCCCGAAGAAGCCGAACTCGGCCCTCCGCAAGGTCGCGCGTGTGCGTCTGACCAGCGGTATCGAGGTCACGGCCTACATTCCGGGTGAGGGACACAACCTGCAGGAGCACTCCATCGTGCTCGTGCGCGGCGGCCGTGTGAAGGACCTGCCGGGTGTTCGCTACAAGATCATCCGCGGCTCCCTCGACACCCAGGGTGTCAAGAACCGCAAGCAGGCCCGCAGCCGTTACGGCGCCAAGAAGGAGAAGTAAGAATGCCTCGTAAGGGCCCCGCCCCGAAGCGTCCGGTCATCATCGACCCGGTCTACGGCTCTCCTCTGGTGACCTCCCTGATCAACAAGGTGCTGCTGAACGGCAAGCGCTCCACCGCCGAGCGCATCGTCTACGGCGCCATGGAGGGCCTGCGCGACAAGACCGGCAACGACCCGGTCATCACGCTCAAGCGCGCTCTCGAGAACATCAAGCCGACCCTCGAGGTCAAGTCCCGCCGTGTCGGTGGCGCCACCTACCAGGTCCCGGTCGAGGTCAAGCCCGGCCGCGCCAACACCCTGGCGCTGCGCTGGCTGGTCGGTTACTCCCGCGCCCGTCGCGAGAAGACCATGACCGAGCGTCTGCTGAACGAGCTCCTCGACGCGTCCAACGGCCTCGGCGCCGCTGTGAAGAAGCGCGAGGACACGCACAAGATGGCCGAGTCCAACAAGGCCTTCGCGCACTACCGCTGGTAGTCGCTACCCCATCGAGAACCGAGAGAAGACTGAAGCCTTATGGCTACCACTTCGCTTGACCTGGCCAGGGTGCGCAACATCGGCATCATGGCCCACATCGACGCGGGCAAGACGACCACCACCGAGCGGATCCTGTTCTACACCGGCGTTTCGTACAAGATCGGTGAGGTCCACGACGGCGCTGCCACCATGGACTGGATGGAGCAGGAGCAGGAGCGTGGCATCACGATCACCTCTGCTGCCACCACCTGTCACTGGCCGCTGGAGAACGTCGACCACACCATCAACATCATCGACACCCCGGGCCACGTCGACTTCACGGTCGAGGTGGAGCGCTCCCTGCGCGTGCTCGACGGTGCCGTGACGGTGTTCGACGGCGTTGCCGGCGTTGAGCCGCAGTCCGAGACGGTGTGGCGTCAGGCGGACCGCTACGGCGTTCCCCGCATCTGCTTCGTCAACAAGCTCGACCGCACCGGTGCCGAGTTCCACCGCTGCGTCGACATGATCTCCGACCGTCTGGGCGCGCAGCCGCTGGTCATGCAGCTGCCGATCGGTGCCGAGGCCGACTTCAAGGGCGTTGTGGACCTGGTCCGCATGAAGGCCCTGGTCTGGTCCGCGGAGGCGACCAAGGGCGAGATGTACGACGTCGTCGACATCCCGGCCACGCACACCGAGGCCGCCGAGGAGTGGCGCGGCAAGCTGCTCGAGGCCGTCGCGGAGAACGACGAGGAGCTGATGGAGCTGTACCTCGAGGGCGAGGAGCCCACCGAGGAGCAGCTGTACGCGGCGATCCGTCGTATCACCATCGCGTCCGGCAAGGGCACCGGCACCACCGTCACCCCGGTGTTCTGCGGCACCGCGTTCAAGAACAAGGGCGTCCAGCCCCTGCTCGACGCGGTCGTGCGCTACCTGCCGTCCCCGGTCGACATCGAGGCCATCGAGGGCCACGACGTCAAGGACTCGGAGACGGTCATCAAGCGCAAGCCGTCCGACGACGAGCCGCTGTCCGCGCTGGCGTTCAAGATCATGAGCGACCCGCACCTGGGCAAGCTCACCTTCGTCCGCGTGTACTCCGGCCGCCTGGAGTCCGGCACCGCCGTGCTGAACTCCGTCAAGGGCCGCAAGGAGCGCATCGGCAAGATCTACCGCATGCACGCCAACAAGCGTGAGGAGATCGAGTCGGTGGGCGCCGGCGACATCGTCGCCGTCATGGGCCTGAAGCAGACCACCACCGGTGAGACGCTCTGCGACGAGAAGAACCCGGTCATCCTGGAGTCCATGGACTTCCCGGCGCCGGTCATCGAGGTCGCGATCGAGCCCAAGTCCAAGGGTGACCAGGAGAAGCTGGGTGTCGCCATCCAGCGTCTCGCGGAGGAGGACCCCTCCTTCCAGGTGCACACCAACGAGGAGACCGGCCAGACCGTCATCGGCGGTATGGGCGAGCTTCACCTCGAGGTGCTGGTCGACCGTATGCGCCGCGAGTTCAAGGTCGAGGCCAACGTCGGCAAGCCGCAGGTCGCGTACCGCGAGACCATTCGCCAGAAGGTCGAGAAGGTCGAGTACACCCACAAGAAGCAGACGGGTGGTACCGGCCAGTTCGGTCGCGTCATCATCTCGATCGAGCCGATCGAGAGCGGCGACATGTCGTACGAGTTCGTGAACCAGGTGACCGGTGGTCGTATCCCGAAGGAGTACATCCCTTCGGTCGACGCCGGCTGCCAGGAGGCCATGCAGTTCGGCATCCTCGCGGGCTACGAGATGACCGGCGTCCGCGTCACCCTGCTCGACGGTGCCTACCACGAGGTCGACTCCTCCGAGCTCGCCTTCAAGATCGCCGGTTCGCAGGCCTTCAAGGAGGCCGCGCGCAAGGCCAAGCCCGTGCTGCTCGAGCCGATGATGGCCGTCGAGGTCACCACGCCCGAGGACTACATGGGTGAGGTCATCGGTGACATCAACTCCCGCCGTGGTCAGATCCAGGCCATGGAGGAGCGTGCCGGCGCCCGTGTCGTGAAGGGCCTGGTTCCGCTGTCGGAGATGTTCGGCTACGTCGGCGACCTCCGCAGCAAGACGTCGGGTCGCGCGAGCTACTCGATGCAGTTCGACTCCTACGCCGAGGTTCCGCGGAACGTCGCCGAGGAGATCATCGCGAAGGCCAAGGGCGAGTAACGCACCCCGTTCACACGCTTTAGGCTTGACACCGACCGCCGGGGTTTCAAACCCCCGATTCACCCGGGTGGGAGCGACCCCGGCGGCCGGCACCCCAGCAAAGATCACCTGGCGCCGATGAGTAAGGCGTACAGAACCACTCCACAGGAGGACCCCAGTGGCGAAGGCGAAGTTCGAGCGGACTAAGCCGCACGTCAACATCGGCACCATCGGTCACATCGACCACGGTAAGACGACCCTCACGGCCGCCATTACCAAGGTGCTGCACGACGCGTACCCGGACCTGAACGAGGCCACCCCGTTCGACAACATCGACAAGGCTCCTGAGGAGCGCCAGCGCGGTATCACCATCTCCATCGCGCACGTCGAGTACCAGACCGAGTCGCGTCACTACGCCCACGTCGACTGCCCGGGTCACGCGGACTACATCAAGAACATGATCACCGGTGCGGCGCAGATGGACGGCGCCATCCTGGTGGTCGCCGCCACCGACGGCCCGATGCCGCAGACCAAGGAGCACGTGCTCCTGGCCCGCCAGGTCGGCGTGCCGTACATCGTTGTCGCCCTGAACAAGGCCGACATGGTGGACGACGAGGAGATCCTGGAGCTCGTCGAGCTCGAGGTCCGTGAGCTCCTCACCGAGTACGAGTTCCCGGGCGACGACGTTCCGGTCGTCCAGGTCTCCGCTCTGAAGGCGCTCGAGGGCGACCCGAAGTGGACCCAGTCGGTCCTGGACCTCATGAACGCCGTCGACACCTCCATCCCGGAGCCCGAGCGTGACGTCGACAAGCCGTTCCTGATGCCGATCGAGGACGTCTTCACGATCACCGGTCGTGGTACGGTCGTCACCGGCCGTATCGAGCGCGGTGTCCTGAAGGTCAACGAGACCGTCGACATCATCGGCATCAAGCCGGAGAAGACCTCCACCACGGTCACCGGCATCGAGATGTTCCGCAAGCTGCTCGACGAGGGCCAGGCCGGTGAGAACGTCGGTCTGCTGCTCCGCGGCATCAAGCGCGAGGACGTCGAGCGCGGCCAGGTCATCATCAAGCCGGGCTCGGTCACCCCGCACACCGAGTTCGAGGCGCAGGCCTACATCCTGTCCAAGGACGAGGGTGGCCGCCACACGCCGTTCTTCAACAACTACCGCCCGCAGTTCTACTTCCGTACGACGGACGTGACCGGCGTCGTGACCCTCCCCGAGGGCACCGAGATGGTCATGCCGGGTGACAACACCGAGATGAAGGTGGAGCTCATCCAGCCCGTCGCCATGGAGGAGGGCCTCAAGTTCGCCATCCGTGAGGGTGGTCGGACCGTGGGCGCCGGCCAGGTCACCAAGATCGTCAAGTAAGTTCCGCTTGCTCGATGGTCTGACCCCCTGGGTCAGCTGACCTGAAGAGGCCCGCACGACTTCGGTCGTGCGGGCCTCTTCGCGTTGCGTGCGCAGCACGACCCCGCCCGGTCGCCCTCGCCTCGACGGTGCCCTGGCGGAGCTGATCCCCGAGGCTGTTCGGGGGAACGGCAGGTGTCGTACGGAGAGGCGGGACGGGCGCGGTCCTACCTTCCTGCGGCATGGAGAACCCAATGGCTGCCCCGGGGACCGGACCCAGCAGGCGCAGCACCCTGGCCGGGCTCGCCGGAGCGACGGGGGTCCTGCTGGCCGCCGGATGCACGGCCAAGGACACCTCGTCCGGGCGCGCGCCGGTGGCGGGGGCGTCGGCCTCCGCGACGGCCGAGGTCCCGGCCCCTGGTGCGATGACGCTCTTCGACAACCCGGATTTCAACTTCAGCGGACTCCTGGCGCTCGGCGCGGCCGGTCAGCGCAGCAGCGAGGTGGGCGAGGTGCTCACCGCCGTGAACGCGATCAACAAGGCCGGCCTCTCCGCACAGACGTACGTCCAGACCTTCAGGAACCTCGGCGACCAGCTGATGAAGGCGCCCGAGGGCGGCAGACCCGACCGGGAGACCCGGTGCTTCCGTGCCCTGCGGGCCTCGCAGTACTACGCCCAGGCGCTGTTCTTCGTCCTCGGTTCCAATGACCCCGGCAGCGAGGAGGCGCTGTACCGGGCCGGGCGCGGCGCCTGGGACACCTTCTGCGGACTGTGCGACCCGGCACCGGTGACGGCGAACGTCCCGTACGGAAGGACCCCGCTGCCCGTGTGGCTGTTCCGCCCGGACGCATCGGGACGGCCCCGCCCCACCGTGATCCTCACCAACGGCAGCGACGGACAGAACGTCGACATGTGGACCTACGGCGTGTCCACCGCGCTGGACCGGGGGTGGAACGCCCTCGTGTACGAAGGACCGGGCCAGGGCCGGCTGATCTTCATCGACCAGGTGGTGTTCACCCCGCGCTGGGAGAACGTGGTCAGGCCGCTCGTCGACTGGCTGGTCGCCCGCTCCGACGTGGACACCCGCAGAATCGCCCTCACCGGGCTGAGCATGGGTGGCTGTCTGGCTCCCCGCGCGGCGGCCTTCGAGCAGCGGATCGCGGCCCTGGTGGCGATGCCCGGCTGCCTGGAGCCTTGGCTCGGCTTCCCCCCGGAGCTGCGGAAGATCCTCACCCCGAACAAGGCGGAGACCGACGCGGTCTGGAACAAGCAGGTCGTACCGGAGCTGTCCCCGGCTGACGCGGCGACGTTGAAGAAACGCTTCGAGCCGTTCTCGGCCCCGGCGATGCTGGCGGCCCGCAAGGGAAGGATGTTCACGGACTTCCACACCCCGGCGAGCCTCATCCGATCCCTGACGATCACGGACGTGGTGGGCCGCATCAAGGCCCCCACCCTGGTCCTCGACTACCAGGACGAGCAGTTCTACCCGGGCCAGGCGGCCCAGATGTACGACAGGCTGAGGGCACCCAAGGACTACGTGAAGCTCGCGGCGGCGACGGGCGCCCAACTTCACTGCTCACCGATGGCTCCGCGGCAGCACTGCGAAGTGGTGTTCGACTGGCTGGGGGAGAGGTTGGCGGGAGGCTAGGCGTCCGGGGTCTGCTCGGGACGCGGAACGGGTTCGGTCACTCTTCTTCGAAGATCTCTTCGGCCTTCGCAGCGGTGACGGCGCGGATGAGCCAGCGGCGGAGGACGTCCGGGTCGGTGCAGTCCGTGATGCGCCTGCGAACGTCGTCGGAGACGTCGAGGCCGCGTTGTTCCAGGACGACCAGGATGTCTTCGGCGCGGCCCTGGACGCGGCCCTCGTCGCGGATCTCTTCGGAGATGTAGGACTTGTAGAAGGAGAGGTCCACGGCCACCAGGTTCCTCCAGAGGTGCTTGGCCGGGCGGTTGCTGCGACGAGGGGCCGGAGTGTCAGAGCGGGGAGCTCGGGTGGGCCGCTGCTCATCAGCCGAGGTAAGTGAGCTGCACGACGTAGACCCGTTCGCTCCGCACGACGATCTGGTACGTGAACATGCCGCCGGGAACGGCGACGTCCCCACCCTTCGGATCGTCTTCCTCATGGCTTCGGCCGTGTACGTACAGTGCCTCCGCCGCTCTCAGCACCTCGGCGGCCTCGCGTTCCACCTCGGCGAGGAACGCGGGCGGGGCAGTGCGGGCGGATTCCTCAGCGCCGAAGGCATACTCCCAGCTCCAGCTCAACCGCGTACTGCCTTCATCGCCTCGTCCAGGACCGCGCTCAGCTCCCGCAGGGCCTCACGGGCGACGGCAGCGTCCTCATGCTCCAGGTTGCCCTTGGCGCGGGAGTGCCGGGCGGCGAGGTCGGGGCGGCGAGCGATCTCGATGTCCCTGGCCCAGGCCAGAACCCAGCTCCGCACCGGGCTAAGGGACTGCCACTCAACGGCCTTGGCGAACGCTTCGTCCTTCGTGCGCTGCATCTCCGGCAGACGCCCGGGATCGACGACGGAGAGGGCGGCCCGCAGGGCGTCCGGGGTCTGCTCGGGGCGCGGGACCAGCTCGTGTCCGTGATCGGCCTGCGTGCTCATGGAGTCCTCCCGGGAGTGCATTGGCCAGGTTAGTCGGCCGGGACGCCTGCGGTACTGGGGCGCGAACATTGACGCTCATTTCTCCTGGTCAGGGGATGGACGAGGGGTCGGTATCGGTTGGAGTGCCAGTCGAGTCGGCTGTTGCTGTGCGGCAGTCGCGGCAGCGTGCTCCGGGCTCGGGTGCGTGGAAGGCGCGGTCGCAGCCCTCGCAGTTCTGGAGGGGATGCCGGGCGGGTAGCGGCTCGGTTGGTGCGCGGAACGGGGGTGGGGGCGGCAGCTGGACGGCGAGGCGGTGGGCCAGGAAGGCGGCCGGGCGGCGCAGGCCCTCGGGTGGGAGGTCGGTGGTCAGCGCGTGGCGTACGGCGGTGGGGGGTACGTCGCGTTGCAGCCAGGCGGCGACTCCCGGGGCCAGGTGAGTGGTGTCGCAGGCGCTGAGCAGCAGGCGGGGGTCCTGCTGATGCAAGGTGGCGAGGAGGTCGGTGGCCGTCCGGAGGAGGGTGGGGGAGGGGTACGCCGGCTGGGGGACGGGCGGGAGGGGGTGCTTCTTGCGTGGTTCGCGGGGCTTGCTGTGGGAGGTGTGCTCCGCGGGGGCCGACTCCGCAGGTGCGACAGATTTCCCGGGAGTGTTGCAGTTCGGCGGGTCCACCATCCCTGTGGAGGCGACCGCAACGGGTGCCTGGGCGGGCTTCCGGTGTTGCGGGGCCTTCGGTTGGTTGCAGCTGATGGTGCGGGTGACGATCCGGCCGGTGGGGGTGCGTTCGCGTACGCGGCGCAGGTAGCCGTGGGTCTCCAGCTCGCGCAGTCCGGCGGCGATGCGGTCGCGTCCCTCCGGGAAGCGTTCGGCGAGCGTCTTGATGTCCACGGGGGCGTTGCTCGGCAGGGACTGGATGTGCACGGCCAGCGCGATGGCGACCAGCGACAGTTCCGGGTGCTGGGCGAGGTGGTTGCCGATCACCGTGAAGCGGGTGGTGTGGCGGGTGTTCTCGTGGATGACGCCGTAGGCGCTGCGGCGGGCACGCGTGCGTGCATTCGCCCGGGAGTGGGGTTCGTTCGCGGCAACGGCTGACTGGGCGTGCGGGGGCACGCTAGGGTCGGGGGTACCCATCGGGAAGCCCTACTTCCTCGGTGGCCAGGCCCTCGATCGGGATCGCTACTCCCGGCCGGGGGCCGATGCATGTGTGCGGCTGTTTGCGCTGAGAGTAGGGGAGTTGGGGGCCGCGAATTCCAGCCGAGCCGGGGATGTTCACCCGCCCGAGTGAGCGTGAGCCTCGGGCGGAGGGGTGGGGCTTGGCGGGGTCGTTTCTACCCCGGGTTCTTTGAGTGGGAATCGCCTGCGCCACCGCGGCCCGTAGGGGCGGGTTCCGGCTCTGAGCAGCGCAGTTCCGCCCATACGGTCTTGCGCGGGAAGCGGTCCTCCCGTACGCCCCAGCGGTCCGCGAGTGCGTCCACGAGGACCAGGCCCCGGCCGGACTCGGAGCCGGCGGCCGGCTCTCGGAGCTGGGGGAGCCGTTCACAGCGGGTGTCGGTGACCTCGATGCGGAGCGTGTCGCCGACCACGTAGAGGGTGAGGCGGAAGTCCCGTCCCCGGACGCGGCCGTGGGTGACCGCGTTGGCCGCCAGCTCGGCGACGACATGGCCCGGTGCCTCCAACGGCATTCCCCAGGTCCGCAGTTGCTCCGTTGCCAGGAGCCGGGCGAGACGGGCCCCGCGCGGGGTCGAGGAAAGCAGCACGGTGAAGTTGCGGATGGCGCAGTCGAGTTGGGCGGTGGATTCGGCGGTTTCCTGATTCACATCACTCAGAGTGGCCGTACCTGCCTACTGTGAACAGTGACGACGCCGTTGCGTACGGTGACTGTCCGGAGGTTGTCCGGTGGTGTCCGGGCTGTCGGGAGAGGGAGGGGCGCGGGATGCTCGTGGACGGTGAAGCCGGTCGGCTCAAGGGGGAGGCCGACGAGCCTGGGTGGGAGGTGGATCCGGACGACGAGTGGGGCCTGGCGGTGATCGCCACCGTGGGGAGGCAGCTGAAGCTGCGGCGCGAGGCGGTGGGGATGCGAGCTGCCGACTTCGGGAAGGCCGTCGGGTACGGCGAGGACCTGGTCTACAAGATCGAGGGCGGGAAGCGAATTCCTCGGCCCGAGTATCTGGACAGGGCGGACGAGGTGCTCGGGGCGGGTGGCTTGCTCTCGGCGATGAAGGAGGACGTGGCCAAGGTCCGATACCCGAAGAAGGTGCGGGAGCTGGCGAAGCTGGAGGCGCAGGCCGTCGAGATCGGGGCGTACGTCGGGCTGAGCGTTCACGGCCTGTTGCAGACCGAGGAGCATGCCAGAGCACTGTTCGAGGCGCGCCAGCCTCCCTACTCGGAAGACGAGGTGGAGCGCATGGTGGCTGCTCGCATGGCACGGAAGACGATCTTCGAGCGCTCTCCTGGTCCGTCGCTCAGCTTCGTGCTGGAAGAGGCCCTGCTGCGACGCCGCGTCGGAGGCACAATGGTGCGGCGTCGCCAACTCGAACACCTGCTGGAGGTGGCGCAGTTGCGCAACGTGACCTTCCAGGTGATGCCGACGGACACGGACGCCCACCCCGGAGTGGACGGCAAGATCGAGGTGTTGAAGTTCGCTGACGGAACGGCCGTGGGACGCTCGGACGGCGCGTTCAACGGCCGCCCGATCTCCGACCCGAAACAGCTCCGGATCCTGGAACTGCGCTATGGCATCATCCGGGCCCAGGCTCTCACGCCAGACGAGTCGCTCGCGTTCATCGAGCAAGTACTAGGAGAAGCATGATCCCCGAAGCCTCCGCCGGAGACACCTCCAAGCTGGCGTGGTTCAAGAGCAGCTACAGCGACGGGACCGAGGGCGACTCCTGCGTCGAGATCGCCATAGCCCCGCTCACCATCCACGTCCGCGACTCCAAGAACCTCGGCGGCCCCCAGCTCGCGCTCACGCCGTCCGCCTGGACCGGCTTCGTGATGTACGCCTCGAGAGGCTGAGCCGTGCGCCTGGAGCAACCGTGAGGACGGTGTCGGTTACCGAGGTCAGGGCACGGCGTTCGTCGTGACCGATGGCGCCGCCCCGGTCCGCGGCGTCGGTGTGGGCGGCTCGGGCTGAGACGGCCGTTTCCGGTCGTGGGCCGTGATGGCCTGTCGCAGCCGGGCCAGGAGGGCTCCGCGGCCCGCGCCGAGTTCGGGGGCCTGGCCGGACGGGGCCTCGGCGATGGCCGACTCGACGGCGATGCGCGTCTTCTCGGGCTCTCGTCGGTAGCGGACGCCGGAGACGTTGGCGCGGTTGGCCACCTGCATCCACGTGATGTCCTGGCCCGAGTGCTCGACCCGCAGAAGCTTGCCGAAGAGCCACTCACGCCTGCTCCTGCCGACGAACAGCACCCGCTGGGCGGTGACCACCAGCGTTCCGGAGTCGCGTACGGCGACGTCCTGACCGCCTGCGGAACGCTCCACCATCTCGGCGTCGATCACCCACCACGCCGACTCGCCGCGCTTCCGCTTGCCCCAGTCCGCCGGCCATCCACTGCCGGTTCCTTCGCCGTCCCCCAACTCCGCCGCGAACTCGGCGAGTTCGACCAGCCTCTCGCGCTCTTGCTCCCATGCCCGCAGCTCGCGCTCGTACTGCTCTGCCGCGCGCCTCGCCCTCCGGGCCTCACGGGCGGGTCGAGTGCGGCGGTGGACGTACCAGGCCGCAACGAGCAGTGCGAGGACGAGGAGCACCTTCACCAGCAGCACCAGCCACTCGGCCGTGGTCAGCTGGTCGTCCACCGCGACGTTCAGTTGCTTGGTCGTGGTGTTGCCGTACGCGTCGGTGGCGGTGACCCTGACCCGGTAGGTGCCCGCGGTGAGCGCCTTGATGACGGTCGCCGCGTGCCCGGTCGAGGTGAAACCGTCGTGAGCGCCGGAGCCGTACGCCACCGTGACCTCGGCATGTTCCTCGGTGGTCACGGTGAGGGACAGGTCGCCGTGAGCTGCGCGATCGCTGTCCGACGTGACCTTCACCGCCGGGGAAGCGGTGTCGACGACCAGGTTCCGGCCCACCGTACGGCCGGTCCGTCCGTATGGGTCGGCGACCGTGACGACCGGTGCCGGGTACCGTCCGTCCGCCATCGGTGTGCTGATCGTGGCCAGGCCGTCCCCGTCCGTCGTGAAGACGCGGTCCACTGCGTCACCGACCGTGAGGCGGCCCTTGCTGCGCGGCGGGGCCGTGACCGTGAACCGCACCTGGTCCGAGCCGCGTGCCCGGTCGGCGCTCAGGCGCGGGGTGAGGGCATAGAGGTCGACGCGCACGCTCCGCTCCGCGCGACGGACGTTGCCCGCCTCGTCGGTCACTGCCAGCCGGGCGGTGTAGCTGCCGTTCGGCAGGACGAGACCCGCGTCCGAGAGATGCCCGTCGCTGCCTACGGTGCCGGTGATCCGCTCCTTGCGGCCCGAGACGGTGAGCTCGTACGCCGCACCCGCCTCGGAAGCGAACGCGACCCGAGAAGTCGCGGTCGCCGCGTCCGGATCCGCGACGGAGAAGCCACTGATGGCCGGAGCGTCCGCGTCGATGTCGATCGCGATGTCGTCGGACTCGTCGCTGGTGTTGCCGGCGGCGTCGGTGGCCGTGACGGTGTACGTGTGTGAGCCGCTGGCGGCAGTGAAAGTGACCGTCTGGGCGCTTCCGGTCGCCGTGGCCTTCGCGACGGTGCGACCGGCGGTGCCGTACTCGTCGGTCTCCGTGACCTCGATCCGCGCCCCCCGCTCGGCGGTGACCGTCAGGCTGACCCTGCCGCCTTTGCCTGCGTGCGGCCGGGCGACCTCGGGCTGACGGGGGGCCGTGATGTCCACGGAGGCGGAAGGATCGCTACCGTCCGACCCGCCGCAGTACGTGTCGTACCCCAGATCTCCGCACACGTACGAGCCGGTGTCCGAAGGACACGAATGCCAGCGGTGGCATCCATCGCGGTGTGCCTCGGCCGTGACCGGAAGCAGCCCCAGCATCAGTACGGCAGTGCCGATGACCATACTGGTACGCGGCAGCCATCTGCCGGATCCGCGCAGCCTCGATGTCATGTTGTACCCCCACCCCAGCGCATCCCCATGCGCTCCGTGTTCAGCAGCCGGCACAGAGTAGAGCGGAGATGAGTAGGGCTCCACTGCGGCCGGGACACCGTTACCGAGGTGAGAGCGGCTGGTGGCACCTGGGAGGCTGCTTCGAGGGGGCGGTCAAGGCACGTGGGTTTGACCCACGTCACCCCGGGGGTATTCTCTCCGGCCCGATTGGCCAGGCCCCCGCCCCATATGGCAAACTGTCGGAGTTGCTCGGTCGAGTGTTGATGCTGCGCGCCTCCCGCCGGGAGGACCGGAAGCGAGTCCCACAGTACTCGTCGTCCTAACTGCCTCACGGCAGCGCTGGGGCGGACGTACGGGAATCTTCCGGGAAGCGTGGGCGCGGCGCCGACCAGGCGCCCGGTGGGCCTTTCGGTCCCGGTCGGTGCGGTTCGCAGGGCCGTGCGCAATCCCGCAGGGATGTTCGAACAAGGGACATCTGTGTCAGCGGGAGCGCGACACGCCCGACCGCGTGGGTCGGAGACCGAGGTAGAGAACGCCGGGTTCCAGAGCGTAAGAGAGACAGGACTACGAAGTAGCCATGGCGGGACAGAAGATCCGCATCCGGCTCAAGGCCTACGACCACGAGGTCATCGACTCCTCGGCGAAGAAGATCGTCGAGACGGTGACCCGCACTGGTGCGTCGGTCGCGGGCCCGGTGCCGCTGCCCACTGAGAAGAACGTGTACTGCGTCATCAAGTCGCCGCACAAGTACAAGGACTCGCGCGAGCACTTCGAGATGCGCACGCACAAGCGCCTGATCGACATCCTCGACCCGACCCCCAAGACCGTTGACTCTCTGATGCGACTCGACCTCCCGGCCGGCGTCGACATCGAGATCAAGCTCTGAGGCCGGTGATCTGAAGAGATGGCTAAGCAGATCAAGGGCATCCTGGGCGAGAAGCTCGGTATGACGCAGGTGTGGGACGACAACAACCGCGTTGTCCCGGTCACCGTCGTCAAGGCCGGGCCGAACGTCGTCACCCAGGTCCGTACGAACGACGTCGACGGCTACGAGTCCGTCCAGATCGCCTTCGGCGAGATCGACCCGCGCAAGGTGAACAAGCCCCTCAAGGGTCACTTCGCCAAGGCCGACGTCACCCCCCGTCGTCACCTCGTCGAGATCCGCACCGCGGACGCCTCCGAGTACACGCTCGGCCAGGAGATCACCGCTGAGGTGTTCGAGGCCGGTACGAAGGTCGACGTCACCGGCAAGAGCAAGGGCAAGGGCTTCGCCGGTGTCATGAAGCGTCACAACTTCAAGGGCCTCGGCGCCGGTCACGGCACCCAGCGCAAGCACCGCTCCCCCGGCTCCATCGGTGGCTGTGCCACCCCGGGCCGTGTGTTCAAGGGCCTCCGCATGGCGGGTCGCATGGGCAACGAGCGGGTCACCACCCAGAACCTGACCGTCCACGCCGTTGACGCGGAGAAGGGTCTGCTGCTCATCAAGGGCGCGGTTCCCGGTCCGAACGGCGGCCTCGTCCTGGTCCGCACCGCGGCCAAGGGGGCCTGAGGTAACCGATGAGCACTGTTGACATCCTTTCGCCGGCGGGCGAGAAGGCCGGTTCCGTCGAGCTCCCCGCGGAGATCTTCGGCGTTGAGAAGGTCAGCATTCCGCTGATCCACCAGGTCGTCGTCGCGCAGCTGGCCGCTGCCCGCCAGGGCACGCACAAGACGAAGACGCGTGGCGAGGTCCGTGGTGGCGGCAAGAAGCCGTACCGCCAGAAGGGCACCGGTCGCGCCCGCCAGGGTTCGACCCGCGCGCCGCAGTTCGCCGGTGGTGGCGTCGTGCACGGTCCCGTGCCGCGCGACTACTCGCAGCGGACCCCGAAGAAGATGAAGGCCGCGGCCCTGCGCCACGCCCTCACCGACCGGGCCCGCAACAACCGCATCCACGTCGTGACCGACGTGGTCGAGTCGGACATCTCCACCAAGGCCGCCAAGGCTCTCCTCGCCAAGATCAGCGAGCGCAAGAACGTGCTGCTGGTCGTCGACCGCGAGAACGAGAAGGCCGTGCTGTCCGCTCGCAACCTGCCCCAGGTCCACATCCTGGAGCCGGGCCAGCTGAACACGTACGACGTGATCGTCTCCGACGACGTGGTCTTCACCCAGGCCGCTTTCGAGTCCTTCGTGTCCGGCCCGAAGGCCACTGACACCGAAGGGAGCGAGGTCTGATGGCTATCCGTCACCCCGCCATTGCCTCGAAGGCCGCCAAGGCCGCCAAGGCCGCGCGCGTCGCCAAGGCGCGCCGTCACGCCGCCGAGGGCAAGAACACCGTCGAGACCCCGCTGAGCAAGTCGTACACGGACCCCCGTGACGTCCTGATCAAGCCGGTCGTCTCCGAGAAGAGCTACGCGCTCCTCGACGAGAACAAGTACACGTTCGTCGTGGACCCGAGCGCCAACAAGACCCAGATCAAGCAGGCCGTCCAGGCGGTCTTCTCGGTCAAGGTCACCGGGGTCAACACGATCAACCGCCAGGGCAAGCGCAAGCGGACCCGCACCGGCTTCGGTCAGCGTGCGGCCACCAAGCGCGCGATCGTGACCCTCGCCGAGGGCGACCGTATCGACATCTTCGGCGGTCCGACCGCCTAAGGGCGGTCCGGATCGTCCGATATCGGACGAGGACTGAGAAATGGGTATCCGCAAGTACAAGCCGACTACGCCGGGCCGTCGTGGCGCCAGCGTCGCCGACTTCGTCGAGGTCACGCGGTCCACGCCGGAGAAGTCGCTGGTCCGTCCCCTGCACAGCAAGGGCGGCCGTAACAATTCCGGTCGTGTGACCGTCCGCCACCAGGGCGGTGGCCACAAGCGCGCCTACCGCGTGATCGACTTCCGTCGTCACGACAAGGACGGCGTGCCGGCGAAGGTCGCGCACATCGAGTACGACCCCAACCGCACCGCGCGCATCGCGCTGCTGCACTACGCCGACGGCGAGAAGCGCTACATCCTCGCCCCGCGCAACCTGCAGCAGGGCGACACCGTGGAGAACGGTCCCGGGGCCGACATCAAGCCGGGCAACAACCTGGCCCTCCGCAACATCCCGGTCGGTACCACGATCCACGCGATCGAGCTCCGTCCCGGTGGCGGCGCCAAGTTCGCCCGCTCCGCCGGTGCCTCCGTGCAGCTGCTCGCGAAGGAGGGCGCCTACGCCCACCTGCGCATGCCGTCCGGTGAGATCCGCCTGGTCGACGTCCGCTGCCGCGCCACCGTCGGCGAGGTCGGCAACGCCGAGCAGAGCAACATCAACTGGGGCAAGGCGGGCCGCAAGCGGTGGCTGGGCGTTCGCCCGACCGTCCGTGGTGTCGTCATGAACCCGGTCGACCACCCGCACGGTGGTGGTGAGGGCCGTACCTCCGGTGGCCGTCACCCCGTGTCCCCGTGGGGCCAGAAGGAAGGTCGTACGCGTTCTCCCAAGAAGGCGAGCAACAAGTACATCGTCCGCCGCCGCAAGACGAACAAGAAGCGCTAAGGACGGGTTGAGATGCCTCGTAGCTTGAAGAAGGGGCCCTTCGTCGACGACCACCTGATGAAGAAGGTGGACTCGCAGAACGAAGCCGGCACCAAGAACGTCATCAAGACCTGGTCCCGTCGCTCGATGATCGTCCCGGCCATGCTGGGCCACACGATCGCGGTGCACAACGGCAAGACCCACATCCCGGTGTTCGTCACCGAGTCGATGGTCGGCCACAAGCTCGGCGAGTTCTCGCCGACCCGCACCTTCCGGGGCCACGTCAAGGAAGACCGGAAGTCGAAGCGCCGCTAAGCGGATCGCATTCAGACACGTAAGTAACTGAAGGGACAACCATGGAAGCCAGGGCCCAGGCGCGGTACATCCGCGTCACGCCCATGAAGGCCCGCCGCGTGGTGGACCTCATCCGTGGCATGGACGCCACGGAGGCCCAGGCCGTCCTGCGATTCGCTCCGCAGGCAGCCTCCGTGCCGGTCGGCAAGGTGCTGGACAGCGCCATCGCCAACGCCGCGCACAACTACGACCACACCGATGTCGACAGCCTCTTCATCTCCGAGGCCTACGTCGACGAGGGCCCGACCCTGAAGCGGTTCCGTCCGCGTGCCCAGGGCCGTGCCTACCGGATCCGCAAGCGGACCAGCCACATCACCGTGGTCGTCAGCAGCAAGGAAGGAACCCGGTAATGGGCCAGAAGGTAAACCCGCATGGGTTCCGGCTCGGTGTCACGACCGACTTCAAGTCGCGTTGGTACGCCGACAAGCTCTACAAGGACTACGTCAAGGAAGACGTCGCCATCCGTCGGATGATGACGTCCGGCATGGAGCGCGCCGGCATCTCCAAGGTGGAGATCGAGCGCACCCGTGACCGCGTCCGCGTGGACATCCACACCGCGCGTCCGGGCATCGTCATCGGCCGCCGTGGCGCCGAGGCCGACCGCATCCGCGGCGACCTCGAGAAGCTCACGGGCAAGCAGGTCCAGCTGAACATCCTCGAGGTCAAGAACCCCGAGACCGACGCTCAGCTCGTGGCCCAGGCCGTTGCCGAGCAGCTGTCCTCCCGTGTCTCCTTCCGCCGCGCCATGCGCAAGAGCATGCAGTCGGCGATGAAGGCGGGCGCCAAGGGCATCAAGATCCAGTGCGGTGGCCGCCTCGGCGGCGCCGAGATGTCCCGCTCGGAGTTCTACCGCGAGGGCCGTGTGCCCCTGCACACGCTCCGCGCGAACGTGGACTACGGCTTCTTCGAGGCCAAGACGACCTTCGGCCGCATCGGTGTGAAGGTCTGGATCTACAAGGGCGACGTCAAGAACATCGCCGAGGTCCGCGCCGAGAACGCCGCCGCCCGTGCGGGCAACCGCCCGGCCCGCGGTGGTGCCGACCGCCCGGCCCGTGGTGGCCGCGGTGGCGAGCGGCGCGGTCGCAAGCCGCAGCAGGCTGCCGGCGCCGAGGCCCCCAAGGCCGAGGCCCCTGCCGCTCCGGCTGAGAGCACCGGAACGGAGGCCTGACCGACATGCTGATCCCCCGTAGGGTCAAGCACCGCAAGCAGCACCACCCCAAGCGCGACGGTGCGGCCAAGGGTGGCACGACGGTCGCGTTCGGCGAGTACGGCATCCAGGCGCTCACCCCGGCGTACGTGACGAACCGTCAGATCGAGGCCGCTCGTATCGCCATGACGCGTCACATCAAGCGTGGTGGCAAGGTCTGGATCAACATCTACCCGGACCGTCCGCTCACCAAGAAGCCCGCCGAGACCCGCATGGGTTCCGGTAAGGGTTCTCCGGAGTGGTGGATCGCCAACGTCAAGCCCGGACGCGTGATGTTCGAGCTGTCGTACCCCAACGAGAAGATTGCGCGTGAGGCCCTCACTCGTGCGGCCCACAAGCTGCCGATGAAGTGCCGGATCGTCAAGCGCGAGGCAGGTGAAGCGTGATGTCGGCCGGTACCAAGGCGTCCGAGCTGCGCGAGCTGGGCAACGAGGAGCTTCTGGGCAAGCTCCGCGAGGCCAAGGAAGAGCTGTTCAACCTCCGCTTCCAGGCGGCGACTGGCCAGCTCGAGAACCACGGCCGTCTGAAGGCGGTCCGCAAGGACATCGCGCGGATCTACACCCTGATGCGCGAGCGTGAGCTGGGCATCGAAACGGTGGAGAACGCCTGATGAGCGAGAACAACGTGACTGAGAACACTGAGGCGCGCGGCTTCCGCAAGACCCGTGAGGGTTACGTCGTCAGCGACAAGATGGACAAGACCGTCGTCGTCGCCGTCGAGGACCGCGTGAAGCACGCCCTGTACGGCAAGGTCATCCGCCGTACGAACAAGCTCAAGGCGCACGACGAGCAGAACGCCGCGGGTGTCGGCGACCGCGTCCTCCTGATGGAGACCCGGCCGCTGTCCGCGACCAAGCGCTGGCGCGTCGTCGAGATCCTCGAGAAGGCGAAGTAACAAGCGGGGGCTCCAGCCCCCGCTGACCCCCGCTGGGGGCCGCACCGCCCGGTGCCCGGCCCCCGGCGTCGGTTTCCGCCTGTAGAGGCGCAAGTAATTCCTGCGGGGCAGACCTCGCAGGACAGTTCCGCCAGGCTCTCCGGTTCGACTCCGGAGGGAACCGGCAGACGATCAGGAGATAGACGTGATCCAGCAGGAGTCGCGACTGCGTGTCGCCGACAACACTGGTGCGAAGGAGATCCTTTGCATCCGTGTGCTCGGTGGTTCCGGTCGCCGCTACGCGGGCATCGGTGACGTCATCGTCGCCACCGTCAAGGACGCGATCCCCGGTGGCAACGTGAAGAAGGGTGACGTCGTCAAGGCGGTCATCGTTCGCACCGTCAAGGAGCGCCGCCGTCCGGACGGCTCGTACATCCGCTTCGACGAGAACGCCGCCGTCATTCTGAAGAACGACGGCGACCCTCGCGGCACCCGCATCTTCGGCCCGGTCGGCCGTGAGCTGCGCGAGAAGAAGTTCATGAAGATCATCTCGCTCGCGCCGGAGGTGCTGTAAGCATGAAGATCAAGAAGGGCGACCTGGTCCAGGTCATCACCGGCAAGGACAAGGGCAAGCAGGGCAAGGTCATTGCCGCTTACCCGCGCGAGGAGCGCGTCCTGGTCGAGGGTGTCAACCGGGTCAAGAAGCACACCAAGGCTGGTCCGACCGCTCGCGGCTCGCAGGCCGGCGGCATCATCACGACCGAGGCCCCCATCCACGTGTCCAACGTTCAGCTGGTCGTGGAGAAGGACGGCAACAAGGTCGTGACCCGCGTCGGCTACCGCTTCGACGAGAACGGCAACAAGATCCGCGTTGCCAAGCGGACGGGTGAGGACATCTGATGACGACCACCACCGTGACTCCGCGTCTGAAGCAGAAGTACCGCGACGAGATCGTCCAGAAGCTGCGTGAGCAGTTCAAGTACGAGAACGTCATGCAGGTTCCGGGCCTCGTCAAGATCGTGGTCAACATGGGTGTGGGCGACGCCGCCCGCGACTCCAAGCTGATCGAGGGCGCCATCCGCGACCTCACCACGATCACCGGTCAGAAGCCGGCCGTCACCAAGGCCCGCAAGTCCATCGCGCAGTTCAAGCTGCGTGAGGGTCAGCCGATCGGTGCCCACGTCACGCTCCGTGGTGACCGCATGTGGGAGTTCCTGGACCGCACCCTGTCGCTCGCGCTGCCGCGCATCCGCGACTTCCGCGGCCTGTCCCCCAAGCAGTTCGACGGCCGTGGCAACTACACCTTCGGTCTCACGGAGCAGGTCATGTTCCACGAGATCGACCAGGACAAGATCGACCGCGTCCGGGGTATGGACATCACCGTGGTCACCACGGCGACCAACGACGAAGAGGGCCGTGCCCTTCTCCGTCACCTCGGCTTCCCGTTCAAGGAGGCGTGAGCGAGATGGCGAAGAAGGCTCTCATCGCGAAGGCTGCTCGCAAGCCCAAGTTCGGTGTGCGCGCGTACACCCGCTGCCAGCGCTGCGGCCGTCCGCACTCCGTGTACCGCAAGTTCGGCCTCTGCCGCGTGTGCCTTCGTGAGATGGCTCACCGTGGCGAGCTGCCGGGCGTGACCAAGAGCTCCTGGTAATCCCCCAATTGGGGATGTCCCAGGGCTCTCGGTAAGCAACTGGGGCGGCAGGACGCCCAGCTCACATGCCTTAGGCTTGTGGGGTTGGGCGTCTGTCGCCGCCCTTACGACTTACTACGCCGTAGGTCCACCGCGCCGCACCCGTCCCGTCTCGGATCGGGGAGAGGGATGGCGCACCAGGAAACCCCGGCGAGAGAGGCCGAAGGCCAATTCATGACCATGACTGATCCGATCGCAGACATGCTCACGCGTCTGCGGAACGCGAACGCGGCGTACCACGACACCGTGACGATGCCGCACTCCAAGATCAAGTCGCACATCGCGGAGATCCTCCAGCAGGAGGGCTTCATCACGGGCTGGCGCGTCGAGGACGCCGAGGTCGGCAAGAACCTCGTCCTCGAGCTGAAGTTCGGCCCCAACCGTGAGCGCTCCATCGCGGGCATCAAGCGGATCTCCAAGCCCGGTCTCCGGGTGTACGCGAAGTCCACCAACCTGCCGAAGGTGCTCGGCGGCCTCGGCGTGGCGATCATCTCCACGTCTCACGGGCTCCTCACCGACAAGCAGGCCGGCAAGAAGGGCGTGGGTGGGGAAGTCCTCGCCTACGTCTGGTAGCAGAAGGGAACGGAGGAAACAGCTATGTCGCGCATCGGCAAGCTCCCCATCGCGGTTCCCGCCGGCGTGGACGTCACCATCGACGGCCGTACGGTCTCGGTCAAGGGCCCCAAGGGCGAACTGACCCACACCGTTGCCGCGCCGATCGACATCGCCAAGGGCGAGGACGGCACCCTGCAGGTGACCCGCCCCAACGACGAGCGTCAGAACAAGGCCCTGCACGGCCTGTCCCGCACGCTGGTGGCGAACATGATCACCGGCGTGACCCAGGGTTACGTGAAGAAGCTCGAGATCAGCGGTGTCGGTTACCGCGTGACGGCCAAGGGCTCGAACCTCGAGTTCGCGCTCGGCTACAGCCACCCGATCACCGTCGAGGCGCCTGAGGGCATCACCTTCAAGGTGGAGACCCCGACCCGCTTCTCGGTCGAGGGCATCGACAAGCAGAAGGTCGGCGAGGTTGCGGCCAACATCCGCAAGCTGCGCAAGCCCGACCCGTACAAGGCCAAGGGCGTCAAGTACGAGGGCGAAGTCATCCGCCGCAAGGTCGGAAAGGCGGGTAAGTAAGCCATGGCATACGGGCAGAAGATCCTCAAGGGCGACGCCTACAAGCGCGCCGCGATCAAGCGCCGTCACATCCGGATCCGCAAGCGGATCTCCGGTACGGCGGAGCGTCCCCGTCTGGTCGTGACCCGCTCCAACCGCCACATCGTGGCGCAGGTGATCGACGACCTGAAGGGTCACACCCTGGCGTCGGCGTCCACGCTGGACAGCTCGATCCGCGGTGGCGAGGGCGACAAGTCCGCGCAGGCCAAGCAGGTCGGCGCCCTGGTCGCCGAGCGTGCCAAGGCCGCCGGTGTCGAGGCCGTCGTGTTCGACCGTGGTGGCAACCAGTACGCCGGGCGCATCGCCGCCCTGGCGGACGCCGCCCGCGAAGCCGGGCTCAAGTTCTGAGCCGCTTGTAGCTAGCGGAAAGAGAGAGGTAATCCAATGGCTGGACCCCAGCGCCGCGGAAGCGGTGCCGGTGGCGGCGAGCGGCGGGACCGGAAGGGCCGTGACGGCGGCGCTGCTGCCGCCGAGAAGACCGCGTACGTTGAGCGCGTCGTCGCGATCAACCGCGTCGCCAAGGTTGTGAAGGGTGGTCGTCGCTTCAGCTTCACCGCGCTGGTCGTGGTGGGCGACGGTGACGGCACCGTGGGTGTCGGATACGGCAAGGCCAAGGAGGTGCCGGCCGCCATCGCCAAGGGCGTTGAGGAGGCCAAGAAGCACTTCTTCAAGGTCCCCCGGATCCAGGGCACCATCCCGCACCCGATCCAGGGTGAGAAGGCTGCCGGCGTCGTGCTGCTCAAGCCCGCCTCGCCCGGTACCGGTGTTATCGCCGGTGGTCCGGTGCGTGCCGTGCTCGAGTGCGCCGGTATCCACGACGTGCTGTCGAAGTCGCTCGGCTCCGACAACGCGATCAACATCGTGCACGCGACCGTGGAGGCCCTGAAGGGCCTGCAGCGTCCCGAGGAGATCGCGGCCCGCCGCGGTCTGCCGCTCGAGGACGTCGCCCCCGCGGCCCTGCTGCGTGCGCGTGCCGGGGCGGGTGCGTAATCATGGCGCAGCTCAAGATCACGCAGGTCAAGTCCTACATCGGCAGCAAGCAGAACCACCGCGACACCCTGCGTTCCCTGGGCCTCAAGCGCCTGGGTGACGTGGTCGTCAAGGAGGACCGCCCCGAGTTCCGCGGCATGGTGCACACCGTCCGCCACCTCGTGACGGTCGAGGAGGTCGACTGATCATGGCGGAGCAGAACCCGCTCAAGGTCCACAACCTCCGTCCCGCCCCGGGCGCCAAGACCGCCAAGACCCGTGTCGGTCGTGGTGAGGCGTCGAAGGGTAAGACGGCCGGTCGTGGTACCAAGGGCACGAAGGCCCGCTACCAGGTTCCGGAGCGCTTCGAGGGTGGCCAGATGCCGCTGCACATGCGCCTCCCGAAGCTGAAGGGCTTCAAGAACCCGTTCAAGACCGAGTACCAGGTCGTGAACCTCGACAAGCTGGCCGCGCTCTACCCCGAGGGCGGCGAGGTCACCGTCGAGGGTCTGGTGGCCAAGGGTGCCGTTCGCAAGAACGCGCTCGTCAAGGTGCTCGGCCAGGGCGAGATCTCCGTGGCGCTGCAGGTGACGGTCGACGCCGTCTCCGGCTCCGCCAAGGAGAAGATCACCGCCGCCGGCGGTACCGTCACCGAGCTCGTCTGAAACTTTCGGGCGTCTCGATGACCTGAACGATCCCGACCGGGGATACCTCACACAGGGGTATCCCCGGTCGGTCGTTCCAAGGGGGGCAGTCTCGCCGGTATGGTGGCCTGCACTGCCCAGTTTCACCGGGTGTCGCGGTTCGGGCACCCGGGGCGGCAGTCGACCGTTACGTATGTCGTTGTTGTCCTTGTTCAGTCGGAAACTCAGACCGTCACCCTTGACGCAGTTGCGCGGGGGTCGCAGGAGGCACCGTGCTCACCGCGTTCGCCCGGGCGTTCAGGACGCCCGACCTGCGCAAGAAGCTGCTCTTCACGCTCGGGATCATCGTGCTCTACCGGGTCGGTACGCACATTCCGATCCCCGGCGTCGACTACAAGAGCGTTCAGACCTGTATCGACGTGGCCAAGGGACAGCAGGGCCTGTTCGGACTGGTCAACATGTTCAGCGGCGGCGCGCTGCTGCAGATCACGGTTTTCGCGCTGGGCATCATGCCGTACATCACGGCGAGCATCATTCTCCAGCTGCTGACCGTGGTCATCCCGCGCCTCGAGGCCCTGAAGAAGGAGGGCCAGGCGGGTACGACGAAGATCACGCAGTACACCCGTTACCTGACGGTGGCCCTGGCGATCCTCCAGGGCACCGGTCTGGTGGCCACCGCCCGCAGCGGCGCCCTGTTCTCGGGCTGCCCGGTGGCGTCCTCGATCGTGCCCGACCAGTCGATCTTCACCACCATCACGATGGTCATCTGCATGACCGCCGGTACCGCCGTCGTCATGTGGCTCGGCGAGCTGATCACCGACCGCGGCATCGGCAACGGCATGTCCATCCTCATGTTCATCTCGATCGCCGCGACCTTCCCGTCCGCGCTGTGGGCGATCAAGAAGCAGGGCACCCTGGCCGGCGGCTGGATCGAGTTCGGCACGGTCATCCTGGTCGGCCTGGTCATGGTCGGCCTGGTGGTCTTCGTCGAGCAGGCCCAGCGGCGCATCCCCGTGCAGTACGCCAAGCGGATGATCGGCCGCCGTTCGTACGGCGGCACGTCCACGTACATCCCGCTCAAGGTCAACCAGGCGGGTGTGATTCCCGTCATCTTCGCGTCGTCGCTGCTCTACATCCCGGCGCTGATCGCGCAGTTCGCCGGGGGCAACTCCGGGTGGAAGTCCTGGATCCAGCAGAACCTCACCAAGGGTGACCACCCGATCTACATCACCCTTTACTTCCTGCTGATCGTGTTCTTCGCGTTCTTCTACGTGGCGATCTCGTTCAACCCCGAGGAAGTCGCGGACAACATGAAGAAGTATGGTGGCTTCATCCCGGGCATCCGGGCCGGTCGGCCCACGGCTGAGTACCTGTCGTACGTGCTCAACCGGATCACCTGGCCGGGTTCGCTGTACCTGGGTCTGATCGCTCTCGTACCGACAATGGCGTTGGTGGGCTTCGGGGCGAGCCAGAACTTCCCGTTCGGTGGCACCAGCATCCTGATCATCGTGGGTGTCGGCCTCGAGACGGTGAAGCAGATCGAGAGCCAGCTCCAGCAGCGCAATTACGAAGGGTTCCTCCGCTGATGCGAATCGTGCTCGTCGGGCCGCCTGGTGCCGGCAAGGGAACGCAGGCCGCGTTCCTCGCCAAGAACCTGTCGATCCCGCACATCTCCACGGGCGACCTGTTCCGCGCCAACATCAGCCGGCAGACGGAGCTCGGGAAACTCGCGAAGTCCTACATGGACGCGGGCAACCTGGTGCCCGACGAGGTCACCATCGCGATGGCCAAGGACCGCATGGAGCAGCAGGACGCCCAGGGCGGCTTCCTCCTGGACGGCTTCCCGCGCAACGTCTCGCAGGCCGAGGCGCTCGACGACATGCTCGAGAGCGAAGGCATGAAGCTGGACGCGGTGCTCGACCTGGAGGTCCCCGAGGACGAGGTCGTCAAGCGCATCGCGGGCCGCCGCGTGTGCCGCAACGACTCGTCGCACGTGTTCCACGTGTCGTACAAGGCGCCGAAGCAGGAAGGCGTGTGCGACGTCTGCGGCGGGGAGCTGTACCAGCGGGACGACGACTCCGAGGAGACGGTCCGCAAGCGACTCGAGGTCTACCACACGCAGACCGAGCCGATCATCGACTACTACAAGGCCCAGGGCCTGGTGGTCACGATCTCGGCCCTCGGCAAGGTGGAAGAGGTCACGGCACGCGCCATGGAGGCGCTCCAGCAGAAGGCGGGCAACAGGTAGTCGCTCCCGCCGGGCGCTTCACGGCCGCGGTTCCCTGACGGGGGCCGCGGCCGTCGTGTGGGGTGCCGCTGCTTCCGGGGTGCGCCCCCGGACGCGGGTGCCGCCCGACGGCCCGTCCTGAAGCGCCGGACGGGCTGGACGTGCGGCCCCGTATCTTTGTTGGTGTCCGTCTCTCCCCGGTCCAGAAAGGCCGCAGCCCCCATGGTGCAGATCAAGACCCGCGAGCAGATCGCCAAGATGCGTGAGGCGGGGCTGGTCGTCGCCGCCGTGCACGCGGCCACGCGCGAGGCGGCCGTGCCGGGCGCCACGACGAAGGACCTGGACGAGGTCGCCCGCAAGGTGCTGGCCGAGCACGGGGCGAAGTCGAACTTCCTGGGCTACGGCGGTTTCCCCGCGACCATCTGCACCTCGGTGAACGAGGTCGTCGTCCACGGCATCCCCTCCGACGAGGTGGTCCTCAAGGACGGCGACATCATCTCCATCGACGCCGGCGCGATCGTGGACGGCTGGCACGGCGACGCCGCGTTCACCGCGTTCGTCGGCTCCGGCCACGCCCCCGAACTCATCGAGCTGTCCCGGGTGACCGAGGAGTCCATGTGGGCCGGCATCGCCGCGGTGAAGCAGGGCAACCGCCTCGTCGACGTCTCCCGGGCCATCGAGACGTACATCCGCCGGCAGCCGAAGCCGGGCGGCGGCCGGTACGGGATCATCGAGGACTACGGCGGCCACGGCATCGGCACCGAGATGCACATGGACCCGCACCTGCTGAACTACGTCGACCGGCGCCGCGGCAAGGGCCCGAAGCTGGTGCCCGGTTTCTGCCTGGCGATCGAGCCGATGGTGTCGCTCGGCACCCCGAAGACCGAGGTCCTGTCGGACGACTGGACGGTCATCACGACGGACGGCACATGGTCCTCCCACTGGGAGCACTCGGTCGCCCTCACGGAGGACGGCCCGCTCGTGCTGACGGCTCCCGACGGGGGCAGGGCGAAGCTCGCCGAGCACGGGGTCACGGCGGCGCCGGATCCGCTGGCCTGACGCCGGTCGAGGAACGGCCCCCCGGTGCATAGCGATCACCCCGATGGGGCAGACTTTCGCGATTCGTCTTTCCGGGTGCGCTGACGTAGACTGACTCGTCGGCTCTTGTGCACCCGCATGTCCGCATGCACGCGTAAGGCGCACCAGGAGTCGATCAAGGTAGTCGATTCGAAGGGCGAAGCGTGGCCAAGAAGCAAGGTGCCATCGAGATCGAGGGCACTGTCGTCGAGTCTCTTCCGAACGCCATGTTCAAGGTCGAGCTCCAGAACGGCCACCAGGTCCTGGCACACATCAGCGGCAAGATGCGTATGCACTACATCCGCATCCTCCCTGACGACCGGGTCGTGGTGGAGCTGTCTCCGTACGACCTGACGCGTGGCCGGATCGTCTACCGCTACAAGTAGATCTTGCCCACGTCCCGCGTGAGCGGGGCCGCCGGCAACTGACCCGGAGAACCTCACATCCCATGAAGGTCAAGCCGAGCGTCAAGAAGATCTGCGACAAGTGCAGGGTGATCCGCCGTCACGGCCGGGTCATGGTCATCTGCGAGAACCCGCGCCACAAGCAGCGCCAGGGCTGACGCACGACCGACCGCACCCTCTGCACCGCTATCGCAGAGATTCGCGCGACGCGAGCTGAATTTGTTCATACGCAGGGCCCAAGCCGCTCGAGGCGGCTTGACACCCCCGGTTCGGAGGCCGGGGACCCAGTTCGTACCTGATACGGCGGCTGGGAACCGGTCCTGTGGAAGACCTCCGAAGATCACCAGGAGCCATTGAATGGCACGCGTTTCCGGTGTCGACATCCCGCGCGAAAAGCGCGTGGAGATCGCCCTCACCTACGTGTTCGGCATCGGCCGGACTCTCTCGAAGGAGACGCTGGCTGCGACCGGCGTCGACCCGAACACCCGTGTTCGCGACCTGACCGAAGAGCAGCTGGTCGCGATCCGCGAGTACGTCGACAACAACATCAAGACCGAGGGTGACCTCCGTCGCGAGATCCAGGCCGACATCCGCCGCAAGGTCGAGATCGGCACCTACCAGGGTCTGCGTCACCGCCGTGGTCTGCCCGTCCGCGGTCAGCGCACCAGCACCAACGCCCGTACCCGCAAGGGCCCGCGTCGCGCCATCGCCGGCAAGAAGAAGCCGGGCAAGAAGTAGTCCGCAGCGGACACCTGTCCACGGTCTTCGCTGTAGGACCGACCACCTCCCGTAGGAGTTAAAGGATGCCCCCCAAGGGACGTCAGGGCGCTGCCAAGAAGGTGCGCCGCAAGGAAAAGAAGAACGTCGCTCACGGCCACGCGCACATCAAGAGCACGTTCAACAACACCATCGTTTCGATCACCGACCCGTCCGGCAACGTGATCTCCTGGGCCTCCGCCGGCCACGTCGGCTTCAAGGGCTCGCGGAAGTCCACGCCGTTCGCCGCGCAGATGGCTGCCGAGTCGGCCGCCCGCCGCGCCCAGGAGCACGGCATGCGCAAGGTCGACGTGTTCGTCAAGGGCCCGGGTTCCGGTCGTGAGACCGCGATCCGCTCCCTGCAGGCCACGGGCCTCGAGGTCGGCTCCATCCAGGACGTCACCCCGACCCCGCACAACGGCTGCCGTCCGCCGAAGCGCCGTCGCGTCTGACGTCGCTGTTTTCGGGCATTCGGGCGGTACGGCTCGCTTGAGTCGTATCGCCCGTACCCTTGCAGTACCCGCACCCCTCCGGGTGCGGTGTGGTCGGGCGTCATATAGCGGGCGCCCACGACTGAAGGATCTGATCCACACATGCTGATCGCTCAGCGTCCCTCGTTGACCGAAGAGGTCGTCGACGAGTTCCGCTCCCGGTTCGTGATCGAGCCGCTGGAGCCGGGCTTCGGCTACACCCTCGGCAACTCCCTCCGCCGTACGCTCCTGTCGTCGATCCCCGGCGCTGCTGTCACCAGCATCCGCATCGACGGCGTCCTGCACGAGTTCACCACCGTGCCCGGCGTCAAGGAGGACGTCACCGACCTGATCCTCAACATCAAGCAGCTGGTCGTCTCCTCGGAGCACGACGAGCCGGTCGTGATGTACCTGCGCAAGCAGGGCCCGGGTCTGGTGACCGCCGCCGACATCGCGCCCCCGGCCGGTGTCGAGGTGCACAACCCCGACCTGGTCCTCGCCACGCTCAACGGCAAGGGCAAGCTGGAGATGGAGCTGACCGTGGAGCGCGGTCGCGGCTACGTCTCCGCCGTGCAGAACAAGCAGGTGGGCCAGGAGATCGGCCGTATCCCGGTCGACTCGATCTACAGCCCCGTGCTCAAGGTCACGTACAAGGTCGAGGCCACGCGTGTCGAGCAGCGCACCGACTTCGACAAGCTGATCGTCGACGTCGAGACCAAGCAGGCGATGCGTCCGCGTGACGCCATGGCCTCCGCCGGTAAGACGCTGGTCGAGCTGTTCGGTCTCGCCCGCGAGCTGAACATCGACGCCGAGGGCATCGACATGGGTCCGTCCCCGACGGATGCCGCGCTCGCTGCCGACCTGGCGCTGCCGATCGAGGAGCTGGAGCTCACCGTTCGGTCGTACAACTGCCTGAAGCGTGAGGGCATCCACTCCGTGGGTGAGCTCGTCGCCCGCTCCGAGGCGGACCTCCTCGACATTCGTAACTTCGGTGCGAAGTCGATCGACGAGGTCAAGGCGAAGCTGGCCGGCATGGGCCTGGCGCTCAAGGACAGCCCGCCCGGATTCGACCCGACCGCGGCCGCGGACGCCTTTGGTGCGGACGACGACGCGGACGCCGGGTTCGTCGAGACCGAGCAGTACTAGGCGCTCCGCGAGGACGCCGGATTGTGGCTGCGCGACCGTTGTGCCTGGTCGCGCAGTTCCCCGCGCCCCTATGGGGCGCGGGGTCTCCGACAGGCGACCGCCTGCTCGGATACTGACCCCGGTACCTGACACGGCCGGGGCAGACACCTAGGAGAAAAACGATGCCGAAGCCCACCAAGGGTGCCCGTATGGGCGGCAGTGCCGCGCACGAGAAGCACATCCTCGCGAACCTCGCGAAGTCGCTGTTCGAGCACGGTCGTATCACCACCACCGAGGCGAAGGCCCGCCGCCTGCGCCCGTACGCCGAGCGTCTGATCACCAAGGCGAAGAAGGGCGACCTTCACAACCGCCGTCAGGTGCTCCAGGTCATCACGGACAAGAGCATCGTCCACACGCTCTTCACCGAGATCGGCCCGCGCTACGAGAACCGTCCGGGTGGTTACACCCGGATCACCAAGATCGGTAACCGCCGTGGCGACAACGCGCCCATGGCCGTCATCGAGCTGGTCGAGGCGCTGACGGTGCAGCAGAAGGCGGTCGGCGAGGCCGAGGCGGCGACCAAGCGTGCCGTCAAGGAGTCCGAGGCCAAGGCTGAGGAGACCAAGGCCGACGAGGCCACCGAGGCGCCGGCCGAGGAGGCCGCTGCCGAGGAGTCCAAGGACGCCTGAGGTTCCACCGCACGCTGAGCGGGTCCGCCCTTGCCGGGCGGACCCGCTTTCGCGTACCTGAGAGGATTCCCACGTGAGCGACGAAGTACAGCCCGGTTACGTCCGCATCCGCCTCGACCTGTCCTACGACGGCACCGAGTTCCACGGATGGGCCAAGCAGGCCGGCGGCAGGCGGACCGTGCAGGGGGAGATCGAGGACGCCCTGCGCACCGTCACCCGCTCCGCGGAGACCTACGAGCTGACCGTCGCCGGACGGACCGACGCCGGGGTGCACGCCCGGGGGCAGGTCGCCCATGTCGATCTGCCGCTTCAGGTGTGGGGCGAACACCGCGGCAAGCTGCTCAAGCGGCTGGCCGGCCGGCTGCCCAAGGACGTCAGGGTGTGGGCCCTGCGCGAGGCCCCCGGTGGCTTCAACGCCCGCTTCTCCGCGATCTGGCGGCGCTACGCCTACCGGGTGACCGACAACCCCGGCGGCGTCGATCCGCTGCTGCGCCACCACGTCCTGTGGCACGACTGGCCCCTGGACGTCGACGCCATGAACGAGGCGGCCCGCGGGCTGCTCGGGGAGCACGACTTCGCCGCGTACTGCAAGCGGCGGGAGGGCGCGACGACCATCCGTACGCTGCAGGAGCTCAGCCTGGAGCGGGGCGCGGACGGCATCGTCACCGCCACCGTCCGGGCCGACGCGTTCTGCCACAACATGGTGCGCTCGCTCATCGGCGCCCTGCTCTTCGTCGGCGACGGCCACCGCCCGCCCGACTGGCCCGCCGAGGTGCTCGCCGCCGGTGTACGGGACTCGGCGGTGCATGTCGTACGCCCGCACGGGCTCACGCTGGAGGAGGTCGGCTACCCGGCCGACGAGTTGCTGGCGGCACGGAACAGGGAAGCGCGCAACAAGCGGTCGCTGACTGTCGCCACAGGGTGTGAAACCTGTTAGTTACCTGCAATCTTCAACGACATATACCCCCTGTCGGTACTTACCGGGCGTAAGGCCCTTGCAGTCCCTTACGTATGCCTTACATTTCGATTAGTCTTCCGGCTCCCGGCTGAAAGTGCGAATGGGGCGGCCGGGTCAGGGTGGGGTGTACGGGTCTATCGACCCGGGGTTGGATTTTGCATGAGTTCTGTGGGTCCCGTGCGGACCGGGGGTCGTCGTGCCGTGCGCCAGAGCGGCGGCCGACGGAGGGCCGCGCGCGGTGGGAGCGTCTCGCTGGGTTTGCTGCCGCTGCCGCCGACGGACAAGGAGAAGTACTCCTACGCGCGCCGACATCTGTGGGTCCTGACGATCAGCTCGCTGATCAGCTTCTGCTGCCTGGTGGTGAGCCAGTTCAAGCTGGCGCAGTCCACACCGGTGCTGTGGATCTACACACCGCTGCTGGTCTTCACGGTGATCTATTACCTGGTGTCGTTGCGGGTGAACGGCTTCACCCGGGACTTCGACATCGCTCACCACAGGCAGCTGGTGCAGAACTGGCGGCCCGAGGTGTATCCGACGGTCGATGTGTTCCTGCCGGTGTGCGGCGAGCCCATCGAGGTGCTGCACAACACGTGGACGCACGTACGCGCCATGGCCGACCGCTACCCGGGCCGCTGCGTGCCGTTCGTCCTCGACGACGGCGCCAGCCCCGAACTGAAGGCGATGGCACACGACTTCGGGTTCCGCTACGGCACCCGGGAGAACCGCGGCTGGTTCAAGAAAGCCGGCAACCTGCATTTCGGGTTCGGGCAGTCCGACGGTGCGTACATCCTGATCCTGGACGCCGACTTCGCGCCCCGCGCCGACCTGCTCGAGGAACTGCTGCCGTACATGGAGACGGACCCGCGCATCGGCATCGTCCAGTCGCCGCAGTACTTCCGCGTGCTCGACTCGCAGAACTGGATAGAGCGCGGCGCGGGGGCCGTGCAGGAGCTGTTCTACCGATCCGTGCAGGTCTCCCGGCAGGGCAGCGACGGCGCGATATGCGTGGGCAGCTGCGCCGTGTACCGGCGGGCCGCGCTGGAGACCAACGGCGGCACGACGCTGATCGAGCACTCCGAGGACGTGCACACCGGCTTCGACCTGCGGAGCCTCGGCTGGGACCTGCGCTATGTGCCGGTCGCCGTCTCCACCGGTGTGTGCCCGGACAGCGCGGGCGCGTTCTTCAACCAGCAGTACCGCTGGTGCTCCGGCTCGATGAGCCTGCTCGGCAGCCGCAAGTTCTGGCAGGCGAAGATCAAGCTGTCCAGTCGCCTGTGCTACATGTCCGGCTTCTTCTACTACATCCACACCGCCCTGTTCACCTTCGCGGCGCCGGTGATCCCGATCGTGCTGCTGCTGATGATGCCGGACAAACTCAAGGTCGAGCACCTGCTCCTGGTGGCGCCCAGCATCATCTACACGACGATCATCTTCCCGATGTGGCACAAGGCGCCCTACCGCCTGGAGGCCTGGGCGGCCCGCATGATGTACGGCTGGGCGCACGTCTTCGCGATCTGGGACATCCTGCGCAAGAACCGCATGGGCTGGCAGCCCACCGGCTCCTCCGGCGCGAAGAAGAACAAGACCCGGCGCTTCTGGATCGGCATGTGGCTGTGGAGCGGCGGCACGGCCCTGGTGTGGGTCACCGCCGCGGTGTACCGCACGTTCACCATGAACGCCCCGGACTTCGCGCTGATCCTGTCCTCCGGGCTCTTCTACGCCCTGGTCGTGGGCCGTGTCCTGGTCCAGCCGCGGGCGGGGGCGGCCGCCTGATGCGTTCGAAGGATCGCCTACACCGCACCCGTGCGGCCACAGCCGCCTGCCTGCTCGCACTGTCGGCACTGAGCGGCTGCTCCTTGCGCGGCGACGACTCGGGCGGTTCCTCGGCCGGCAGCGCCCGGTCCGGGACGAATCCGCCGGCGACCGAGGACACCACCGTCCCCTACGACGTCATGCCGCTGCTGAAGCCCCCGAAGAAATACTTCGGGGCCGCAGTCGCAGGTGCGCCGACCTCCATGAAGGGCGTGGACGCATACACGAAGATGGTCGGCAGGCAGCCGAACCTGATCGAGTACTACGCCGCCTGGGGCGACGGCTTCGACGCCACCGGTGTGCGCAACGCCTGGGCCGAGGGCGCCATGACGCTGATGTCCTGGGAGCCCTTAGACACCAACGTCGCCGACATCGCGGCCGGCAAGACGGACGCGTACATCAAGGAGTACGCGACGGCGGTCCGGAGGCTGAACCTTCCCGTGGTGATCGACTTCGCGGACGAGTTCAACGGCCACTGGGAGAAGTGGGGCACGAAGTATGTGACCCCCGAGCAGTACGTTGCCGCCTGGCGGCACATCCACCAGACATTCATCGACGTCGGGGCGTCCAACGTCATCTGGGCCTGGTCCCCCAACATCATCAACCCGGTCAAGGACGTGAAGCTGAAGCCGTACTACCCGGGCGACGCCTACGTCGACTGGATCGGGCTGATCGGCTACTTCACCCTCGGCGAGGACAACGCCTTCGACAGCGTCTTCGGGCCGACCCGCGACCAGGTCCGCACCTTCACCAAGAAGCCGTTCCTGCTGCTGGAGACCGCGGCCATGCCCGGTCAGCGGCGCCGCGCCGACATCCGCAACCTGTTCGCGGGCGTCGAGGCGGACGACGACATGCTCGGCTTCATCTGGTTCAACCACCACAAGCGCGCCGACTGGCGGTTGGAGGCGAGTCCGCTGGCGCTGACGGAGTTCAAGCGCCTGGCCGCCGACGACCGTTTCGGCTTCGACGTACGGAAGCGGCGATGACCTCCCGACCCGACCACTACACGCCCCAGCCGTACGACCCGTACTCCGAGGACGACACGCGGGGCGGCTGGTTGAACTCCGACGGCTACGTTCCACGCCAGCCGCAGGCCCACGAGGCCGGCGAGGAATCCGGCCGCGAGCAGCCCGACGACCAGCCGACGTTCGCGCTGCGGACGGTGGCGGAGTCGACCGAGCCGGGGTATCACGTCCCGGATACGCCCGAGGTCGGCTGGGACATGGCCGCCAGCAGTCGGCGCGCCTGGGTCAGCCGGGCCGTGCTGCTGTTCATCCTGGCCGTCCAGGCGGTGCTGTCCCTGCGACTGTCGAACACGGCGTTCCAGGACGAGGCCCTGTACCTCGCGGCTGGGCATGCGGAACTGCAGCACCTGCTGCACGGCACCCCGCTGCCGATCAACTACGCGGCGTACTTCTCCGGCTCGCCGCAGCTGTACCCAGTGCTCGCCGCAGTCGTGGACGGCCGGTTCGGACTCGCGGGGGCGCGGACCCTGAGCCTGGTCTTCATGCTGGGCGCCACGGCACTGCTGTACTCGTTCACCCGACGGCTGTTCAACGAGCGGGCGGCTCTGGCCGCGGCGGCACTGTTCGCGGTGGTGCAGTCGACCGTCGTCATGGGGTACTTCGCCACCTACGACGCCGCCGCGGTGTTCTTGCTGGCCCTGGCCACCTGGATTGTCGTGCGCACCGACCGGGCGCCGGTGTTCGCCGTGCTGCTCGCCGCCCCCGTCGCCGTCCTCGCCGTCGGCGTGAAGTACGCGGCCGGGCTGTATCTGCCGACCATCGTCGTGCTCGCGCTGCTCACCGGGTGGCCGCACCGGGGCGCCAAGGCGTTCCTGCGGATGCTGCTGCTCGTACTCGGCATCGGCGGTCTGCTGGCAGCTGGTATGTACACCACCGACCTGCTTGCCGGTGTGCAGCAGACCACGACAAACCGCGACCACGGTTCCGACAGCGCCGCCTTCCTGCTGCAGCGGTCGGCCGAGTGGGGCGGGCTGATGTTCCTCACCGCCGTCGGCGGCGCGATCTCCTACATACGGCGCAGCCGCATGAACGAGTCGCCCCTCGCTCAGCGGCTCGGCACCCCCGGCTGGCGCTGGCGGGCGCTGCTCGGGCTGGTGCTGTGCGGCACGGCCGTCCTCGCGCCCGTCTACCAGATGCACCTCGGGACCGTGGTCTCGCTGTTCAAGCACGTCGGCTTCGGTCTGCTCTTCGCCGCGCCGATGGCCGGTGTGGGTGTGACCCGGCTCATGGGTGCGCACTTCCGCTACCCCCAGCTCGGCGTCATGCTGTGGACGGCGATGCTCTGCCTCGGCATCTCGCAGGCGGACTGGCGCTTCGGCGTCTGGCCCGACTCCTCGAAGATGATCGCGGCGATCGACTCTCACGTGAACCGCAAAGGCCACTACCTCTCCTCGACGCCGGAGGTGCCCGTCTACTACCTCCGCGACAAGACCAGCCATCGCCAGTGGCAGAGCGTCTTCGGGATGCAGTACACGGACAAGAGGGGCAAGTACCACACCGGCGACGAGGCCTACCGTGCGGCGCTGCGCGACGGCGAGTTCGACCTGATCGTCCTGGACGGGCTCACCAACCCGCGCGTGGACGCCGTCATCGCGAAGGCGGTCCAGGGCAATGCCCACTACCGGCTCCTCGCCGACCTTCCTTTCCGCAACTCCAGCGGTACGGGCCATTACCGCATCTGGATCAGGACCTCCTGAGCGCCTACCCGTCCCGTTCCGAGGCAAGAAAGGCCGTACTCATGCGGCTCACAGTCATAGGCACCGGCTACCTCGGTGCCACCCATGCCGCCTGCATGGCGGAGCTCGGGCACGAGGTGCTCGGGGTGGACGTGGACCCCGACAAGGTGGCCGCGCTGCGGGCCGGCCGGGTGCCCTTCCACGAGCCGGGGCTGGCCGAGCTGATCGCGAGGCACACGGCGAGCGGGCGACTGCGCTTCACGACGTCCTACGAGGAGGCCGGCGCCTTTGGCGAGGTGCACTTCGTGTGCGTCGGCACCCCGCAGCGCGCTGACTCCGAAGGAGCGGACCTGACGTACGTCGACGCCGCCTTCGCGGCGATCGCGGCGCATGCGGCCCCGGACGCGCTGCTCGTCGGCAAGTCGACCGTGCCGGTGGGTACGGCGGGGCGGCTCGCGGACACGTACAGCGTCGAGGTGGCCTGGAACCCGGAGTTTCTGCGTGAGGGCTTCGCCGTCGAGGACACGCTGCGCCCGGACCGGCTGGTCTTCGGCGTCCGGTCCGCACGCGCCGAGACGATCCTTCGCTCCGTGTATGCGCCCGTCCTGGCCACCGGGACCCCGCTCGTCACCGCCGACTTCCCGACCGCCGAGTTGGTCAAGACGGCCGCCAACGCTTTCCTCGCGACCAAGATCTCGTTCATCAACGCGATGGCGGAGGTGTGTGAGGCCGCGGGCGGCGACGTCGGCACGCTGGCGAATGCCATCGGTTACGACGACCGGATCGGCGCGAAGTTCCTGCGGGCCGGCGTCGGGTTCGGCGGTGGCTGCCTGCCCAAGGACATCCGCGCCTTCGCGCACCGGGCCGACGAACTGGGTGTGTCGCTGGCGTTCCTGCGCGAGGTGGACGCGATCAACATGCGGCGCCGTGACAAGGTTGTCGATCTGGCGCACGAACTGTGCGGAGGAGCCGTGCTGGGCGCGCGGGTTGCCGTCCTGGGTGCCGCCTTCAAGCCGGACTCGGACGACATCCGCGACTCGCCCGCGCTGAACGTGGCCGGGCGTCTGCGCCTGGACGGTGCCGAGGTCACCGTCTACGACCCCGCGGCGATGGACAACGCCCTCAAGGCCTTCCCGCTGCTCGGGTACGCGCTGTCGGCCGAGGAGGCGCTGCGCGGGGCCGATCTGGTCCTGCACCTGACGGAGTGGCCGCAGTTCCGGGAGATCGACCCGGAGCGGGCCGCGGCACTGGTGCGCCGTCCGCGGATCGTGGACGGCAGGGGCGTGCTCGACGCGGACCGCTGGGCCGCCTCGGGCTGGCAGTTCCGGGCGCTGGGCAGGCCCGCGCCCGCAGGGGAGGGAAGCTGAATGGACGAGTCGTACCGGGCAGCCCGCGTCACCGTGGTGATGCCCACCTACAACGAGGCGGCGAACCTGCCGCGGATGGCCGAGGCGGTGCTGGGACTGCCGATCGACGGGCTGCACCTGAAGGTCGTCGACGACTCCAGCCCGGACGGCACTGGGCGGATTGCCGAGGAGCTGGCCGAGAAGTACAACTGGGACGGCCGGTGGCGAATGAGCGTGCTGCACCGCACCGAGAAGGACGGGCTGGGGCGTGCCTACGTGGCGGGCATGAGCGCCGCGCTCGCCGAGGGCGCCGCGTACGTCGTCCAGATGGACGCCGACGGCAGCCACCCGGTGGAGGCAGTGCCACGGATGCTCGGCACGGCCGTGGCCTCAGGGGTCGGCCTGGTGATCGGCAGCCGGTACGTCGAGGGAGGTGCGCTGGACGAGGAGTGGGGCAAGCACCGGGTGCTGTTGTCCCGCTTCGCCAACCGGTACGCACGAACCGTGCTCGGCACCAAGATCCGGGACATCACCGCCGGCTTCAACCTGTGGTCCGCGCAGACCCTCCGGGACGTCGACCTGGCCACCCTGGACAGCGCCGGTTACAGCTTCCAGGTGGAGCTGAAGTTCAAGGCCGTCCGTGCCGGTCACAGCGCCGTCGAGATCCCGATCCGTTTCGAGGAGCGCATCGAAGGCGTGTCCAAGATGAACCTCGCGACGCAGATCGAGTCGGCGCTCGTGCCGCTGCGGCTGCGGATGCGCAACCGACGGAGCTGACCTCGCCATGAGCGGACGGCACGCGCTGCCCTCGCGGCTGGGGAACCTGTACCGCGAGGTCGCGAAGTTCGGCCTGGTGGGGCTCTCGGGATTCGTACTCAACCTCGCGGTCTTCAACCTCATCAGAAGTGTGGCCCACTGGCAGACGGTCAGGGCGAGTGTGGCCGCGACCGCTGTCGCCATCATGGGCAACTACATCGGTCTTCGGTACTTCGCATACCGCGACCACGGCCAGGGGGAGCGGAGCGGCCAGAAGAAGGAGCTGGGTCTCTTCCTCTTCTTCAGCGCAGTCGGCCTGGTCATCGAGAACTCGGTCCTCTACGTGACCACCTACGCGTTCGGCTGGGACAGCACGCTCGCCAACAACATCTGCAAGTTCCTCGGCATCGGCATCGCGACCCTCTTCCGCTTCTGGTCCTACCGGACGTGGGTCTTCAAGACGGCCGGCCGCCGGCCGGAGCGCACGGAGGCGGTCGCCCGTGGTGCTGCGCCCGCCTTCCAAGCACCGTCGGCCGGGCCCGCGGAAACGTACTTCAGCTTTTCCGGGGAGAGGACGTCATCATGAGCGACGCCATCCTCCTCGTCGACGGCAAGGCCTGCCCGAGCGGGCGGTCCGCGTCTCGGTGCCCACACACCTCGGCTGACACCCGGCCCGGCATCGTGCCCGCCAGGCCCACACCCGCCCGGCCACCCCGACCTGGGCGGCCGCGCGGCTGTCTGGCATGAGCCGGGACTGCTCGGCCGGGCCCCGCAGCTCGCGGGGCCGGGGTGCCGCAGAAGCCGGTCAGCTCGGCATGGGCTGCCGCCGGCCGGGCCGGACCGGCTCTCCGATCGGCCCGGCGGCTTAGCCCCCGGCGGCGGTGCGGCAGGTCACTGGTTGGCCGCCGCCGACGCCTGGGCCTCGCCGCGGCGGCGGATCTGGCGGAACGCGAACTCGGCCAGGTCGTCGCCGGCCTGGAAGACCTTGGCGTCCTTGGTCGTCACGTCCTTGCCGTTGGTGAACCCGGCGAGCGTGAAGTACGCGTAGCGGCCGTAGGTGTTGGTCGTGGAGCGGCAGACGGCCGTACGGCAGAACGCGGGCACGCCCTGGCCGC
Source organism: Streptomyces sp. NPDC001796 (assembly GCF_042892355.1). Lineage (NCBI taxonomy): Bacteria > Bacillati > Actinomycetota > Actinomycetes > Kitasatosporales > Streptomycetaceae > Streptomyces > Streptomyces sp. NPDC001796. The sequence continues at coordinate 188,736 of NZ_JBIAUC010000006.1, read as the reverse complement.
TCAGCGACGCGATGATGCTCTTGTTGTCGGCCTCCTGCCTGGCCTTCGTGGCCTTGGCCGTGGTGTCGAACAGGGCCACGCCGACCGTGACCGCGACGCCGTCCTTGGTGTAGGTGGCGCGGATCAGGCGGGTGCAGCCGTTCCTGGTGAGCACCGCGGGCAGGGTACGCAGGGCGGCCGACGCGCAGTTCGTGGTGGAGGCGGTGGCGCCCTTCTTGTAGACGTTCGTGCCCATCGTCAGCTGGGTGCCGGGGAACAGCGTGTCCGCGCTGATCGGGGCCGTGTCCTTCTTCGCGCTGGATATGAAGTCCATCGGGTTCAGCGGCGGAGGGGCCGAGGTCGGCGCGAAGGACGGGGCGGCGTCGGCGCTCTCACTGGGGATGTTCGCGGTACTCGGCAGGGCGCTGGCCGGCCTGTTCGAGGCTCCGCTGCCGCCGTTCGCGGACACCACCGCAACGGCGACGGCGGCACCGACCCCGACCGTGGCCAGGGCACCTCCGACGATCATCAGCAGCCGGCGGCGCTTGTTGCGGGCCTCCGAGGCCTCGGCGAGCGCGGCCCAGTCCGGCGAACCGCTCTGACTGCCCCACTGGGGTTGCTGGGAACTCGGTTTCCAGGGATCCCACTGGGGCTCCCCCTGCCCATAACTCATGCGGCGCATCTTAGACGGGCCACGGGCACGCTTGTTCCCCTTCGGTAACCCCGACGGCAACCGCACAGCCACCGGCCCCGAGGCGCAACAGCGGCGAACCCCTCGTTTTGACCCTGCTCAAGGGCGCCGTTATCCTGGCTGTTCGTTGTGTGTATTGGCTTGCTCATTCTCACGTGAGGGGCCCTTACACCGGTCCACCGGGCCGATGACCAGCGACCAGCACGCGGCTTGCGTCACCGCTGTGCGGTCAGGGCTGTCGTGATCGTCTTCGGTGACCTTGTCAGGAACCTCACTGAAGAAGCGAAGGCTACGAACCGTGCGTACGTACAGCCCCAAGCCCGGCGATGTGACGCGTCAGTGGCACGTCATTGACGCGCAGGACGTCGTCCTGGGCCGTCTCGCCACCACCGCTGCCACTCTCCTGCGTGGCAAGCACAAGCCCATCTACGCGCCCCACGTGGACGCCGGTGACTTCGTCATCATCATCAACGCGGACAAGGTCCACCTGTCCGGCAACAAGCGGACCCAGAAGATGGCGTACCGCCACTCCGGCTACCCGGGTGGTCTGCGCTCGATCCGCTACGACGACCTGCTGGCGAACAACCCCGAGAAGGCCATCGAGAAGGCCGTCAAGGGCATGCTCCCCAAGAACTCCCTGGGCCGTCAGATGCTCTCGAAGCTGAAGGTCTACAAGGGTGACCAGCACCCGCACGCTGCTCAGCAGCCGGTGCCGTTCGAGATCACCCAGGTCGCGCAGTAAGTCCGGCCACCCCCTAAGACTGAAGAGAATCTGAGGAGAATCGTGGCCGAGACCACTGCCGAGCAGCCGCTCGAAGAGCTTGACATCGACAGCTACACCACCGAGACCGAGGTCCCGCTGGAGGGTGAGTACACCTCCGAGTCCCTCGCCTCCCGGTTCGGTGAGCCCCAGCCGGCCGCCGGCCTGGGCCGCCGCAAGAACGCCATCGCCCGCGTCCGGATCGTCCCGGGCACCGGCAAGTGGAAGATCAACGGGCGCACGCTCGAGGACTACTTCCCGAACAAGGTGCACCAGCAGGAGGTCAACGAGCCCTTCAAGGTGCTCGAGCTCGAGGGCCGCTACGACGTCATCGCCCGTATCGCGGGTGGCGGCGTCTCCGGTCAGGCCGGTGCGCTCCGTCTCGGTGTCGCCCGCGCCCTGAACGAGGCGGACGTCGACAACAACCGCGGTCCGCTGAAGAAGGCCGGCTTCCTGCGCCGCGACGACCGTGCGGTCGAGCGCAAGAAGGCCGGTCTGAAGAAGGCCCGCAAGGCCCCGCAGTACAGCAAGCGCTAATCGCGTCCGCTGGTCACAGTGGGCGACCCCCTGCCTGCTGTGCGCATGCACGCATCGCCCCGGCAGCACTTTCCGTGCCGCCGGGGCGGTTCGTTTACGGGGGACGGTGCTTATCACCGGCTTTTGGAGCTTATGGAGCAATCCCGACAGTCCCGGCGGGGGCTTCGGGGAAGCCTTCACAGGACAGGGCCGCGCGACGTGGGCCGGTGGGGCGTAGCGTCCGTGGGACGGATGTCGGCGGACATGCGTCGGCGGACATGCCTCTGCGGCACGTACGTCTGTGGCGCAGACGTCCACAGGATGTACGTTCGCGGGATTACGGCAACCGGGTGACGCCGGCGGACGACGTCGGCGGGACGTACGTATTCCGCCCCTGTCCGGACACTCGGCAAGAGCCGCACATTCGCAGCAAGTTCGGAGGACACCACAGTGGGACGACTCTTCGGCACGGACGGCGTGCGCGGTGTCGCCAACGCGGATCTCACGGCCGAGATGGCGCTCGGCCTGTCCGTCGCGGCGGCGCACGTACTGGCCGAGGCGGGCACGTTCGAAGGCCACAAGCCGAAGGCGGTGGTCGGACGGGACCCGCGCGCGTCCGGGGAGTTCCTGGAGGCCGCCGTGGTCGCCGGTCTCGCCAGCGCCGGTGTGGACGTGCTGCGGGTCGGCGTGCTGCCCACCCCGGCCGTCGCGTATCTGACGGGCGCGCTCGGCGCGGACCTCGGCGTGATGCTCTCCGCCAGCCACAACGCCATGCCCGACAACGGCATCAAGTTCTTCGCCCGCGGCGGCCACAAGCTCGCCGACGAGCTGGAGGACAAGATCGAGGCCGTGTACGAGGAGCACCGCACCGGCGCCCCCTGGGACCGGCCCACCGGGGCCGGGGTCGGTCGGGTGACGTCGTACGAAGAGGGCCTCGACCAGTACGTGGCCCATCTTCTGGGTGTCCTGCCGAACCGTCTCGACGGGCTGAGGATCGTCCTCGACGAGGCGCACGGCGCCGCGTCCCGGGTCTCGCCCGAGGCGTTCACGCGCGCGGGCGCCGAGATCGTCACCATCGGCGCCGAGCCGGACGGCCTCAACATCAACGACGGTTGCGGCTCCACCCACCTGGACAAGCTGAAGGCCGCCGTCGTCGAGCACGGCGCCGACCTCGGCATCGCGCACGACGGTGACGCCGACCGCTGCCTCGCCGTGGACCACACCGGCGAGGAGGTGGACGGCGACCAGATCCTCGCCGTGCTCGCGCTGGCGATGCGGGAACGTTCCGCGCTGCGCTCCGACACCGTCGTCGCGACGGTCATGTCCAACCTCGGCTTCAAGCTGGCCATGGAGCGCGAGGGCATCCAGCTCGTGCAGACCGCGGTCGGCGACCGGTACGTGCTGGAGGAGATGAAGGAGAAGGACTACGCGCTCGGCGGCGAGCAGTCCGGCCACGTCATCATCCTCGACCACGCCACCACGGGCGACGGCACGCTGACCGGCCTGCTGCTGGCCGCGCGGGTCGCCCAGACCGGCCGGACGCTGCGGGAGCTGGCGTCCGTGATGGAGCGGCTGCCGCAGGTGCTGGTCAACGTGCCGGACGTCGACAAGTCCCGGGTCGGCTCGTCCCCGGACCTGGCCGCCGCCGTCACCGAGGCGGAGCGGGAGCTGGGCTCGACCGGGCGGGTGCTGCTGCGGCCGTCGGGCACCGAGCCCCTCGTACGGGTCATGGTCGAGGCCGCGGACATCGACCAGGCGCGGTCGGTCGCCGGGCGGCTGGCCGATGCGGTGAAGTCGGCGCTCGGCTAACCGGTTTGCGTGGCACGCTCGCGCTGCCTCGCCCAGAACCACTTCTGGGCGAGCAGGGTGAGCGTGCCGGCGAGCACGATGCTGAGCAGGTTCAGCAGGAGCTGAACCGTCGAACCGGCCGTCTGCCCGGTGTCGCCGTAGGCCAGTGCCACGGCCGCGTTGGCGGCGGCCGGGACGGTCGTCACGGAAATGGCGACGCCGACGAGGGCACCGGACTTGGCCGACGTCAGCGAGAGCGTGCCGGCCGCTCCGGCGAGCACGGCCACGACGAACGAGAACGCGTCGGGGGCGTACACGAAGCTGGTGTTGGGCCGTGCGCCCTCCAGCTTCGCCCTGCTGAACAGGCCGGGGTGATCAGGCGCAGATGCAGCATGCCCGCAGGGTAGCCGTCAAAGTTTCCGCAGGCTCAGCCGCTGCACCTTGTGGTCGGGGCCCTTGCGCAGCACCAGGGTGGCGCGGCCGCGGGTGGGGGCGATGTTCTCCACCAGATTGGGCTTGTTGATGGTGCGCCACATGGTGCCGGCGTAGTCGAGGGCCTCCTCCTCGGAGACCTGGGTGTACTTGCGGAAGTACGACGAGGGGTTCTGGAAGGCGGTCTCGCGCAGCTTGCGGAACCGGTTGAGGTACCACTGCTCGATGTCCTCGGTGCGCGCGTCGACGTACACGCTGAAGTCGAAGTAGTCCGCGAGGCCGACCCGGGTGCGGCCGTCCTTGCCGGGCAGGGCGGGCTGGAGGACGTTCAGCCCCTCGACGATCAGGATGTCCGGGCGGCGCACGGTGAGTTTCCGGCCGGGAACGATGTCGTAGATCAGGTGGGAGTAGACGGGTGCCGTCACCTCGTCCTTGCCGGCCTTGATGTCGGCGACGAATCGGGTGAGCGCGCGGCGGTCGTACGACTCGGGGAAGCCCTTGCGCGACATCAGGCCCCGGGCCTGGAGTTCCTTGGTGGGCAGCAGGAAGCCGTCGGTGGTCACCAGTTCGACGTGCGGGTGTTCCGGCCAGCGGGACAGCAGGGCCTGGAGGAGACGGGCCACGGTGGACTTCCCGACGGCGACGGAGCCGGCCACCCCTATCACGAACGGGGTCCCGGACTGGGAGCCCTGCTCCCCGAGGAAGGTGTTCAGGGCGCTGCGGAGGCCGTCCGTGGCGCCGACGTAGAGATTGAGCAGCCGGGACAGCGGCAGGTAGATGTCCCGCACCTCGTCGAGGTCGATGACGTCACCCAGACCGCGCAGCTTCTCCACCTCCTCGGCGGTCAGCGGCAGCGGCGTCTTGTCGCGCAGCGCACTCCACTCGGCACGGGTGAGGTCGACGTAGGGAGTCGCCTCCGGCCTGGGCCGGTGGGCGCTCCGGGGCATCGAGGAGACCGGAGAGATCACAGTCCATTGTTAACGGAGTTTGAACGGGTGGCGGGGTGGGGTGCGTCACGTGTGATCCCCGGACGGGGCCGGGGAACGGCGCGGGCACCGGTGCGGCGATCCCGCGCGGCGGTGGTCGCCGGACGAAGATCACGCCGGTGTCACGGTCGGGGCACCGGGTGACCAAGACGTGATCATCCGCGGGTCTGCCGTGCGTAAAGTACGCGCGAAGCGTTGCGGAAGGCTTCCGCAACTCCGAAGAGAAAGAGCTCCGTTTCGTGAGATCCCTCGTGGTCCGCCGCGCCTCCCTCGCGGCCTCAGCCGCCGCCCTCGCCGTCCTGGCCACCGCCTGCGGCGGCTCCTCCGGCAGCGGGGACAAGGGCGGCGACGGCAAGACCGCCCAGGCGGACAAGACGGCCTCGGCCGCTCCCTCCCAGACGGTCTCCGCCGGCCCTGCCGCCGCCAAGGCGCTGAGCGCCGCCGAGCTGGAGAAGGCCGCGCTCACGCAGGCGGACGTCAAGAGCGGGAAGCTCGTCACCAAGGTCCCGGCGCAGGACGACATCGCGCAGAGCAAGGCGAAGACGGACGAGGCGGCCTGCGCGCCGCTCGCGTACCTGCAGGTCGGAACCTACGTCGGCACGCCCTCGGCCACCGTGAAGCGGGAGTGGACGGGCGACGCCAGGAAGCCCGCCGCGGGCGCGAGCGCCGAGGACACCGCGTTCGCAGCCCTCAACCGGGCCAAGGTCCTGGTGACGCTGGCCTCCTACGAGGACGGCGGTGCGGCGAAGGCCTTCGCGGACCTGAGGACGGCCTCGACGAAGTGCGCCGGCGGTTTCGCCTTCACCGTGGGGAGCGACAAAACCAAGGTCGACAAGGTCGCGGTCACCGCCCCGCCCCAGGGTGCCGACGAGGCGCTGGCCCTGACCAGCCTGGTGGATGCCGATGAGGGCATCAAGGCCCCGGTGAAGGGCGTCGTCGTACGCAAGGGCGCCACCCTCGCGTACTTCCCGGCCGTCAACCTCGCCGCCGCCGCCACGGGCAAGGACTTCGACTTCCCCACGGAGATCGTCGAGGCCCAGCTGGCCAAGCTCGGCTGAGCCGCCGCGGGAACCACCCGCCGGGGGCGTTCGTACCCCGGTGGGAATTTCCGATTTCGGGCACGCGAGGGCGGGTATCGGCGGCCGTCGGACCGTAGGCTGCGGATCATGTGCGGAATCGTTGGTTACGTGGGATCGCAGTCGGCGCTCGACGTCGTGATGGCCGGGCTGAAGCGGCTGGAGTACCGGGGCTACGACTCGGCGGGCGTCGCCGTGCTCGCGGACGGCGGGCTGGCCGCCGCGAAGAAGGCCGGGAAGCTGGTCAACCTGGAGAAGGAACTGGTCGACCGGCCGCTGCCGACCGGCACCACCGGCATCGGGCACACCCGGTGGGCCACCCACGGCGCGCCGAACGACCCCAACGCGCACCCGCACCTCGACAACGCGGGCCGCGTCGCCGTCGTCCACAACGGGATCATCGAGAACTTCGCGGTGCTGCGCGCGGAGCTGGAGGAGCGGGGCCACACCCTCGCCTCCGAGACGGACACCGAGGTCGTCGCCCATCTGCTCGCCGAGGAGTTCTCCGTGGCCGCCGACCTGGCGGAGGCCATGCGGCTGGTGTGCCGGCGGCTGGAGGGCGCGTTCACCCTGGTCGCCGTGCACGCCGACGAGCCCGGCGTGGTCGTCGGCGCGCGGCGCAACTCGCCGCTGGTCGTGGGCGTCGGCGAGGGCGAGGCCTTCCTCGCCTCGGACGTCGCCGCGTTCATCGCCCACACCCGCTCGGCGATCGAGCTGGGCCAGGACCAGGTGGTGGAACTGCGCCGCGACGGCGTCACGGTCACCGGCTTCGACGGCCGGCCCGCCGACGTGCACTCGTACCACGTCGACTGGGACGCCTCGGCCGCCGAGAAGGGCGGCTACGACTACTTCATGCTCAAGGAGATCGCCGAGCAGCCCAAGGCGGTCGCCGACACGCTCCTCGGCCGTATCGACGCGGCTGGTTCACTGCGCCTTGACGAGCTGCGGATCTCGCCCGCCGAACTGCGCGAGGTCGACAAGGTGGTGATCGTGGCCTGCGGGACCGCCTTCCACGCCGGGCTGATCGCCAAGTACGCCATCGAGCACTGGACGCGGATCCCCTGCGAGGTCGAACTGGCCAGCGAGTTCCGCTACCGGGACCCCATCCTCGACCCGCGCACCCTGGTCATCGCCATCTCCCAGTCCGGCGAGACCATGGACACCCTGATGGCCCTGCGGCACGCCCGTGAGCAGGGCTCCAAGGTGCTGGCGATCTGCAACACCAACGGTTCTACGATTCCCAGGGAGTCGGACGCGGTCCTGTACACGCACGCGGGGCCGGAAGTCGCGGTGGCGTCCACGAAGGCGTTCCTGACACAGCTCGTCGCCTGCTACCTGGTGGCCCTGTACCTGGGCCAGGTGCGCGGCACCAAGTGGGGCGACGAGATCCACGTCGTCATCCGCGATCTGTCGAGGATCTCCGACGAGGTCGAGCGGGTCCTGGAGACCATGGAGCCGGTGCGCCGGCTGGCGCGGTCCCTCGCCGACAAGAACACGGTGCTGTTCCTGGGCCGGCACGTCGGCTACCCGGTCGCCCTGGAAGGCGCCCTCAAGCTCAAGGAGCTGGCGTACATGCACGCTGAGGGCTTCGCGGCGGGCGAGCTCAAGCACGGGCCGATCGCGCTGATCGAGCAGGACCTGCCGGTGGTCGTGGTGGTGCCCTCGCCGCGCGGACGCTCGGTCCTGCACGACAAGATCGTCTCCAACATCCAGGAGATCCGGGCCCGGGGCGCGCGCACGATCGTGATCGCGGAGGAGGGCGACGAGGCGGTCGTCCCGTACGCCGACCACCTGATCAGCATCCCGGCGACTCCCACCCTGCTCCAGCCGCTGGTCGCGACGGTGCCGTTGCAGGTCTTCGCCTGCGAGCTGGCGACCGCCCGGGGCAACGAGGTGGATCAGCCGCGGAACCTGGCGAAGTCCGTCACGGTGGAGTAGGGGAGCGTTCTCGGCCTGGGCGCCGCCCCGGGCCCGGATGACGCGGGCCTGGGCGGCACGGGGGTCAGCCGCGGGCGCGCTGGGCGCGGCGGTAGGCCCGGTGGGTGTAGCGGATCAGTACCGCGGCCGGCAGGATCGCCCGGGCCAGGATGCTCCACGCCGGGTGGGTCTCGTCGGACAGACGGACGACGGCGAACAGGAGCCCCAGCCCGAACGCCACGTCCAGCGCGACCATGAGGACCAGGCCGACAGGCCACCTCCGGGACGCCGCCACCTTCACGGCCTCGCCGCCGCCGGCCGTCGGCACGGGGGTCTCCCGCTTGCGCGGCTTCGGGATCTGCTCCGGTTCACGGACCGGCAGCGGGACGACCGCGGCGGCGGGGACGGCCGCGTCCAGCGCCGCGATCCGTTCGGCCGTGACGCCCTCGAACAAGGTGGGCTCCACAGCCACGCGGAAACCGTCCAGGCCGGTCAGGACGCGGCCCCCGTCGGGGCGGGTGGTCATCGCGGCGCAGGCGTCGTACCGCACGGTGACCGGGCCGCCGGGCAGCAGCAGGCTCACACCCTCGGTGCCGATGACCAGCGTGACGCCGTCGTCCTCCAGCGACGGGTGCCGGGTACCGGTGAGCGCGGACGACGAGTACTGCGGGGCGGGCTCGAAGCCGGCCCAGTCGGCGCCCCGGGTGGGCACCTGGAGCAGCCCGTCGTCCCACGCCTCACGGGCGACCTCGCGCAGGTCCGCGACGGTGACCGCCCGCAACTCGGCCGTGTGCTGCTCGGGGGAGAGGATCCGGTGGCCGAGCAGCAGACTGAGCGCGTACGACGGCAGCAGCGCGGCGCCGAGGTCGGGAGTCTCGTACCGCTTGAGCAGCTTGCCGCGAACGGAGTCCAGTTCGGCCTGTTCGATGCGGCCCGCGCGCAGGCGGGCGAACGCGTCGACGAACCCGCCGACCACCGCGGCCTGCTTCCTGGGCAACGCGTCGGCGTACGCGGTGAGGGTGGCGAAGTCGGCGTCGCGCGGGCTGTAGTCGGCCTCCGCCGTGTACGAGTACCCGCCCTCGTGGCGCAGGTCCTGGTAGAGGGCGCGGCCCAGGACGTCGGCGAAGACGGCGGCCGCGGTGGAGCGGCGCAGCACGGCGTTGAAGACGACGTGGCCGTCGTCGCCGCGGATGTAGGCGGGCGTGACGGGCAGCGCGCTGGACGCGGCCGGCGCCGGGATGCGACGGCCGGTGGGCAGGGTGAGGTCCAGGCCGTCCGGTACCCGGTCGCTGGTGATCCACAGCACGGCGTTGTCCCGGGTGAAGCGGGTCTGGGCCCAGTTCCGTACCTGGTCGGCCGTCAGTCCCCAGGTGCCCAGTTCGTCGTAGCTGGACAGGCCGTATCCCTGCGCGCCGTAACGCCACAGCGCCATCTGGGAGTTGACGTGGTTCGCCCGGCTCGCGGCCTCCGTGCGGAGGATCTCCTTCTCCGTTTCCAGACGCTCGAGCGGCAGGTCGCGCAGGGCGGCGCAGACGTCGTTGAGGTATGCGACGACCTCGTCCTCGCTGCCGGTGACGTGGAAGAGCGTGTACGTGTTCGCCGTGGCGCCGTTGTAGTGCCCGTCCGACATGCCCAGGCGGTGCAGCGCGAGGTGTTCGACGAGGTGGGTGACACCGGACGTGGCCAGGGTCTCGTCGGCACGTCCCACGCGGAAGATCAGACCGGCCGTGATGTCGCCGGGGTGCGGGGCATGGAGGACGGGGACGCCCTGGACGGTGGTGTGGGCGACCAGACCGTCGAGGGCGGTGAGGTCGGTGAGCGCGGTGAGGTCCGCGGCCTCGGATCTCATGGTCGCGTCGTGCGTGGTCATCTGTCGGTCTCCCCCTCAGAGCGTCGCCAGCGCGGCCGTGCGGTACTTCGCGAACCGGCTCTTCCAGTCGGCCAGGTACTGCCACGAGGACTTGGCGGCCGTGTCGCCCAGGGCGGCGAAGTGCGGGGCGGCGTCCTCGAGGTGGCCGCCGAGCGAGAAGGCCAGGGCGAAGGCGCTGTGCCCGGTGATCCAGAGCCAGCCGGGCCGGTAGTCCGGATGCAGGACGGACACCTGGGCGGCGTGACGCAGGTCGTCGCGGACGGGCAGGCCGCGCATGTAGGCCGTCGCCTCGCTCCCGTCCAGCTCCAGCCAGTGTTCGATGTGGGCCTCGGCCACCAGGATCCCGGCGTGCGAGCCGTCCGGCGCTGCGCTCGCGCACTCCTGGGCGAAGCCGTGCGCGGCCTCCCAGGAACCGCCCCACTTGGGGCAGAGCTGTTGCAGCAACTGCGACTGGGCACGGAAGTGGTGCGGATGATGGACCGACAGCCGGTCGTAGCGGCGCCGGGCCTCGGACTGCCCCAGCTCCAGACCGCGGGCGGTCAGCAGCCGGGCGGTCCAGGCGGGGGCGTACGCGGGCTGCTCCGCGCACACCTCGATGAGCTTCTGCTCGGCCTTGCGCAGCCAGGCGTGGAACTGGTCGAACTGGTCCCGTGAGACGTGCTTGGCACGGGCACCGCTGCGGATGCCCCAGCCGATGCGGATGTACCGCTCGGCGAGCAGCGTGGCCGGCAGCGGGTTGCCGGGCAGGGCCTTCGCGGACTCCTCCAGGTATCCCTCGGTCCCCTCGATGTCGGCCAGGGCGCCGACGGCGAAGGAGACCTTGTCGACGGAGTCGAGCCCGGCGAAAAAGGCCTGGGTGGCCGCCCAGTCACCGGCCCGGGCGGCGGTGCGCAGCGGGGCGAGTTCGGGCAGCGCGTCGAACGGGTCGGTCACCGGTTCCGGCGCCGTGGTGGTACTGCTCATACGTCCGCCCCCCTGGCGTTTTCGGATGCGCCTCGACTGCGCGGCGCGCCGACTGTTCCCCCAGGGCGCGCGATCGAGCCTGCGCAGGCTAGCAGGGAGCTGTGAGGGGAGGGGACTGAGTTATCGGGGGCGGGTGGTCCACCGGCTGGACTGCGACACATCCGGGAAATGTGTCGCACCTGCGGATCGACCGCCCGCCGATCCGCCAGTGCCAGGAAGGGCGGCGGTATCTCTTTCCGGTTCGCTCCTGCCAGGCCGCCGCAGCGCGCGCGGCGGCCCAGGGCGATCGTGTTCCCGACCGCGAGTGGATCAGCCGTTGTGCGGGGCTGCCACGTCCAGCACCCACGTCACGCCGAAGCGGTCGGTGAGCATGCCGTACAGCGGTGCCCACTGCGACGATCCCAGGGGCTGCACCACCGAGCCGTCGGAGACCGGCAAGGCCACCCCGGTCGGCACGCAGCTCCTCACGGAGCTGAGCCGTGTCATCCAGGCACGTGAGGAACTGCGCTTCGAGTACGGCCACGACGCCACCGGCCCCGCCGGGCGACCTCGCCGGACGCAGCCCCACCACCTCGTCACCCGGCGCGGCCACTGGTACCTGATCGCCTGGGACCTCGACCGCGACGACTGGCGCACCTTCCGCGTCGACCGCGTACGCCCCCGCACCTCCACCGGCCCGCGTTTCGCCCGACGCGTTCTCCCCGGCGATGACGTGGCCGCGTTCGTCACCGGCCGATTCCGCGGGACCGATGGTTCCACCACCGACTGGCCCTGCCGTGGCGAAGTCGTCCTCGACCTCCCCGCACAGGATGTGGCCCCCTTCACGCAGGACGGAATCGTCGAGGAACTCGGCCCCGGCCGCTGTCGCCTCACCCTCGGCTCCTGGTCGTGGACCGGCCTTGCCGCCGCTGTGGGGCGCTTCGACACCGACATCCAGGTCATCGGCCCACCACAACTGACCAGGGCGTTCGGCGAACTGGCCGCGCGCTACGCCAACGCGGGCGGCGGAGCGTCCGAGACGTAGCCGTGGGCTCTGCTCGTCCACGGCACGAGCGGGGCGGGGAGGAGGTGGCCTGCTCCAGGTCCCACTCGCTCGGCGTTTCAGACTTCCGGTCAGACTTCCGGCATGGTCAGCCACGTGCTGATGCGGGCCAGTGCGGAGGGGCCGGAGTCCGAGGCGACGTCCTGGACCAGATCGGCGATGGTGACCGCGCGCAGGGCTTCGCGCCAGGCCGTGTCCGCGGCGGTCATCGCGCGGGCGATCGGGCAGGGCACGGTGCACGACTCGGCCGGCGTGGCCAGCGGGCCGCGCTGGCGGATCTCCGTGCAGGTGAACGCCTGGCCGGGGCCGTCGACCGCTTCGACCACATCGAGCACCGTGATCGAGGCGGGTTCCCGGGTGAGCACGTAGCCGCCGGACTTGCCCTGGACCGAGCGCACGAGCCCGGCCCGGGAGAGCGCCTGCAGCTGTTTGGCCAGATAGCTCGGCGAGACGTCGTGCAGTTCCGCCAGCCTGGTCGCGGGCACGGGCTCCTCGACCGACGTGAGCACGACGCAGCAGTGCAGGGCCCACTCGACTCCGCCGGACATCTTCACCCGCCCACTCTAATCAGACCGCTTGACTCGGACAATTTATGTCCGTGTATAGTCTCGGACAGATTGTGTCCGAGTTTGGCTCATGGCGCGCCCACGGAAGGGTTCATATGCCATATTGCGGACATATTCCCGACGAAAGGCGTGTCATGAAGTTCGCAGTCATCGGCGGTACCGGCCTGATCGGGTCACAGGTCGTCAAGGACCTGAACGCCGCCGGGCATGAGGCGGTACCGCACTCGAAGTCCACCGGAGTCGACGTCATCAGCGGCCAGGGGCTGGACGGGGCGGTGGACGGAGCCGACGTCGTCGTCAACCTGACGAACTCCCCGACCTTCGACGAAGCCTCCCCGGCGTTCTTCCGGACCTCGATGGACAACCTTCTGGCCGCGGCCCGCAAGGGCGGCGTCGGCCACTTCGTCATCCTCTCGATCGTCGGTGTGGACCAGGTGCCGGAGCTGGACTACTACCGGGCCAAGGTGCTCCAGGAGAACATCCTCGCGGGCGGCTCGATCCCCTACTCGATCGTCCGGGCGACGCAGTTCATGGAGTTCATGGACGCCGTCATGTCCTGGACCGCGGAGGGCGACACCGTCCGGCTGCCCGCCACGCCGATCCAGCCGATCGCCTCGAAGGACGTGGCCGCGGCGGTGGCGGAGGTGGCCGCGGGCGCCCCGCTGAACGGCATTCACAACATCGCCGGCCCCGAGATCTTCAACCTTGACGAACTGGGCCGGATCACCCTGTCCCGCAGGGGCGACACCCGCACCGTCGTCACCGACCCCACCGCGGGCATGTTCGCCGCCGTCAAGGGCGACGTCCTCACCGACAGGGACGCCCACCTCGCGCCCACCCGATACACCGACTGGCTCTCCTGACCCGCTCACGCCCATTGGGCGGGGCGAGGGGTTGCGGCAAGAGCTGACGGCCCGACATTTCTTGACGGTAATTCAGCATGCGCGACGCGGGAGAATGCAAAAGAAAAGCAGGTCCGGGCACCCATTCGGTGCGAGCGCCCGAACCTGCCCTGAGCGAGGCTCAGTGCCGGAAGACGTCCTTGGTCTTCTCCTTGGCCTCTCGGGCGTCGCCGCGCGCCTGCTCCATGCGGCCCTCGGCCTCCATGCGCTCGTTGCCGACGGTGCGGCCGACGCTCTCCTTGACCTTGCCCTTGGCCTGCTCGGTCTTGGCCTGCGCCTTCTGGTTCTCAGCCATGGGTGTCACATCCCTACGTCTTCACGGCGTTCGGTGACGTTCGGATTGCCCCCGTCGTGACGCGTAAACGTCACAGGAATGCGCTGTGCCGTGCGCGAGGATTCGCGGCGAACCAATCAGAATTCCACTGGAGGCCCTGAAGAAACCCGGGTTTTTCGATGCGTGCCGGGCCGTCGGCGGGGAACCCGCTCGGCCGGAGGTTGATGAAACATGGTTCCCTTGCTTCTGGTTCTTCTTCTGGCCCTGATCCTTTTCGGTGCGGGCTTCGCCTTGAAGGCGCTGTGGTGGGTTGCCGTCATCGTGCTGGCGGTGTGGCTGCTGGGCTTCGTCGTCCGCCCGGCGAGTGGCGGTCGACGGGGTCGCTGGTACCGCTGGTAGCGGCGCGCGTCGACACGCACCCAGGGCCCCGGCCGTGTCCGGGGCCCTGGGTGCGTCCGCCGGCGGACCCTGTCCCTGCTCGGTCCTCACATACGAGTGGGAAGGGTGAAAAGGCGCGTACCTCCCTGCTGCCAGGGCATCCGTGGCCCGTCGGGCGCCGGTGCACCAACCGGAACCAGCGGCCTCCAACCCGGCGCCCGGCCTTCGAACCGCCGCGCGGCGAAGGGGCGGTCAGCGCCGCATAGGGTGCCTCGCATGAGCATCATCGGAGTCGGCATCGACGTGGCCGAGATCGACCGCTTCCGGGCCGCGCTGGAGCGTACCCCCGGGCTGGCCGAACGGCTCTTCCTGGAGCGCGAGTTGCTGCTGCCCGGCGGTGAGCGGCGCGGGATCGCCTCGCTGGCCGCGCGGTTCGCGGCGAAGGAGGCGGTGGCCAAGGCGCTGGGCGCGCCGGGCGGGCTGCACTGGACCGACGCCGAGGTGTACGTCGAGGACAGCGGTCAGCCCCGGCTGCGCGTGACGGGCACGGTCGCGGCCCGCGCGGCCGAACTCGGTGTGCAGTTCTGGCATGTGTCGCTCAGTCATGACGCGGGTGTCGCGTCGGCGGTGGTCGTCGCCGAGGGATAGCGTGCCATCCCGGACCCCGGCCCTCGGACCGGGGTCCGGGCGGGCGTCTCCCGCGCCCTTCGTCATGGTGTGGGCGTGGTGGGGGAGACTCGGCCGTATGCGTACTGCGTACAGCGTGGAGACGGTGAGGACGGCCGAGCGTGCGCTCATGGCCCGGCTTCCGGAGGGGGCGCTCATGCAGCGCGCCGCCGCCGGACTGGCAGCGGCCTGCGCCCAGTTGCTGGGGCGGGTGTACGGCAGCCGGGTGGTGCTGCTGGTCGGCAGCGGGGACAACGGCGGCGACGCCCTGTACGCCGGGGCGCGGCTCGCCCGGCGCGGGGCCGGGGTGACGGCGGTGCCGCTGTCCCCCGAGAGGACCCATCAGGGCGGGCTCGCCGCCCTTCGCAGGGCGGGCGGTACGGTCGCGGACCCCTCCGACGCCGCCGAGGAGGTGATCCGGGCCGCCGACCTCGTCGTCGACGGGATCGTGGGCATCGGCGGCAAGGGCGGGCTGCGGCCCGACGCGGCACGGCTCGCCGCGCTCGCCGGCGCCTCACGCGCGGTCGTCGTCGCCGTGGACCTGCCGAGCGGTGTCGAGGCCGACAGCGGGGAGGTGCGGGGGGACGCCGTACGGGCGGACCTCACCGTGACCTTCGGTACGCACAAGCCGGCGCTGCTCATCGATCCGGCGCGGGAGTACGCCGGTTCCGTACGGCTCGTCGACATCGGACTGGAACTGCCCGAGGAGGCCGAGCTGGAGGCGTTGCAGCACGCGGACGTGGCCGCGCTGCTGCCGGTGCCGCGCGCCGAGAGCGACAAGTACCGGCGGGGCGTCGTCGGCATCGCCGCCGGGTCGGCGCGCTATCCCGGAGCGGCCGTGCTCGCCGTCTCGGGGGCGCTGCGCGGCGGTGCCGGTGCCGTGCGGTATGTGGGACCCGCCGGGAGCGCGGTGATCGCCCGCTTCCCGGAGACGCTGATCTCCGACCGGGGGCCCGCCAAGGCCGGGCGCGTGCAGGCCTGGGTGGTCGGTCCCGGAGCGGGCGACGACGCGGCGACCGTGGCCGAGGTGCTGGAGGCGGACGTACCCGTCCTCGTCGACGCGGACGGGCTCAGGCTGGCCGACCGGGATGCCGTACGCGCCCGTTCGGCACCGACGCTGATGACCCCGCACGCGGGCGAGGCCGCGGCGCTGCTCGGCGTGGCGCGCGAGGAGGTCGAGGGCGCGCGGCTCGCGGCGGTACGCGAGCTGGCGTCCCGCTACCACGCGACCGTCCTCCTCAAGGGCTCGACGACGCTGGTGGCGGACCCCGACGGTGGCCCGGTGCGCGTGAACGCCACCGGCACGCCGTGGCTGGCGACCGCGGGCAGCGGAGACGTGCTGTCCGGCCTGTCGGGGTCGCTTCTCGCGGCCGGCCTCCCGGCCCGGGACGCGGCGAGCGTGGCGGCCTACCTGCACGGCTTGGCCGGCCGCTACGCGGCGGACGGCGCGCCGACGGGGGCGCACGACGTGGCCGACGCCATTCCCGAGGCATGGCGCGACGTGCGGGGCTGAGCGGGTGGGCCCCGATGGGCCCTGGGGACGGCCCTGAATGGACGTGGACGGCCGTGGATGGGCGTGGACCGGCCTGGATAGGCGTGCATGGGCCCGGACCAGGCCCGGACCAGGCCCGGTTGAGGGACGCCGACTGCCGGAACGCTACCCGCCGGTACCGTCATCCCCGTGCCGTCCGGCCCCTCTGAGACACTGGGGCGCGATGGAACGTATCGAGACAGCACCCCTGCGTGCCCGCGCCGAGATCGATCTGGCGGCCCTGCGGGCGAACGTGCGTGCCCTGCGCGCCCTCGCGCCCGGCTCGGCCCTGATGGCCGTCGTGAAGTCGGACGCGTACGGCCACGGGGCCGTGCCGTGCGCCCGCGCGGCCCTCGAAGCCGGGGCCGAGTGGCTCGGCACGGCCACGCCGGAGGAGGCCCTCGCCCTGCGCGAGGCAGGGGTGCCGGGTCGCGTCCTGTGCTGGCTCTGGACCCCCGGCGGTCCCTGGCAGCGTGCCGTCGAGGCCGACGTCGACGTGTCCGTCAGCGGTCTGTGGGCCCTGGAGGAGGTGCGCGAGGCGGCCGCCGCCGCGGGCGTACCCGCCCGGGTCCACCTCAAGGCCGACACCGGCCTGGGCAGGAACGGCTGCCAGCCCGGCGACTGGCCGGAACTCGTCGCCGAGGCCGTGCGCGCCCAGGCCGACGGCCTGGTCACCGTCGTCGGCCTGTGGTCCCACTTCGCCTGCGCGGACGAACCCGGCCACCCCTCCGTCCAGGCCCAACTGGCCCGCTTCCGCGAGATGGTGGCGTACGCCGAGCAACAGGGCGTGCGGCCCGAGGTGCGGCACATCGCCAACTCGCCCGCCACGCTGACCCTGCCCGAGGCCCACTTCGACCTCGTACGCACCGGAATCGCGATGTACGGCATCTCACCGAGCCCCGAACTCGGCACCCCCGCCGACCTCGGACTGCGTCCGGTGATGACCCTGAAGGCGTCGCTCGCCCTGGTCAAGCAGGTCCCCGGCGGCCACGGCGTCAGCTACGGCCACCTGTACACCACCCCCGGCGCCACCACCCTCGGCCTGGTCCCGGTCGGCTACGCGGACGGCATCCCGCGGCACGCCTCCGGTACGGGACCGGTCCTGGTCGACGGCAAGCTGCGTACCGTCGCGGGGCGGATCGCCATGGACCAGTTCGTCGTGGACCTGGGCGGCGACGAGCCCCCACCCGGAACCGAGGCGGTCCTGTTCGGTCCCGGGGACCGGGGCGAACCCACCGCCGAGGACTGGGCGCAGGCGGCCGGAACCATCGCTTACGAAATCGTGACCCGGATCGGAACCCGCGTCCCGCGCGTCTACGTAAAGGTGAACGCGGAACAGGATGGGTAATCCACACGGGTGAGCCGGGGCAGACGTACGGCTGAACGGGCGGGGAGCCCGGCACGAAGGAGCGGGACGTGAGCGAGAGCAGTGCGGAGACGGCGGGGGCCGTCGCCGGCGCGACCGTCGCTGCCGCCGGCAACTGGCGTCTCGCCGGTCTCGCCGGCGCCGCGATAGGCGTGGTCGCGGCGGGTGCCGCGGCCGGTGTCGCGATCGAGCGGATGACGGTCGGCCGCGGCATGCGCAGGAAGGCCCGGCTGGCCCTCGACTCGGCCGGGCCCTACGGCTCCCTCCGCGGCATCCCCGGCAAGGCGTACGCGGACGACGGCACCGAGCTGTACTACGAGGTCGACGACGTCGAGCCGGAGAGGATCCCCGCGCAGCGCCGCCGCCGGCTCTTCGGACGCAAGGCCCCGGCCCCGGTCACCGTCGTCTTCAGCCACGGCTACTGCCTCAACCAGGACTCCTGGCACTTCCAGCGGGCCGCGCTGCGCGGCGTCGTCCGCACCGTGCACTGGGACCAGCGCAGCCACGGCCGCTCCGGGCGGGGCATGGCGCAGGCCGACGGCACGCCGGTCTCCATAGACCAGCTCGGACGCGACCTGAAGGCCGTGATCGACGCGGCCGTGCCCGAGGGGCCGATCGTGCTCGTCGGCCACTCCATGGGCGGCATGACGGTCATGGCCCTCGCCGACCAGTACCCGGAACTGATCCGCGACCGGGTCGTCGGCGTCGCCCTCGTGGGTACGTCGTCCGGGCGGCTCGGTGAGGTCAACTTCGGACTGCCCGTCGCGGGCGTCAACGCGATACGCCGCGTCCTGCCCGGAGTGCTGAGGGCACTCGGGCAGCAGGCCGAGCTGGTGGAGAAGGGACGCAGGGCCACCGCCGACCTGTTCGCGGGGATCATCAAGCGGTACTCCTTCGCGTCCCGGGACATCGATCCGGCCGTCGCCCGGTTCGCCGAGCGGATGATCGAGAGCACCCCGATCGACGTGGTCGCCGAGTTCTACCCGGCCTTCACCGACCACGACAAGACCAAGGCGCTCGCCCGCTTCGCCGACCTTCCGGTGCTCGTCCTGGCCGGCGTGCAGGACCTGGTCACCCCCAGCGAGCACAGCGAGGCGATCGCCGATCTGCTGCCGGACGCCGAACTGGTGCTCGTGCCGGACGCCGGGCACCTGGTGATGCTGGAGCACCCCGAGGTCGTCACCGACCGCCTCGCCGACCTCCTGATGCGCTCGGGAGCGGTCCCCGCAGGGGCTACCGTGGGGGGCTATGGAAGCACCAGCACCGCACAGCCCGGCTGAGGCCCCCACGCCGGACGTCACCGTCGAGCTCACCGTCACCTCCCCCGAACAGATGCAGGAACTGGGGCGCCGGCTGGCCAAGCTGCTGCACGCCGGCGACCTCGTGCTGCTGAACGGCGAGCTGGGCGCGGGCAAGACCACGCTGACCCGCGGGCTCGGCGAGGGCCTGGGGGTACGGGGGGCGGTCACCTCGCCGACCTTCGTGATCGCCCGCGTGCACCCCTCCCTCGGGGACGGCCCGCCGCTGGTCCACGTGGACGCGTACCGGCTGGGCGGCGGCCTGGAGGAGATGGAGGACCTCGACCTCGACGTCTCGCTGCCGGAGTCGGTGGTCGTCGTGGAGTGGGGCGAGGGCAAGGTCGAGGAGCTGACGGAGGACCGCCTGCACGTGACGATCCACCGGGCGGTGGGCGACACGACGGACGAGGTCAGGCATGTGACGCTCGCGGGGTTCGGGGAGCGGTGGACGCAGGTGGACCTGGGAGCGCCCCTTTAGGGCCCCGAACGGCGTGCACCATGCGGGTAACGTCCCGACAAGCCGTCGGCAAGATATTGCGCCGCGGGCGTCCGGCGTGGTCACATGGTCGGAAGGACCGAGGTCAGGTCTGCCTAACCCTGTCGCCCTCGCGACACCAGGAGGCGTCCATGCCGGCTTCAGAACGCGACGAGGCGCAGCCGCGCGTGGTGCCCGGGCCGCGCAACGTGTCGATGAAGGATCTGCTCGCCTCCTGCGCGGCGGCCAAGGCGGTCTCGACCCCGCCGAGGGACCCGGCGCCCGACACGCACCAGCCGGCTCCGGTGACGGAGGACCGGCGCAGGGCCGCGTAGAGCGTGGCGTCCGCGGCTTGACGACGACCGGGGCTTGACGACGACGGCTACTTGACGACGACCACCTTCTGGTTGATCGTCGCGAACTCCCACATCGCCGTGCCGTCCGCACGGCCCTCGCGGATCCCGCCCAGCTTCTTCGACGCGTCCGGCTTGGGCGTCGAGCCGTCCACGGCCGCGCTGAAGCCGAACACCACGCCGTCGCTCAGCGCGAACCGCACGATGTGCTCCACCTGCTTGCCGTCCGAACCGGTCCCGGCCGCGGTCCGGGACGTCACCGCGTACGTGCCCGGGGCCGGGTCCACCGTCCCCGGCATCACGGTGAAGGTCCGCTCCACCTTGTTGTCCGTGCCGACCAGCCACACCCGGTCGTCGTCGAGTGAGTACACCACCCGCTCCCCGGTGCCGGAGCCCCCGGGCAGCGCCGCCGGGTTCGTGCCCCGCGGGGCCTTGGACGCGCCGGCCCCCGGCGACTTCTTCACCTGCGGCTTGCCCAGCGTGTCGGGCACGTGCGCCGACGCCTGGTAGGCGAGGAAACCGACCGCGGCGACGGCCGCCACGGTGAGCCCGGCCACGAATCCCGAGCTGCTCCTAGCCACCCTTGCCCACCTCTCGACACCGTGCACGCGCTTGCGTCGCACACCTTTGCTGTGACGGTAGCAGCAGCCCCGGTGTGGACCGGCCCGGCCGTGCTGGGGGCGCGAGCGCCGTAGGCTGTTTGCGTGCTCTTGCTCGCTCTGGATACCGCCACCCCCGCCGTGACCGTCGCGCTGCACGACGGCACGTCCGTCGTCGCCTCGACGAGCCAGGTCGACGCCCGGCGGCACGGGGAACTCCTGCTGCCCGCCGTCGACCGGATCCTCGCCGAGGC
This sequence comes from Streptomyces sp. NPDC001796, assembly GCF_042892355.1. Lineage (NCBI taxonomy): Bacteria > Bacillati > Actinomycetota > Actinomycetes > Kitasatosporales > Streptomycetaceae > Streptomyces > Streptomyces sp. NPDC001796. Next base: position 168,054 of record NZ_JBIAUC010000006.1, on the reverse strand, counting down.
GGGCACCCGGCTCGACGCCGTCACCGGCGTCGTCGTCGGCGTGGGCCCCGGCCCGTACACCGGGCTGCGGGTCGGTCTGATGACAGCCGACACGTTCGGACTCGCGCTCGGTGTGCCCGTCCACGGCCTGTGCACCCTCGACGGCCTCGCGTACGCCTCCGATCTGACCGTGCCCTTCGTGGTCGCCACGGACGCGCGCCGCAAGGAGGTCTACTGGGCGCGCTACGAGGACGCGCGCACCCGTGTCACCGAGCCCGCCGTCGACCGTCCCGCCGAGATCGCCGAGAAGGTCGCGGGCCTGCCCGCCGTCGGCGCGGGCGCGCTGCTGTACCCGGACACCTTCCCGGACGTCCACGAGCCCGAGCACGTCTCGGCGGCGGCCCTGGCCTCCCTGGCCGCCGAGAAGCTCGCCAAGGGCGAGGAACTGCCCGCGCCCCGTCCGCTGTACCTGCGCCGCCCCGACGCACAGGTGCCCAAGAGCTACAAGGTGGTCACGCCGAAGTGACCGAGCCCGTGACCCCGCCCGAGACGCCCCGGCTGCGCGAGATGCGCTGGTGGGACATCGACCCCGTGCTGGAGCTGGAGAAGGACCTCTTCCCGGAGGACGCCTGGTCGCGGGGCATGTTCTGGTCCGAGCTCGCGCACTCCCGGGGCCCGGAGGCCACCCGCCGCTACGTCGTGGCCGTCGAGGGCGAGCGCATCGTCGGCTATGCGGGGCTGGCCGCCCAGGGTGAGCTCGCCGACATCCAGACCATCGCCGTGGCCCGCGACCACTGGGGCACGGGCCTGGGCGGGCGGCTGCTGACGGAGCTGCTGCGCGCCGCGACCGCGTTCGAGTGCGCCGAGGTGATGCTCGAGTGCCGGGTCGACAACGTACGCGCGCAGAAGCTGTACGAGCGCTTCGGCTTCGAGGCCATCGGGTTCAGGCGCGGCTACTACCAGCCGGGGAACGTGGACGCCCTGGTGATGCGCCTGACCACCACGCCCGACGGCGACTTCGCCGCGGGCTCCCCATCAGTACGAGGAACCGAGATCAATGGCTGACCAACCCCTGGTCCTGGGGATCGAGACGTCCTGCGACGAGACCGGCGTCGGCATCGTCCACGGGACCACCCTCCTCGCGGACGCCGTCGCCTCCAGCGTCGACGAGCACGCGCGCTACGGCGGGGTCGTTCCGGAAGTCGCCTCGCGTGCCCATCTGGAAGCGATGGTGCCGACCATCGAGCGCGCGCTGAAGGACGCGGGTGTCTCCGCGAAGGACCTCGACGGCATCGCGGTCACCGCCGGGCCGGGACTGGCCGGAGCCCTGCTGGTCGGCGTCTCGGCGGCGAAGGCGTACGCGTACGCGCTGGGCAAGCCGCTGTACGGCGTCAACCACCTGGCCTCGCACATCTGCGTGGACCAGCTGGAGCACGGCGCGCTGCCGGAACCGACGATGGCGCTGCTGGTCAGCGGCGGCCACTCGTCGCTGCTGCTCTCCACGGACATCACCTCGGACGTACGGCCGATGGGTTCGACGATCGACGACGCGGCGGGCGAGGCCTTCGACAAGATCGCGCGCGTGCTGAACCTCGGCTTCCCGGGCGGCCCGGTCATCGACCGGTACGCCAAGGAGGGCGACCCGGAGGCGATCGCGTTCCCGCGCGGCCTGACCGGCCCGCGCGACCCCGCGTACGACTTCTCCTTCTCCGGCCTGAAGACGGCCGTGGCCCGCTGGATCGAGGCCAAGCGGGCGGCGGGGGAGGAGGTCCCGGTCCGCGATGTGGCCGCGTCCTTCCAGGAGGCGGTGGTGGACGTGCTGACCCGCAAGGCGGTGCGGGCCTGCAAGGACCAGGGCGTCGACCATCTGATGATCGGCGGCGGAGTCGCGGCGAACTCCCGCCTGCGCGTCCTGGCCCAGGAGCGCTGCGAGGCGGCCGGCATCCGCCTGCGGGTGCCCCGCCCCAAGCTCTGCACGGACAACGGCGCGATGGTCGCCGCGCTGGGCGCGGAGATGGTCGCCCGGGGCCGTCCTGCGTCGTCCTGGGACCTGTCGGCGGACTCGTCGCTGCCGGTGACGGACCCGCATGTGCCGGGCAACTCGCACGACCACGACCACGTGCACGAGGTGAGCAAGGAGAACCTCTACTCGTGACGGTCGCGCTGATGTGGGAGGCCCGGGCGGTCGCAGGCCGGGGCGAGGAACTGCTGGCCTGGGCCCGCGCCCAGGAGCTGACGCCCCCGCCCCTGCGCCGCGAGACCTTCCGGGCCCCGCAGGACCGCGTCCTCGTCATCACCTGGTGGGACGCGGAGTTCATTGCCGACCTCCCGGAACTGCCCGAGCCGGACGGGGAGTTGGTCACCCGGGCGGTGCACCGGTGGCGGTTCGAGTCGGTGACGGCGGACTGACGGACCTCAACTCCCGTCTCCTTCCGAATCTTTCGGGTGGTGCGTCGAATCTTCCGGGCATACGATCCCGCGCATGACTCCCGCCCGATCCACCGGCACGAACATGACCAACCGGGCCGTCTCGGGCCGGTGTTGACGTATCGGCCTCCGAAACTTTCGTGCCCCCCCCGCAGTGACGCCGGGCTGAGGGCAGGGTGAGAACGTGAGATTTTCCGAAGAATGACGTCCCGCTGTCTCTGCTCGCAATAATTCGGACTTATGTTCCTCCGTGTGGCTTCTGCTGACACGCACGGGGGCCGGGGACGGGGATGGTGACGGGGGCGTGGCAAGACGCGGCGGCCGGCGGACACGGCTGATCAGGTTCGTCGGCGCGGTGATCGCGTGCGGCGTCGTCCTCACGGCCGCCGGGGCGGCCTGGGCGTACTGGCATCTCAACCACAACATCAAAAGCGTCGACATCGACCGCGCGCTGGGCACCGACCGCCCGGCGCGCCCGACACCCTCGCCCTCCGCGTCCGCCTCACCCCTGCCGAGCGGCGCCCTGAACATCCTGGTCCTTGGCTCCGATTCGCGCAGCGGCAAGCAGAACGCCGCCCTCGGCGGGGGCGACGTCGCGGGTGCCCGTTCGGACACGGCGATGGTGGTGCACATCGAGGCGGGCCGCACGAAGGCCACCGTGGTCAGCATCCCGCGCGACACCCTCGTCACCCGGCCGTCGTGCCCGCTGGCGTCGGGCGGCAGGACGGCGGTGGCGTACGGGGTGATGTTCAACACCGCCTACGAGCTGGGCGGTCCGGTCTGCGCGGTCAAGACGGTCGAGTCGATCACACACATCCGCATGGACCATTTTCTGGAGATCGACTTCTCGGGGTTCGCCAAACTGGTGGACGCGCTCGGCGGCGTGACGGTGACCACGGATCAGGACATCGACGACGACAAGAGCCATCTGGACCTGAAGGCGGGCGCCCACCACCTCAACGGCAGCCAGGCCCTGGCCCTGGCGCGCACCCGGTACGGCATAGGCGACGGCAGCGACCTCGGCCGCATAGCTCTTCAGCAGAAACTCGTGAAGGCGCTGCTGGACCAGCTGGCCTCGACGGATCTGCTCACCGATCCCGCGAAGCTGTACCGGGTCGCCGACGCGACCACCGGCAGCCTGACCACGGACACGGGCCTGGACTCGCTGCCGGAGCTGACGCGCCTGGGCGAGAGCCTGCGGGGTCTGGCGTCGAAGAACGTGACGACGGTGATGATGCCGGTGGTGCCCGCCCCCTCGGACGCCAACCGGGTGGTGGCGAAGGAACCGGCGGCGAGCGAGCTGTGGGCGTCGCTGCGGTGAGGACGGCCCGGAAAAACGGCTCGGAAAAAACGGCCCGGAAAAAATCCGTGGAAGAAAATCCGCGGGCCGTGTCGATCCACGGCGTGGTCGTTCGACGCAAGGGGTGTGAGGCCGGGAACAGCCCGGCCGCCGTACCCGAGGAGTCACCATGCCGCGTTACCTGTCGATCGTGCGCGTCGACGAGACCACCGCGCCCGCGGAGGGCCCCAGCCCCGAGCTGATGCAGCGGATGGGCGAGCTGATCGAGGAGATCACCAAGGCCGGGGTCATGCTCGACACCGCCGGGCTCACGCCGGCCGCCCAGGGCGCGCGGGTGCGCTGGGAGGGCGGGAACCTCTCCGTCACGGACGGCCCGTTCACCGAGTCCAAGGAGGTGATCGGCGGCTACGCGCTCATGCAGTGCAAGGACAGGGCCGAGGCGATCGAGTGGGCCAAGCGGTTCGTGAAGGTGCACGAGGAGTACTGGACGATCACCTGTGAGGTCCGGGAGATCGCCGAGGCGTGAGCGCCGCTTTGCGTCCGCCCGCCGGGGGTGTTGCATGGTGGGCTGTGGAACAGCAGCCCGCCGCCCCCGCCCCCGACGGCCCGGTCGGCGCCATCGAGACCGTCTTCCGGATGGAGTCCCCGCGCGTCATCGCCGGCGTCGCGCGGATCGTCCGGGACGTCGGGATCGCCGAGGAGCTGGCGCAGGACGCCCTGGTCGCCGCGTTGGAGCAGTGGCCGCGGGACGGCGTGCCCGACAACCCGGGCGCCTGGCTCATGGCCGCCGCCAAGCACCGCGCGATCGACCTCGTGCGCCGCCGGGAGAGGTACACGCGCAAGCTGGAGGAGGTCGGGCGGGACCTCGAGGCGGCGCCGTACCACGTGGACGTGCCGTCCGACCCGGACGACATCGACGACGACCTGCTGCGGCTCGTGTTCACCGCCTGCCACCCGGTGCTGTCCGCCGAGTCCCGCATCGCGCTCACCCTGCGGCTGCTCGGCGGGCTGACCACCGCCGAGATCGCACGCGCGTTCCTCGTGCCGGAGGCCACCGTCGCGCAGCGCATCGTCCGTGCGAAACGGACGCTCGCGACGAAGGCCGTCGCCTTCGAGGTGCCGTACGGTCCCGAGCGGGAGGCCCGGCTCGGGTCCGTGCTCGAGGTCATCTACCTGGTCTTCAACGAGGGGTACGCGGCCACGGCCGGCGACGACCTGCTGCGCCCCGCCCTGTGCGAGGACGCGCTGCGGCTGGCCCGGGTGCTGGCCGAGCTGATGCCCAAGGAGCCCGAGGTGCACGGGCTGGCCGCGCTGCTCGAGTTCCAGGCCTCCCGCACGGCGGCCCGCACCGGGCCGGACGGCGGGCCCGTGCTGCTGAAGGACCAGAACCGGGCGCGCTGGAACCGCCTGCTCATCGCCCGCGGCATCGCCGCCCTCGGCCGCGCCGACACGGTCTCCCCCAAGCTCTCGGCTTCACCCCCGCTCTCGACTTCGCTCGAACGGGGGGACCCCCATGAGCAGGGGGGACTCCCATCGCGGGCTCCTGGCCCGTACGTCCTGCAGGCCGCGATCGCCGCGTGCCACGCGCTCGCGCACACGTACGAGGAAACGGACTGGGCGCGTATCGCCACCCTGTACGGTCTGCTGGCCGCCCGCTCCCCGTCACCCGTCGTCGAGCTGAACCGCGCGGTCGCCGTCTCCATGGCCGAGGGGCCGGGCCCGGCCCTGGAGATCGTCGACCGGCTGGCCGCGGAACCAGCCCTGGGCGGCTACCACTTGCTGCCGAGCGTCCGCGGCGACCTGCTGGCCCGGCTCGGGCGCACGGCCGAGGCCCGCGCGGAGTTCGTCCGGGCCGCCGCCCTCGCCCGCAACGAACGGGAGCGCGAGCTGCTCACGGCGCGTGCGGAGGACTGCCGCTAGGGCGTGTTGCGAAAGTCCCGTCGTCCGGCCGGAGACCGGGCCTCGCGGCGTCAGGTGCGTGCTCTCGGCGTGCCGGGTGGAAGCCCTCGTACTGGATGTACTTGGGGTTCCGCCCGGTGCGGCGAGAGTGGGTGCATGGCGTCGCGAGGCAGGCGGGACTTTCGCAACACGCCCTACGGCCCTTCGTTCGGATCAGGCCGGGCTGATCCGAACGAGAGACCCTGGACGGGGTGCCCGAGCAGCATGGTGGGCGCCCCGGCGACCCGGGTCAGGAACACGGTCACCGCGTGGGGGCCGTGCGGCTTGGGCAGGACCTTGCGGCGCAGTTCCTCCGGCTCGACGGCCGAGCCGCGCTTCTTCACGGTCAGGATCCCGACCTCCCGCTCCCGGAGCAGCGCCTTCAGCTTCTTCACGTTGAAGGGGAGCCGGTCGGTGATCTCGTACGCGGTGGCGTAGGGCGAGTCGCGGCGCCCGTCCGCCGTCACATAGGCGATCGTCTCGTCGATCAGGCCGCCGTCCACGTCCTGGGCCACCTCCGCCACCAGGTGCGCGCGGATCACGGCGCCGTCGGGTTCGTAGAGGTAGCGGCCGAGGGGGCGCACCGGCGGGTCGGGCAGGCCGCGACCGCGCAGCACGCGCGGTCCGGGCAGGAGGGTGGCCCGTACCTCTCCCGGCCGCGTGCCGAACCACAGCACCGCCTCCTTCACGTCCCCGCCGTCCGAGATCCACTCGGCCTCCGCCTCGTCGGGCACCGCCTCGTGCGGGATGCCCGGCGCCACCTTCAGGGCGGCGTGCGATGCGCGCAGAGCCGTGGCCACAGCCCAGGACAGCGGGGGCGAGTACGCCTCCGGGTCGAAGATGCGGCCGCGTCCTCCCCGCCGCGCGGGATCGACGAAGACGGCGTCGTACGAGGACACCTCCACCTCGGTGACGTCGGCCTCGCGCACCTCGATCAGGCCGGCGAGACCCAGCGCGTCGGCGTTGGCGCGCGCCACGGCGGCCGTGAGCGGGTCGCGGTCCACGGCCAGGACGCGGATGCCGGCCCGGGCGAGCGCGATGGCGTCGCCGCCCACGCCGCAGCACAGGTCGGCGACGGAGGTCACCCCGAGGGCCCGGAAGCGCTCGGCGCGGTGGGCGGCGACCGTGGCCCTGGTGGACTGCTCGACGCCGTTCGGGGTGAAGAACATCCGCTGAGCGTCGCCCACACCGAACTTCGCCGCCGCCCGCTCGCGCAGCCGTGCCTGGGCGAGGGCCGCGGAGACCAGCTCGGCGGGGTGCTCGCGGCGCAGCCGGGTGGCGACGGCCAACTCCCGCGCCGGGTCGGTGCCGCGCACCTCGTCCAGGAGGGCGCGGCCCTCGGGGGTGAGCAGGGAGGCGAAGGAGAGGTCGTTCACCCGGTCATTGTCGGCCAGTCGGTGGACGGCGTGCGCCGGGTCGCGGTGTCGGCCCGCCGCGGCCGACGGCGGCTGGAAGGATCCGGCACCATGCGACTCGTAGGACAAGATGACAAAAAGTGCGCAAAATGCACTGCTGTGCGTGTGCCGCGCTTGACGGGTCCCGGGTCGACGGTCGCGGCCCGCGCCGGCCTCGCCGTCCTGGCCGCCACCGCCCTCGCTGTCGGGTGCACCGGTAGCGAGGGGATGCACGGCGCGCACGGCCCACAGGAGCCCTTCAGGCCCCCGGCGGCGCGAGCGGACCGGAACGGCAAGATGCCCGACGTGATCCGCAGGTTCCTCGAGAAGGTGACCGACGAGGGGTACGCGGTGGCACGCCTGGAGGACCACCTGTGAGGGCACGGCGGCTGCGCGCACTGCTGGCCGCGGTCCTGGCCGCCGCGGTCCTGGCCGGAGCGGCCGGCTGCGCCCAGTCGGTCGACCCCATCGAACGGCTGGGCAAGAAGGCGGCGCAGAGGGTGCGCAGGTCGTACGGCCCGCACGAGGGGGCGTACCGCCGCTGGGGGCTCGCCGCCCCGCTCGCGCCACCGCCCCGCCCGGCCCGCCCCCTGCCGCGCCACGTCGAACCGGAGGACGAGGGGCTGCCGGAGGTCCTCGACCGCGTCCCCACCCACGACAGGGTCGTCTTCCTCACCTACGACGAGGGCGCCGAGCGTGACCCCCGGTTCGCCGAGATGGTCCGGGACCTGCGGCTGCCCGTCAGCGTGTTCCTCACGGACAGCCGCGACGGACCCGGGTACGCGCGCATCGGCCGGCTGCGGGCCGCGGGGGCGACCATCCAGAACCACACCCTGGACCACGCCGGACTGCGCGGCCGTCCCTACGCGGAACAGCGCGCCCAGATCTGCGCCGGGCGGGACCGTCTGCGCTCCCGCCTGGTCCGGCGGCCTCTTCTGCTGCGCCCGCCCTACGGCAGGTACGACCGCACGACGCTGCGGGCCGCGGCGGACTGCGGCATCAAGGCCCTGATCCTGTGGCGCCCGGCGCACGCCTACGGAAGGTCCACGGCCCTCCATCCGGGCGACATCCTCCGCCCCCACGAACCGGGCCGCCCCCAGACCTCCCTGACCACGGAGACCATCCGGGTCCTGCGCCGCCTGCAGTCGAGGGGCTTCACGGTGGCCCGCTTGGAGGACTACCTCTGAGCGTCCCGACAGGGGGGTCTGGGGAGGAGTCCCGGGGCGGTCACCCCACCACCGGGTGAACACCGACCGCCGGGCAACCGAACTCACCACGGCGCGCACCGCCCGCATTGGCACTCCGCTTGACCGAGTGCTAATCGCGGTCATAGTCTCGGCTCTGGCACTCACCACAGGAGAGTGCCAACAAAGCGACGGGCAGGTCCGGCACCCGCGACGACGGATCGACCTGGTCGCCACCTCAGACAGTTAACCCCGTGAGATCTCCGAAGGGGGAGGTCGGATCGTGACGACCGCCAGCTCCAAGGTTGCCATCAAGCCGCTCGAGGACCGCATCGTGGTCCAGCCGCTGGACGCCGAGCAGACCACGGCCTCTGGCCTGGTCATCCCGGACACCGCCAAGGAGAAGCCCCAGGAGGGCGTCGTCCTGGCCGTGGGCCCGGGCCGCTTCGAGGACGGCAACCGCCTTCCGCTCGACGTCAAGGTCGGCGACGTCGTGCTCTACAGCAAGTACGGCGGCACCGAGGTGAAGTACAACAACGAGGAGTACCTCGTTCTCTCGGCCCGCGACGTGCTCGCGATCATCGAGAAGTAGTTCACCCCGAAGCACTCCTGCTTTTGAGCTGCGCCCCTGGCCCCCGCGACCGATAAGAGAAGCCGGGCGCCCGGGGCGCAGTTCGTTCATCCAGATTTCCGAGAGGGCTCCCGCTGCCATGGCGAAGATCCTGAAGTTCGACGAGGACGCCCGTCGCGCCCTCGAGCGCGGCGTCAACAAGCTGGCCGACACGGTCAAGGTGACCATCGGCCCCAAGGGCCGCAACGTCGTCATCGACAAGAAGTTCGGCGCCCCCACCATCACCAACGACGGCGTCACCATCGCCCGTGAGGTCGAGATCGAGGACCCGTACGAGAACCTCGGCGCCCAGCTGGTCAAGGAGGTGGCGACCAAGACCAACGACATCGCGGGTGACGGCACCACCACGGCCACCGTGCTCGCCCAGGCGCTGGTGCGCGAGGGTCTGCGGAACGTCGCCGCGGGCGCCTCCCCGGCCGCCCTGAAGAAGGGCATCGACGCGGCCGTCAAGGCCGTCTCCGACGACCTGCTGGCCACCGCCCGCCCGATCGACGAGAAGTCCGACATCGCCGCCGTCGCCGCGCTGTCCGCCCAGGACCAGCAGGTCGGCGAGCTGATCGCCGAGGCGATGGACAAGGTGGGCAAGGACGGTGTCATCACCGTCGAGGAGTCCAACACCTTCGGTCTGGAGCTGGACTTCACCGAGGGCATGGCCTTCGACAAGGGCTACCTGTCGCCGTACTTCGTGACGGACCAGGAGCGCATGGAGGCCGTCCTCGACGACCCGTACATCCTCATCAACCAGGGCAAGATCTCCGCCATCGCGGACCTGCTGCCGCTGCTGGAGAAGGTCATCCAGGCCGGCTCCTCCAAGCCGCTGCTGATCATCGCCGAGGACCTCGAGGGTGAGGCCCTGTCCACCCTGGTCGTCAACAAGATCCGCGGCACCTTCAACGCGGTCGCCGTCAAGGCCCCCGGCTTCGGTGACCGCCGCAAGGCGATGCTGCAGGACATGGCGGTCCTCACCGGCGCCACGGTCGTCTCCGAGGAGGTCGGCCTCAAGCTCGACCAGGTCGGCCTGGACGTGCTGGGCTCCGCCCGCCGCGTCACCGTCACCAAGGACGACACCACGATCGTCGACGGCGCCGGCAAGTCCGAGGACGTCGCGGGCCGCGTCGCCCAGATCAAGGCCGAGATCGAGACCACGGACTCCGACTGGGACCGCGAGAAGCTCCAGGAGCGCCTCGCGAAGCTGGCCGGCGGCGTGTGCGTGATCAAGGTCGGCGCCGCCACCGAGGTGGAGCTGAAGGAGAAGAAGCACCGTCTGGAGGACGCCATCTCCGCGACCCGCGCCGCGGTCGAGGAGGGCATCGTCTCCGGTGGTGGCTCCGCCCTCGTCCACGCCTCCAAGGTGCTGGCCGACGGCCTCGGCAAGGACGGCGACGAGGCCACCGGTGTCGCCATCGTGCGCCGCGCGGTCGTCGAGCCGCTGCGCTGGATCGCCGAGAACGCGGGCCTGGAGGGCTACGTCATCGCCTCCAAGGTCGCCGAGCTGGAGAAGGGCAACGGCTACAACGCCGCCACCGGCGAGTACGGCGACCTGATCAAGGCCGGCGTCATCGACCCGGTCAAGGTCACCCGCTCCGCCCTGGAGAACGCGGCCTCCATCGCCTCCCTGCTTCTGACGACCGAGACCCTGGTCGTCGAGAAGAAGGAAGAGGAGGAGCCCGCCGCGGCCGGCCACGGCCACGGTCACGCCCACTGACGTACGACGCACGTCGCACAAGGCCCGGCGCCCCGAGGGGTGCCGGGCCTTCCGGCTGTCCCGGCGTCCTACCGCTCCAGCTCGTCCAGCGCCCCCAGCTGCTCCATCAGCCCCAGCTGGTCGTGCTGCCACCAGGTCTCGGCGATCTTCGCGTCCTCACCGAAGCGGAACAGGGTCATCCCGGTCATGGTGACCCTGCGGCCGGTGGACGGGATGCCCAGGAACTCGCCCTTGTGCGTGGCGTTCCAGGTCCACCGCGCACACACCCGGTTGCCCTGCTCCATCAGGTCCTCGATCGTGAAGGTGAAGTCGAAGGCGTCCCGCCACATCCGGTACTCGCGCCGGATGGCGTCCAGGCCGATGGTGTCCTGCGGGTTGACGGGGTCGTGGCTGTGGCAGCCCTCGGCGATCAGGTCGTTGAGCGGTGGCAGTTCGCCCGCCGTCGCCAGCGTGTCGAACAGGCGTCGCACCGCATCCGTGTACAACTGCTCGTCCCGCACCACCTCCAGATCGACGAAGGTGGGCATCTCGTCGCACAGGGCGACCATCTCGCGGAAGACCTGGTCGGTCTCCGGGAGGTTGGAGTTCCGCATCGCGTCCTCGTAGGAGGGGAACTCCACGATCTCGATGAAGTGCGAGGCGTCGGACCGGTCCCTGCCGATCACGTCGTGGGTCGCCGTCCGCCTGCCCCTGGTCTTCTCGACCCATCTGTCCATGATCCGGTTCATCTCGTCGAACCGGCTGGTCCTGCAGTCGATGAGCTGCACGAATGTCATGACGCCGCCTCCGGCCCCCCTGGGTCCTGACGCAGATATGCCCCATTTTCCCACCCGAGGGGCGGCGTCACCCGTGCTACTGAGGCCCGTACTTGCGTCCCGTCCGCGAGCTGATCCCGCCCAGCAGCGCGCGCGGCGTCACCTTCACCATGCCCATCAGCACCTTGTACCGCGGGTCCGGGATCGACAGCGTCTTGCCGCGGGCCAGGTCGGCGAGCGCGGTGGCGACCAGCTTGTCCGCGTCCAGCCACATCCAGTTCGGGATGTTGTCCGTGCCCATCCCGGCCCGCTCGTGGAACTCGGTGCGGACGAAGCCCGGGCACAGCGCCATCAGCCGTACGCCCGACCCGGCCAGGTCCTTCGCCGCGCCCTGCGTGAACTGCACGACCCACGCCTTCGACGCCCCGTACGTGCCGCGCGGCACGAACGCCGCGACCGAGGCCACGTTGACGATCCCGCCGCGACCGCGCCCCCGCATCGCCTCCGCCGCCGCGCTCGTCAGCCGCAGCACCGCCTCGCAGTGCACCTTGAGCATCCGCAGCTCGTCGGCCATCGAGACGTCGAGGTAACGGCCCTTGTTGCCGAAGCCCGCGTTGTTCACGAGCAGGTCGACGGGGTTCTTCAGGTCGGACAGGCGCCTGGCCACCGCCTCGATGCCCTCGTCGGTCGCCAGGTCCGCCGTCAGCACCTCGGCCTCGATGCCGTGCCGGTCGTGCAGCTCGGTCGCCTGTTCCCGCAGCCGCTTGGTGTCGCGCGCCACCAGGACGAGGTCATGGCCGTCGGCGGCCAGCCGCCGTGCGAACGCGGCGCCGATGCCCGCGGTCGATCCCGTAATCAGAGCCGTTGTCATGACCCAACGATAGTGACCGGAGTCGGCGAGTCCGCCTGGTGGACCGGGCATTTTCACCGGTTGCGCCGCCAACGTTCATGCGCCCGGGACCAGTGCCCCAACAGGCAACGCTCGCCCCGTCGCGGCGGGGCGAACGTTGCCTGCCGGGGCACTAGTTCCGCCCCGCGTACTTGCGCGCGTACTCCCGTGCCGCCGTCACGCTCTCCGGGTGCAGCGCGTCACCCGCCGCCAACAGGCGCGGCAGCAGGTGCCGTTCCGTGGTCACCGCCCGGAACTGCAGGGCGACGGTGACGTCGTGGTCGGGACGGTGCACGACGGTGATGGGGTCGCCGGCCCGTATCTCACCGGGCTCGATCACACGCAGATAGGCGCCCGGGGCACCCTTGTGCGTGAACCGCTTCACCCAGCCGCGCTCGCCCAGGTGCTCCTGGAAGGTGCGGCACGGAATCCGCCCACAGGTCACCTCCAGCACCAGCTCCGTCCCGATCCGCCAGCGCTCGCCGATCCGTGCGCCGGCCACGTCGAGCCCCTCGGTGGTGAGGTTCTCGCCGAAGGAGCCGCTCGGCAGCGACCGGCCCAGCTCGCGCTCCCAGCCGTCGAGGTCCTCCCGGGCGAACGCGTACACCGCCTGGTCGTCACCGCCGTGGTGCCGAAGGTCGCACACCGCGTCCCCGGCCAGTCCGCTCGCGCCGGTCCCCTTCGGCCCGGGCGCGGTCACCCGTACGGGCCCGTCCACCGGCCGCTTGTCGATGCCGGTCAGACCCTCCGGCTGGTCGGTGTAGTCGACGGCCACGGGCCGGCCCACGTTCAGTGACAGAAGCTTCATGCCCGCACGGTAAGGGACCTGCGGTCAAAGCGTCGACGCATTATTCGCGTCCCTGCCCAAGGTTCGCTTATGCTCGCGGCGTGATCGAGGCTCGACATCTCCGTGTGCTGCGCGCCGTGGCCGCCACCGGCTCCTTCTCGGCGGCGGGACGCGAGCTGGGCTGCACCCAGCCCGCCGTCAGCCAGCAGATGAAGGCCCTGGAGGGGTCCGTCGGCACGCCGCTGCTGGTGCGCAGCGGTCGCGAGATGCGCCTGACGGAGGCGGGCGAGGCGCTGGTACGTCACGCGGCGGGCATCCTGGCCGGGCTGACCGCCGCCGAGGAGGAGGTCGCCGCCATCGCGGGCCTGAGGGCCGGCCGCGTCCGCCTCGTCTCCTTCCCGAGCGGCAGCTCCACACTGGTCCCGACCGCGCTCGCCGCCCTGCGCGCCGCGCACCCGGGCACGCGTGTCTCCCTGGAGGAGGCCGAGCCGCCCCAGTCCGTGGAGAAGTTGCGCGCCGGTGACTGCGACATCGCGCTGGCCTTCCGCTACGAGGGCGCGGAGGCGGGCGTCGAGGAGTGGGACGACCTGGTGGTACGCCACCTGCTCACCGACCGGCTCGTCGGGCTCGTCCCCGAGGGGCACCGGCTGGCGCGTGCGGAGTCGGTCTCCATCGGTGAACTCGCGGAGGAACCGTGGATCGCGGGCTGTCCGCGCTGCCGGGGACAGCTGGTGCAGGTCTGCGCGAGTGCCGGATTCACCCCGCGCATCGACTTCGCGACGGACGACTATCCGGCGGTGGTCGGACTGGTCGGCGCCGGCCTCGGCGTGGCCGTCCTGCCGGGGCTCGCGGTCGAGTCCGTACGTCCGAGGGGGGTGCGCCCGGTCGCGCTGGAACCGGCGGTACGGCGGGAGATCGTCGCCCTCACGCTGCCGGACCTGGCCCAGGTGCCGGCGGTGGCGGCGACGCTGGGGGAACTGGCGCGGGCGGCCGTGCGATAACGGATCCCTGGCGGAGACTCTCGCTCGGCGGCGGGTTCTCGCACGCGGCGGCGGTCCCCGAAGAGCGGTGACGACGCCCTGAGGCGGGTGCGGAACGGCCCCGGCAAATCCCCCTGAACGGCCCGACCCCGTGAAACGACCCCCTCGCGGGCGGTGCCTGCCCCCTGAAACAGCCCCCTCGGGGCGGTACAGCGCCCCAACCCCGGGCACATGTGCGTGCCCGCGACTGAAAAAACGTTCCTTCAGTTGGTCGAGGCGGCGTGGTCGTGGCCTCCGCCGGCCGTCGAGGCCGGTACCAGCCGGTTCCGCGCCCGCCCCATGAGCTCCTCGCGCTCGTCCTCGGTCAGCCCTCCCCAGACCCCGTACGGCTCGCGCACCGCCAGGGCGTGGGCCGCGCACTCGGCGCGGACGGGGCACCTCATGCAGACCTCTTTGGCCGAGTTCTCGCGAGCGCTCCGGGCCGCCCCGCGTTCACCCTCCGGATGGAAGAAGAGCGAACTGTCGACCCCACGGCAGGCCGCATGGAGCTGCCAGTCCCACAGATCCGCGTTCGGACCGGGAAGGCGGGAGAAATCTGCCATTGCGTGTCCCCTTGTTGCCGTTCTGGGCGGATATGGGTTCTCGACCGTGCAACGACGATCTTATGAGATGAAAATATGACTCATTGCGAATCTAGCGCCAGACACCAGCTAACGGGAAGAAAAGCGGCTAAATGGGGCATAGGTTGTGATGAAAGTTGGGGGTTACGCTGCGCGTGTCTGCACCGTGTTCGTGCCCTCACGTACAGTGCCGAAGATGGCTTGCTGCACCGTAACTCTTTCGAGTGACCATCGTTGAGAGTGCGGAGGCGGTTGAAACAACAAGCGCTCGGGCAGGCGTCCGAGGGCGTCGACCGCACAGGTGACGATTCGTACCAGCCTGGAGGCTCAAGGTGACGCGCATCAGCTGCGGAGGGCGGTCATGACATCCGTCCTCGTCTGCGACGACTCCCCGCTTGCCCGAGAGGCGCTCCGCCGCGCGGTGGCGACCGTGCCCGGTGTCGAGCGCGTGACGACAGCGGCCAACGGCGAGGAAGTCCTCCGCCGCTGGGGGGCCGACCGTTCGGACCTGATTCTGATGGACGTACGCATGCCCGGTCTGGGCGGCGTCGAGACCGTGCGGCGACTGCTGTCCGCCGACCCTGGTGCGCGCATCATCATGCTCACCGTCGCGGAGGACCTGGACGGGGTGGCGCTCGCGGTCGCCGCCGGCGCGCGCGGCTATCTCCACAAGGACGCCTCGCGTGCGGAGCTGCGCGCGACCGTCACGCAGGCCCTCGCCGACCCGACCTGGCGGCTCGCCCCCAGGAGGCTGCGCTCGGCCGAGATGGGTGCCGCGCCCACGCTCACCGCGCGCGAGATCCAGGTGCTCGAGGGCATGAGTCACGGCCGTTCCAACGCGGAGATCGGCCGTGAGCTGTTCCTCTCCGAGGACACCGTGAAGACGCACGCCCGGCGTCTGTTCAAGAAGCTCGGCGCGTCCGACCGCGCACACGCGGTGGCGCTCGGCTTCCGGTGGGGCCTGGTCCGCTAAGTGGACCACCGCGGGGGTGCGCAGATCCCCGCCTGCCGCAGGGCGGGCGGGGCACGGCGACCTCGGGGAAGCTCCTCCCTCGAGCCGCCCGGCGAAGGGGCCCGCCCGGTGCCCGCTGCTCGTTTCGTCGCGGATGCCGCATCCTTGAGGGTGTGGAGTTCCTCGGGGACGAGTCGATCGAGCGGGAGGGGAGGGCGCAGGAGATGAGTTCCGGCGCACCTGCTCATAACGCTTCGGTGCACAACTACGGACGCAGTGCCACGGACCGTACGACGCCGAGGCACCATGGACCGATGCGCGACGACGAGACAACGCTGATCGGTGCGCTCGTCCATCGCGCCGTCGACGGCGACGAGCAGGCGACCCACGACCTGCTCGCCCGCGTCCACCCTCTGGCGCTGCGCTACTGCCGTACGCGACTGTCCCGGCTGCCCGGCGACGCCCGGCACTTCGTCGAGGACCTGGCCCAGGAGGTCTGCGTCGCGGTCCTGCTCGCCCTGCCGCGCTACAAGGACACGGGCCGCCCCTTCGAGGCGTTCGTCTTCGCGATCGCCGCGCACAAGGTCGCGGACCTGCAGCGGGCGGCGATGCGCCACCCCGGCTCGACGGCGGTCCCCTCGGACGAGATGCCCGAACGACCGGACGACTCTTTGGGCCCCGAGGAGCGTGCCCTGCTCAGCAGCGATGCCGAGTGGGCCAAGAAACTCCTCGCCAACCTCCCCGAGAACCAGCGCGAGCTGCTCCTGCTGCGCATCGCCGTGGGCTTGACGGCGGAAGAAACGGGTCAGATGTTGGGAATGTCACCGGGAGCGGTGAGGGTGGCCCAGCACCGGGCCCTGAGTCGCCTGCGGGCGCTCGCCGAGCAGTAGCGAGTTCCTTTCCGCCGCGACGGCGACCGGCCACGACGGCGTGGTTCCGGCGGTGCCGAACTCGTTTGCCCGTCGGGACGAGGCCTTCGGGCCTCATGCATGAACAGGCGGCTCACCGACTCCGTAGGAACATACGAAGCCGAGCAGCACCCTCAACCGTGGAATGAGAGCCCCATGCTTCCCGTTAGCATGGACATCCGCACCGATCAAGGCCATTTGGGGAAGGTGTCATGACTGCCAACGTCGACGGAGTGCCCGAGAAATTCGCGACACTCGGGCTGACCTACGACGACGTGCTGCTGCTGCCGGGAGCCTCCGAAGTGCTCCCGAGCGCGGTCGACACCTCGTCCCGCATCTCCCGCAACGTCCGGGTGAACATCCCGCTGCTCTCGGCGGCGATGGACAAGGTGACCGAGTCCCGCATGGCGATCGCGATGGCCCGCCTGGGCGGCGTCGGCGTACTGCACCGCAACCTCTCCATCGAGGACCAGGTCAACCAGGTGGACCTGGTCAAGCGCTCCGAGTCCGGCATGGTCACCGACCCCATCACCGTGCACCCGGAGGCGACGCTCGCCGAGGCGGACGCCCTGTGCGCCAAGTTCCGCATCAGCGGCGTCCCGGTCACCGACCCGGCCGGCAAGCTGCTCGGTATCGTCACCAACCGCGACATGGCCTTCGAGACCGACCGTTCCCGGCAGGTGCGCGAGGTCATGACGCCGATGCCGCTGGTCACCGGCAAGGTCGGCATCTCCGGCGCCGACGCCATGGAACTGCTGCGCCGTCACAAGATCGAGAAGCTTCCGCTGGTCGACGACGCCGGTCTCCTCAAGGGCCTCATCACGGTCAAGGACTTCGTCAAGGCCGAGAAGTACCCCAACGCCGCCAAGGACGCCGAGGGCCGCCTGCTCGTCGGTGCCGCCGTGGGCGCCAGCCCCGAGGCGCTCGAGCGCGCCCAGGCCCTGGCCGAGGCCGGGGTGGACTTCCTGGTCGTCGACACCTCGCACGGCCACAACAGCAACGCCCTCAGCTGGATGTCGAAGATCAAGTCGAGCGTGGACGTCGACGTGATCGGCGGCAACGTCGCCACCCGTGACGGCGCCCAGGCCCTGATCGACGCCGGCGTCGACGGCATCAAGGTCGGCGTGGGCCCCGGCTCGATCTGTACGACCCGTGTGGTCGCCGGCATCGGTGTCCCGCAGGTCACCGCCATCTACGAGGCCTCCCTCGCCGCCCGCCCGGCGGGCATCCCGCTGATCGGCGACGGCGGTCTGCAGTACTCCGGCGACATCGGCAAGGCGCTCGCCGCCGGTGCCGACACCGTGATGCTCGGCAGCCTTCTGGCGGGCTGCGAGGAGTCGCCGGGCGAGCTGCTCTTCATCAACGGCAAGCAGTTCAAGTCGTACCGCGGCATGGGCTCGCTCGGTGCCATGCAGTCCCGCGGCCAGGGCAAGTCGTACTCCAAGGACCGCTACTTCCAGGCCGAGGTCTCCTCCGACGACAAGCTCGTGCCCGAGGGCGTCGAGGGCCAGGTGCCCTACCGCGGCCCGCTCTCCAACGTGCTGCACCAGCTCGTGGGCGGTCTGCGCCAGACCATGGGCTACGTGGGCGCCGCCACCATCGAGGAGATGGAGTCCAAGGGCCGCTTCGTGCGCATCACCTCGGCGGGCCTGAAGGAGAGCCACCCGCACGACATCCAGATGACGGTCGAGGCGCCGAACTACAGCGCCCAGAAGTGACGCACGCGCACGCGTGAAGGTCGTCCAGAGGGCGGTCCCGGACCCCGGGGCCGCCCTCGCCGTACCTGTGGAGGGGCGCCGTCGCAGCCGTCGGCGATACTGGAAGACGCTGAAACGCATCAGGGAAAGGCCACAGACGTGACTGAGATCGAGATCGGGCGCGGCAAGCGCGGCCGCCGGGCGTACGCCTTCGACGACATCGCCGTCGTCCCCAGCCGCCGTACGCGGGACCCGAAGGAGGTCTCGATCGCCTGGCAGATCGACGCCTACCGCTTCGAGCTGCCGTTCCTGGCCGCCCCCATGGACTCCGTCGTCTCCCCGGCCACCGCGATCCGCATCGGCGAGCTGGGCGGCCTCGGCGTGCTGAACCTCGAGGGCCTGTGGACGCGGTACGAGGACCCCCAGCCGCTCCTCGACGAGATCGCCGAGCTGCCGGCCGACACCGCGACCCGGCGTCTGCAGGAGATCTACGCGGCCCCCATCAAGGAGGAGCTGATCGGCGCGCGCATCAAGGAGGTGCGCGACTCGGGCGTGGTCACCGCGGCAGCGCTCTCCCCGCAGCGCACGGCGCAGTTCTCCAAGGCGGTCGTCGACGCCGGCGTGGACATCTTCGTCATCCGCGGTACGACGGTCTCGGCGGAGCACGTCTCGGGCTCGCACGAGCCGCTGAACCTGAAGCAGTTCATCTACGAGCTCGACGTCCCGGTGATCGTCGGCGGCTGCGCCACGTACACCGCGGCCCTGCACCTGATGCGCACCGGCGCGGCGGGCGTCCTGGTCGGCTTCGGCGGCGGCGCCGCGCACACCACGCGCAACGTGCTGGGCATCCAGGTCCCCATGGCGACGGCGGTCGCGGACGTGGCGGCGGCCCGCCGCGACTACATGGACGAGTCCGGCGGCCGGTACGTGCACGTGATCGCGGACGGCGGCGTCGGCTGGTCCGGCGACCTGCCCAAGGCGATCGCCTGCGGTGCGGACGCGGTGATGATGGGTTCGCCGCTCGCGCGTGCGACCGACGCCCCGGGCAAGGGCCACCACTGGGGCATGGAGGCCGTGAACGAGGAGCTGCCGCGCGGCAAGAAGGTCGACCTCGGCACGGTCGGCACCATCGAGGAGGTCCTCACGGGCCCGTCGCACACGCCGGACGGCTCGATGAACTTCTTCGGGGCGCTGCGCCGGGCGATGGCGACCACCGGGTACAGCGAGCTGAAGGAGTTCCAGCGGGTCGAGGTGACGGTGGCGGACTCGCAGCACAGGCGGTAGCCGTACGGCGCGTCGAGGGCCCGGCGCATCCGTGGGGGTGCACCGGGCCCCTTCGTGTGCGCTGCGCGTTCTCGCAGGTGGTGGGCGTGCTGTGGGAATGGACCGGCCACGGGAAACTGGGCGGGGGCGGCGCCATGGAAGGGGGTGCCCCTGGGACGCCACCGGAAGCTCACCCCGCTACAACCGGTGCGCCGCCCCCGTAGGCGTAGCTCCCCGGGTGTCCAGCAACAACTGCGCCTTCACCGACAAACCCTGCAGGTCATACGTCCGGTGCTGCTGCAACAGAACCGTCAGGTCCGCTCCGGCCGCCGCCTCGTACAGAGAATCCGCGCGGGGGATCGGCCGGTCGAGGACGCTCCACGCAGGCACGTACGGGTCGTGGTAGCTGACCGACGCGCCCAGCTCCATCAGCCGTAGCGCGATCTCCTGCGCGGGGGAGCCGTGCAGGTCGGCGACGTCCGGTTTGTACGTCACGCCGAGCAGCAGGACGCGGGCGCCGCGGGCCGACTTGCCGTGCTCGTTCAGGAGCGTGGCGGCGCGCTGGACGACGTACTGGGGCATACGGCCGTTGACCTGCTGGGCCAGTTCGACCATCCGCAGGGCGCGGCCGGTCGTGCCCGACAGGTCCTGGGCCACGGAGTGGCCGCCCACGCCGGGGCCGGGGCGGAAGGCCTGGAAGCCGAACGGCTTGGACTCCGCGCAGCGGATGACGTCCCACAGGTCGACGCCGAGGTCGTGGCAGAGCACCGCCATCTCGTTCACCAGGGCGATGTTGACCTGCCGGTAGTTCGTCTCCAGCACCTGCACGGTCTCCGCCTCGCGGGGTCCACGCGCGCGTACCACCTTGTCGGTGAGGCGCCCGTAGAAGGTGGCGGCCGACTCGGTGCAGGCGGGGGTGAGGCCGCCGATGACCTTGGGGGTGTTGGCGGCGTGGAAGTCGCGGTTGCCGGGGTCGACGCGGCTCGGTGAGTACGCGAGGTGGAAGTCGCGTCCTGCGCGCAGCCCGGAGGTCTTCTCCAGGAGCGGGCGCAGGAACCCCTCCGTGGTGCCCGGCGGCACCGGCGACTCCAGGATCACGGTGGTGTGCGGGCGCAGCCGTGCGGCGAGGGTGCGGGCGGCCGCCTCCACCTGGGTGAGGTCGGGTCCGCCGTCGGCGCCGCGCGGGACGGGGGCGCAGATGACGGCGGTGCGGACGCGGCCGAGCTCGGCGGGGTTGGCGGTCGGGCGGAAGCCCCGCGCGAGCATTCGGCGCAGTTCGGCGGCGGTGAGGGAACCGGCCTCTGGGCCGGTCCGGTAGCCGAGCGTGGAGATGTCGGCGGCGACGGCGGCCTGGGCCAGGGGCAGGCCGAGATGACCGAGTCCGATGACGGCGAGATCTGCGGGCATGGCGTGGGCCGTCCTTCCCAATAGCCGAGGTGGGAGACGTGCGCAAGCGCTGTGGACAGAACGAGCGAGCGCAATGTCAGACTAGGAGTAAATATGACCGATTTGCGGTATTGGCTGGTGGCGTTTCCGTGAGTGTTGTCCACAGGCCGTGGGCGCGTGGTGGCCGAAGTCGGGCATCACGGTCAGACTTTGGGCATGGGGGAAAGGAGCAGGGCTTCGCCTGACTGACGGGTGCGGCCGGCGCGACCGAGCGGGAGGCAGCGGTGAGGACAGCGGCACTGGGGCCGGCGCAGCGCGCCGAGTCACTGGCGGGAATGGCCGAGCGCGAGCTGGACGTGCTGGTCGTGGGCGGCGGTGTGGTCGGTGCGGGCGTCGCGCTGGACTCCGTCACCCGTGGTCTGTCCACAGGGCTGGTCGAGGCACGTGACTGGGCGTCGGGCACCTCGAGCAGGTCCAGCAAGCTCATACACGGCGGCCTGCGCTATCTGGAGATGCTGGACTTCGCCCTCGTGCGCGAGGCGCTGAAGGAGCGCGGGCTGCTGCTGGAGCGCCTGGCGCCCCATCTCGTGAAGCCGGTGCCGTTCCTGTATCCGCTCCAGCACAAGGGCTGGGAGCGGCTGTACGCCGGCTCGGGCGTCGCCCTCTACGACGCCATGTCGATGGCCCGCGGCCACGGCCGGGGCCTGCCGCTGCACCGTCACCTGAGTCGCCGTCACGCCCTGCGCGTGGCCCCCTGCTTGAAGAAGGAGGCGCTGGTCGGGGCGTTGCAGTACTACGACGCACAGATGGACGACGCCCGCTTCGTCGCGACACTGGTGCGCACGGCCGCGTGGTACGGCGCGAAGGTCGCCAACCGCGCGCGGGTGACCGGCTTCCTGCGTGAGGGCGAGCGGGTCGTCGGCGCCAGGGTGCAGGACGTGGAGGCCGGCGGGGAGTACGAGATCCGTGCCCAGCAGGTCGTCAACGCGACGGGGGTGTGGACCGACGACACCCAGGCGATGGTGGGCGAGCGCGGCCAGTTCCATGTGCGGGCGTCCAAGGGCATCCACCTGGTGGTGCCGAAGGACCGGGTCAACTCCACGACGGGCCTGATCCTGCGGACCGAGAAGTCGGTCCTCTTCGTCATCCCGTGGGGCCGGCACTGGATCATCGGGACGACCGACACCGACTGGAGCCTCGACAAGGCGCACCCGGCGGCCTCCAGCGCGGACATCGACTACCTGCTGGAGCACGTGAACTCCGTCCTGGCGGTGCCGCTCACCCGCGACGACGTGGAGGGCGTGTACGCGGGCCTGCGACCCCTGCTCGCCGGGGAGTCGGACGCGACCAGCAAGCTCTCCCGCGAGCACACCGTGGCGCACCCGGTGCCCGGTCTGGTGGTCGTGGCGGGCGGCAAGTACACGACGTACCGGGTGATGGCCAAGGACGCCGTCGACGAGGCGGTGCACGCCCTGGACCGGCGGGTCGCCGACTGCGTCACCGAGGACGTCCCGCTGCTGGGCGCCGAGGGCTACCGGGCGCTGTGGAACGCGCGGGCCCGCATAGCCGCGCGCACGGGGCTGCACGTGGTGCGGGTGGAACACCTGCTGAACCGCTACGGCTCGCTGGCGGAGGAAGTGCTCGACCTGATCGCCGACGACCCGTCACTGGGCGAACCGCTGCACGCGGCCGACGACTACCTGCGCGCGGAGGTCGTCTACGCGGCGTCGCACGAGGGAGCGCGCCACCTGGACGACGTGCTGACCCGGCGGACCCGCATCTCGATCGAGACGTTCGACCGCGGCGCGCGCAGCGCCCGGGAGGCGGCCGAACTGATGGCGCCGGTGCTCGGCTGGGACGGCGACCAGATCGAGCGCGAGGTGGAGCACTACGAGAAGCGGGTCCAGGCGGAGCGGGAGTCCCAGCGCCAGCCCGACGACCTGACGGCGGACGCGGCGAGGCTGGGAGCGCCGGACATAGTGCCCTTGTAGGAAGGGCCAGGTAGGAAGGGCCAGGAAGGAAGGGCTGGGAAGGGCTGGGAAGGTGGCAGGGCGCGGGCAGGACTGAGAGTGACGCCCATGGCCTGAAGGCGAGTCAAAGCACTGGGGCCGTCGGCGGGCAGGCCGCGGCGGCGTGGTGGGGCGCGGCAGGGTGCGACGTGGGCGCGGTCCGGGTGCCCGGCGCACGCCCGGTCCGCCGCACCGCCCCCGTTCGCCGCCCCCGGGCGTCCTCCGACCGGGGGGAGCCGTCGAATCAGGGGCACCCTGGGCGTGGGGCGCTCCGCGCGTGGGGGACAATGGAGGCTCTGTCAGGGCGGGTTGCATGAGGGGACGCATGTCGGAGGCGGAGCGGGCGGGGACAACCCGTCAGGACAAGAGCGAACGTCTCCTCGCCGGGCGGTACCGGCTGGGGGACGTACTCGGCCGCGGCGGCATGGGCACGGTGTGGCGGGCCGAGGACGAGACCCTGGGGCGTACGGTCGCCGTCAAGGAGCTCAGGTTCCCGTCGAACATCGACGAGGACGAGAAGCGCCGGCTCATCACGCGCACGCTGCGGGAGGCCAAGGCGATCGCCCGGATCCGCAACAACGGCGCGGTGACCGTCTACGACGTGGTCCATGAGGACGACCGGCCCTGGATCGTCATGGAGCTGATCGAGGGCAAGTCGCTCGCCGAGGTCATCCGCGAGGACGGTCTGCTCGAACCGAAGCGCGCCGCCGAGGTCGGGCTCGCGATCCTCGACGTGCTGCGCGCCGCGCACCGCGAGGGCATCCTGCACCGCGACGTGAAGCCGTCGAACGTGCTGATCGACGAGGACGGCCGGGTCGTGCTCACCGACTTCGGCATCGCGCAGGTCGAGGGCGACCCGTCCATCACCTCCACCGGCATGCTCGTCGGCGCCCCCTCCTACATCTCGCCGGAGCGAGCCCGAGGGCACAAGCCCGGCCCGGCGGCGGACCTGTGGTCGCTCGGCGGACTGCTGTACGCGGCCGTCGAGGGCGTGCCGCCGTACGACAAGGGGTCGGCCATCGCCACCCTGACCGCGGTGATGACCGAGCCGCTCGAGGAGCCGAAGAACGCAGGCCCGCTGAAGGACGTCATCCACGGGCTGCTCACCAAGGACCCGGGGCAGCGGCTCGACGACGCGGGCGCGCGGGCGATGCTCAACGAGGTCATCCACGCCCCCGAGACGGAGGCGGAGGTGCCGGCGGACGCGACGCGGGTCGTGGCGTTGCCGCCGGTGCCGGAGGAGGCCAAGGAGAAGCAGAAGGGGGCGTCGGGCTCCGGCCCCAAGCGGGGCGAGGAGGCCGCGGATCGACTGCGCGGGGCCCTGCGGTCGGTGCGCAGGGCGGCGACTGCGGGCGCGGCGACGGCGGCGGGTGCCGCGACGGCCGCGCGGACCAAGGGGGCCGCCCCCGCCAAGGTGGCCGAGGGTGCGGTGGCCGCGCGGGTGGACGTTCCCGCGACCGGGGCCTCCGACGCCGGACGCTCGGGGGCAGCCTCCGCGGACGCGCGGTCGCACACCGCTGCCGTCGGATCGAACTCCGGTCCGGCGAAGCCGAGTTCGGGGTGGCCCATCGTGCCGGACCCGGACCGGCCGCCGCGGCCGGTGACGCCGCCCCGCGCGCCGCTCACCGACGTGGTGCCCAAGCGGACGCTGGTGATCGTCGCCGTCGTCGTGGTGCTCGCGGTGCTGGGGACCGTGCTCGCGCTCATCCCGTGGGGCGGGGACGACGACTCGCAGACCGGCTCGAAGGGCGCCACCAAGTCCACCGCGACCGCAGGGAGCGGCGGCAAGGGCAGCGGCGGCAAGGGCAGCGGCGGCGCGACGCGCTCGGACAGCGGCAGCTCCGGCACGACCACGACGAACGGGTCGGACCAGCAGAACGCGGCGGACAGCGAGCCCGCCGCGAGCGCCGGCGCGTCAGCCTCCGGCGCGGCGGGCGGCGACGCCCACGTGACGACGTACAAGGGCGGTCAGGGCTACTCGATCGGGTTGCCGGCCGGCTGGAAGTACGCGTCGTCGGACGACGCAGGCGACCGTTTCACCGGGCCGAACGGGCAGAAGCTGCTGGTCGCCTGGACGGCCACGCCCAAGGACGACCCGGTGGCGGACTGGAACAGCCAGGAGCGCTACATGGTGCGCCCCCAGTACCACCGGATCGGCATCGAGAAGGTGGACTACCGCGGCTGGAACACCGCCGACTGGGAGTTCACCTACGTGGACTCGGACACCACCTACCGGGTGATCGACCGCGGCTTCGTCGTCAACTCGCACCTCGGGTACGGGCTGATGTACACGGCGAAGGCGGACGACTGGGACGGGGACCTGCGCAAGAACACCTGGAAGACGCTGACCCAGACGTTCCAGCCGAAGTCGTGACGTAGCGAGCGTCCGTCTGACGTTCCGTCCGATCGTGCCGTGGGCAGATATGACATCCCCGCGTTGCGGGTTGCCTCCGGCACGTATCGTGAAGGACGGATCGCGAACCGTACGCATCCGGAACGGGACGCGGGACGAACGGACTTGACCGACCGTGCGGCCGGGGGAGGCATCGTGGACGACTATGCGGGACGGGTACTCGCCGACCGCTACCGCCTGCCGCTGCCCCCCGCCGACGAGTACGAGTTCGCCGAGACCCGGGCCTTCGACACCTACAGCGGGCAGGAGGTCCTGATACGGCAGGTGCCGTTGCCCGAGGTCGTCGAGGCGGAGGTGCTCGACGCGGACGGGCTGCCCGCGGGGTTCGTGGCGCGCGACGGCCTCGGCGGGCGCGGCCATGGTCCGGGCCGGACGACGGCCACGCGCCGGCCCACCGACCCGGCCGTGCGGCGCGCCGTCGAGGCCGCGCAGGCCGCCGCGCAGATACCCGACCACCCTCGCCTCGACCAGGTTTTCGACGTGTTCGCCGAGGGCGGCTCGCTGTGGATCGTGAGCGAACTCGTGGCCGCGACTCCGCTCGCCGCGCTGCTCGCGGAACAGCCGCTGACGCCGTACCGCGCGGCCGAGGTCGCCTCCGACGTCCTCATGGCGTTGCGCGTCCTGCACGCCCACGGCTGGGTGCACCGCAACATCACCGCCCGCACGGTGCTCGTCTGCGAGGACGGCCGCGTGATAGTGACCGGCCTGGCGGCCGGGGCGGCCGAGGAGGCGCTGTGCGGGTACGACCCGGTGCCGGCACGGGAGCCGGGGTCCGGTACGCCGGATGGGGACCTCACGGTCCCCGTGCCCGCTCCCCGGCCCGGTGGAACCGGTGGCGGCCCGTTCGGGCCCGGCGGGTCGGTGCGCGGTGCGGACGCCGAGGCCGCGCGGCGGGCCGCGATCGAGGCGCGGGCGAACGGCGCCGCTCCGGGGGCGGGCCCGGCCGGTGCCGGTGTGCCCGCCGTGGCGCCCCGCACGCTGGAGTCCGCGGAGGACGTGCGCGCGGCACGGGCCGGGGCGATCGCGGCCTACCGCGCCGGGGCCCGGGCCGCGGCACGAGTGCAGGAGGAACAGCGCGGCAGCCACACGGCGTTGCCCGCGCCCCGCCCGGCCGACACGGGCCCCGACACCCCGCCGCAGCCGCCGTCCGGCCAGGGCGGCGGCCCCGGCAGCCCGCCCCCGGGCCGGATCGCCGACCCGTACGGGACGGGCCGCACGGCGTCCTGGCACGGCGCCGTCCCCCGCCCCACGACCCCCGACGCCGCACCCGGTCCTCAGGGCAGCGGCAGCGGCCCGCACGACAAAGCCGCGCTCCCCGGTTCCGCCACCCCCTGGCCCCACCGCGGCCCCGCCACCCCCCTCGCCGCCGAGCGGGCGCGGCAGGCCCGGATGGCCGTGGTCGGGCCGGTCACCGAGCGGTGGGCGCCCGAACAGGCCGGGCCCGTGCACGAGAACTGGCAGCTGGCACCGCCGATCGGGCCCGCGACCGATCTGTGGGCGCTGGGCGCGCTGCTGTTCCGGGCCGTCCAGGGGCACGCGCCGTACCCGGAGGAGAGCACCGCCGAGCTGGTCCAGCTCGTCTGCTCCGAGCCGCCCGCCTTCGCCGAGGAGTGCGGCCCGCTGCGTCCGGTAGTGGAGTCCTTGCTGCGTCAGGACCCCACCGAGCGGCCCGACTTCGAGGAGCTGAGCGGATGGCTGCGCTCCCTCGTGCGGTCCGCGCCCGAACCGGAGGCGGGGGCGCACGTCATAGCGGCGCCGCCCGTCGACCCCACCCGGCTGCCGATCGTGCGACGCCGGGGCGAACTGGTCCGCAGGCGGCGCGCCGGGCTGCCCGCGACCACCCACGCCCGTCACAAACGGGCCAGGGACGGCCGCCCACAGCCGCGCCGCCTCGGCCGCACCCTGCTTCTGCTGATCCTGCTCGCGCTTGCCGCGGCGATCGCGTACGCGATGGCGTTCATGCCGAAGGCCGGGACCGGCAGCGGCAGCGGCACCGCGGGGGAGCGCACCGGCGCCGCCGGGGAGGCGAGCCCCGCCCCGCAGCAGTCGGACCCGGGCGGCGCGCAGCAGCCGCAGCAGGGCGGCTCCACCGGACCCTCGAAACCGGCCGACTCACCGCAGACGCAGGCCACCGGCCCCCAGGTCGCCCAGGGGTTCACCCTGCGCAAGGACCCCGAAGGCTTCAGCGTCGCCGTGGCCGACGGCTGGGACCGTACGCCGAAGAACGCGCAGGGCCAGGTCCTCTACTCCCAGGGCGACTTCCAGCTGATCGTCGTGCCCGGACGCGACACCACCGGCAGGTACGGCAGTGACCCGCTGACGTACCAGCGGGAGTCGGAGCCCGAACTGCAGCCGTTCCGCGACTCGACGTGGGCCACCTCCAGCGGGATGCGGCGCATCGACGTCGGCGGACGGACCATGGCCGAGGGGCAGTTCACCTGGACGAACGGCAACGGGCAGGAGCTGTTCGTGCGCAACCTCGCCGTCCTCGTCGGCGGCCGCTACCACGTGGTGCAGGTGCGCGGCCCAGACGCCGAACGCGACGAGGTCACCCGGCTGTTCGACCAGGCGGAGGCGACCTACAGGGCGACGAACTGACCGATTCCGGCACCCACCGTGGTCCGATTGCGCTGAGTGTGCGGTGGTTCCATCCCGTACGGGGAAGGGAGAACCGTCACAGTGCGGTCTCCGTTACGGCCCCGCCGGTTCCCTGCACGGGGACCGCTCTTTAATGTGACCTCGTCAAGAACATTGCGGGGAAACGTGAATCAGATGCAGGGCCTGCTCCTCGCGGGCCGCTACCGGCTCGTCGACTCGATCGGCAGCGGCGGCATGGGCCGGGTGTGGCGCGCCCACGACGAGGTGCTGCACCGGGCGGTCGCCATCAAGGAACTGACGGCCGCACTTTACGTCACGGAAAGTGACCGAGCCGTACTCCTCGCCCGTACCCACGCCGAGGCACGGGCCGCCGCGCGCATCAACCACTCGGCCGTCGTCACGGTGCACGACGTCCTCGAGCACGACAACCGGCCGTGGATCGTCATGGAGCTCGTCGAGGGCGGCTCGCTGGCCGACGCGGTCAAGGAACACGGCCGGGTCGAGCCCACCGAGGCCGCGCGGATCGGGCTGTGGGTGCTGCGCGCACTGCGTGCCGCGCACTCCGCGGGCGTGCTGCACCGCGACGTGAAGCCCGGCAACGTCCTGCTCGCCGCCGACGGGCGGGTGCTGCTCACCGACTTCGGGATCGCGCAGGTCGAGGGCGACACCACCATCACCCGCACAGGGGAGATAGTCGGATCGGTCGACTACCTCGCGCCCGAGCGTGTCCGCGGCCACGACCCGGGCCCGGCCTCCGACCTGTGGGCGCTCGGCGCCACGCTGTACACGGCGGTGGAGGGCAGGTCGCCGTTCCGGCGGACCTCACCGCTGACCACCATGCAGGCCGTCGTCGACGAGGAGCCGGAGCCGCCGCGGTCCGCGGGCGCCCTGGAAGCGGTGATCTCGGGCCTGCTGCGCAAGGATCCGGCCGAGCGGCCCGACGCGTCGCAACTGGAGCAGATGCTGGCCGAGGCGGTCGAGGGACGGCGGCCGAGGGCGGCACAGGAGTACGTGGCGACGCAGCACGTCGACCGGAGCGGGTTCGCGGACACGACCGCGAACGTGCCGCACCCCCGGAAGGCGCGCGAGGCGGAGACGGCCCGCGGCACGGTGCCCCAGCCGGTCATGCCGCCCGCGCACCGGCCCCGCAAGCGGCACCGGGCCCGTACGGCCGCGCTCGTGCTCGCGCTGGCCGCGGTCGTCGGCGCGGGGGGCGCCGTGGCGTGGCAGAAGTGGGACGGGGGCGACCGGCAGGCCGGTGCGTCCGTTTCCTCCTCCACTTCGCCGTCCCCGGTGCCCAGCGGCAAGGGGACGCAGGAGGCCGACGCGTCGGGCGACCTCCCCGCCGGCTGGGTGCGCCACAGCGACCCCTACGGATTCAGTCTCGCCGTGCCCTCCAAGGACTGGAAGCGGAAGGTGTTCGACGAGGCCACCCACCAGGTCGACTACACCCCCGACGGCGGTGAGCACTTCATCCGCATCGCCGTCGACAGCTCTCCCGACTTCGAAACCGCCTACGACCACCAGATCGATCTGGAGCAGCAGCTCCACCGGCTGATCGACTACAAGCGGGTGGTCCTGCGGAAGAACATCTACCGCGACCGCCCGGGCTCCCTGTGGGAGTACACCTGGACCGCGCTGGCGAAGGACTCGACGACCGCCCCCGGGCCGCGCCACGCCGTCGAGGAGACGTACTTCTCCCGCGACGGCGTCGAGTACGCCATCTACATGTCCGGCCCGGAGGCGGACTGGACGACGACGCAACAGCAGTTCCAGGCGGTGCTGCGGGGGTGGCGTCCGCCTACGGATTGACGGGCACCGGACCCGGGCGGGCCGCCCTACGCGGCTCGTGGGCCCCCGGTGGGTCGGTTGTCGGCCACCGTCGCGGCGTCGTCCCGGAGGGGCCCCGTCCGGTGCGGCATGATGGGGCGCATGGGGACCGAGGGGGAGAACGGCTGGGTCGTAGCGGGGCGTTACCGGCTTCGGGAGCGGATCGGGCGCGGCGGCATGGGTGTCGTCTGGCGGGCGTCCGACGAGCTTCTCGACCGGCAGGTGGCCGTCAAGGAGCTCGTCCTCGACCTCTCCCTGTCCGCCGAGGAGGCCCGGCTGCACCGTGAGCGCACCCTGCGCGAGGCGCGCGCGGTGGCGCGGTTGCGGCACCCGAACATCATCGTCGTCCACGACGTCGTCGAGCACGACGAACGCCCGTACATCGTGATGGAGCTGATCGACGGCGGCTCGCTCGCCCAGCGCATCGCCACCCGCGGGCCGGTCGACGCCAGGGAGGCCGCCCGCATCGGCATCGCCCTGCTCGGCGCGCTGCGCCGGGCGCACGACGCGGGCGTGCTGCACCGTGATCTGAAACCCGCGAACGTCCTGCTGGAGGCGGGCACCGGCCGCGTCGTCCTCACCGACTTCGGCATCGCCCAGGTCACGGGTGCCACGACGCTCACCGAGACCGGCGCCTTCGTCGGGTCCCCCGAGTACACCGCGCCCGAACGGATGTCCGGCGAACGGACCGGGCCCGAGTCCGACCTGTGGTCCCTCGGGGCCCTGCTGTGCACGGCGCTGAGCGGCGAGTCGCCGTTCCGCCGCGACTCGTTGGGCGGCATCCTGCACGCGGTGGTCGCCGGCGAGATCCGTCCGCCAGAGCAGGCCGGCCCGATCCTGCCCGTCATCCGGGGGCTGCTGGAACGCGATCCCGACCGGCGTCTGGACGCGGCGGAGGCGGAGCGGCTGCTGCGGGAGTTCCTGGAGACCGGTCGTACGCCGGGAGCGTCCGTGCCGTACACGCCGACGCAGCCGGACGTGCCTCGCGGCGCCCTGCCGTCCCCGCAGGACGCGCCCGTGGCGCCGGCCTCCGGCAGGCAGTCCGTGCGGGGCGTGTTCGTGGCGGCCGCCCTGGTCGCGGCCATGGCGGGCGCGGGTGTCTCGGCGGCGGCACTGCTGCTGCGCGACGGCGGCGACGGCGGGGGAGCACCGGCGAGCCCGGGTCCGGCACGGACGTCGGTGAGCCGGGGCCCGACGCTCCCGTCCACTGCGCGGCCCGCGCCCACGGTGACGGTGACCCGTACGCCGGCCTCGGCGACGTCGGAGGTCACCCGCAAGGCGCCCTCCGGGTACCGGCTGGTGCGGGACCCGAACGGTTTCTCGCTGGCCGTTCCGGACGGGTTCACCCGCAGTCCGCAGGGCGAGCGGATCTTCTACGTGTCGCCGGGAGAGACCTTCCGCCTCGGCATCAAGGTGGCGGACCCCGCGGCGGGCGGCCCGCTCGCGGTGATGCGGCGCTCGGACTCGGACGGGCCGTCCACCAACCCGGGCTACCACGACGGCCGGGTCACCGAGACCTCGCACCGCGGAAACCCGGCGGCGCTGTGGGAGTTCACCTGGGACGGCTTCACCGCGGCCGAGGGCCCGCGGCACACCTACGACATGTGCTGGGACGAGGGCGGCCGGATGTACGACGTGTGGGTGTCGGCGCCGGTGGGGAAGGTCCGGGAGGCGAAGGAGTACTTCGACGTGGCGGTGGACACGTTCGCAGCGGGATGACTCCCACCCCGATGCGCGTGACCGGGACCCGCTTCGACAACTCGTGACCCCGCACGGTACTCATGGGGCATGCGTACGAACGCGGGACGTCTGATCGACGGTCGCTACCGGCTGACCGAACGCCTCGGCTCCGGCGGCATGGGCACCGTATGGCGTGCCGTGGACGAGCTCATGGAGCGCGACGTCGCCGTCAAGCAGCCCCATCTGCCCGGCGATCCGGAGGACGAGGCACACCGGCGTGCCGCCCACCGCCTCTACCGCGAGGCACGGGCCGCGGCCCGCGTCGACCATCCCGCCGCCGTGTCGATCCACGATGTGATCGTCGAAGACGGATGCCCCTGGATCGTCATGGAGTTGGTCGGTGGGGAGTCGCTGGCGGACGCTCTGCGCCGTGGGCCGCTGCCGGCCGAGGAGGCGGCGCGCATCGGGCTCGCCGTCGTCGGCGCGCTGGACGCGGCGCACCGCGTCGGCATCGTGCACCGCGACGTGAAGCCGGCGAACGTCCTGCTGGGTCCGCGCGGCCGGGTGGTCCTCACCGACTTCGGCATCGCACACGTCCAGGGCGAGGAATCCCTGACCGCCACCGGGGAGTTCGTCGGCTCGCTGGAGTTCATCGCACCGGAACGGATGTCCGGCCGGAGCGCCGGTCCCGCCTCCGACCTGTGGTCGCTGGGCGTGCTGCTGTACGCCGCCGTCGAAGGATCGTCCCCCTTCCGCCGTACGACGGTGGAGTCCACGCTCGCCGCGATCCTCGCCACCGATCCTCCCGAACCCCGGAAGGCCGGGAGACTCGGGCCGCTCATCGCACGGCTGCTGGTCAAGGAACCCGAGCGGCGGCCCGACGCGGAGGAGGTCGCCGCGGTGCTGGAGACGGTGGCCGGGGGGTGGCCGGTGCCGGGTGCGGAACGGGGGGAGGCGACGGGTGCTCAGGACGCCTCGAGCTTGGGCGAGTTCGCCGATGACATCGGGACGGTACGGTTTGGGGCGGCGGCGCCGCGGCCTGCCGAGGGCGACGGTTCCAGCACGGTGGATGACGGCTCCGGCACCGTGGACGACGGCGGCCCCGACACGTCACCGAAAACCGCGCCGCAGGCGGAGGCCGCCCCGCCGTCCGAGCGGGGGGCCACCGAACCGTCCGAACCCGCCGCCAAGCCGTCCGAGCCGGAGCCCCCCGCGCCGTTCGCACCGGAGACCGTCGCCATGGCGGCGCCGGCGGCGAAGCCCAAGCGCCCCGCCCTTCTCCGCCCCGCCCCCGTCGCCGCGCTCGGCGTTCTCCTCGTCGGCGGCACCTGGTTCGGCGCCTCCTACTTCGGCACTCCCGAGAGCGAGGGAGGAACCGAGCACACCGCCACCTACAGTTCGGCCCCGGCCGTCGCATCCCCCAGCTCCTGGATCGCCCACCGCGAGGCGAAGCTCGACGCGATCGTCTCCGTACCGTCGGACATGGCCCTGGGCACCGCCACGGACCGCACGGTGGCCTACGGCGACGACACCGTCCGGCTCCGCCTGACCCGGGAGACAACGGTCCCCACCCCCCTGAAGGCCTGGGCGCGGCAGGCCACCGCCTCCTGGGCCGCCGACGACCCCGGCACCCTCTACACCCCCACGAGCTTCCACGGCGACGACGCCATGCTCACCGACACCACCTACACGGTGGGGAAGCAGCGGTACCGCGTCCTGCAGCTGCTGATCGCCACGGCCGCCCGCGAGTACTACGTGCTGCGCGTGGACATGCCGAAGGGCACCCCGGACGAGAAGCGCGGCACCTCCCTCTTCAAGGGCGCCCGGGACCGCCTGAAAGTGGGCAAGGACATGCTGGGGTCCTGACGACGCCCTGATCAGCGCATTCGCTGCCAGCGGTCACTGGCGCGGTGTGGACGCCCCGTGAAAGCGCGTTACCGACGGGTACCCAAACGCTCCGCCCCGGCATACCCTGCGCCTCATGACGGACTCGCAGGCCCCGGAGAAGGCCACCGCACAGACCGGTACGGGCACGGTCGGCACCAACCCCCTCGCTCCCGCCCCGGCCGGCGCCCGCACCGCCGTCGACGTGGTGACGCCGGAGCTGGTCGCCCAGCTCACCAAGGGAGTGGCCGGCTCGGGCCGCACCGCCAACCACACCCCGTTCACCGGCGAGAAGCTGGCCGACCTGCCCGAGTCCACCCCCGAGGACGTCGCCCTCGCCTTCGACCGGGCCCGCGTCGCCCAGGCCGCCTGGGCGGAGACCCCCGTACGGCAGCGCGCCGCGGTGCTCCTGCGCTTCCACGACCTGGTGCTGGAACGGCAGGCCGAGGTCCTCGACCTGATCCAGCTGGAGACCGGAAAGGCCCGTCTGCACGCCCATGAGGAGGTGCAGGCCGTCGCCGTCGCGGCCCGGCACTACGGCCGCAAGGCGCCCTCGTACCTGAGGCCGAAGCGGCACACCGGCGCCGTACCGACCCTGACCAAGGTCACCGAACTGCGCCACCCGCGCGGCGTGGTCGGCCAGATCGCCCCCTGGAACTACCCGCTGGAGCTGTCGGTCGGCGACGCGCTCCCCGCCTTCGCCGCCGGCAACGCCGTCGTGATGAAGCCCGACACCGAGACCTGTCTGACCGCGCTGTGGGCGCGCGACCTGCTGATCGAGGCCGGACTGCCCGCCGAGGTCTTCCAGGTCGTCATCGGCGACGGCCCGGTCGTCGGCCCGGAGGTCGTCAAACACGCCGACTACGTCTCCTTCACCGGCTCCACCCGCACCGGCCGCGAGGTCGCCCAGGGCGCCGCCGCCCGGCTCGTCGGCGTCTCCCTCGAACTCGGCGGAAAGAACGCCATGTTGGTCCTTGAGGACGCCGACATCGAGAAGGCCGCCGCGGGCGCGGTGCGGGCCTGCTTCTCCTCCGCCGGGCAACTGTGCATCTCCATCGAGCGGTTGTACGTCCACGAGTCGATCGCGGACGCCTTCCTGGAGCGGTTCGTCGCCCGCACCAAGGCCCTGCGGCTCGGCACGTCCCTCGCCTACGGCGCCGACATGGGCTCGCTGGTCGGCGAGCGGCAGCTCGAGACGGTGACCCGGCATGTCGAGGAGGCCGTGGCCAAGGGGGCGAAGGTGCTGACCGGCGGGGTGGCCCGCCCGGACGTCGGCCCGTACTTCTACGAGCCGACCATCCTCGACGGCGTCGAGGCCCCGATGGCGGTGTGCGCGGAGGAGACCTTCGGCCCGGTCGTGTCGATCTACCGCTTCAAGAGCGAGGACGAGGCGATCGAGCGCGCCAACGCCACGCCGTACGGCCTGAATTCGTCGGTCTGGACGAGGAACGGACGGCGGGGGCGCGCGGTCGCGGCCCGGCTGCGCACGGGCACGGTCAACGTCAACGAGGGCTACGCGCCGGCGTACGGCAGCGTCCAGTCACCGATGGGCGGCATGAAGGACTCCGGCCTCGGCCGCCGCCACGGCTCGGAGGGCATCCTCAAGTACACGGAGGCCCAGACGGTCGCCCAGCAGCGACTGCTGCCGATGGCCCCGTCGCTGGGGATGGACGACGAGAAGTACGCGGCGTTCATGAGCCGGAGCCTGAAGGTGATGAAGGCGCTCCGCCTCCGTTAGTGCCCCCAACAGGCAACCCCCGTTCTCAACGAGGAGAGCACGTGTCGCAGGAGAAGTCTGTCCAGACCCGGGACGAGGACGGGTACGACTACGACGTCATCGTCGTGGGCTCGGGGTTCGGCGGATCCGTCTCCGCGCTCCGGCTGACCGAGAAGGGCTACCGCGTCGGGGTCCTCGAGGCGGGTCGCCGCTTCACCCGCGAGACGCTGCCGAAGAACTCCTGGGACCTGAAGAACTACCTCTGGGCGCCCGCACTGGGCATGTACGGCATCCAGCGCATCCACCTGCTGGGCAACGTCATGGTCCTCGCGGGCGCCGGCGTCGGCGGCGGCTCCCTCAACTACGCCAACACCCTCTACGTGCCTCCGAAGGCCTTCTTCGACGACCCGCAGTGGCGGGGGATCACCGACTGGCAGGAGGAGCTGAAGCCGTACTACGACCAGGCCCGGCGCATGCTCGGCGTACGGCTGAACCCGACCATGACCCCCTCCGACGTGCACCTCAAGGCGGCCGCCGAGCGGATGGGGGTCGGGGAGACCTTCCACCTGGCACCTGTGGGCGTGTTCTTCGGTGACGGCGAGGACGCCGACGGAACGGCGAAGGCCCGGCCCGGCGAGGAGGTACCGGACCCGTACTTCGGCGGCGCCGGCCCGGCCCGCCGGGCGTGCACCGAGTGCGGCGAGTGCATGACGGGCTGCCGGCACGGCGCGAAGAACACCCTCAACGAGAACTACCTCCACCTCGCCGAGAAGGCGGGCGCGGTCGTGCACCCGATGACGACGGTCGTGTCGGTCACGGACGACTCGCAGGGCGGGTACGCCGTGGCGACCCTGCCGACGGACGACCGGCGCAAGGGCAGGGGGCGCGTCTTCAAGGCGCGGCAGGTGGTGCTCGCGGCGGGCACCTACGGAACCCAGACCCTGCTGCACCGCATGAAGGCGAACGGCCAGCTGCCGTACCTCTCCGACCGGCTGGGCGAGCTGACCCGCACCAACTCCGAGGCACTGGTGGGCGCGCAGACCGACAACCGGCGCTACCGCACGGCGCACGGCGCGCCGAAGGTCGACTTCACGCGGGGCGTGGCGATCACGTCCTCGATCCACCCGGACGAGAACACGCACATCGAGCCGGTCCGCTACGGCAGGGGCTCGAACGCGATGGGCGGCCTGTCGATCCTCCAGGTCCCCTACGCCGAGGGCCGCTCCCGCGCCCTGGCCTGGCTCGCGAACGCGGCACGTCACCCTTGGCTGATGGTCCGCTCGCTGTCCAACCGGCGCTGGTCGGAGCGGACCATCATCGGCCTGGTGATGCAGTCGCTGGACAACTCCCTGACGACGTATCTGAAGCCCAACGGCGTCGGCAAGGGCCTGCTGACGGCCCGGCAGGGTCATGGCAGGCCCAACCCGAAGCAGATCAAGGCGGCCTCCGAGGCGGCGTCCGTGCTCGCCGCCGAGATCAACGGTTTCGCGGGCAGCAACGTCGGCGAACTGATGGGCACCCCGCTGACCGCCCACTTCCTCGGCGGCTGCCCCATCGGTGACTCCCGCGAGACGGGCGTCATCGATCCGTACCACCGGCTCTACGGCCACCCCGGCATCTCGGTGGTCGACGGCGCGGCGGTGTCGGCGAACCTGGGCGTCAACCCCTCGCTGACGATCACCGCGCAGGCCGAGCGCGCGATGTCGTACTGGCCGAACAAGGACGAGGCGGATCCGCGCCCGGCGCAGGGGGCGCGGTACGAGCGGCTCAAGCCGGTGGAACCCCGCCACCCGGCGGTACCGGCCAAGGCGTTCGGGGCACTGCGGCTGCCGTTCCTCGGGATGCCCGCGGTACCGCCGAAGCAGTAGCGCAGACGGGTCACGACAGTGAAGAAGGACCTGGGCCCCCCTCCGAGCCCAGGTCCTTCTCCGTGCTTCAGGGCGTGGTCCGCCCACGCCCGCGGCGGTTACGCGGCGGCGTGGCCCCCGGCCTTGCGGCGCCGCACCGCGAAGACGACGCCACCACCGGCGACGACGGCGACACCGCCGACGAGCGCGATGGTCGGCAGCGCGGAGGAGGAACCGGTGGAGGCGAGGGTGCCGGTCACCTCGTGGGTGTTGCTCTGGTTCGGCTTACCGGTGGGAACCGGGACCTTGCCGCCCTCCTGGGGCTTGGTGCCGTCGGTGTCCGAACCGGCCTTGACGATCTCGATGACGTACCCGGCCTGGCCGGCGCCGATGCAGTTCTCCTGCTCGTCGAAGTACACGCCGCCGCCGATGGTCAGACCGGAGCCGACCGGAGCGTTCGCCTTCACGTTCAGGCGAAGCTGGTAGTTCAGCGTCTGGCCCCCGGCAACGTCGTTGAGGTCGAGGAACCCGGCGGAGTAGCCGCCGTCCTCGATGTCCACCCAGGAGCCGTCGACCTTCGCCTGGAGCCGGACCTGGCTGGCCTTGAACGCGTTCTCGGCGCTCTCGTCGTTCGGTCCGACACCCGCGTAGAAGATGACGTCCTTGACGCTGTCGCTCGTCGGGTTGCTGACCTTGAGCGTGAACGGGTGCCAGCCGCTGCCGACCGCGATCTTGCCGGGCAGGCCGATGAGTGAAGCGCTCAGCTTCGACTTGTAGTGGGAGTCCTGTTCAGTGCAGTCGCCGGCGGGCTCGGTGGGCTCGTCGCTCGGCTCGGAGGACTGGCTCGGCGGGGTCGCCGGAGTGGACTGCGAGGCGGAGGAGGAGGCGGACGAGGACGCCGACTGGCTCGCGGACGCGGACGTGGAGGCGGAAGCGCTCGAGGACGCCGACTGGCTCGCGGACGTGGACGCGCCGGCGGACGACGTGCCGGAGGGGGAAACGGTGGCCGACGGAGACGACGTGCCGTCCGATGCGAACGCGGCCGGTGCCGACAGCAGCGCGAGCGGGGCTATGGCAGCCGTCGCCGCCGCGGCGGCCAGGGCACGGCGAAGCTTCATGAAGACCTCGAAAGAGTCTGGGGCGCCGCTACCACACGACGCATCTGGGTGGAGCCGCCGCGTGGCGGCGCGGATGTGGCCCGTGATTCGTAGGTGTGACCTGTGGGCCTTGTGAATGGTTGCGCTCCCACTCACAGAATTCTTATGTGTGCTGGGTCACATGTTTGTGCGCCTTGTGAAGCGCCTTTCACTGCACGTGGAACTGACCACCGTGTCTGATCAACACCGCGACGAACCCTCCGTCCCCGACGACGTCTGGGAGCGGTTCGCCCGCGACACCGAGCGGGACATCCGTGCCTCCGCACCGAAGGAGCCGTCCGCGCGGGCGCGCATGGTGACCGCGCGGCTGCGGGAGCAGGAGGCGCGCGGGGTGCGGCCCGAGAGCTGGCGTGCCGCTCCCGCGGCGCCGAGCCGTGCGCGCCGCCGCGGGGCGTGGACGGCGCTGGGGCTGGTGCTCGCGGTCGTCATGGCCGTCGTGGCGATGAAGCCTTCGCTGCTACCCGGCCACCCGTTCGGCGCCCGTTCCGGGAAGGACGCGGACACGGCCACCGGACTGCCCGCCGAGACGGCGCCCCCCACCGCGCCGCCCTCCGCCGCGCCCCCGGACACCCCCACCCCGGAACGTCCCTTCGCCGGCTCCCCGGCCGCGGACTGGGCCGACGGGGCCGCCGGCATCGTCCTGCCGAAGGCGGAGCCGGTCGGCGTGTTCTCCCGGCAGCAGGTGGCACACGCCTTGCAGCAGAGCAGGACGTTGCTCGTGGACGCCAACCTCGACCCCGGCACGCTGCGCGGCGAGCGGCCCGCGGCCGCGCTCGCCGTGGTGGACCCGCTCCAGCCGGACATGCTCGACCGCCTGAACGCCTCGCTGCGCGCGCCGGACGAGAAGCACGACCCGCTGTCGCTGTTCAGCCGCTTCGACCCGAAGGAGGTCCGGCTCGTCGGTGACGTGGTCAAGACACGCGGCCGCATGAGCTTCGCGGAAGCCGACCACGGGTCCGTGGTCGTGCACGCCGACTACACCTTCGTCTATCCGCTGGCGCGGCCGGGGACCAAGGAGGTGGCCCGCACCATCGTCCGCCGCGTCCTGGAGCTGGAACTGCCCAACCCCGCGCGCTTCCGGGTCACCGCCGGCAAGCTCACCGTGCTGCGCGACGACGAGGACGCCGGCAACTCCGCCTGCGACGTCCACGACGGCTACCTGCACCCGGAGTTCCCCTCGCAGCAGCCCACGGGCACGCCGCCCAGCGGTCCCAGCTTCGACCCGTACGACCGCAGCGAGGAC
Source organism: Streptomyces sp. NPDC001796 (assembly GCF_042892355.1). Lineage (NCBI taxonomy): Bacteria > Bacillati > Actinomycetota > Actinomycetes > Kitasatosporales > Streptomycetaceae > Streptomyces > Streptomyces sp. NPDC001796. Next base: position 128,881 of record NZ_JBIAUC010000006.1, on the reverse strand, counting down.
CTGGACCGCCGGCAGAGCTGTGGGACGGTCACCCGTACCTGAGAAGAAGCAGGGCACGGGACGGCGAAAGGCCCCGCGGCGGGGGGACCCCGGCTCGGCGTGGCCGAGGGCTCGGGGAATCCGCGGGGCCCTTCTCCGTCAGCACCGACGTCAGGGCAGCGCCGGTGCCCGGGGAGCGGCGCCGGGGGGGGGGGGGGGGGGTTGCGCCGCTTGCCTGCGTGACCGCCGGTGGTGCGCTCCGGCGCGCGCGAGGAGCGCGCGTGGTATCGACCATTGGCAGTCGGCGGGAGGAGCGATGCTGTTGTCTGCCAGGAACCGTGTGGGGGCCGTCGGCTCCCTGTTCCTCGCATCGTGCTGGATGGGTCACGGCCTCCGCAACCGTTTCGACCACCTCTGAACAGATTCCGCCGGTCGGCTCCGGGCGTCCCCGGAGCCGACCGTTTACTGGGTGACCGGGCTGCTGTCCCCTGCCGTCCGGTCACATCCCTGGAGCGAGGTCCCACGACGCACGGCACGATCCGTACGTCTCATCGCTCCAGCGGAGCCACGCGTGGTTCTTTCGGGCCCGCCCCTGGCTGGCACGGACGCCCGGCTCAACGAAGCCGCCGCGGGCCCGGTCACGCGCCGTACGGGTGAGGGGGTATGCGCACGTACGTCCGCGGAACGCGGATCCGGGTCCGGGGTCGGGACCGGCCTCAGATCCGGCCCCGGCACAGCTCGAGGAGGGTCATGGCGAGGGCCGTGCCGGGCTTGCCCAGTGCATCCCGGTAGTGGCCGAGGACCTCCATCTCGCGGGAGAGGTTCACGCGCCGGCCGCCGGAGGCGATGCGGGCCTCCTGGATGACGGCGGAGACGGCCATCCGTTCCTGGATGAGACCGATGATGCGGTCGTCGAGCGAGTCGACGCGTTCTCGGGCGTCGCTGATCAGGCTCGCGGCGTCGTCGGTGCGGGCGCCGGTCTTCTCGGTGGCTTCGACGGCTGGGGTGGCTGCAGTGGCTGGGGTGGCTGCGGTGGCGGTCATGCGGGGGCTCCTCGTGGACGGGGGTGCCCTGAAGCGACAGGACCCGGGAAACGCCAGGCGCCCCGGACCTTGTCGGCCCGGGGCGCCTGGGAAGTCGCTTGTCAGTAGCTCAAGCAGCACGACCATGGCAGCCGGCGGGCCGGTTGCCATAGGTAAAGACGAAGATCGTCGGGTGCGTGAGCATGGGGCCAGTATGCCGTGGGGGAGGAATGTGTCCAAGGCGGCCCGCATGGTGAGACGCGGCTCACCGGTGGCTGCCCCGGCAGGAGCCGGGACGGCACCCACGGCCACCTCGGTAGAATCGGGTGGCACAAGGACCCGCCCAACCGCCGGAAGGCACCCCGTGTCATCAGCGACCCCCGCTGCCGCCGCCCCCGACACCGTCCTGGTCGTCGACTTCGGCGCGCAGTACGCCCAGCTCATCGCCCGTCGCGTCCGCGAGGCCCGGGTCTACAGCGAGATCGTGCCGAGCACCATGCCGGTGAAGGACATGCTCGCCAAGAACCCGGCGGCGATCATCCTCTCCGGCGGCCCCTCGTCGGTGTACGAGGAGGGCGCCCCCCGTCTCGACCGCGAGATCTTCGAGTCCGGCGTGCCCGTCTTCGGCATGTGCTACGGCTTCCAGCTGATGGCGCAGACTCTCGGCGGCACCGTGGACAACACCGGAGCGCGCGAGTACGGCCGTACGGCCCTCGCCGTCTCCAAGCCGTCGTCCACCCTCTTCGAGGGCACCCCGGCCGAGCAGTCCGTCTGGATGTCCCACGGCGACGCCTGCTCCGCCGCCCCCGAGGGCTTCACCGTGACGGCCTCCACGGACGTCGTCCCGGTCGCCGCCTTCGAGAACGACGAGAAGAAGCTGTACGGCGTCCAGTACCACCCGGAGGTCATGCACTCCACGCACGGCCAGCAGGTGCTGGAGCACTTCCTCTACCGCGGCGCCGGCCTGAAGCCCACCTGGACCACCGGCAACGTGATCGAGGAACAGGTCGAGGCGATCCGCGAGCAGGTCGGCGACAAGCGCGCGATCTGCGGCCTGTCCGGCGGTGTCGACTCCGCCGTCGCCGCCGCCCTCGTCCAGAAGGCCATCGGCTCCCAGCTGACCTGCGTGTACGTCGACCACGGCCTGATGCGCAAGGGCGAGACCGAGCAGGTGGAGAAGGACTTCGTCGCGGCCACCGGCGTTCAGCTGAAGGTCGTCGACGCGGAGGAGCGTTTCCTCACCGCGCTCAAGGGCGTCTCCGACCCCGAGGAGAAGCGGAAGATCATCGGCCGCGAGTTCATCCGGGTCTTCGAGCAGGCCCAGGCGGAGATCATCGCGGACGAGGGTCCCGCGGTCGAGTTCCTCGTACAGGGCACGCTGTACCCCGACGTGGTCGAGTCCGGTGGCGGCACCGGCACCGCCAACATCAAGTCGCACCACAACGTCGGCGGCCTCCCCGAGGACCTCGAGTTCAAGCTGATCGAGCCGCTGCGCAAGCTCTTCAAGGACGAGGTCCGCATGGTCGGCCAGGAGCTCGGCCTGCCGGAGGAGATCGTCCAGCGCCAGCCGTTCCCCGGCCCCGGCCTCGGTATCCGTATCGTCGGCGAGGTCACCAAGGAGCGCCTGGACCTGCTGCGCGAGGCCGACGCGATCGCCCGCGAGGAGCTGACGGCGGCCGGCCTCGACCGTGAGATCTGGCAGTGCCCGGTGGTCCTGCTCGCGGACGTCCGCAGCGTCGGCGTCCAGGGCGACGGCCGCACCTACGGCCACCCGATCGTGTTGCGCCCGGTCTCCTCCGAGGACGCCATGACCGCCGACTGGTCCCGGCTCCCGTACGACGTCCTGGCGAAGATCTCCACCCGGATCACCAACGAGGTCCGCGACGTCAACCGTGTGGTCCTGGACGTCACGTCCAAGCCGCCGGGCACCATCGAGTGGGAGTGAGCCCGCAGGTCACGTCCGTTTGAGAGTGCGCACCGGCTCTCCGGGCCTCCAGACCTGGACGACGAGGTAGGTGTCGTCCTCGACGCAGGTCCTGACGACCTCCGTCAGCTCGGTGCGGAAGAGGTGGAACGGCTCCGGCGGTTCCACCTCTTTCACGTACGCGCCCTTGGCGCTGTCGTCCTCGACCTCCACGGCCCGCCCGCTGATCCGCACATCACCGCCGCCCATCCCGGTGCCCGGCCCCGGGTTCGCCTGGAGCGCGAAACGGGGGTCGCGGCGCAGGTCGAGTGCTTTGAGCGATTTGGGCATCATGCCGAGCCACAGCTCGCCGTTCAGGAAGCGGACCTCAAGACCGGTGGTGCGGGGCGAGCCGTCTCGGCGCAGCGTCGCCAGGACGTGGTGGGTGAAGGATCCGAAGCGTTCCTCGACGGTCCGGGCGAGGGCCGGTTCCGCCTCGGCGAAAGCCGCCCAGTTCGCTGACATGCTCGTTGCCATACGGCGAGTCTGGCGCGGATACCCGACATCCTCTGTCCGGTATGGGATTCGCCGGCCTCCGTATCGGATCCGCGGGGCTCGGGGATCGGATCCGTCGGCCTCCGTATCGGATCCGCGGGGCTCGGGGATCCGATACGTCGGCCTCCGGTATCGGATTCGCGGGGCTCGGGGATCGGATGCGCCTCGTTGAAGACCGAACGCATCTGGCTCGGGGATCGGGTGCGCCCGGCTCTGGTCGACTCCGCGTCCCGGGACCACCTGCGCCGCATCTTTACCAACCAGCGCTGTCATCCTCGCCTGACCGGCGGTACCTTCCGGCCCGTTGACGAAGTCAAGTGCCGGAGGACCCATGCACGGCCCCACTCCGCCCCCGCCCCTGCCCACCGACCAGCTGCGGTTCGCCATGCCGCCGATGTACGAGTCGGTCGAGGACGAGCGACGGCACCGCAAGGAACGGCTGGCGGGGGCCCTGCGGATCTTCGGGCGGCTCGGTTTCGAGGACGGGGTGTCCGGACACATCACCGCACGCGACCCGGAGTTCACGGACTGCTTCTGGGTCAACCCCTTCGGAATGTCGTTCCGGCACGTCACCGTGAGCGACCTGGTGCTCGCCAACCAGGACGGGCAGGTGATCGACGGCCGCTACCACGTGAACCAGGCCGCCTTCACCGTGCACGCGCAGGTCCACGCCGCCCGTCCCGATGTCGTCGCCGTCGCCCACTGCCACTCGGTGCACGGACGGGCCCTCGCCGCACTCGGCGATCTGCTGGACCCCATCACCCAGGAATCCTGCGCCTTCTACGAGGACCACGCCGTGTACGACGCCTACACCGGCGTCGCCGTCGACACCGAGGAGGGCCGCCGGATCGCAGCCGCGCTCGGCAGCCGCAAGGCGCTCGTCCTGCGCAACCACGGGTTGCTGACCGTCGGCGACTCGGTGGACTCGGCGGCCTGGTGGTTCCTGTCGATGGAACGCTCCTGCCAGGTGCAGCTGACCGCGAAGGCCGCGGGACGCCCCGTCCTCATCGACCACCGACAGGCGGTGGCCACCCGGGAGCAGCTCGGCGGTGACCTGGTGGCCTGGATCAACTACCAGCCGCTGTGGCAGGACATCACCCGCAGCGAACCGGATCTGCTCGGCTGACCCGGCCGGCGCCGCAACGCTCGGAGACCGCACGGCACGACCGCCTTCGTGGCCGCGAACTCCTCGTCCGTGAGCACGCCCCCTCGCGGTGCAGTTCACCCGACTCCCGCAGCCGGCGCAGCAGGACGTCACGGAGGTCGGCCGACGGCGGCACGCGGTGGCGGGTCACGGGCGCTCCGCAGGGCCGACGGCCCGACGAGGTCAACCGCGGGTTCGCGCTTTCACCCGCCCTGACCGGACCTGACGGACGCGGCAGGTGTTCCGTACGGCACAATTCGCTGTCGTCACACGGCAGTTGTACGGCGGGGCCGGGTGGCTCCGGTGAGCGTACGTCCGGCCCGATCGGCGGCCGGGCGCGGTGTGGTGTTCGGGCGCTGGGAAGGCGGCAGCGGGCGTGGCGGTGCAGGAGGCGAGGCAGGGCGACCGGCGCGGGAGCGGTCCGGGTGCGCACGGGGGTGGCTGCACCTGCGGGGACTGCCCGCACGGCGCACGCGAGGGGCACCGGCGCGCGGTCGCCGAGTTCCTGGCGAAGCGGGAGGAGTTCGCGTCCGGGCGGGGGCTGCCCGCGGCGGTCGCGCACTCCGCGTCCGCGTCCCGCCAGTGGGTGTCCGACGAGCTGACCCAGTCCGCCGCGGTCGTCGCCGAGCGCGGTCGCGCGGATGCCGAGGCATGGCTGGGCCGGCTGTGGAGGCGCACGGCGATCGCGGTGTGGGGTGCCGTCGGTGCCCTGCTGCTGGCGCAGGCGCTCACCGCGATCGGCGCCGGGTGGACCGTGGCGCGCACGGCCGGGCTGGTCACGGCGGTGCTGGTGGGAGCGGCCCTGACCGCCGCCGGGTATCTGCACCGGGCGCGCGGCGGGGTGTTCGCGCCCGTCATCGGGGAGGACAACCGGCTGTCGACCTCCCGTGCGGTGGCGGCGGGCTGGGTGTTGTTCGTCCTGTACGCGGTGCTGGTGCTGGTCGTTGAGCTGACGGCGGCCTCGGCCGAGGGACGGCGTGACGAGCTGATCGCCGGGCTCGGTCTCGCGCGCGGCGTGGGTGTGGTGACCGTGGTCGCCGTGGCATGCGGGATCGCGGTGCTGGTGCGGCGGGTGGTGGGGCTGCGGGTGCTCGGCCAGCGGCTGCAGAAGGTGCGCGCCGACCGGCCGCGGGCGGCGGACCTGCTCACGGACGACTCGGGGCGGGGCAGCTTCCCGGACACGCAGTACGTGATCGTCAGCGCGGTCGCCCTGGTCTTCGCGGTGGTACGGCTGGCCCGCCGCCCCGACCAACTGCCCGATCTGCCGTGGGGGCTCGCGCTGCTGGTCCTGGTCTCGGCGGCCACCTACCTCGCCGGGAAGTACGCGGAAGGCGGACGTCCGGTGATCCTCTCGGTGGTCCGGGCGCGGGAGGCCGGGGACCTGGACGCGCCGATCCGCACGGGCGACGACATCGAGATCCGCGGCGCCGGTTTCGTACCGCCCGGCGCCCAGAAGGCGGACCGGCTGTCCCGGATGGTGGTCCGCATCGGCGCCGTGCACGTCCATGTCCCGCTGGTCCCGGTCACCGGCGGCTTCAGCAACCCGACGGACACCCTGCTGACGGTGCCGGTGCCGGCGGATGTGGAACCGGGCAGGGTCGAGGTGCAGGTGGTGACGGCTGCCGGGGTGGAGACCAACCGGGTGGCCATCGACGTGACGGAGTGACCAGGCACGGGCTGGGCGAACAGGCTCCGGAGTCTCATGACCGCCGGGCGCGGTGCCCCGTTCGGCCCAGCCGGGGCACCTCCGGGTCCGCCCTGCCGAGCGGGGGGCGTCCTCCCGTCGGTCCGGGGCCGATGCGGGACTCCCCGGCCAAGGAGCGGAAAAAGTGTGTGCGCAGCGGTTGAGCGGTTGCCCCCTTTCGTACGTATGGTCTGTTGAGGGGTCAGGGCTGGGCACTGCGGGCGAGAGGCGGCGGCACGATGGTTCATGGCATTCGCACGGACTCCCACACCTCCTACGTCGACGAGGGCAGCACCTGGCGGGACACCGCCGTGCGGTACGCACTGCTTCCGCTGCGCGTCTTCCTCGGCATCACCTTCATCTACGCGGGCCTGGACAAGCTCACCAACAGCGCGTTCCTGCATGCCTCCGGCACCGGGTCCATCGGCGAGCTGATGCACTCCGTGCGCGGCTCGTCGGCGATCCCGGCCATGGTCGACCTGGCGTTGAAGCACCCCGTCGGCTTCGGCTACGCCATCGCCTTCGGTGAAATCGCCGTCGGAATCGGCACGCTCCTCGGCCTGCTGGGCCGCCTCGCCGCGCTCGGTGGCGCGCTGATCTCGCTGAGTCTGTGGCTGACCGTCAGCTGGGCCTCGACCCCCTACTACTACGGCAACGACCTCGCCTATCTGATGGCCTGGGTCCCCCTGGTCCTCGCCGGCACCCCGGTCCTGTCCCTCGACGCCGCCCTGCGCGCCCGACGACGGCAGCGCACGGCCGGCTACCGCTGAGCCGGCGGCACCGCGGCCGCCCTCGCCTCCTCCGGGTCGGCCCGCCGGCCGGCGCGGGGCGCCCGGTGCCTGCGTATCGCGCGGGCCAGCAGGCCGGTCACGGCCGCGAGACAGAGACCGCCGATCACGATCGGGATGATCGCGAACCACGGTGTCTCCCACGCCCCGCCGGCATCACCCACGTAAGCGACGCCCGCGCCGGCCAGGAAGAGCCCGGCCACGAGCCGACCCGGCTGGAATTCATGACGCAGCACGATCCACCTCCACCTGGCCCATGCCGACCTCGAGGTCGAGGCGGAGCGTGGCCGCATTCTTCGTCCCCGCCGCGGGGGTGAGCGTCACCTGCCGGTGCTTGCCCGGCTCCACATCCACGTCCTTGTCGGTCTCGCCCGGCAACCGGATGTCGCCGACACCCGTGTCGATGTTCAGCTCCACCGTGGCCTCCCGGGGGACCACCACCTTCAGCAGGCCCACGCCCACCTGGGCCCGGGTCGTCACGGTCTGGTTCCCGGCGAGCCCGAGACGGCTGAGGTCCAGAGTGCCGACGCCGGTGCCCAGGTCGTACTTCTCCCGCACGGCGGCCGCCGAGGCCGGCGTCCAGGTGGCATGCCTCCACTGGGTGCCGATGTCCTTCGGCAGGGCCGCCGAGGCGGCGAGCAGGGCCGCCGTGAGCACCGCGAGGAAGACCGAGCCCGCCCCCGTACGGCCCAGGAACGAGCTGACCGCGATGCCCACGCCGAACACCACCAGCGCGCAGGCCAGGCCCGTCTGCAGACTCGTGCCGAGCGCCTGGTCGTCCCAGGTCAGACGGGTGCCGAGGCCACCCGCGAGCAGGGCGAGGAGAAACACCCAGCCGCCTGTCCAGCGAGGACCCCGCGCTCTGGGCAGCGGCTCGGTGCGTATGCGCTCGGCGGACGACGAACCGCGGGCGATGGCGACCGCCGCCGCGATGTCTCGGCCGGCGGTGTCGCTCGGGCCCCACAGATAGCCCGTGCCGCCCACGTGGGTGCCGTCCTTGACGATGGGGTCGCGCCACCAGGAGGGGTAGGAGGCGGGGACGGGCGGTGCCGTGGCCTCCGGCGGGGCATCGGCCACCGCCTGCGCGGTGAGCGGGTCGGCGTCGGGAGCGCCGCGCTGCCGCGACCAGTACGCCGCGCCGGCGAGGAGCAGGGACAGGACGGCGGCGAAGGTCAGCACGCTGCCGTTCCTGAGCATCGACAGGAAGATTCCGCAGCCCACCAGGGCGAAGAGCACCGCGGCCAGGGCCTGACCGTCGACGCGGCCGGTCAGCAGCTTGCGGATCTCGTTCTCCTCCTCGTTCTCGTAGGGCACGAGGAGCCAGACGAAGCCGTAGAAGATGAGACCGAGTCCGCCCGCCGCCGAGAGCACCGCCAGCACGATCCGGAAGATCACCGGATCCATGTCGCACTGCCGGGCCAGGCCCGAACAGACCCCGGCCAGCATCTTGTGCCGCCGGTCACGCCGGAACCGGCCGGGCTCCTCGGCCGTCGCCGCGTCGTCGGGCGTGGCGATTCCGCCGCGTCCGGGCACGTTCTTGCCGGCGCCGGCCCGCTCGCGCGCCGCCCCACCCGCGCGGGCGCCCGGCTCCCGGTGTCCGGCCGCGTCCTGGCCCATGCCGGCGTCCTCGCCTCCGTTCTCGCGCACGGCCGCATCCTGCCCTACGTCCGTGCCCGCCTGCGCACGCGGCACCTCGTCCGCAGCGGCCGCGGCAGGGCCGGACGCGGGCACGGCGTGCTGCGGGGCGGCATCCGGCGCGCCGTCCCCCGGCGACCGGCCGCCCCGCTCCCCGCCGGGGCCGCGCCCCGCGGTGGAGGCGTGCCCCGCACCAGGCCCGTGCCCCGCTGCCGCGTGCTGCTGATCCGTCATGCGTCCATGGTCGCCGCCGCGAGCGCCGGACGGCAGTCGGGACGACCCTGGCCCAACCCTGAAATCTGCCCTGACAGGCCGCCGGGGGAAGTGTTCGATCACCCGGAACCGAAGATCAGGGGTGTCTAAGGGGCCGACCCTGATGCCCGGCCGGTCCTGCCGTGTGACCATCGATGGCATGCCGGACGCCGCAACGCTGCCCCTCGCCGATCCGCGGCCGCCGCGCAAGCTCTACCGCAGCAGCGACGGACGCTGGCTCGGGGGCGTGGCGCGGGGGCTCGCCGGGCATCTCGGGTTGCCCGTGATCTGGGTGCGCCTCGTCTTCGTCGGCCTGTTCCTGGCACACGGCTTCGGCGCGCTGCTGTACGCCGCGTTCTGGTTCTTCGTCCCGCTCGGGGTCGGCGGTGTCGACGACCGGCGCTCCCCGTCCCCGTCCCTCGTCGGCACCGAGACCTCACCCCACGGCCGCCGCAGACTGGTCGCCCGCAAACCCGACCGGGGGCAGATCGTCGCTCTGCTCCTGATGGTCGTCGTCGCGCTGACCTTCGTGGGCAGCATGAAGCTCGACGGCGTCGCCAAGGTCTACCTCATACCGGCCGTTCTCGTCGCCGCGGGCGTCGCCCTGGTCTGGCGCCAGGCGGACAACGCGCGACGGGCCCGCTGGATGGAGGTCGGCAGCCGCCGCCGCACACTCACCCTGTTGCGTGCCGCGGCCGGTGTCCTGCTGGTCACCGCGGGTGTCTCCGGCATGTTCGTACTGCAGGGATCCGCCGCCCACCTCGGCTCGGTCCTGCAGGCCGCGCTGGCGGTTCTCGTCGGCATCACGCTGCTCGCCGGACCGTACCTGGTGCGGATCACCCAGGACCTGTCCGAGGAGCGCCTGATGCGCATCCGCGCCCAGGAACGCGCCGAGGTCGCCGCCCACGTCCACGACTCGGTGCTGCACACCCTGACCCTGATCCAGCGCAACGCGGAGAACGCGAACGAGGTGCGCCGCCTCGCCCGCGCCCAGGAGCGCGACCTGCGCGCCTGGCTGTACAAACCGGAGGGCACCGGAAGGGACGAGACCGAGGAGCCGGGCACCCTGGGGGAGGCGGTCCGGCGCAACGCGGCCGAGGTGGAGGACAAGCACGGCGTCCCCATAGAGGTCGTCATCGTCGGCGACTGCCCCCTCGACGAACGGATCGGCGCCCAGATGCAGGCCGCGCGCGAAGCGATGGTGAACGCCGCCAAGTACGGTGGCGAGGGCGGCGCCGTCCAGGTCTACGCCGAGGTCGAGGGCAAGACGGTGTTCGTGTCCGTCCGCGACCGCGGCCCCGGCTTCGACCTCGACGCGATACCCGCCGACCGCATGGGTGTCAGAGAATCGATCATTGGCCGTATGGAGCGCAACGGCGGCACGGCACGGCTGCGCGCGGTGCCGGACGGCGGCACGGAGGTCGAGCTGGAGATGGAGAGGGCGGAGACGACGTCATGAGCGACGCGAACGGGGAGGCCGCGGTGTCCGGCGGAAACGCGGACCGGCGGGTGCGGGTCGTACTCGTCGACGACCACCGTATGTTCCGTACGGGAGTCCAGGCCGAGATCGGGCAGACGGAGCTGACCGGTGTGGAGGTCGTAGGTGAGGCGGCGGATGTCGACCAGGCGGTCGCCGTCATCACCGCCACCCGCCCCGAGGTCGTCCTTCTCGACGTCCACCTGCCGGGTGGCGGCGGGGTGGAAGTGCTGCGCCGCTGCGCCTCGCTCACGGCCGACCCCGAGCAGCCAGTGCGGTTCCTGGCGCTGTCGGTGTCGGACGCCGCCGAGGACGTGATCGGCGTGATCCGCGGTGGCGCCCGCGGCTATGTGACGAAGACGATCACCGGCTCGGACCTCGTCGACTCCATCTTCCGGGTCCAGGAGGGCGACGCCGTCTTCTCCCCGCGCCTGGCCGGCTTCGTCCTGGACGCCTTCGCCTCGACCGACGCGCCGCCCGTCGACGAGGACCTGGACCGCCTCACCCAGCGCGAACGTGAGGTGCTGCGCCTCATCGCCCGCGGTTACGCGTACAAGGAGATCGCCAAGCAGCTGTTCATCTCGGTGAAGACGGTCGAGTCCCATGTCTCGGCGGTCCTGCGCAAACTCCAGCTGTCGAACCGCCACGAGCTGACACGGTGGGCGACGGCACGCCGGCTGGTATGACCGTCCGGCAAGCGCGCCACCAGCGGTATCACGGCGCCAGAAGATCATTGCAGGGCCCAGGCGGCAACCCGTCCGGTGTCTTCACCCGACTGCAGGACCTGCTGAGCGCTGGCGCCCGGCACGAGTGCCGGGCGGTACTCGCCGCACCTGCGCACCGGACGCCCCGTTGACACCCACCGGACTGCTCCGCCGGATGGGCTACGCCCGCTCACACCACTCGCGTGGCCCCCGCGAACGGCATCTCGTCGATCGGTGCCAGACGGACCGGTGCCGACGGGTTCGGGGCGTGGATCATCTGGCCGTGGCCGACGTAGATGCCCACATGGCTGACCCCGGAGTAGAAGAACACCAGGTCACCGGGGAGAAGTTCGGAGCGAGGGACGCGCTGGCCCGCACCGATCTGGGAGTAGGTCGTCCGGGGGAGCGAGATGCCCGCCGAGCGGTACGCGGCCTGCACCAGGCCCGAGCAGTCGAAGGCGTTGGGGCCGGTCGCGCCCCAGACGTAGGGGCTCCCGAGCTTGCCGTACGCGTACGCCACCGCGGCAGCTGCCCGGGCGTCCGGCGCCTCGGCTGTCGCTGTCGCGGCCGGCACGGCGCCCCACGGGTCGCGCCCCGCGGACCGCGACGCCCGCCCCGCGCCCTCGTCCGCCGAGGCCCCTGCCCGCTGTCCCTGCGCGAGCTGGGACAACAGCTGTCGTGCTGCGCCCAGCTTTTCGGTGACCGTCCGCTTCTGCTGCCGTAGCTCAGCCTGCCGGGACGTCAGCGAGGCCAGTTCGACCCGTGCCGCACCGCGCAGCCGTTCGATCTCCCGCAGCTGGTCGCGTACCCGCGTGACGGCCGCCGACTGCCGGCTGTCCACCCGCTCGGTGAACGCGGCGTCGTCCAGGTACTGCCCGGGATCCGAGGAGAGCAGGAGCCGCACCGCGGGGTCGAGGCCCCCCTCGCGGTACTGCGCCGCCGCCGCGGAACCCAGGGCACTGCGCGCGGAGTTGAGCCGGTCCGTGCGGCGGGCCGCCTCGTCCCGCAGGGCGTTCAGCCGTTTCTGCGCCTCCTGCGCCTGCTCCTTGGCGCCGTCGTACTTCTGGGTGGCGGCCTCCGCCTCCTGGTACAGCTTGTCGACCTTGGCCTTGACCTGGGCCGGCGAGAGCGGCGGCTCGGCGTGCCCCGTGCCGTCGAAGCCGGTCGCGGTAGCCGCTCCCGCGAGGGCGATCGTGGCGGCGGTGCGGGCCGTGCCGCCCCCGAGCGAACGCTGTCTGGGCTTGCGGTGCGCTGCCACCTGGACGCCACGTCCTTTCGTACGACCGCCGGGGCCACGGGCGGTGTCACGCGTCCGGCGGCGGTCCGCACAGGGGGAACAGGCCGCCGCCGGACCTTCTCGGCGGTGGTGCCCGACGGCCGCCCCTGGCCCGGGCGGCGATGGGGAGCCGGGCACCTGGGGGAGGACGCTAAACCCGTCCGCGATGCGCTCGTGACCGGATGTACGGAAGTGGCGCGACCGGACTGACGGTGACCGTATGTGACCGTGATCCCGATGCCGGGTCGGCGTCTTCACGCTCTGCGATGACCAATGCGGTGGATTCGGCGCAGGGGGCGGCTGCCGAGTGCTATAGGGCGCATATATGCGGCTGGTCCGGCGGCATGAGCGAGCGGCACCACATCCGCCGGGGCGGTGTCAGCGGGCACGGGCGGGCTGATTAGGCTCCGGCCCCATGGACGTACTCATCCACCTCTTCGTCGGCCTGCACATCGTCGGCATCGGCGCGCTCCTCGGCGGCTTCCTCACCCAGATGAAGGCGATGGGCCAGGGCACGGCACGCTTCGTGCCCGCCATGCTGCACGGCGCGCTGACCATGCTGGTCACAGGGGTGGCGCTGGTCGGCCTCAACCAGGCGGACCACCACCCGGTCGACACGATCAAGATCGGGATCAAGCTGGCCCTGCTGATCGTCATCCTCGGCCTGGTCTATGTGAAGCGGGACGAGGAGACCGTCGAGAAGCCCCTCTTCGGCCTCGTCGGCGCCGCGACCCTGGCGAACATCTTCATCGCCGTGCTCTGGACCTGACGCTGTCCACGGCGGACGCGACGGCTCCCGTGAGGACCAGGAGCCAGGCGGCCACCGCGATCCACAGCAGTACCCGGCCGAGGCCGCGCAGCCACGGCACGCCGACGGAGGACGCGACGGACAGCGCCGCCACCGCCGTCATCCCCATCGGGAACACGGTCGACCAGCGCCGGACGTCGTAGCGGAACCGGGGCCGCACCACCTCGGCCACCGCGAGGACGGCGTAACAGGCCAGGGCGAGGACGAGGAGGGCGACGGTCACACCGCGCAGGACACCGCCGTCGTCGTTGTTCCACAGGTAGAGCCCCTTGCGCGCGGCGCTCATGAGCTGCGATCCGGCCAGCGCCGAGAGGGCGAGCGCGCCGCCCGAGATCCAGTGGTCGCCCGGCCCGGTCACCACCTGCCGAGGGTCGAAGCAACCCAGCCCGATCAGGTAGAACACCAGCCCGAGCCAGAAGAACACCAGCGCCGTGTGGGCGAGCCACGCCACCCCCACGGCCGCCGCGAGCACCGCCCCGAGCGCCGCGATCCCCTCCGTCGCCACACACCCGAGGAACACCGCGCCGGGCATCCGGCGCTCCCAGCCAGGCACGGTCAACGGGATCAGGCAGGCCCAGAGCGCCACGGCCAGTGCGAGCAGCGCCTCGGCGAGCGGCTGCCCGTTCAGTGCGGACACTCCTGAGCCCAGTACGGTGGTCGCCGGCACCATGGTGAGCGCGGCCGGCGAGCCGGCCCTGGCCCGCCACTGCTCCCGGTCCCACAGCAGTTGCAGGGCGATGTCGGCGGCGAGCCCCAGCCAGGCGGCACCCGCCAGAACCAGGGCGAGGCGGGAGAGGATCTGCTGGCCGGTCAGGTGCAGCCCGAACGACAGGATGCCGGTCGCCATGACGGCGGACCCGGTGGCGGGCGGACGCGGCGCCCACCAGGTGCGCAGCGCGGAGGTGCCTGACATGCGCCCGATGCTAGGGACGCGCACACGGGTTGCGTACGGGGCACGCGCGCGACGACGGAAAACAACCCCACGCGCGCGTGCCGGACGCCCCCCCTCGCGCGCATGCCGGGCCCCACGCGCGCGTGCCGGACGGCGAGCGTTCCCAAGCGCACGTGTTCGACGAGCGTGGAGTCAGGCCGGGCGCACCACGCTGTGGATGATCGACGCGCCCCCGTAGTAGACCGACTCCTCGCGGACGTACGCCCCCGGCTTCGGCGCGTGGATCATCATGCCGTTGCCGATGTAGAGGCCGACATGGCTGATGTCGTCGTAGAAGAAGATCAGATCACCGGGTTGCGCGTCGGTGAGCGGGACCGTCGTGCCCACGTTCACCTGGTCGTAGGTGGTGCGCGGCAGTGACACCCCGGCGGCCTTCCAGGCGGCCTGGGTCAGACCCGAGCAGTCGTACGAGCCGGGCCCGGTGGCGCCCCACACATACGGCTTGCCGATCTGGGCGCGGGCGAACGTAAGCGCTTTGGCGGCTGCCGTCGCGTACGAGGCGCCCGTGGAGTCCGCGGCGCCCGTGGAGGAGCCCGGCGAGCCGGTCGTGGCGGTGGGGGACGTGGGGGACGTGGGGGACGACTGTTGCTGTGCCGCCTGCTGCCGCGCCAGCTCCTGCGCCTGCCGCCGCGCCTCCTCCTGCTTCTTCTTCTCCAGCGCGGCGAGCCGTGCCTTCTCCTGCGCGGTCAGCTCGGACAGCAGGTCCCGCGCGGCGGCGAGCTTCCTCTGGACGTCCGCCTTGGCCGACCGGAGCCTCAGCTGCGACTCGGTGAGCGACCGCAGGCTCTCGGTGGCCTCCCGCCGCTTGCTCATCGTCGCGGCCTGCTCGGTGACGTACTCGTCGACCGCTTCCTTCTGACGACTGGTGAGCCGGCTCATCAGCTGGGTCTGGTCGAAGTAGTCCTGCGGCGTGTCGGCCAGGAGGAAAGTGGCCGTGTCGGGGGCCGCCTCCCCGGTGCGGTACTGGGCCGCGGCGAAGGAACCCAGCTGGTCCCGCGCCTCGTTGAGCTTCTGGGTGCGTCTCGCGACGTCGTCCAGGAGCGCGGCGACGCGTCCCCGCTGCCGGTCCGTCTTCTCCTTGGCCGCGTTGTACTGCTCGGTGGCCGACCCGGCGCGGCGGTAGAGGTCGTCGACCTTCTTCTCGACCTCCTCCACGCTCGGCCTGCCGTCGGCGGAGGGCACGGCGTCGGCGGTCTGCGAGAGCAGGGCCACGGAGGTGAGGGCGGCCGTCGCCAGGGCGGGGGTCCGTATGCCGGCGATGCGCGTGCCCGCGGGGCGCGCCTTGCGGTGCGGCGCCATGAAAGGCGTCTCCTTCCGTAGTCCGCCTACCGAGTTAGCTGCCGGGTTCGGGCGGGTGGTTCCGGAAGGTGTGCCCTACGGCCGTGCCGCGCAGGGCGGTTGGCCGATTCACCCCAAGGTCGGTTGGGTCCCCGGCTCCGGTCGCCCATCGGGCACCGGACTCGGCGGAGGCCGCGCGGCCCGGCGACGTTCGCCGGTGGTGGTCGTACGGCCCGCCCGGCACGGTAGCCAACCGGTGTGGCTGCTGTGAAGGTTGATGCGTGATATGCCCGATACGTTTTTGTGACTTTCGTGGTGTGAGCGCTTTCCGGGCGCGCAGGGTGAGCGGCTGGTTCCTGCTGGTGGCAAAGGTCCGGGCGGTCTCTTTCGAGGCGGAGTTTCCGGGGTGGCGGCGGGCTGTCGGTGGGGCGGCCTAGACTCGGAGAGCGATGAGCAGCCTCTTTGACGACAGCTTCCTGGCGGACCTCAAGGCCACTCCGGCCCACGAGGAGGAGCCCCCGCCGCCCGAGGACCATCACGCTCCGGAGCCGGTTCCGGACGATCTGTTCGGCGGGAAGTTCGACCTGCCACCGGACAGGGACGCGTACTACCGCAACGGCGCGCACCGCCCGGCCGTCGACATGGAGGCGCTGCTGGAGGGGCTGAACGAGAACCAGCGCGCGGCCGTCGTGCACGCCGGCTCCCCCCTGCTCATCGTGGCCGGGGCCGGCTCCGGCAAGACCCGCGTGCTCACCCACCGCATCGCGTACCTGCTGGCCGAGCGGGGCGTCCATCCCGGGCAGATTCTCGCGATCACCTTCACCAACAAGGCCGCGGGCGAGATGAAGGAGCGCGTCGAGCAGCTCGTCGGCCCGCGCGCGAACGCGATGTGGGTGATGACCTTCCACAGCGCCTGTGTCCGCATCCTGCGCCGGGAGAGCAAGAAGCTCGGCTTCACGTCCTCCTTCTCCATCTACGACGCCGCCGACAGCAAGCGCCTGATGGCCCTCGTCTGCCGTGACCTGGACCTCGACCCCAAGCGCTTCCCGCCCAAGTCCTTCAGCGCCAAGATCTCCAACCTGAAGAACGAGCTGATCGACGAGGAGGACTTCGCCGCCCGGGCGTCCGACGGCTTCGAGAAGACCCTCGCCCAGGCGTACGCGCTCTACCAGTCCCGCCTGCGCGAGGCGAACGCGCTCGACTTCGACGACCTGATCATGACGACGGTGAATCTGCTGCGCGCCTTCCCGGACGTCGCCGAGCACTACCGCCGCCGTTTCCGCCACGTCCTCGTCGACGAGTACCAGGACACCAACCACGCCCAGTACGCCCTGGTACGCGAACTCGTCGGCACCCGGGCGCACGACGAGGACGTCCCGCCGAACGAGTACGACGTCCCGCCCGCCGAACTGTGTGTCGTCGGCGACGCCGACCAGTCGATCTACGCCTTCCGCGGTGCGACCATCCGCAACATCCTCCAGTTCGAGGAGGACTACCCGGACGCCACGACGATCCTGCTGGAGCAGAACTACCGCTCCACGCAGACGATCCTCTCCGCCGCCAACGCGGTCATCGAGCGCAACGAGTCCCGCCGCCCGAAGAACCTGTGGACCAACGCGGGCGCCGGCGCCCGGATCACCGGCTATGTCGCCGACACCGAGCACGACGAGGCGCAGTTCGTCGCCGACGAGATAGACCGCCTCACGGACGCGGGCGAGGCCAAGGCCGGAGACGTCGCCGTCTTCTACCGCACCAACGCCCAGTCCCGTGTCTTCGAAGAGGTCTTCATCCGCGTCGGCCTGCCCTACAAGGTCGTCGGCGGCGTCCGCTTCTACGAGCGCAAGGAGGTCCGGGACGTCCTCGCCTACCTGCGGGTGCTGGCGAACCCGGAGGACTCCGTGCCGCTGCGGCGCATCCTGAACGTGCCCAAGCGGGGCATCGGCGAGCGCGCCGAGGCGATGATCGACGCCCTCGCTCAGCGCGAGAAGATCAGTTTCGCGCAGGCGCTGCGCCGCGTGGACGAGGCCTACGGCATGGCGGCCCGCTCGACGAACGCGGTCAAGCGGTTCAACGTGCTGATGGAGGAGCTGCGCACAATCGTGGAGTCGGGCGCCGGACCGGCCACGGTCCTCGAGGCCGTCCTCGAACGCACCGGCTACCTCGCCGAGTTGCAGTCCTCGACCGACCCCCAGGACGAGACCCGGATCGAGAACCTTCAGGAACTCGCCGCCGTGGCCCTGGAGTTCGAACAGGAGCGCGGCGAGGGAGCGGAGACCGCGGGGGCTGCCGCTCCGGGCGGCACCCTGGCCGACTTCCTGGAGCAGGTCGCACTCGTCGCCGACTCCGACCAGATCCCCGACGAGGAAGAGGGCGACGGCGTCATCACGCTGATGACCCTGCACACCGCGAAGGGCCTGGAGTTCCCGGTGGTCTTCCTCACCGGCATGGAGGACGGCGTCTTCCCGCACATGCGCGCGCTCGGGCAGACGAAGGAACTGGAGGAGGAGCGGCGCCTGGCGTACGTCGGCATCACGCGTGCGCGTGAGCGGCTCTACCTGACGCGGTCGGCCATGCGCAGCGCCTGGGGCCAGCCGTCGTACAACCCGCCCTCGCGGTTCCTGGAGGAGATCCCGGATCAGCATGTGGAGTGGAAGCGGAAGGGCGGCTCCTCCGCGGCGCCGCCCGCCGGGCCGCTCTCGGGGGTGGCGGCCTCGCTGTCGTCGTCTCGTTCGCGCTCCTCGGTGGCGGGCGCGTCCGGGTTCGCCACGCGCCGGGGCGGTGCGACCGAGCGGCCGGTGGTCTCGCTGACGGTGGGCGACCGTGTCACCCATGACCAGTTCGGCCTGGGCACGGTCGTCGCTGTGAAGGGCACGGGATCGAACGCGGAGGCGACGATCGACTTCGGGGATGAGAAGCCGAAGCGGCTGCTGCTGCGGTACGCGCCGGTGGAGAAGCTGTAGCCGCGCTTCCGGGCCCTCGCTGGACGGCGGGGGCTCGCCGCGGAGTCGTGTGTCGGGTGAGCCGGTTGGTCGTGGAGCCGATCGGTAACCGGTCGGTCGGGAGCCGGTCGGTCAGGTCGGGTCGAGCCCGTGGCTTCGCAGCCACGGCAGCGGGTCTATCGCGGCGCCGCCGCCGGGTCGCACCTCGAAGTGGAGGTGCGGACCGGTGGAGTTGCCCGAGTTGCCGGAGTACGCGATCGGCTGACCGGCCTTCACGGTCGTACCGGAGGGGACCTGGTAGCTGGAGAGGTGGCAGTACCAGGTCTGCGTGCCGTCCTTGGCGGTCAGGATCAGCATATTGCCGTACGCGCTGTTCCACTTGGTCTGCACGGTGCCGTCGGTCGCGGCCATCACAGTCGTCCCGTACGCCACCGGGAAGTCGATGCCGGTGTGCACGGACATCCAGTTGACGCCCGCCTGACCGAAGTAGGCGCTCAGGCCTCTCTGCAGGACCGGCAGCACGAACTTGGGGCGCAACCGCTCCTTGAGCGCCGCCTCGGCCGCCGCCTTCTTCTTCTCGGCCGCCTGCTGGGCCTTGAGGTCGATACGTTCCTGCGTGCGACTCGCCCGGTCCGCGAAGTCGGTGGCGCCCGCGGAGAGGTTCGCGAGCTGGGAGTCCAGCTTCTTGTTGGCGGCGGACGGCTTCACCGGCGTCTCGGCGGCGCCCGCCGTGGTGTCCTTGCCGTCGTTCCCGCCCACGCCCACCGTCGCCGCGGCGATCCCGGCGACCCCCATCACGCACACCGACGGCACCGCGACCGTGAGCAGCGCTGACCGCCTCGCCGGGGTGCGACGCCGGGAACGGCTCGCGGCGCGGGATGCGGTACGCGAGGGCGGGAGGGGCGTGCGCTCTTCCTGGTCGTCGAGCAGTGAGACGTCGTCGGCCGCTCCTGACGGGGCGTCGTCGGTGCGCCGCTCGGACGGCAGCTGATCGAAGGTGGCGGTGGCTGCGTGGTCTTCGAAGGGCTCGGCGTGGGTGAAGGGCTCGCCGCCGGCGAAAGGCTCGGGGACGGCGTGCTCGAAGATGCCGGTGGCCGCTTCTTCCGACTCGTGTTCCGGGCTTCCCGGCGAGTTCCACTGCGTGGCGTCGTACGTGCCCGTGTCGAAGGTCTGCGTCCCCCATTCCCACTGCTGGGTGAGGACCGCCGACTGCTCCGCCTCGAGCCAGGCCTGCGCGTCCCACTGGCCGGTGGCGTCGGGGGCCGGGGCCTGCGCGGGAATGGCTGCCAGCTGCTGGTACCCGGCCGTCCACGCCGCCGTGTCATGGGCGCCGGTGTCGAACGCGGCGTGGTGCTGGGCGGCGTACGGGTCGTAGTGCAGCGTCTGGTGCGTGCCGGTGCCGAAGGTCTCGTGGCCGACGGTGCCGTGGCTGCCGGTGGACCACTGGCCTGTGTCGTAGGAACCGGTCCCGCCGTCACCCGGAAGGTCGCCGAAGAGGGGATCGGTCGCGAAGGCCGTGGTGGAGTCGGCGTAGGTCGTGAACTCACCGTACTGGCCACCCTGCGGGCCGTACGGCGCGTACTGCGCCGAGGCGGCATCGGGGGCCGGAGCCGGGGGAGTTGCGGTCCCCGACGGGTGACGGTCGTGCACCGACTTCTCTTTCGCCTCGACAACAGGGGCTGCCAGAGCAGTGCGGCGACTGTACCCGGCAGTACGCGGGCGCGACAATCTTCCGCAGGTTTCCGGTGGGCAGGAAACGGGCAATCGGCCGTGTTTCGGCGGTCACTGCACAAGGCCTTGGTGCTGCGTTCGATGAATGTTCGAGAATCTGTGGGTGACCGAGAGGTGTCGGCGGCTTTTCCGGTGCTGTTTCGAGCGCGGTTGCCGGTGCCGGGTGCCGGGTCGGGCGCGGTCGCCGGGTGCCGGGTGCCGGGTCGGCCGTCACGCGCGACAGGGCTCACGCCACCGTGAGGCCACCGGTGTGGGCCGCGGCCGCCGTCGGCTCCTCGAGGTCCAGGGCCTGCCGTATCCCGGCCGCGACCGCGGGGTGCACCGGCAGGGCCAGATGGCCGATGCCGCTCACCCGAATGTTCTGCGCCACCAGGTCCGGATGGTCGACGCAGGCCGCCTCGAGCGGATCCATCAGCGGGTCGAGATCGCTCCAGAAGCTCACGAAGTGTGTACGGCAGCCGGGCGCCGGCTCATGCAGTTCCTCGATCAGCTCAGAGCCCGGACGCATCTGGCGGACGATGGGGTGCGCGTTCGCGAGCGGGGCGACGCGGGTGCCGGAGTGGGGTGTACCGAGCGTGACGAGCCTGCGGACGCGGAGGTCGCCCCCGAGTCGCTGCACGTAGTACCGGGCGATCAGACCGCCCAGGCTGTGCCCGACGATGTCCACCTGTCGCTGCCCGGTGCGCTCGCAGATCTCCTCCACATGCCGGCCGAGCAGCTCGGCCGCGGTGCGGATGTCACACGTCAACGGAGAGTAGTTGAGTGACTCGATGTGCTGACGGCCGTGCTGTGCGAGGTTCCGGCGCAGGAGGACGAAGACGGAGCGGTTGTCGATGAACCCGTGCAGCAGGATCACCGGAGGCTTGGCCTCGGTGGGGAGCGCGGTGGTGTCCGGAGGGGGCGGGAGCGGGGCGCAGCGGCGCTCCTGGACGATTCCGGAGGGGTAGAGGAGCAGATGCCCGGCGAGAATCGCCAGCTCCAGAGCGGTCGCCTTCAGCAGGGCGATGGAGAGTCCGGCCAGTCTGCTGGGGAACAGGCGCTGACACAGCGGAACCAGAGGCTCTACTACCCCGGTGACCTTCATTGGCCGACCTCCCGTCGGCACGCGCGAGGACGTCTCCGTGCCCCCGTGTGCCCTCATGGAAAGCCGTGGCGGTGGCCTGTGGGGCAGATGCCGCGGGTTCGGCCGTGCCGCGGGTGCGGCGCGTACGGCGCCGTGACGTAGACGGACGCCGTTTTCGTCGTGGTGACGCGAACCCGCCCGTCCTCGTGGCGCGGTGTCCCGTCCTCCTCGTACGGGTGGTGCTCCCCGCTTTCGTGCCCTTGCATTCCTTTCGCCGGCGTACCCCACCACCACGGCGCCCCGCTGGGCGGGGCGGTGGTGCGGCCGCCTTGGTGCGGCTCTCCTTGCGCACGATCCCCTCGGTCCACGGCGCTCGAGCCGCTGCTGCGGCGCGTGTGCCGCGGGGAGGGGGGACCCTGCGCGGCGAACGTGTCCCATTGTGTGATTTCCCCCTCGGTCACCACCGTGAAACTGCCGGTTGCGGGATGCTGGCGATAACGTTCGTTCACTTCCCGGGTCGGTACGGCGCGGGGCGCCGGTGCCGGCGGGGCTGATCCGCCGGTTCGAGGCGTGCCGACCGTGCGGTCCGTGTGTCCGCCGGTGCGGTGATGTGGCGGCAGGCGGTCCATCGGTACAGGGTGTGTTGTAGTCGCTTCATGGAGGCAGTGATGGGTGTGGCAGCCGGTCCGATCCGCGTGGTGGTGGCCAAGCCGGGGCTCGACGGCCACGATCGCGGGGCCAAGGTGATCGCGCGGGCGCTGCGCGATGCGGGAATGGAGGTCATCTACACCGGTCTCCACCAGACGCCCGAGCAGATCGTCGACACGGCGATCCAGGAGGACGCCGACGCGATCGGGCTGTCGATCCTTTCCGGCGCGCACAACACGCTGTTCGCCGCGGTGATCGACCTGCTGAAGGAGCGCGACGCGGAGGACATCCTGGTCTTCGGCGGCGGCATCATCCCCGAGGCCGACATCCCCCTGCTGAAGGAGAAGGGCGTCGCGGAGATCTTCACGCCCGGGGCGACGACCGCGTCGATCGTGGACTGGGTACGGGCGAACGTACGGCAGCCGGCCGGGGCGTAACGCTGCGTAGGCGGCGTTGTTGCGCCTCCGCAGGCGCGACCGCCGGCCGCGGCCGGGCGCAGCCCGCCGGCCGCGGCGGGCTGACCGGTGTCCGGCGCGGAGGGACCGAGGGACTGGGGTGGACCCACGGCTCAGGCATCCCGCAGTTCCTCCGCCATCGCCGCCCGCAGCCGCAGCGTCGTCGTCAGGCGCTGGAACGCCTCCGCCCAGTAGCCGCCCGCACCCGGTGACGCGTCCTCCGGCTCGTCCGGTATCGCCGTCAGCGCGTCCAGGCGACTCGCCTCCGCCGGGTCCAGGCACCGCTCCGCCAGCCCCATCACCCCGCTGAAGCTCCACGGGTAACTTCCGGCGTCCCGCGCGATGTTGAGGGCGTCGACGACGGCCCGGCCCAGGGGCGCGGCCCAGGGCACCGCGCACACCCCGAGGAGCTGGAACGCCTCCGACAGGCCGTGCGTGGCGATGAACCCGGCGACCCAGTCGGCCCGGTCCCCGGGGGCCAGCGTCGACAGCAGCTTCGCCCGCTCGGCCAGGGAGACCGCCCCCGGGCCCGCGGCCTCAGGTGCGGACGGCGGGCCGAGCAGGGCCCGTGACCATGCGGTGTCCCGCTGCCGTACCGCCGCCCGGCACCAGGCCGCGTGCAGTTCGCTCCGCCAGTCGTCGGCCACCGGCAGCGCGACGATCTCCTCCGGCGTCCGCCCCCCGAGCCGGGCCGGCCATGTGCCGAGCGGCGCCGCCTCCACCAACTGGCCCAGCCACCACGACCGTTCGCCCCGCCCCGCCGGTGGTTTCGGCACCACCCCGTCGCGCTCCATACCCGGGTCGCACTCGTGCGGCGCCTCGACCACGATCGTCGGCTCCCCCCGGGTGGGGTCGACCGCGACGCAGGCCGCCGCCCGCGCCCCCATCCGCCCGGCCAGGGCCGAATCCGGCAGTGCGGACAGCAACTCCGCCGCCGTCGCCCGCACATTGCGGCTGCGGTCGGAGAGCGCCTGCTCCAGGAAGGGCTCGTCCGCCGGCTGAAGTCCCGTGCGCAGCGAGTCGAGGAACATCAGGCGGTCCTCGGCTCGCTCCGTCGCCCAAGTGCCGGCCAGCAGGTCCCGGCCGAGAGCGGGGTGCCGTGCGCGCAGCGCGGTGAGAAGGGCCACGCGCTCGGCGAACAGGCCCTCCTGCCAGAGTCGTCGGACGCGGTCCGGCTCCTGAGGCGGCGGCAGATCGGAACCGCCGCCGGCCACGGAGCGCAGCGCGAAGCGCCACTCCGGGTTCATCCGGGCCAGCCACAGGGCGCGCGGGCCTGCGAAGGCCAGCGCCGCCGGTCGCAGGTCCGTGCGCGCGCGGGCCGCGTCCAGCAGCGCCGGCAGCGCCTGCGGGGGTGGCGCGTAGCCGCGTTCGTTGGCCAGCGCCAGCCACTGCGGGAGCAGCTCCACGAGGTCGGGTGCCGACCCCCGGCGGCCGCCGCCGCCCGTGCCGGGGCGGTCGGACAGCAGCAGGGCCAGTCTGCGGGCCGCCGCGGGCGGCAGCGGTGGGCGGGGGTCCGCCGCCGCCGGCTCCGGGCGCGGTCCGGCCGGTGCGGGGCGCAGCCCGGCCCTGCGGCGGACGGTCTCCAGGGCCGCCAGGTCCAGCAGCTCGGCCGGGGCCTGCGGGCCGGGCGGCAGCCAGGGCGGGGTGCGCCGATCGGTGCCCAGCAGGGCCACCGTGACAAGCTCCTCCCAGGGCACGGCGGGGGACGTGCCCTGGGGAGCGGGAGTCGCGTTCATGTCGGCCCCTTCCGGGTCGGTACCGAGTCGCTCGGGTGTCGTCAGCACAGTGGGACCGCCTCTCCGGCACCCTCCGGCCAGGCGGTGAGCGGAGTGAAACCGCGGTGGCCGCACTCGCCGAAGACCGTGACCGGAGCACCGCCCGACAGCGCCACCAGCCGCCACAGGCCCGGTCGGCTGCCCGCCGACGGCGTCAGGGGCAGGGCGGTGCCGCCGTCCGCGTCCGCCAGTTGCCAGGAGCCGTCGAGGGGAGTCGGTATGACCCGGCCCAGCGTCACGGGGTACGAGTCCAGCCACGGATCGGCCCGGAGGGCTTCCCCGTACCGCGCCGCCGCGTCCTGCGTGGTCACGCCCGGCGGTCTCGTCGCTGCCGGGGCCGGGGCCGGGGCCGGGGGCGTGAACTCCTCGCCCAGCGCCGCCCGCAGCTGCCCCGCGCCCGGGTAGGGCGACACATCGGCCTCGAAGGTCAGCCCGACCGGCAGGGCCAGGTCCGGCGCGCGCCCCGCCGCTCCATAGGAAAGGAGGAGCACCGTGCGGTCGGACTTCTCCCCGTACAGCCAGATCCGGCGTGTGGTCAGCCGGCCGTCCGAGGTGTCGTACCGCGCCAGCACCAGCCAGCGGTCGCGGACGGGCGAGCCGTCGGGCGAACCCGCCAGGCCGACGCGCGAACGGACCGTCGCCGCCAGCCCCTCCGGCAGTCGCTCACGCCTCAGCCACCCCTGGTCCAGGAGGTGCAGCAGCGCGCACTCCTCCAGCAACCGCACCGGCCAGCCCGGCACCGACGCCGGAAGTGCGCCCAACTCCCGCACCCGCCCGGCGAGTCCCGGAGCCTGCGCGTCGACCATGCGGGCCGCCGTCTCCTCCCACAGTCCGTACCCCGCCTGCTCCGCCGAGGCCAGGCCGCCGCGCAGCAGGTCGGCCAGGCGCTGCTCCAGCTCCGTCGCCCCCGCCGTGATCCGCTCGGCCCGCCGCTCCGCCCGGCGCCGGGCCGCCTCCGGATCGGCGGACGCGGCCGACGGGGAACCACCGGCCGCCCGCTTCCCCTGCGCTCGCTGACGGCGCCCCTCGATCCACTGCTCGGCCCAGTCCGGCTCCTGTCCCCGCGGCACCGCCCCGTCCCCGCCCGCCCAGAGCAGCAGCAGCCCCAGCGCGTGCTTGCACGGGAACTTCCGGCTCGGGCAACTGCACTTGTAGGCAGGCCCGGCCGTGTCCGCGATGTCGACGACCGTCTGATACGGCTTGCTGCCACTGCCCTTGCACAGTCCCCACACCGTCCCCTCGTCGGAACTGCCCGCCTCCGACCACGGCCCGGCCGTGCCGAGTTTGCTTCCCGCTTTGCGTGACGCCGCATCAGGTGCCAGTGCCAGCACCTGCTCCGCGGTCCAGCGCTCCCCCTGCCAAGTCATGTCGTCGACGGTAGGTCCCGGCACTGACAATCGGCCCTCGTGACCGCGTTCGCGCAGGTCGTAACGCGTTGTCAGTGGTGTGGTGCACGGTTGGTGACAGATCCGAACCGGCCGAGCTGGAGGGGGATACGGCCATGCGTGCGTCCGTTGACCAGAAGTCCGTCGAAACGAACCCGAGCCCGTCCGCGCCCGCGAACGCAAGCGGGGACGCAGGCCCCGGCGTGCCCGAGTCGGCACCCGTGCTCACACCCGGGCAGGAGAAGGGGACCGCGTCCGCGGAAGCGCTGCGGCCGCACGCCGAGGACGCCTTCGCCCATGAACTCGCCGCGCTGGCCGCCCAGGACGACCGGCCGCGCCCGGCCCGCTGGAAGCTGTCGCCGTGGGCCGTCGCCACCTACCTGCTCGGCGGCACGCTGCCGGACGGCATCGTGATCACACCGAAGTACGTGGGCCCGCGCCGGATCGTCGAGGTCGCCGTCACCACGCTCGCCACCGACCGCGCCCTGCTCCTGCTCGGCGTTCCCGGCACGGCCAAGACCTGGGTGTCCGAGCACCTGGCGGCGGCCATCAGCGGCGACTCGACCCTGCTCGTGCAGGGCACCGCCGGGACTCCGGAGGAGGCGATCCGCTACGGGTGGAACTACGCGCGGCTGCTCGCGCACGGCCCCAGCCGCGACGCCCTGGTGCCGAGCCCCGTCATGCGGGCCATGGCCGAGGGCATGACCGCCCGCGTCGAGGAACTGACGCGCATCCCGGCCGACGTCCAGGACACGCTGATCACGATCCTGTCGGAGAAGACGCTGCCGATACCGGAGCTGGGCGAGGAGGTGCAGGCCGTGCGCGGCTTCAACCTGATCGCCACGGCCAACGACCGCGACCGCGGGGTCAACGACCTGTCGAGCGCGCTGCGCCGCCGCTTCAACACGGTGGTGCTGCCGCTCCCGGACAGCGTGGAGGCCGAGGTCGACATCGTCTCCCGCCGGGTCGACCAGATCGGCCGCTCGCTCGACCTGCCGGCCGCGCCCGACGGCATCGACGAGATCCGCCGCGTGGTCACGGTCTTCCGCGAACTGCGGGGCGGGGTCACGACGGACGGCCGGACCAAGCTGAAGTCGCCCAGCGGCACCCTGTCCACCGCGGAGGCGATCTCCGTCGTCACCAACGGACTGGCGCTGGCCGCCCACTTCGGCGACGGCGTGTTGCGTCCGAGCGACGTCGCCGCGGGCATTCTCGGTGCCGTCGTCCGCGACCCGGCGGCCGACCGCGTCGTCTGGCAGGAGTACCTGGAAGCCGTGGTCCGCGAGCGTGACGGCTGGACCGACTTCTACCGCGCCTGCCGGGAGGTGACCGCGTGAAGGACTCCGGCTCCCCGCGCAGGGGACCACTGCTGCTCGGTGTGCGGCATCACGGGCCGGGATCCGCGCGCGCCGTGCGGGCGGCGCTGGAGGCGGCGCGGCCCGGGGTGGTGCTGATCGAGGGGCCACCGGAGGCGGACGCCCTGATCCCGCTCGCGGACCACCCGGACATGCGGCCCCCCGTCGCCCTGCTCGCTCACGCCGTGGACGAGCCCGGGCGATCGGCCTTCTGGCCGCTGGCCGAGTTCTCCCCGGAGTGGGTGGCGATCGGCTGGGCCCTGCGCCAGGGGGTTCCGGCCCGGTTCATCGACCTGCCGGCGGCGCACACCCTGGCGTGGGAGAAGGAGGAAGCCACGGGGCGCGAGGCCGATGAGCCCGGCACGGTCGACGGCTCCGACGCCACCGTCCGGGTCGACCCACTCGCGGTGCTGGCCGAGGCCGCCGGGTACGACGACCCGGAGCGATGGTGGGAGGACGTCGTCGAGCACCGCGGCGTGGGGACGGGGGACCCGATTGCGCCGTTCACCGTGCTCGGGGAGGCCATGGCCGCCCTGCGGGAGGAGTACGGCGCCGGGGGACACGAGCGGGACCTCGTGCGGGAGGCGTACATGCGGCTCCAGGTCCGCGCGGCTCAGCGGGAGTTCGGGCCCGACGTGGCGGTGGTGTGCGGGGCCTGGCACGTGCCCGCGCTGCGCGAGCGGACCTCCGTCACCGCCGACCGCGCGCTGCTGAAGGGCCTGCCCAGGGTGAAGACGGACATGACCTGGGTGCCCTGGACCCACCGCAGGCTCGCCCGGGCCAGTGGGTACGGGGCGGGCATCGACTCGCCGGGCTGGTACGGGCATCTGTTCCGCGCTCCTGACCGGCCCGTCGAGCGGTGGCTGACCAAGGTCGCCGGGCTGCTCCGCGAGGAGGACCGGATCGTGTCGTCCGCGCATGTCATCGAGGCGGTACGGCTGGCCGAGACTCTCGCCGTCCTGCGCGGGCGTCCGCTTGCGGGCCTGTCGGAGACGACCGACGCGGTGCGGGCGGTGATGTGCGAGGGCTCGGACGTGCCGCTGGCGCTGGTGCGCGACCGGCTGGTGGTGGGCGACGACATGGGGGAGGTGCCGGAGTCGGCCCCCGCCGTACCGTTGCAGCGGGACCTCGCCCGGCTGCAGAAGCGGCTCAGGCTCAGACCCGAGCCGCTGGAGCGGGAGGTGGAGCTGGACCTGCGCAATGACACCGACGCCGAGCGCAGCCGACTGCTGCACCGACTGCGGCTCCTCGGGATCGGCTGGGGGGAACCCACGGCCTCGCGGGGCAGTACGGGGACGTTCCGGGAGACCTGGCGGCTGCGCTGGGAACCGGAGCTCGCGGTGCGGGTCGCCGAGGCCGGGGTGTGGGGGACGACCGTGCTCGCCGCCGCGACCGCCAGGGCCGAGGCGGACGCGACCGCCGCGCAGGCCCTCGCCGACGTCACCGCGCTCGCCGAGCGGTGCCTGCTGGCGGAACTGCCGGCGGCGCTGCCCGTGGTGATGCGGGTCCTCGCCGACCGGGCCGCCCTCGACGCCGACGTCGGCCACCTCGCCCAGGCCCTGCCCGCCCTGGTCCGTTCCCTGCGCTACGGGGACGTGCGCGGTACGGACACCCGGGCCCTCGCGGACGTCGCGGCGGGTCTCGCCGAGCGCGTGTTCGTCGGGCTGCCACCGGCGTGCGCGGCGCTGGACGCGGAGGCGGCCGAGGAGATGCGGCGCCACGTGGACGCCGTTCACGGCGCGGTGGGGCTGCTCGGGGACGGCATAGCGGCGGAGCACGGCGACCTACGGGGACGATGGCGTGCCGTCCTGCGGGTGCTCGGCGGACGGGACACCGTGCCCGGGGTGATCCGCGGCAGGGCCGTGCGGCTGCTCCTGGACGAGGGGGAGCTGGCGCAGGGCGAGGCCGCGCGGCTCATGGGGCTCGTACTGTCGCCGGGGACGCCACCGGCGGACGCCGCCGCGTGGATCGAGGGGTTCGTCGGGGGCGGCTCAGGTGGCGGGATGCTGCTCGTGCACGACGAGCGGCTGCTCGGGCTGATGGACGCCTGGCTCACCGGGGTGCCGGCGGAGGCGTTCGCCGACGTACTGCCGCTGCTACGGAGGACGTTCTCGGCGTACGAGCCCGGCGTGCGGCGCACCCTCGGCGAGTTGGTGCGCCGCGGGCCGGAGGCGCGGGGAAGCGGGGCGGCCACCGGCGCGGGCGTCCCCGGGTTCGGCGGCGGCCTCGACAGGGGACGGGCGGACGCCGTGGTCCCCGTGCTGCGCCTGCTGCTCGGCCTGGACGAACCGGAAGGCAGTGATGTCAACGACCTGGTGGGGGTGGCCGGATGAGCACGCACACGACCGACGGGGCGAACACCGCCGGAGCCGGCGAGCGACTGCGGCGCTGGCGGCTCGTCCTCGGCGGAGACACGGCGGACGGCACCGGGTACGCGCTGAGCGGGCAGGACGCGGCGATGGACGGGGCGCTGACCGCGCTGTACGGGAAGGGGGACAGGCCGCAGCAGGGGCGGGACCGTTCGGCGGGGCTCGGGGCGTCCGCGCCGTCGGTGGCGCGCTGGCTCGGCGACATCCGCACCTACTTCCCCTCGTCCGTCGTCCAGGTCATGCAGCGTGACGCCATCGACCGGCTCGGGCTGTCCACGCTCCTGCTCGAACCGGAGATGCTCGAGGCGGTCGAGGCCGACGTGCACCTGGTCGGCACGCTGCTCTCGCTGAACAAGGCGATGCCGGAGACCACCAAGGAGACGGCGCGGGCGGTGGTGCGCAAGGTCGTCGAGGATCTGGAGAAGCGGCTCGCCACCCGCACCCGGGCCACGCTCACCGGCGCCCTCGACCGCAGCGCCCGCATCACCCGCCCCCGCCACCGGGACATCGACTGGAACCGCACGATCGCCGCCAACCTCAAGCACTATCTGCCGGAGTACCGCACGGTGGTGCCGGAGCGGCTGATCGGATACGGGCGGGCGTCACAGTCGGTGAAGAAGGAGGTCGTCCTCTGCATCGACCAGTCGGGATCGATGGCGGCCTCGGTGGTGTACGCGTCGGTGTTCGGGGCGGTGCTGGCGTCCATGCGGTCCATCGCCACCCGGCTCGTCGTCTTCGACACGGCCGTCGTGGACCTCACCGACCAGCTCGACGACCCGGTCGACGTCCTCTTCGGCACCCAGCTCGGCGGCGGCACGGACATCAACAGGGCGCTGGCGTACTGCCAGTCGCAGATCACCCGGCCCACGGAGACGGTCGTGGTCCTGATCAGCGACCTGTACGAGGGGGGCATCCGCGACGAGATGCTCAAGCGGGTGGCGGCGATGAAGGCGTCGGGCGTGCAGTTCGTGGCGCTGCTCGCGCTTTCCGACGAGGGGGCGCCCGCGTACGACCGGGAGCACGCGGCGGCGCTCGCGGCGCTGGGAGCACCGGCGTTCGCGTGCACGCCCGACCTCTTCCCGGAGGTGATGGCGGCGGCGATCGAGAAGCGGCCCCCGCCGATACCGGAGACGGTCTGACGGCGACGAGCAAGGAACGACCGGCCGGTCCCCATTGGGGTGGGGCGGTCCCCATTGGGGTGAGGTTCGGTCGCGCTGGACCCCTTCGTGGTTCTTCAAGGGGCCTCACCGGGTCGGCCCCGGGCCGGTGAGGCCCCTCACCGGTGGCACGCCGTGCCAGAGACCGCGGCACCATGTGACAGGTATCACCGCTCAGGTGTGACCCCCGATTTATGGAGGCCCCGCGAGCGGCGATAACCTGCGAGACGGACATGCCGCGCGCTCGGACACCGTGTGCGCCTCCCTTGTGACAGAGCGGACGTCACGTTGCCCTTCGCGGCACGCCCACGCATCCAACGAACCGCGAGATCACTGATAGGGACGGAAGCGCGTGGACCTGTTCGAGTACCAGGCGAGGGACCTCTTCGCCAAGCACGGTGTACCGGTGCTGGCCGGTGAAGTCATCGACACGCCTGAGGCGGCGCGCGAGATCACCGAGCGGCTGGGCGGCAAGTCGGTCGTCAAGGCGCAGGTGAAGGTCGGTGGCCGCGGCAAGGCCGGCGGTGTCAAGCTGGCCGCCACCCCGGACGAGGCGGTCGCCCGCGCGACGGACATCCTCGGCATGGACATCAAGGGCCACACGGTCCACAAGGTGATGATCGCCGAGACCGCCCCGGAGATCGTCGAGGAGTACTACGTCTCCTTCCTCCTCGACCGCGCCAACCGCACCTTCCTCTCCATCGCCTCCGTCGAGGGCGGCATGGAGATCGAGGAGGTCGCGGCCACCCGCCCCGAGGCCGTCGCCAAGATCGCGATCGACGCCATCGACGGTGTGGACAAGGCCAAGGCCGAGGAGATCGTCGCCGCGGCCAAGTTCCCGGCCGAGGTCGCCGACAAGGTCGCCGACGTCCTGGTCAGCCTGTGGCAGGTCTTCATCAAGGAGGACGCCCTCCTGGTCGAGGTGAACCCGCTGGCCAAGGTCGCCTCCGGTGACGTCATCGCCCTCGACGGCAAGGTGTCCCTGGACGACAACGCCGAGTTCCGTCACCCCGAGTTCGAGGAGCTCCACGACAAGGCGGCGGCCAACCCGCTGGAGGCCGCGGCCAAGGAGAAGAACCTCAACTACGTCAAGCTCGACGGCGAGGTCGGCATCATCGGCAACGGCGCGGGTCTGGTCATGTCCACCCTCGACGTCGTCGCCTACGCCGGTGAGAAGCACAAGGGCGTCAAGCCCGCCAACTTCCTCGACATCGGCGGTGGCGCCTCCGCCGAGGTCATGGCGAACGGCCTGGAGATCATCCTCGGCGACCCGGACGTCAAGTCCGTGTTCGTGAACGTCTTCGGTGGCATCACCGCCTGTGACGCGGTCGCCAACGGCATCGTGCAGGCCCTGGAGCTCCTCGAGTCCAAGGGCGAAGAGGTCAACAAGCCGCTGGTCGTGCGTCTCGACGGCAACAACGCCGAACTGGGTCGCCAGATCCTGGACGACCGCAACCACCCGCTGGTCCAGCGTGTGGACACCATGGACGGCGCGGCCGACAAGGCCGCCGAGCTGGCTGCTGCCGCGAAGTAAGGGACGAGGTCACACACAACCATGGCTATCTTCCTCACCAAGGAATCCAAGGTCATCGTCCAGGGCATGACCGGCTCCGAGGGCCAGAAGCACACCCGCCGCATGCTCGCCTCCGGCACGAACATCGTCGGTGGCGTGAACCCGCGCAAGGCGGGCCAGACCGTCGACTTCGACGGCACCGAGATCCCGGTGTTCGGCTCGGTGGCCGAGGCCATCGAGAAGACCGGCGCCGACGTCACGGTCATCTTCGTCCCGGAGAAGTTCACCAAGGACGCGGTCGTCGAGGCCATCGACGCCGAGATCCCGCTCGCCGTCGTCATCACCGAGGGCATCGCGGTGCACGACACGGCGTCCTTCTGGGCGTACGCCGGCAAGAAGGGCAACAAGACCCGCATCATCGGCCCGAACTGCCCCGGTCTCATCACCCCGGGTCAGTCGAACGCGGGCATCATCCCGGCCGACATCACCAAGCCGGGCCGCATCGGCCTGGTGTCGAAGTCCGGCACGCTGACGTACCAGATGATGTACGAGCTGCGGGACATCGGCTTCTCGACCTGCGTCGGCATCGGCGGTGACCCGATCATCGGCACCACCCACATCGACGCGCTCAAGGCGTTCCAGGACGACCCCGACACCGACCTGATCGTCATGATCGGTGAGATCGGCGGCGACGCCGAGGAGCGGGCCGCGGCCTTCATCAAGGAGAACGTGACCAAGCCGGTCGTCGGCTACGTCGCGGGCTTCACCGCGCCCGAGGGCAAGACCATGGGTCACGCGGGCGCCATCGTCTCCGGTTCGTCTGGCACCGCCCAGGCGAAGAAGGAGGCGCTGGAGGCGGCGGGCGTCAAGGTCGGCAAGACGCCGACGGAGACCGCGAAGCTCGCGCGGGAGATCCTGGCCGGCTGAACTCCGCCCGGCTGAACGCGTTGGTGGGCCCGTACCCCTCGGGGTGTGGGCCCACCGGGCTTTCCGGGCGCCGCCGCAGCGGCTGACCGGCTCAGCGGGGCTGCGGTGTCAGCCGGGCCGGGCCGTGGTGCGGGGCCGACATCAGCTTGCTCCGCAGAGCTGTCCGCGGCCGGGACGGGGGGCCCTGGGCCGGGCGCGGGGGAATGTCCTGGACGGGAGTGCCCCGGCCCACCGGGGGCTCGTAGTGGTTCGGGGCTGTGCGCAGGGTCAAGGTCGTCGCGCCGATGACCGCCGTCGTCAGAGCGATCGCCGCGCGGGCGCAGTGGCGGGTGCGGCGTTCGCCGTGTGAGCGGACCGAGGGCGCCTCGGGGGCGCGGAGGTGCTCCGAGGAGGCCAGTTCGGCGAGCCGGCGGGGCAGGACCTCAGGTTCCGCCTGGTCCGGTACGAGCCTGGCCAGCGTGGCACGGGCGCGCAGCAGACGGCCGGCGGCGGCCGGAGTGCTCGCCTCCGTCTCGGCCGCGACGTCCGGCAGGTCGAGGCCGAGGCCGTCGTGGAGCAGCAGGGTGCGCCGTCGGGTCGGCGGCAGTTTCAGGAGCGCGTGCAGCAGGGCGCGGTCCGAGGGTCCCGGGGGCGGCGGCTCGGGGAGCCGGTGGCGGAGGCGGAAGCGGTTCCAGGGGGAGAGCGCCCGGTCGTGCGCCGCTGCCCGTACCCAGCCCGCGGGATCCCGGTCCAGGGCCACTTCGGGCCAGCGCTGCCACGCCAGCTGGAAGGCACGCTCGACCGCCTCACGGGCCAGGTCGCGCCGGCCGGTGAGCAGGTACGTCTGCCGTACGAGCGCGGGGGCGCAGTACTCGTACAGCGCGTCGAAGGCCTGTTGAGGCGTCAGGGTCTGCCTCATCGGGCGGCCTGCCGTGCCGAAAAGTACATAAAAGTATTTTTAGCGACACATCCGTGTTTCACGCGTTACGCCGGGAAAGCGCGTGTCGTTGGGAGCATGGCGGCGTGACTCAATGGACCGACCGCCGCATCCCGTTGCCCTCCCTGCTCGCCCGGTCGCGCGCCCGGTGGCCCGGGCTGGGCGCGAGCATGCTCGATGGAGCCCTTGCCGCCGTGGCGGGGCTCGGTGCGTTCGCCCTGCTCGCGATCGTGCTGTGGGTCAGTGCGCCGTACCCGGACGACGGGCCCGGCGGGGCCCTGAGGGTGGCGGCCGCGGCGTGGCTGCTGGCGCACGGTGTGGTGCTCTTCCGCACCGAGACGCTGTCCGGAGTGCCGGCGCCCGTCGGCATCACGCCGCTGCTGCCGGCCGTGGTGCCGGTGTGGCTGCTGTACCGGGCGACGCGGGAGGCCATGGCCGGTGAGGCCGCGGAGGGCCCGGAGACCATGAAGGGCATGCTGGGCCCCGAGAGCACGCAGGGCACGGAAGGGTCGAAGCCCGTCGCCGTCGGGCCGGTGTGGTGCGGTGTGGCGGCGGGCTACGTCGGTGTGGGGCTGGTGGCGGCTCTGTACGCCTCGGCGGGGGCGCTGCGGCCGTCGTGGGTGTGGACCCTCGTCTGCCTGCCACTGGTGGCCGTGGTGTCGGCGGGGGTGGGGGTGTGGAGGGCGTACGAGCGGCCGTCCGGGGCGCTGCGGGTGCTCAACCGTGACGAACAGGAGTTGCTCTCGAGCGCCGGACGGGCTGCCCTTGCCGGGGCGGCCGTGCTGGTCGGCGGGGGCGCTCTGCTCGTGGGGCTGTCGCTGGTGCGGCACGGCGAGGTGGTGCGGGAGTCGTTCCTCCAGGTCACGCAGGGGTGGGCAGGACGGGGAGCGGTGCTGCTGCTGGCGGTCGCCCTGGTGCCGAACGCGGCGGTGTGGGCGGCGGCGTACGCGCTCGGGCCCGGGTTCCTGCTGGGGGCGGGGCACGGCATGGAGCCGTGGTCGGCGGCGCGGCCGCCGTCGCTGATGCCGCCGTTTCCGCTGCTGGCGGCTGTGCCCGGGAGCGGGGGCGAGGGCAGGCTGCTGGGCTGGGCGGTGGGGGTGGTGCCGGTCGTGGCGGGGGTGGTGGTGGGGCGGTTCATGGCGCGGGGCGCTTGCGCCGAGCTGGGGCGCGGTGCGGTGTGGTCCGTCGGGCGGACGGTGACGGGTGTCTTGGGCGCGGCGGTGATGTGCGGCCTGCTGCTCGGAGGGCTCGCGGAGGTGTCCGGGGGGCCGCTCGGGGTCGCGGTGCTGGCGCGGTTCGGGCCGGTGGGATGGCAGGTGGGGGCAGCCGCTGCGGGATGGGTCGCGGGGGTGGGGGTGCCGGTCGCGGTGGTCGTGCGGTTCTGGTCTCTGCGGCGGGTGGAGGAGCGGCGGGTCGAGGCCTCGGGGAGCGAGGTCCGGGAGGTGGATGAGCCGCGGGCCGGGGTTCCGGTCGCGTCCGCGGTGACTCACGTGCCGGCGCCGTCGGAAGCGGTGGGGGCGCGGGCGGACGGGACCTGGGAGGACCCGGATCTGTTCCCGTACGAGGTGCTGTCGGCGGACGCGGATCCGTTCCTGCCGGACGGGCCGAACGGGGTGGACGGGCCGGACGGGCTGGACAGGTCGAACCCGGCGCCCACCCCACCGAAACAGTCATGACCGTGGTCCGGCCACGCGACCGGGGATTGCGCCCACCGGGCCGGCGGCAATTCCGTCCGCCGGACCGGCGGCGGTTCCGTCCACCGCACCGGAGGGGATTCCGTCCACCGGACCGGAGGGGATACGGCCGGGAAGGTCAGCCGTTCGTCCCCAGAACCCCCCGCAGGTCCTTCGGCAGAAGGTCGTTGCAGGACTGCTTCGACGCCGTCGTCAAGGCGTCGTTGACGCACGTGTAGTAGTCCCGGTAGACCAGCTGGGCCGCGAACGTGGTGGCCACCAGCGCCAGCGCCAGGGACGCCGTGACCAGGCCGCTGATCGCCGCCGTGGTCTGGGGGCGGGCCGGAGGCGTGGGGCTGTTCGAGTCGGACGTACGGGGCTTCGCGCGCAGGGCGCTCACACCCCAGTACAGCGAGAGCGCGCCCAGCAGCAGCGCCACGTACTGCCAGCTGAACAGCGCGAAGAAGAACGCCCACATACCGCCCAGCAGGGCGTAGCGCGCACGGCGCTGGGCCGGGTCCGTGGGGTCCCAGCGCAGTCCCGCACCCGGGCCGCCGGAACCCGGACCCTCAGGGCCGCCCTGCCTGTCCTGTCCGCCCTGTCCGCCCGGGCTCCCCGGACTGCCCGGACTGCCCGGGCGCTCGCCGAAGCGGCCGCCCGTCGCGGGGCCCGGCTGCCGGTCGCTCCACTGGCTGCCCCAGGGCGAACGCCCGCCTTCGCCGGAGCCGCCCTGCCCCTGGTCGGGGCGGCGCGGCCGCCAGGGCCGGTCCGGTGCCCCCTCCGGCGGTGGCGCGAACGGATTGTCGTCCGCCGGTGCCTCCTCGGGCCTCCGGCCGTCCCCGACGGATCCGCCGCCCGCGGTCGGTGCCCCGTCGCTCTCCTGCGGCGGCACATGCGAAGGGCGCCGCTCTCGCAGCAGCAGCGGAGGGAGTCGGAGACTGCGGTCCGGCATCAGGTGTGCGTCTTCCCCTTGGTGGTACGGGCGGGCGGTTCGTCCACGGAGCTCGCCGTGCGGTGGGCGCGCCCCGCGCAGGCGGTGCCGCGGGCGTCCCCCTCACCCGGTCAACGTCCCGCGCAGGTGCGGCGTTCCCCCGCCTGTGACCGCTTTCCGGGCCGCGTCTCCGGGTGGCTCCTCCCCAGACGCTACCTTCCGGCCACGCCCCCGTCGCCCGGGGGCCTGCCGGTGTGCCGGTATCGTTGCTGGCGGTCGGCCGCTTCGTAGACTTCCCCGTATCCCGGGGCGCGAAGCATTCGTACGACCGTACAAACGCTCTCCCGAGCGACCGTACGCACACCTCGCCGAGAAAGGCCCCGCCGTGCCCGAGTCCGTGGCCGAGACCGTCACCGAGTCCGCGGCCAAGCGCCTGGTCGTCCTGGTCTCCGGTTCCGGCACCAACCTGCAGGCGCTTCTCGACGCCATCGCCGAGGCCGGCCCAGCCGTCTATGGGGCCGAGGTCGTCGCCGTCGGCGCCGACCGCGACGGGATCGAGGGCCTCGCCCGCGCCGAGCGCGCCGGGCTGCCCACCTTCGTGTGCCGGGTGAAGGACTACGAGAGCCGGGACGCGTGGGACGCGGCCCTCACCGAGGCCGTCGCCTCCTACGAGCCCGACCTCGTCGTGTCCGCCGGGTTCATGAAGATCGTGGGCAAGGAGTTCCTCGCTCGGTTCGGCGGGCGGTTCGTCAACACCCACCCCGCTCTCCTGCCCAGCTTTCCCGGAGCCCACGGTGTGCGTGACGCGCTCGCGTACGGCGCCAAGGTCACCGGTTGCACCGTCCACTTCGTCGACGACGGCGTCGACACCGGGCCGATCATCGCGCAGGGCGTGGTGGAGGTCCGGGACGAGGACGACGAGAGCGCTCTGCACGAGCGCATCAAGGAAGTCGAGCGAAGACTGCTCGTCGAGGTCGTGGGGCGGATCGCCCGCAACGGCTATCGCATTGAGGGACGAAAGGTAGTTATCCAGTGACCGCCGAGAGCACCAAGCGGCCCATCCGGCGCGCGCTCGTCAGCGTCTACGACAAGACCGGGCTCGAAGAGCTCGCCCGTGGCCTGCACGAGGCGGGCGTGGAGCTCGTCTCGACCGGTTCCACCGCCGGCCGTATCGCCGCCGCCGGCGTCCCCGTCACCAAGGTGGAGGAGCTGACCGGCTTCCCCGAGTGCCTGGACGGCCGGGTCAAGACGCTGCACCCCAAGGTCCACGCGGGCATCCTCGCCGACCTGCGCCTCGAGACCCACCGGCAGCAGCTCGCCGAGCTGGGCGTCGAGCCGTTCGACCTCGTCGTCGTCAACCTCTACCCGTTCCGCGAGACCGTCGCCTCCGGCGCCTCCCCCGACGAGTGCGTCGAGCAGATCGACATCGGCGGCCCCTCCATGGTCCGCGCCGCCGCCAAGAACCACCCGTCGGTGGCCGTGGTGACGAGCCCCGACCGGTATGCCGACGTCCTCGCCGCGGTCCGCGACGGCGGCTTCGACCTCACCGCCCGCAAGCGGCTCGCCGCGGAGGCCTTCCAGCACACCGCCGCCTACGACGTCGCCGTCGCCTCCTGGTTCGCGTCCTCCTACGCGCCCGTCGACGACTCGGTCTTCCCCGACTTCGTCGGCGCCACCTACGAGCGCCGCAACACCCTGCGCTACGGCGAGAACCCGCACCAGCCCGCCGCCCTCTACGTCGACACCGCAGCCATCAGCGACTCCGTCGCGGGGGGCGGCCTGGCGGAGGCGGAGCAGCTGCACGGCAAGGAGATGTCGTACAACAACTACACGGACACGGACGCCGCGCGCCGTGCCGCGTACGACCACGCCGAGCCGTGCGTCGCCATCATCAAGCACGCCAACCCCTGCGGCATCGCGATCGGCGCGGACGTCGCAGAGGCGCACCGCAAGGCGCACGCCTGCGACCCCGTCTCCGCCTACGGCGGCGTCATCGCCGTGAACCGCCCGGTGAGCCGGGAGATGGCCGAGCAGGTCGCCGACATCTTCACCGAGGTCATCGTCGCGCCCGACTACGAGGAGGGCGCGCTCGAGGCGCTCGCCAAGAAGAAGAACATCCGGGTCCTGAAGGCCCCGTACGCTCCCGAGAACCCCGCCGAGATCAAGCAGATCGACGGCGGTGCGCTGCTCCAGGTCACCGACCGCCTCCAGGCCGACGGCGACGACCCCGCCAACTGGACCCTGGCCTCGGGTGAGGCGCTGAGCGCCGAGGAGTTGAAGGAGCTCGCCTTCGCCTGGAAGGCCTGTCGCGCCGTCAAGTCCAATGCCATCCTGCTCGCCAAGGACGGTGCCTCCGTCGGCGTGGGCATGGGTCAGGTCAACCGGGTGGACTCCTGCAAGCTCGCCGTCGAGCGGGCGGGCGAGGAGCGGGCGCGCGGCTCGTACGCCGCCTCGGACGCCTTCTTCCCGTTCCCCGACGGCCCGGAGATCCTGATCGCCGCGGGCGTCAAGGCGATCGTGCAGCCCGGCGGTTCGATCCGCGACGAGCAGGTCGTGGAGGCCGCTCAGAAGGCGGGCGTGACGATGTACTTCACGGGCACGCGGCACTTCTTCCACTGACCCGCGGCCTGCCGTGGTGATGCCGGGCCCGCCGGTCGTCGACCGACGACCGGCGGGCCCGGCATTCGCTTGCATTGCAGCGCGACTGCTTGGACGTGCAAGGGCCGTGCCTCCCCCTGCTCGGGGCGAGGCACGGCCCTTGGTGTGGTGCCCGGGTCAGTTCTGGACGACCATCGTGCCCGCGGCCTTGTCGTGCCAGCCCTGCTGGCGGCCGGACTTGTCCCAGAACGGGGACAGGTAGACCAGGAGCTGGCCGATACCGCAGGCGATGGAGCCGACCATCGGAATGATCCAGCGGATGAAGGACTTGCCCAGCCCCGGCTTCCCGCCCGTCTCGGCGTTCACCACGTGCAGGCCGACGGCCATCTTGCCCAGGGTGCGGCCCACCAGGCCGACCATCAGCCACTCGTAGAGCAGGCCGATGATCGCGAGGATGCCGATCACGGCGGTGAACTTGGCCGCGAAGCCCGAGCTCGCGTTGTTGATGCAGGTGCTGTAGTCGGCGGCGTTCGGGTCGCAGTCCTTGGCCGCGCCGACGGCGCCGGCGATACCCGCGACGGCGAGGATCCCGTAGATGACGCCGAAGACGACGCCGTCGATCAGGCGGGCGCCGAACCGGCGGCCCATCGAGGCGACCCGGGGAGCGGGGCCGCCCCCGTAGCCCGGCTGCTCGGGGTAGCCGTAGCCGCCCTGCGGCGGCACGCCCGGTGCCTGCGGGTAGCCGTAGCCGGGCTGCTGGCCCTGCTGGGGGTACTGCTGGCCCTGCTGGGGGTAGCCGTACCCCTGCTGGGGATTCTGCGGCTGTCCGTAGGGGTTGTTGGGCGAGCCGAAACTCATGGCCGGTTTCCTCCGTTGACGCATGCGGGGACGGTGCGGATTGCGCGGAGGAACGTCACGAACCGAGCGGTTGCCCCCCGAACACGAACCGCAAGAACTGCGCCTTTCATCGTTCTAGCAGCGGCGACAATTTGTCCAGTCGGCGGAAACATGTGTTGTGCAGTCGCAATGTGCGCGATCCTCCCGGTCCGGGCACGTCGGCCGACGACCGTCCGAACCGGGTCCCACCCGGATTGGAACCGGGGCCGGGTCATCCGCGAGGATGGGACCATGACCGCCCAGATTCTCGATGGCAAGGCCACCGCAGCCGCGATCAAGTCCGATCTGACCGCCCGCGTGGCGGCGCTGAAGGAGAAGGGCGTCACGCCCGGCCTCGGCACGATCCTCGTCGGGGACGACCCCGGCAGCCGCAAGTACGTCGCGGGCAAGCACCGCGACTGCGCCGAGGTCGGCATCGCTTCGATCCAGCGCGAGCTGCCCGCGACGGCCACCCAGGAGGAGATCGAGGCGGTCGTCCGCGAACTCAACGAGGACCCGGCCTGCACCGGCTACATCGTGCAGCTGCCGCTGCCCAGGGGCATCGACGAGAACCGGATCCTGGAGCTGATGGACCCGGCCAAGGACGCGGACGGCCTGCATCCGATGAACCTCGGCCGTCTCGTGCTGAACGAGCCGGCCCCGCTGCCCTGCACCCCCAACGGCATCCTCACCCTGCTGCGCCGCTACGGCGTGGAGATCAAGGGCGCCGAGGTCGTGGTCGTCGGCCGGGGCGTGACCATCGGGCGCCCGATGCCGCTGCTGCTGACGCGGCGCAGCGAGAACGCCACGGTCACCCAGTGCCACACCGGCACCCGCGACCTCTCGGCCCACCTCAAGCGCGCCGACATCGTCATCGCCGCGGCCGGCTCCGCCCATCTGGTCCGGGCCGAGGACGTGAAACCGGGCGCCGCCGTCCTGGACGTCGGTGTCTCGCGCAACGCCGAAGGGAAGATCGTCGGCGATGTCCACCCGGACGTCGCCGAGGTGGCCGGCTGGATCTCCCCGAACCCGGGCGGTGTCGGCCCGATGACCCGCGCCCAGCTCCTCGTCAACGTGGTCGAGGCGGCGGAGCGCAGTGTCGGCTGAGGCCAGGCCCGCGGGCGACCCCGAGAAGGGGGCCGCGGGCGAGCGGGAAGCCGACGCCGAGCCGGTGGTGACGGACGCGGTCAGCGCCCCCGACGAGGACGGTGTGCCACGACGCGTGACCCGGCGGTTCCCGCGGGTCACCCGGGACACCGCGCGGCCCGAGGGCGGCGGCAGGGCCGCCCCCCGTGACGCTCCCGCGCCCGCCCGGCAGTGGCCGATCCTCGCCGTGCTGGCCGTCGTCGGTCTCGGGCTGCTGGTGGCCGCGCTGGACGCGTTCCGCTTCGGCACGATCCTGATCGGCGTCGCGCTGCTGGGCGGGGCCGTGATGCGCTGGGCACTGCCCGACGTGGGCATGCTCGCGGTGCGGTCGCGCTTCACGGACATGATCACGTACGGCGTCCTCGGCCTGGCCATCGTGCTGCTCGCGATGATGGCGCAGCCCCACCCGTGGCTGGAGATACCGTTCCTGGACGACACGCTGCACTTCACGGTCCGTACTTGAACGGGCCGTTGAACGGGTCCTCCTGGTCGGCTCGTCCCTGAACGGGCCGTACCTGAACGGGCCCGTAGTCAACAGGCCATACCGAACGGTCCCTGACGCACAGTCCGCGTCCCGCCTCGGCGGCGCCCGGTCCCGACCCCCGTTCGGAACCGGGCGCCGGAAACACCTTCATGTACATGCTGGAGTTGTTCAACACCTGACAGTTCGCTGTGGCACGGAAGTGACCGTTCCGCTACGGTTCCGCGCCGCGCGACGGAACCGGCCTCGCCCCTGACGTCGTCAATCGAACGGAAACACGCTCTTTGACCGGATGACGCGGAGGGTGAGGGATGGGCGCCTGGCAGCCGCTGCCGGACGATCTGCCGCCGGAGGCGCGGCACTTCGTGGAACAGCTGCGGCTCCTGAAGGACCGCACCGGGCTCAGCCTCGTCGCGCTCGGCGCCCGCACCGCGTACAGCAAGTCCTCCTGGCAGCGCTACCTCAACGCCACCCAGCCACCGCCCCGCCAGGCGGTCATGGCGCTGTGCCGGGTCGCGGGTCTCGAGGCGGAAGAGACTGAACGTTTCGGTGTGCGCTGGGAGCTGGCGGTGCGCGCCTGGCCCCGGCAGCCGGCCCCGGCGCCCGCGCCGGCGGGAGGTCCGGCCACTGCTTCCGTCCCGGGGGAGTACGAGGAGGAGCCGACGATTCCGTGGTGGGACCGGCTCGAGGAGGAGCCCGAGCCGCGGCCCGCGGGCCGCCGTCTCCTTCTCGCCGC
Organism: Streptomyces sp. NPDC001796; assembly: GCF_042892355.1. Classification (NCBI taxonomy): domain Bacteria; kingdom Bacillati; phylum Actinomycetota; class Actinomycetes; order Kitasatosporales; family Streptomycetaceae; genus Streptomyces; species Streptomyces sp. NPDC001796. The sequence continues at coordinate 86,750 of NZ_JBIAUC010000006.1, read as the reverse complement.
GGTGCTCGGGCTGCTGGCGTTGCTCGTCGTCACCGTCGTCGGCGCCGTGACCTTCGGATCGTGACCTTCGGATCGTGACCTTCGGATCGTGACCTTCGGATCGTGACCTTCGGATCGTGACCTTCGGATCGTGACCTTCGGT
>NZ_JBIAUC010000006.1:0-86512 GCF_042892355.1 Streptomyces sp. NPDC001796 | reverse complement strand
ATCGTGACCTTCGGATCGTGACCTTCGGATCGTGACCTTCGGATCGTGACCTTCGGATCGTGACCTTCGGATCGTGACCTTCGGATCGTGACCTTCGCGTGAGGTGACCGGGCTCCCCCTGGGGCCCCTGTGTCCGCTGAGGTCGCCGCTGTGTCCCCGTTGTGTCGATGTGTTGACAAGTTCGCGCATGGACCGCGAATCGTTCGCACATGGCGGCTAACGTGTCCAATCGGGACGGTCCGGGGCGTCTCGCGCAGTGAGCCGGACGTTCTGTTCGGCCGTACGAACAGACGGTGGGCACTGGTCCGGAGACCCACGGGGGCGTGCGACGGCGCTCGCTCCCGTCCGACTGCCTCCGTGCGCCCCCCGTTCCGGGGATGGAAGGCCCGGCCGGGCGCCTCCGGCGCGGGTAGCCACAACGGGGACCGGGAGCGGGCACCACGCACGGGGAACAACAGGATGTACCGGGGGAAGAGGGGGGAAGCAATGCCTCGCTGGAAGGCTTTGCCCGATGAACTCGATCCGCAGGTCAAGGAGTTCGCGGCACAGTTGCGGCGGCTCGTGGACCGCAGCGGTCTCAGCGTCTCCGCCGTGGCCGACCGCACCGGCTACAGCAAGACGTCCTGGGAGAGGTACCTGAACGGCCGGCTCCTCGCACCCAAGGGCGCGATCGTCGCGCTGGCAGAGGTGACCGGCACCCATCCCGTCCATCTGACCACCATGTGGGAGCTGGCCGAACGGGCCTGGAGCCGGGCGGAGATGCGCCACGACAGAACCATGGAGGCGATCCGGATCTCCCAGGCGCGTGCCGCGCTCGGCGAGTTCGGGGCGGCCACCGAGAGCCAGGGCCGTGACGGCAGGGCGGCCCGCAGCGCCACGGTGGCGCCGGGCATCGCGGGCCCTGCGGGCGTGTCCCCGACGGTGCCGCCGCAGCCGACGCCCGAGCAGACCCCGGACGCGGCGGGCGACTCCGGTGCGGCGCGCGGCGGTACGGCGGGTGCCGGCTCGAAGGGTGGCAACTCCTGGGGACTCGCCGGGTTCAAGGGGCCGTCGGTGGCCGACCGCGGCCCGGCCGCGGCGCCCAAGTCCGGCGCACCCGCCCCCGGCTCCGTCCCCGCACCGGACGTGTCCCGGCCGCACGGACCGGCGCCCTCCGACGCCCGGCCGGACGGCGGCGGGTCCGGCAACGCGCGCGGCAGGCGTCGGCTGACCATGTTCGTGGCGGGTCTGGTCGGAGCGCTGCTGCTGATCGCGGCCGCCTTCCACCTCACCGGTGGCAACGACGAGAAGGCCGCCGCTCCCAAGCCGTCCGCAGCCTCGCCGAGCGCGGACGCCGACCTTCCGCCCGGCGTCAAGTGCGCCGGCGCGGGCTGTACCGGCAAGGACCCGGAGACCATGGGCTGCGGCGGCACCCAGGCCACGACCAGCACCAGCGTCACCGTCGGTACCACTCTCGTCGAGGTCCGCTACAGCAGGACCTGCGGCGCCGCCTGGGCCCGTATCACCGGGGCGGCGCAGGGCGACACCGTCGAGGTGTCCGCGGCCGGGGCGGCGAAGCAGACCGGCTCGGTCACCACGGCAGGGGACACCGACGCGTACACCCCGATGGTGGCCGTGAAGGGCGGGGCCGCGGCGAAGGCCTGCGTGACGCTGGCATCGGGGCGGAAGGGGTGCACGCAGTAGCACGGCGGCGGCAGCGAGGGGCGCGCGGACGGGTGCCGTGCGTCTCTCGCGGAAAAGAATCACGCCACGACACGCATGAGCGTCCCGTCGCGGGGCAGGCGGACCGTACACCCCCACGGGAGTCCGGCAGCGCCGGAGGGCCGACATTCCCCTTCCGGCAGGACATCCCCCACGGCGGCCGCCGCTCAGTCCCCCCTCATCGAGCAGGCGGCCGCCGCCTCATGGGGGTTGTGGGCCGGGCCACACGGACCCGGCCGTGCGGGATGCCGGATGCGCGATAGCCTGACGACTGGATCTCTCTTGACGCCAAGAGATCGATCATTCATACCCGTGATCGATCATCGCGGCGGGCGCCGGCCGCGAGCCGGTGACGGGGATCCCTCACCCCGGGGCGACGACGCCCCACCGCCAGCTGTCATACGGAGAACGCCATGACCCGCACTCCCGTGAACGTCACCGTCACCGGCGCGGCCGGCCAGATCGGCTACGCACTGCTCTTCCGCATCGCCTCCGGCCAGCTGCTCGGCGCGGACGTGCCGGTCAGGCTGCGCCTCCTGGAGATCACCCCGGCCCTCAAGGCCGCCGAGGGCACGGCCATGGAGCTCGACGACTGCGCGTTCCCGCTCCTGCAGGGCATCGACATCACGGACGACCCGAACGTGGCCTTCGACGGCACCAACGTCGCCCTTCTCGTGGGCGCCCGCCCGCGGACCAAGGGCATGGAGCGCGGCGACCTCCTCGAGGCCAACGGCGGCATCTTCAAGCCGCAGGGCAAGGCCATCAACGACCACGCCGCGGACGATGTGAAGATCCTGGTCGTCGGCAACCCGGCCAACACCAACGCGCTGATCGCCCAGGCCGCCGCGCCGGACGTACCGGCGGACCGCTTCACCGCGATGACCCGCCTGGACCACAACCGCGCGCTGACCCAGCTCGCGAAGAAGACGGGCAGCACGGTCGCCGACATCAAGCGCCTGACCATCTGGGGCAACCACTCCGCGACCCAGTACCCGGACATCTTCCACGCCACCGTCGCCGGCAAGAACGCCGCCGAGGTCGTGAACGACGAGAAGTGGCTGGCCGAGGACTTCATCCCGACCGTCGCCAAGCGCGGCGCCGCCATCATCGAGGCCCGCGGCGCCTCGTCGGCCGCCTCCGCCGCCAACGCCGCCATCGACCACGTGTACACCTGGGTCAACGGCACCGCCGAGGGCGACTGGACCTCCATGGCCATCCCGTCGGACGGCTCCTACGGCGTCCCCGAGGGCCTGATCTCCTCCTTCCCGGTCACCACCAAGGACGGCAAGTACGAGATCGTCCAGGGCCTGGACATCAACGAGTTCTCCCGCGCCCGCATCGACGCCTCCGTCAAGGAGCTCGAGGAGGAGCGCGAGGCGGTCCGCGGCCTCGGCCTCATCTGACACCTCGGCGCCCCTGCGCCACGGGCCCCGTTCCGGTTGCATCCGGAGCGGGGCCCGTTCTTCGTGCGACGGGCACCTGTCCTCTCCGTCAGCTCTGCGACGGCTGCGGAACCCGTGAGATGTCCACCGTCTGGCCGGCGGGCGGGGTCGTCCTCGGCACAGGCACGTTGTAGCCCGTGAAGGTCAGGCTCAGATCCGTGTCCGGGCCCTTCTGGGCCGCCCGGTAGAGGCGGTGGTCCTTGCCCGTGGTGACGTACAGCGTCGAGGTGAAGCCGTTCACCTGGAAGGACAGGGGGACCACCCGGGTGCCGTTCAGGGTCGTCGCGAGGCCCTCCTTCAGGGAGGAGGGTGCGGAGACCTTCGCGACGTCCTGGATTTGACGGAGGTCACAGGTGCTCGCGATGCCGGCCAGCAGGTTGCTGGACGTGGAGCCGTGGATGTAGCGGTTGGTGAACGTCGTGGCCAGGCCGGCACCCCGTTTGCCGGGGTACTCCGCCTTCCAGAACGCCGCGTCCGGCTTCAGCCACACGTCGGTGCCCCTTTTGACGATCTGGACGGTGCCGCCGTGTCCGCCGAGCGTCATGGTGCCGGCGCAGTTGCCGGCCCGGTCGAGGGCGAGGTCCATTGCCGTCGGCAGACGCTTGCTCGACCTCGCCGTCGCGCTGCGGTCCTCGTAGACGAGCCGGACGGATCTGGCGTTTTGCAGCCCCCGCTCCGCCTGCGCGGCCAGCTCCTGCGGGCTCTGGTTGCCTCCGACCTGGGCGGGGACGGCGGCGCTCGCCGGCGGAGAGAACGACATCGGGGGCAACAGCAGCGCCATCGACACGGCGCCCGTAGCGATCGCGAAGCCATGGGTTCGGGACATCACGTCACCTCCAGTGGCTCAGCGTACTTTTCACCCTTTTCGACCGCATTTTTAGTGACGCTCCGCACTTTCGGCCGCAGGGCCCGCATGCATCGACGAGCCGGGGGCAGGCGCGCCTCCGGCCCCGGAGTGACACCGGTGTGACACAGGGGTACCGCACAGGAACGGAAGGCAGTACCGATCATGGCCGGACAGCAGGCACGGCAGGCAGAGCAGACGATCCACGTGGCAGGGGAGTGGCGCACGGCCCTCTCCGGTGCCACGCGCGAGGTCCTCGACCCGGCGGATGCCACGCCGTTCGCGGTGGTCGCGGAGGGTGACGAGCGGGACGCCGACGCCGCGGTGGAGGCCGCGCGCCGGGCCTTCGACGAGGGGCCCTGGCCGCGCACGCCCGTCGCGGAGCGTGCCGCGCTGCTGCACCGCGTCGCCGATCTTCTCATACGCGATCGCGAAGAGCTGGGCCTGCTGGAGAGCCGGGACGCCGGCAAGACCGTCGAGGAGGGCCGGGTCGACATCGACTGCGTCGCCGACGCCTTCCGCTACTTCGCGAACCTCGTCGCCGCCGAGGGCGTCGGCCGGGTCGTCGACGCCGGCTCGCCCGACATCCACAGCGTCGTCGTGCACGAACCCGTCGGGGTGTGCACGTTGATCACCCCCTGGAACTACCCGCTCCTCCAGGCCGGCTGGAAGATCGCCCCGGCTCTCGCGGCCGGCAACACCTTCGTGGCCAAGCCGAGCGAGATCACCCCGATGACGACGATCGCGCTGATCGACCTGCTGGTCGAGGCCGGGCTGCCCGACGGGGTCGCGAACATCGTCACCGGCCCCGGGCACTCCGTCGGCGCCCGGCTCGCCGAGCACCCCGGCGTCGACCTCGTCTCCTTCACCGGCGGCCTGGTCAGCGGCACGAAGGTCGCGCAGGCCGCCGCCGCGGGCGTCAAGAAGATCGCCCTGGAGCTCGGCGGCAAGAACCCCAACGTCGTCTTCGCCGACGCCTGCGCCACCGAGAAGGGCTTCGACACCGCCGTCGACCAGGCCCTCAACGCCGCCTTCATCCACAGCGGCCAGGTCTGCTCGGCGGGAGCCCGCCTCATCATCGAGGAGTCCGTCCGCGACCGCTTCGTCGCCGAACTCACCCGCCGCGCCGAGAAGATCAAACTCGGCCGCGGCACCGAGAAGGGCGTCGAGTGCGGCCCGCTCGTCTCCGAACAGCAGCGCACGAAGACGGAGGCGTACGTCGCCTCCGCGCTCGCCGAGGGCGCGGTGCTGCGCTGCGGCGGCAAGCGCCCCGAGCCCGGCGACACCCGGCCCGCCACCGGCTGGTTCTACGAGCCGACCGTCCTCGACCACTGCCACCGGGAGATGAAGGTCGTCCGGGAGGAGGTCTTCGGTCCCGTCCTCACCGTCGAGACCTTCCGCACCGAGGACGAGGCGGTGGCCCTCGCCAACGACACCGAGTACGGCCTCGCCGGCGCCGTGTGGACCGCCGACGCCGGCCGTGCCCGCCGCGTCGCCGGCCGGCTGCGCCACGGCACCGTCTGGATCAACGACTTCCACCCCTACCTCCCGCAGGCGGAGTGGGGCGGCTTCGGCAAGAGCGGCATCGGCCGCGAACTCGGCCCCGCCGGCCTCGCCGAGTACCGCGAGACCAAGCACGTCTACCAGAACCTCGCCCCCGAGCCGGTGCGGTGGTTCGCGGGCTGAGTCCCGCGACCGATCACCCCCGACCTCCACCTCCGTCCCCACCTTCCCCCCGACCTGGCACTCCCCACCTCCCCGTATCCCTGGAGCACGACGCCCATGCCCGAGACCACCCGCGAGTACGACCACGTCGTCATCGGTGGCGGAACCGCAGGCTCCGTCATCGCCTCCCGACTCACCGAGAACCCGGACGTCACCGTCGCCGTCATCGAGGGCGGCCCGAGCGACGTCGGCCGCGACGACGTCCTCACCCTGCGCCGCTGGATGGGCCTGCTGGGCGGCGAACTCGACTACGACTACCCGACCACCGAGCAGCCGCGCGGCAACTCCCACATCCGGCACAGCCGCGCCCGCGTCCTCGGCGGCTGCTCCTCGCACAACACCCTGATCGCCTTCAAGCCGCTGCCGTCCGACTGGGACGAGTGGGAGGCGGCCGGCGCCGAGGGCTGGGGCGCCGTACCGATGGAGGCGTACTACGCCCGTCTGAAGAACAACATCGTCCCCGTCGACGAGAACGACCGGAACGCCATCGCCCGCGACTTCGTGGACGCGGCCCAGGCGGCGCTCGGCGTGCCGCGCGTCGAGGGCTTCAACAAGAAGCCGTTCACCGAGGGCGTCGGCTTCTTCGACCTCGCCTACCACCCGGAGAACAACAAGCGCTCCAGCGCGTCGGTGGCGTATCTGCACCCGGTGATGGACGAACGCGCCAACCTCACGCTGCTGCTGGAGACGTGGGCGTACAAGCTGGAGCTGGACGGCACGCGCGCCCGCGGCGTGCACGTGCGCACCAAGGAGGGCGAGGAGATCCTCGTACGGGCCCGGCACGAGGTCGTGCTGTGCGCCGGCGCCGTCGACTCCCCGCGGCTGCTGCTGCACTCCGGGATCGGCCCCAAGGCGGACCTGGAGCAGCTCGGCATACCCGTGGTGCACCATCTGCCGGGCGTCGGTGAGAACCTGCTCGACCACCCGGAGTCGGTCATCGTCTGGGAGACGCACGGCCCCATCCCGGAGAACTCCGCGATGGACTCCGACGCCGGGCTCTTCGTGCGCCGCGATCCCGAACACGCGGGCCCGGACCTGATGTTCCACTTCTACCAGATCCCGTTCACGGACAACCCGGAGCGCCTCGGCTACGAGCGGCCGGAGTTCGGTGTCTCGATGACCCCGAACATCCCCAAACCGAAGAGCCGCGGCCGGCTGTACCTCACCAGCCCGGATCCGACCGTCAAGCCCGCCCTCGACTTCCGTTACTTCACCGACGAGGACGACTACGACGGCCGCACCCTCATCGACGGCATCCGCATCGCCCGCGAGATCGCGAAGACCGAGCCGCTGGCGGGCTGGCTGAAGCGGGAGGTGTGCCCCGGCCCGGACATCACCGGTGACGAGGAGCTGAGCGAGTACGCCCGCAAGGTCGCCCACACCGTGTACCACCCGGCGGGCACCTGCCGCATGGGCGCCGAGACCGACGACCTCGCCGTCGTCGACCCCGAACTGCGCATCCGCGGCCTGGACGGCATCCGCGTCGCCGACGCCTCCGTCTTCCCGACCATGACCGCGGTCAACCCGATGATCGGGGTGCTGATGGTCGGGGAGAAGGCCGCCGACCTGATCGGAGGTGGTGCGTGATGAGCACTCCCGTCTCGAGCACACCTGTCTTCTCCGTGGACGGCCTGTGGAAGGTCTTCGGACCCAAGGCGGACCGCGTCCCCACCGACCCGGAACTCGGCGCACTCAGCCCCGCCGAGCTGCGCGAACGCACCGGCTGCACGGCCGCCGTGCGCGATGTGAGCTTCGACGTCCGCAAGGGCGAGGTCTTCGTCGTCATGGGTCTGTCCGGCTCCGGCAAGTCCACGCTGGTGCGCTGTCTGACCCGCCTCATCGAACCGACCGCGGGCACCATCGTCATCGACGGCGAGGACGTCCGCGCCATGGACAGGTCCCGGCTGCGCGAACTGCGCCGCCACCGGGCCGCGATGGTCTTCCAGCACTTCGGCCTGCTGCCGCACCGCACGGTCCTCGACAACGTGGCCTACGGCCTGGAGATCCAGGGCCTGGGCAGGTCCGAACGCCGTGAGAAGGCCGCCGAGGTCGTCGCGAAGGTCGGCCTCGAGGGCATGGAGCACCGCCGCCCCGGCCAGCTCTCGGGCGGTCAGCGGCAGCGCGTCGGGCTCGCCCGGGCGCTCGCCGTCGACCCCGAAGTGCTCCTGTTCGACGAGCCGTTCAGCGCGCTCGACCCGCTGATCCGGCGCGACATGCAGGAGGAGGTCATCCGGCTGCACCGCGAGGAGGGCCGCACGATGGTCTTCATCACGCACGACCTCAACGAGGCCCTCAAACTGGGCGACCGCATCGCCCTGATGCGCGACGGCCGCGTGGTCCAGCTGGGCACGCCCGAGGAGATCGTGGGCTCCCCGGCCGACGACTACGTCCGCGAGTTCGTCCGGGACGTCCCGCGCGAACAGGTCATGACGGTCCGCAGCGCCATGCGCACCGCGTCCCTGGAGGAGGCGGGCAGCGGCCCGGCGGTACCGCCGGACGCCACGGTCTCCGAGGCGATCGAGGCGGTGGCCCGGGCGGGCGCACCGGCCCGGGTGGTGGACGACGGCCGTTGTCTGGGCCTGGTGGACTCCGAGGCGCTGCTCGGGGTCGTCGCCGGGGTGGCGACGGGCGACGGGCCACCGGCCGGAGCCGCGACGGGCCCGGAGACGCCGTCCCGCACGGCCCGGGCCAAGAAGGCCGCGGCCGGGATGGCCGCCGTGGCCGCGGGCAAACGGGCGGCTGTGGCGGCACAGGTGGGCGAGACGGGCACCTCCGCGCGAGCCAAGTCGGGTGTGACGGAGGCCCCCGGCAAGCAGGAGCCGGCGCACCGTCCGCCGCTCAGCACCAGCAAGGAGGACGCTTGATGGCCACGGTCACCGCAAGCGCCCCACGCGCCCTGCTGCCCGGCTTCGTCAAAACCCGCGCCGCCCGCAAGCTCCTGGTCCTCGCGGTCATCGCCGCGGTCCTCGCACCGCTGGTCGACTCCCGCTGGCCGGGGGCCGTCTGGCCGGGCGCCCTCACCGTCGACCTTTCCAAGCCACTCACCACGGCCAGCAACTGGATCATCGACAACCGGGACAGCCACCCCCTGTTCCTGTACTTCTTCGGCTACATCAGCAACGCCGTCGTCCTCTCCGTGCGCGCCGTCTACCTCCTCCTGCTCGCCGCGGGCTGGCCGGGGGTGACGGTCGCGGCCGCCCTGGTCGCCTGGCGTGTGGCCGGTGTGCGCCTCGCGCTCGGCACCGCCGCGGCGATCCTCGCCTGCGGTCTGCTCGGTATGTGGGTGGCGACCATGCAGACGCTCGCCCTCATGGTGGTCGCGGTCCTCGCCTCGGTCCTCGTCGGCGCGCTGCTCGGCCTGGGCGCCGGTCTGTCCGACCGCGCGGACCGCGCCCTGCGCCCGGTCCTGGACACCATGCAGGTGCTGCCGGCGTTCGCCTACCTCCTCCCCGTGGTCCTGGTCTTCGGCATCGGTGTGCCCGCCGCCGTCCTCGCCACCGTCGTCTACGCCGCCCCGCCGATGGCCCGTCTGACCGCCCTCGGCCTGCGCGCCGCCGACAAGGAGGTGCTGGAGGCCGTCGACTCCCTCGGCGCCACCGCACGGCAGCGCCTCCTGACCGCCCGTATCCCGCTCGCCCGCAAGGAACTCCTGCTCGGCCTCAACCAGACGATCATGATGGCGCTGTCCATGGCGGTCATCGCCTCGGTGATCGGCGCCGGCGGTCTCGGCGACCGCGTCTACCAGGCGCTGGCGTCGGTCGACGTGGGTGCCGCGCTGGCCGCGGGCATCCCCATCGTGCTGCTGGCCGTCGTCCTGGACCGGGTGACCTCGGCGGCGGGCAACCGGATCGGGCAGGAGCAGCGCAGCGCCCGCCCCTGGGCCTACGCGGCCCTCGCCGCCGTCGCCGTGGCCCTGGCCGCGCGCCTGACGGGCCGCCTCGACTGGCCCACGGGCTGGACGGTGAACATCGCCGAGACCGTCAACCGCGCCGTCGACTGGATGACCGCCCACCTGTACTCCGGCGTGCCGGTCGTCGGCGGCACCGCCGACTGGGCGGGCCACTTCACCACCTGGGTCCTGGACCCGGTCCGCTCCGGTCTGCAGTGGCTGCCCTGGTGGTCGGTCCTGCTGATCGTCGCCGCCCTGGCCTGGCTGATCGGCACCTGGCGCACCGCGCTGACCGCCGTCCTCGCGATGGCCGCGATCGGCGTGCTCGGTGTGTGGAAGCCGTCGCTCGACACGCTGTCGCAGGTGCTCGCCGCCGTCGCCGTCACCCTCGTCGTCGGCTTCGCGACCGGCATCGCGGCGGCCCGCAGCGACCGCTTCGAGCGGCTGCTGCGCCCCGTCCTCGACGTCTTCCAGACGATGCCGCAGTTCGTGTACCTGATCCCGGTCGTCGCGCTGTTCGGCGTCGGCCGTGCCCCCGCCGTCGCCGCCGCCATCGTGTACGCCCTTCCGGCGGTCGTCCGGATCACCGCGCAGGGCCTGCGCCAGGTGGACCCGGCGGCGCTGGAGTCCGCCCGCTCGCTCGGCGCGACCAGCGGGCAGCAGCTGCGCCAGGTGCAGCTTCCGCTGGCCCGCCCGGCTCTGCTGCTCGCAGTCAACCAGGGCGTGGTCCTGGTGCTCGCCGTCGTGATCATCGGCGGCCTGGTGGGCGGCGGCGCGCTCGGTTACGACGTCGTCTTCGGCCTCGCCCAGGGCGACCTGGCGACCGGCCTGGTGGCCGGGATCGCGATCGTCTGCCTCGGCCTGATGCTCGACCGGGTGACCCAGCCGACCCAGCGACGCACGACGAAGGGAGCGTGAGATGACACTGAACCGCAGGACGGCCCTGATCGCCGCGACGGCGGCCGCATGCTCGCTGCTCGCCGGTTGCGGCGCCGCCGACATGACCAAGCAGGCCTCGCCGTTCGCGAACGCCGGGGGCTCGAAGTCCGTGACCCTGTCCGTGCAGTCCTGGGTGGGCGCCCAGGCCAACGTGGCCGTGGCGCAGTACATCCTGGAGCACAGGCTCGGCTACCGCGTCGACACCGTCCAGGTCGACGAGGTGCCCGCCTGGGACGCGCTCAGCCAGGGCCGGGTCGACGCGATCCTGGAGGACTGGGGCCACCCGGACCAGGAGAAGCGGTACGTCGAGGACAAGAAGACGATCACCCGCGGCGGCGGCCTGGGGGTGACCGGGCACATCGGCTGGTTCGTGCCGACGTACCTGGCGAAGCAGCACCCGGACATCACCGACTGGAGGAACCTGAACAAGTACGCCTCGCTGTTCCGCACGGCGGAGAGCGGCGGCAAGGGCCAGCTCATGGACGGCTCGCCGTCGTACGTCACCAACGACAAGGCGCTGGTGCAGAACCTGAAGCTGGACTACCAGGTGGTCTTCGCGGGTTCGGAGGCGGCGCAGATCACGCAGATGAGGCAGTTCGCGAAGGAGAAGAAGCCCTTCCTGACGTACTGGTACGCGCCGCAGTGGCTGTTCAAGAAGGTCCCCATGACGGAGGTGCGGCTGCCGCCGTACAAGGAGGGCTGCGACGCGGACCCGGCGAAGGTCGCCTGCGCCTACCCGCACACACCGCTGCAGAAGTACCTCAACGCCGACTTCGCGAAGAAGGGCGGCGCGGCTGCGCGGTTCCTGAAGAAGTTCAGGTGGACGACGGAGGACCAGAACGAGGTCGCCCTGATGATCGCCGATCAGAAGCTGACTCCGGACGAGGCGGCGAAGAAGTGGGTGGACAGCCACGGGTCCACCTGGAAGGCCTGGCTGTCCTGATCCCGCCGGTCCCGCCTACAGCCCTGCGGCGATCGCGCCCAGCGCCGCTGTCGTCCGCCGCTGCAGCCAGGGCCCGAACGTGACCCGGGTGGCGCCCAGTTCGCCCAGCTCGGCGGGCGAGGGGCTCTCGCCGTCGAGCTGGGCGTAGGCATTGAGCGGTCCCTGGATCCCGGCCCGCAGCAGGGGCAGTACGTTCGCCGGGGCGCCGATCGGATAGACGCAGTCGGCGCCCGCGGCGACGTACAACGCGGCCCGTTCGATGGCCCGCTCGGGGTCCCCGTCCCCGCACGAGAACGTGTCGACGCGGGCGTTGAGGAACAGCCGGTCGCCTGCCGCGGCCCGCACCTCGGCGAGCCGGTCGGCGTGCCGGCGCGGGTCCTCGAGGACACCCCCGCTGGAGTCCTCGAGGTTGCACCCCACGGCGCCCGCCTCCAGAAGGCGCTCCACCAGCTCCTTCGGGGCGAGTCCGTACCCGTCCTCCACGTCGGCCGACACCGGCACATCGACCGCCCGGGTGATCCGTGCGACCGCCGAGAACATCTCGTCGGCGGGGGTGGACCCGTCCGCGTACCCCAGGGAGGCGGCGATCCCGGCGCTGGGCGTGGCGAGCGCCGGGAACCCGGCGTCCACGAGGACCCGCGCGCTCGCCGCGTCCCAGGGCCCGGGCAGGACAAGGGGATCGCCGGGGAGGCGTCCATGGTGCAGGGCGCGGAACGTGTCGACTTTGCTCACCACTCCATGCTCCCCGCCGGAATGCGCCGGGACACCATCAGCCGGTTCCAGCTGTTGATGACGGTGATGAGCGCGAGCAGGTGGGCGAGCCGGGCCTCGTCGAAGTGCAGGGCGGCCCGCTGCCACACCTCGTCCGGCACGAAGCCCTCCGTCAGGACCGTGACCGCCTCCGTCAGCGCCAGCGCGGCCCGCTCCCGCTCGTCGAAGACCTCCCCGGCCTCCTCCCAGGCGTTCAGCAGATCCAGCCACGACTCGTCGACCCCGTGCTTCCGGGCGATCGCCAGATGCATGTCCAGGCAGAACGCGCAGTGGTTGAGCTGCGAGGCGCGGATCTGGACCAGCTCGGCGAGGGCGGGGTCGCCGAGGCCCTTCTTCGCGACTGCGCTCAGGGCCTGCATCGAGGCGCGGACCCCGCCGTCCAGATACGTCGTGCGAGCCGTCACTTGTACTGCCCCGGCCGGTAGTGCCCCGGCACCGCACGCGTCGACACGGCGAACCGGTTCCACGCGTTGATCACGGCGATCGCCGCGATGAGCTGCGCCAGCTCGGCCTCGTCGAAGTGCTTGGCGGCCTTGCCGTAGACCTCGTCGGGGACGAAGCCGTCGGTCAGGACCGTGACCGCCTCGGTCAGTTCGAGTGCCGCGAGCTCCCGCTCCGTGTAGAAGTGCCGCGACTCCTCCCACGCGCCGAGCTGGACGATCCGCTCCACGCTCTCGCCCGCGGCGAGCGCGTCCTTGGTGTGCATGTCGAGGCAGTACGCGCAGTGGTTGATCTGGGAAGCGCGGATCTTGACCAGCTCGCGGAGCTTCGGCTCCAGTCCCTGCCCGGCGGCCGCGTCCAGCCGGACCATCGTCTTGAAGACCTCGGGTGCGTGCTTGGCCCAGACCATGCGGGGGGTGTGCTCGGGGGCGTACTCCACCGTCGTCGTGGTGTTCTCGTTCGTCGTCATGCCCTCGACCCTACGAGCCAGGCGGACCAGGAGTATGGTCCAGTTCCATGGCGAAATCCTGGGCCACTTTCGGCGTCGACCTGCATCTGGAACCGACCGGATCGGGCCTGCGCCGGGGCCTGACCGACGCCCTGCGCGACGCGGTCCGCACCGGCCGCCTGGCGCCCGGCACCCGGCTGCCGTCCTCCCGCTCGCTCGCCGCAGACCTGGGCATCGCCCGCAACACGGTCGCCGACGCCTACGCCGATCTCGTCGCCGAGGGCTGGCTCACCGCGCGTCAGGGCTCGGGCACCCGGGTGGCCGAGCGAGCGATGGGTGGGCCGTCCGAACCGCCCGCCCCACACCACGCGCCGGAGCACGGCCGTCTCCCCCTCGACCTGACGCCGGGCACCCCGGACCTGTCCTCGTTCCCGCGCACCGCATGGCTCAAGGCCGCCCGTCGCGCCCTCGCCGCCGCCCCGAACGACGCCCTCGGCTACGGCGACCCCCGCGGCCGGGTGGAACTGCGCACCGCGCTCGCCGGTTACCTCTCCCGGGTCCGGGGCGTGCGGGCCGACCCGGAACGGATCGTCGTCTGCTCCGGCTTCGCGCAGGGCCTGAAGCTCCTCGGCGAGGTGCTGCGGGACCGGGGGGCGGGCTCAGTGGCCGTGGAGTCGTACGGCCTGTTCGTGCACTGGAACATCCTTCAGCGGGCCGGGCTGCGCACGGTACCGCTGCCGTTCGACGGCCTCGGCACGCGGACGGAGGACCTGAGCGGCGTACCGGCGGTGCTGTTGAACCCCGCGCACCAGTTCCCCCTGGGCGGCGCCCTGCGCCCGGAGCGCCGGGCCGCGGTGGTCGACTGGGCCCGCCGCACCGGTGGCCTCGTCCTGGAGGACGACTACGACGGCGAGTTCCGCTACGACCGCCAGCCCGTGGGCGCGCTGCAGGACCTCGACCCGGAGCACGTGGTGTACCTGGGCACCGTCAGCAAGTCCCTCGCCCCCGGGCTGCGCCTGGGCTGGATGGTCCTGCCCGCGTCCCTGCTCCCGGAGGTGCTGGCCGTCCAGCGGACGGGCGGTTGGGCCACGGGCGTCCTGGAGCAGCTGACCCTCGCGGAGTTCCTCACCTCGGGCGCCTACGACCGTCACGTCCGCGCCGCCCGCCTGCGCTACCGCCGCCGCCGCGACGCCCTGGTCGCCGCGCTCGCCTCCCGCGCCCCGGAGGTACACGTCCGGGGCATAGCGGCCGGCCTGCACGCGGTGCTGCAACTGCCCCCGGGCACGGAGGCGTCCGTGGTCAGGGCGGCCGCCTGGCAGGGCCTGTCCCTGCAGGGCCTGTCGCTCTACCGCCACCCGTCCGCCACCACCGGCCCACTGGACGCCCTGGTCGTGGGCTACGGAACACCACCGGACCACGCCTGGGCGGGGACGCTGGAGGCGTTGTGCCGGGTACTGCCGTGACCGCCCAGGTCCCCCTCACGCCTCCCGAACCGGCGCCTCCCCGAACCGGGCCAGCGCCAGCGCACCCGCCACCGCCACCGCGAACCCCAGGACCGCCAGCCAGCTCAGCCCCTCCCGTGTGCGGTCGCCCAGCCACACCACGCCGACCGCCGCCGGCCCCACCGTCTCGCCGACCACCATGCCCGCCGTCGCCACGGTCACCGACCCGCGCTCCAGCGCCGTCGTCAGCAGCACGAACGCCGCGCCGCCGCCCACCACCAGCGCATACGTCGCCGGATTGGTGAGCAGCCCCCACGGCGCCAGCGAGTCGATCAGCCGCACCGCCACCTCGACCACTCCGAACCCGAACCCCGCGCCCAGGCCCAGCACCAGCGAACGCCCCCGCCCCGGCAACCGCCCCCCGGCCAGCCCGAGCACCAGCACGCACACCGCCGCCGCCAGCATCGCGTACCGGAGCCCCGCCGACCCGCCCCGGTCGCCCTCGGCCCCGGACGCCAGCCCCAGCATGGCCAGCCCCGCACAGACCACCGCGACCGCGCCCCACTCGCTCCCGGTCAGCCGCACCCGCAGCAGCCGCGCGGCGACCACCGCCGTCACCGCCAGGCTGGACGCGAGCGCCGCGCCCACCGCGTAGATCGGGATCGACCGCAGCGCCGCGATCTGGAACAGGAACCCGAGCCCGTCCAGCGCGAGCCCCGCGAGATACCGCCACTGCCGCACCGCCCGCAGCAGCAGCGCCGCGTCTCCGCCACCGCCCGTGCCCGCAGCCCGCGCCGCGACCGCCTGCAACACCGTCGCCGTACCGAAACAGACCGCCGCGCCCAGCGCGCACACCATTCCCACAAGCACAGACCGACTGTAGGAGACATCCCGGGGACGGGGGCAGGCGGGAAGGCGACGGCGGCGGTCTCTAGTCTGAAAGCCGCACAGTCTCACCGACAGCTCAACGAATTCTCACTCGACGGGGGATCAACGAACATGGCGGACACACGCCGGCAACTGCGCTCGGGCACCGTCGTCCTCGGCGGCGTGGGGCTCCTCGCCGCCGCCCTCACCGCCTGCTCCTCGGACCCGGACAAGCGCTGCGTCGACCGTGACAGCTACACCCTCGGCAAGGGCTACAAGGTCGTCTCCGACAAGAACTGCACGTCCACCAAGACGTCCGTGAACGGCGGCTGGTACTACGGCGGCAAGAAGGAGGGCGGCTTCGTCAACGGCGGTTCCTTCACCAAGTCCCGCAAGGGATCCGGCGGCTCCGGAAGCCACGGCGGCATCGACCGCGGCGGCTTCGGCAGCGGTCACGGCAAGTCCGGCGGCTGAGCCGCCGTGGAACGCCGTACGACCGAACCTCGCCCCGGCTGGCAGCGGACCGTCGAGGCACAGGGCCTGATCTACCCCCTCACCCGCTATCCGGACGACTCGCTGCGCCCCTACTGGGACGAGAGCGCCTACTACGTCTTCACGCTCGGCGAGGTGGAGGCCCTCGAGGAGGTCGTCGAGGAGCTGCACGGCATGTGCCTGGCCGCCGCCGGCCACATCGTCGCCACGGACCGCTTCGCCGACCTCGGCATCACCGACCCGGGCGTCGCCGCCGCGGTCGCCGAGGCCTGGCACCGCCGTGCCGAACTCCCCTCCGTGTACGGCCGGTTCGACCTGCGCTACGACGGCACGGGCCCGGCCAAGCTCCTGGAGTACAACGCCGACACGCCCACCTCGCTCGTGGAGGCGGCGAGCGCCCAGTGGTTCTGGATGGAGGACCGCTTCCCCGGCGCCGACCAGTGGAACTCCCTGCACGAACGCCTCGTCGCCGCCTGGAAGAGGCAGGCCACGCTGCTCCCGCCCGGCGGCCCGCTGTACTTCGCGCACTCCGCCGACGACGAACTCGGCGAGGACCTGATGACGGTCGCCTACCTGAAGGAGACAGCCGACCAGGCCGGTCTCGACACCGACTGGATCTCCATGGAGGAGATCGGCTGGGACCCGCTCTCCGAGCGCTTCGTCGACAACCGGCTCCGCTTCATCCGCAGCTGCTTCAAGCTGTACCCCTGGGAATGGCTCACCACCGACCGCTTCGGCGGCCACGTCCTCGACACCCTCGACAACGGCGGCGGCACCGGCAGCACCCTGTGGATCGAGCCCGCCTGGAAGATGCTGCTCAGCAACAAGGCCCTGCTCGCGATCCTCTGGGAGCTGTACCCCGGCCACCCGAACCTGCTCCCGGCCCACCTGGACGGCCCCCGGGAGCTGGCCCGCACCACGGGCTACGTCGCCAAGCCGCTCCTCGGCCGCGAGGGCGAGGGCGTCACGGTGCACGCGCCGGGCGCCGCGCCCGTCGTGCGGGAGGAGCCCTGCTGCTACCAGGAGCTGGCGCCCCTGCCCTCCTTCGACGGCAACCACGTCGTGCTCGGCGCCTGGGTCGTCGAGGACGAGCCGGCGGGCCTCGGCATCCGCGAGTCGTCGGGCCTGGTCACGGACGAGTACGCGCGTTTCCTGCCGCACGTGATCCTCTAGAGGAGGACGCCCGGACGCCGAGCACCGCCCGCAGCCGGCCCGGCCTCTTCCGGCGGCGGCGGGCGTGTGCCCCTTGCCCGCCGTCGCTCGCATGATGGACACGGGAACGGACCGCGCCGCGACGCCCGGTAGGCTGATCGACGGGCCGTGACTGGCGCGCTGGGATGGGACCGACCATCGGGGAGCGGCCCGGATGCGAGCGAGTGCCGTGCGCCTGGGCCAACCGTGAACCGTGAACGCTTCAAGCCACGCCGCCCGGAGGCCGACATGACAGAGCAGCAGCCCCTCTCCACCGAGTCCACCGCCTTCCGCGCCGCCCTCGATGTGATCCGCGCGGTCGAGCCCCGGGTCGCCGACGCCATCGGCCAGGAGGTCGCCGACCAGCGCGAGATGCTCAAGCTGATCGCCTCCGAGAACTACGCCTCCCCGGCCACCCTGCTGGCGATGGGCAACTGGTTCAGCGACAAGTACGCCGAGGGCACCGTCGGCCGCCGCTTCTACGCCGGTTGCCGCAACGTGGACACCGTCGAGTCGCTGGCCGCCGAGCACGCGCGCGAGCTGTTCGGCGCCCGCCACGCCTACGTCCAGCCGCACTCCGGCATCGACGCCAACCTCGTCGCCTTCTGGGCCGTCCTCGCCCAGCGCGTCGAGACCCCGGCCCTGGAGAAGGCGGGCGTCCGCCAGGTCAACGAGCTCTCCGAGGAGGACTGGGCCGAGCTGCGCCGCGCCTTCGGCAACCAGCGCATGCTCGGCATGTCCCTGGACGCGGGCGGCCACCTCACCCACGGCTTCCGCCCGAACATCTCCGGCAAGATGTTCGACCAGCGCTCCTACGGCACCGACCCGGCCACGGGCCTCATCGACTACGACGCCCTGCGCGCCCAGGCCCGCGAGTTCAAGCCGCTGATCATCGTCGCCGGCTACTCCGCCTACCCGCGCCTGGTCAACTTCCGGATCATGCGTGAGATCGCCGACGAGGTCGGCGCCACGCTCATGGTCGACATGGCCCACTTCGCGGGCCTGGTCGCGGGCAAGGTCCTCACCGGCGACTTCGACCCGGTCCCGCACGCCCAGATCGTGACCACCACGACCCACAAGTCGCTGCGCGGCCCGCGCGGCGGCATGGTCCTGTGCGACGACTCCCTCAAGGACCAGGTCGACCGCGGCTGCCCGATGGTCCTCGGCGGCCCGCTCCCGCACGTGATGGCCGCGAAGGCGGTGGCGCTCGCCGAGGCCCGGCAGCCCGCCTTCCAGGACTACGCCCAGCGGATCGTCGACAACTCCCGCGCGCTGGCCGAGGGCCTGATGCGCCGCGGTGCCACGCTGGTGACCGGCGGCACCGACAACCACCTGAACCTGATCGACGTGGCCACCTCCTACGGCCTCACCGGCCGCCAGGCCGAGGCCGCCCTGCTGGAGTCGGGCATCGTCACCAACCGCAACGCCATCCCGGCCGACCCGAACGGCGCCTGGTACACCTCCGGCATCCGCATCGGCACGCCCGCGCTCACCACCCGCGGCCTGGGCACGGCGGAGATGGACGAGGTGGCGGGCCTGATCGACCGGGTCCTCACCACCACCGAGCCGGGCACCACCAAGTCCGGCGCCCCGTCCAAGGCGGCCCACGTCCTGGACGAGAAGGTCGCCCAGGAGATCGCCCAGCGAGCGACGGACCTGGTGGCGGGCTTCCCGCTGTACCCGGAGATCGACCTGGGCTGACCGCTGCCGGTCACCCGAACTCCCCGAGATCGATGAGCTCCTGCCGCGGCGGCTCGGCCACCCGCCGATCCGCCGCGCGCCGTCGTACGGCCAACGTGCCACCGGCACCCAGCGCCAGCCCGGCCCCGAGCCCCCCGGCCGCCCAGCGGAGGCCGTCCCGAAGGCCACTTGCGGGCGCGGCGGGCGCGGTCCCGAAGAGCCCGTCCCGCTCCAACCGCTCGAAGACGTCCTTGGGCACCCGCCGCCACCGGATGTCGTCGTCGGCCACGTCCGGCGCCGGGTCCGACCGCACCCAGGGCGTCCCGTCCGCCGCCAGGAACACCTGGTCCTGCCGCTCGATGGCCACGTCGCCCCCGGGCGCCCGCCGCGTGTAGGGCCACCCCCCGATCCCGGTCAGCGCCCACACCACCGTGGCCCGCGCCCGCGGATACCGCCCCCGCTGCCACGCCTCGGGCACCCGCTCCGTCCGCGCCTCCGTCGGAGCCAGCAACTGCCACAGCAGCGCGAACCGCCGGTCACCCGAGCGCAAGGTCGTCGTGCGGCCCGAATCGCCCGCCACGACCAGCGCGAGATCGGGTATGTCCCGGCTCATGGCCCGCGCCGGCGCCGCCGGCCCGCCCAGCGCCACCACCGCGGCCACCACCGTCGTCACCAGTGCCCCCACCAGCCCGCCGAGCCCGCGCACGCGATCCCCCTTGGTTGTCATGTTCTTTGTTACACCGTCGCAGAAAGATCGGATCACAGCTGTTCCCGGCCAGTTCCAGCCCGGCCCCCCGGACCTGAGAGAATGGTGAACATGGCCTCTGACAGTCCTCGCGTGCTCTCCGGTATCCAGCCCACCGCGGGCTCGTTCCACCTCGGCAACTACCTCGGCGCCGTCCGCCAGTGGGTGGCCCTGCAGGAGACCCACGACGCGTTCTACATGGTCGTCGACCTGCACGCGATCACCGTCCCGCAGAACCCGGAGGACCTGCGGGCCAACACCCGACTGGCCGCCGCCCAGCTGCTCGCGGCCGGGCTCGACCCGGAGCGGTGCACGCTCTTCGTCCAGAGCCACGTCCCCGAGCACGCCCAGCTCGCCTGGATCATGAACTGCCTCACCGGCTTCGGCGAGGCCGGCCGCATGACCCAGTTCAAGGACAAGTCCGCCAAGCAGGGCGCCGACCGCGCGAGCGTCGGCCTGTTCACCTACCCGATCCTCCAGGTCGCCGACATCCTGCTGTACCAGGCGAACGAGGTCCCGGTCGGCGAGGACCAGCGCCAGCACGTCGAGCTGACCCGCGACCTCGCCACGCGCTTCAACGGCCGCTTCGGCGAGACCTTCACGATCCCGAAGCCGTACATCCTCAAGGAGACGGCGAAGATCTACGACCTGCAGGACCCGTCCATCAAGATGAGCAAGTCGGCGTCCACGCCGAAGGGCCTGATCAACCTGCTGGACGAGCCGAGGACCACCGCGAAGAAGGTCAAGAGCGCGGTCACGGACACGGACACCGTGATCCGCTACGACGCGGAGCAGAAGCCGGGTGTCAGCAACCTGCTGACGATCTACTCGACCCTCACCGGGACCCCGATCGCGGACCTCGAGCAGCAGTACGAGGGCAAGGGCTACGGCGCGCTGAAGACGGACCTCGCCGAGGTCATGGTCGAGTTCGTGACGCCGTTCAGGGAGCGCACCCAGCAGTACCTGGACGACCCCGAGTCCCTCGACTCGATCCTGGCCAAGGGCGCGGAGAAGGCCCGAGCCGTCGCCGCGGAGACGCTGGCGCAGGCCTACGACAAGGTGGGCTTCCTGCCCGCCAAGCACTGACGGCCGGGACCGGCACCTACCGGCGCACGGACGCGCCACGGCCAAGAGCGCTGTACATCACTGCGGTTGCGCCTGCCCACGGGGCGGTCGTGGCCGTACAGTCGATAGCCGGACGGCTGTGCACGAATCCGACACGACGACAGGGAGACGACGTGGGGACCGTAACGATCGGTGTGTCGATCGCGGTCCCGGAGCCTCACGGCAGCGAGCTCCAGGAGCTGCGCGCGGGCTTCGGCGACGCCGCGGCGCGTTGCATTCCCACGCATGTCACCCTGCTGCCGCCGACGGAGGTGGAGTCCGCGGATCTGCCCGCGATCGACGCGCACCTCGTCGCCGTCGCGGCCGCCGGGCGCCCCTTCCCGATGCGGCTGGCCGGCACGGGCACGTTCCGGCCCCTGTCGCCGGTGGTGTACGTGAAGGTCGTCGAGGGCGCCGAGGCGTGCTCCCGGCTGCAGCGGCAGGTCCGGGACCCCTCCGGGCCGGTGGCGCGCGAGCTGCAGTTCCCTTACCACCCGCATGTCACGGTGGCGCACGGCATCGACGACGCGGCGATGGACCGGGCGTACGAGGAGCTCGCGGACTACGCGGCCGAGTGGCCCTGCACGGGCTTCGCGCTGTACGAGCAGGGCGCGGACGGCGTCTGGCGCAAGCTGCGGGAGTTCCCCTTCGGCAGCGCGGTCGTACCGCCGCAGGCGGCCGCCCGGGCCGAGAACGCCACCCTGCCGACCCTCTGAGGACGCCTGCTCCTGCTCCTGGGCGACCTAGACGGGCAGCCGCCGGAACAATGGTCGCGGAAGGTGCCGCAGGACGGCCATGACCAGGCGCAGGACGCCGGGGACCCACACCACCTCCGACCGTCTGCGCAGCCCCAGTTCGATCGCCGTGGCGACCTCCTCCGGCGTGGTGGAGAGCGGCTCCGGCTCCGTGGCCGCCGTACGGCGCGTACGGACGTGCGCGGGGCGTACGACCATGACGTGCGCGCCCGTGCCGTACAGCGCGTCGCCCAGGCCCTGCGCGAACACGTCGAGCCCCGCCTTGCTGGAGCCGTACAGGAAGTCCCGGCGGCGGGCGCGCTCCCCGGCGGCCGACGACAGCACCACCATCGAGCCGTGGCCCTGCGTCTGAAGGGCCCGGGCGCACACCAGCCCCGCCGTGACCGCGCCCGTGTAGTTGGTCTGTGCGACGCGCGCCGCGGCCACCGGGTCGCGTTCGTCGGTCGCCTGGTCGCCGAGCACGCCGAACGCGAGCAGCACCAGGTCGATCTCTCCCTCCGCGAACACCTTGCCGAGCGCCGCCTCGTGCGCTTCGGGATCGAGGGCGTCGAAGGGGAGGGTGCGGGTGTCGGCGCCGAGCGCCCGCAGATGCTCGGCGGCGGCCTCCAGCGCGGGGGAGGGCCGCCCCGCCAGCCATACGGTACGGGTGCGGCGGGCGACCAGGCGGCGGGCTGTGGCCAGGGCGATCTGCGACGTGCCGCCCAGGATCAGCAGGGACTGGGGCAGGCGGTGGGCGTCCTTCGCGGCAGACATGACCGCGACCGTATCGTGATTAAACGGGCATAACCTCTCCATATCTCTCCTCTGTGCGGCTCCTCACTGAAATGGGCGATGCGGGGAAGCCGGATACAGACCGGAGTACCGGGGTACAGACCGGGTTCACGCGGGGAGGGACGGATCATGGACTGGCTGAAAGGACTCCCCGGCATCGGGCCACTGGTCACGCGCCTGATGGCCACGCACGCCTGGCGCTCCTATGAACGACTGGACCGCGTGAAGTGGACCCGGCTCGCCGCCGCGATGACGTTCGTCAGCTTCGTGGCGCTCTTCCCGCTGCTCACCGTCGCCGCCGCGATCGGCGCCGCGACGCTCAGCCAGGCCCAGCAGAACACCGTGCAGAAGAAGATCGCCGAGCAGTTCCCGGGCATCTCCAGCCAGCTCGACATACACGGCCTGGTGCAGAACGCCGGTACCGTCGGCGTGATCGCCGGGGCCGTGCTGCTGTTCACCGGAATCGGCTGGGTGGGCCAGATGCGGGACTGCCTGCGCGCGGTGTGGGAGCTGCCGGACGACACCGCGAACCCCCTGGTGCGCACGCTCAAGGACGGGCTGGTGCTGGTCGGCCTCGGCGGCGCGGTCGTCGTCACCCTCGCCACCTCCACCGTCGCCACCGCGCTGGTCGACTGGATGGCCCGGCAGCTCGGCCTCGAGGACGGCTGGGGCAGTGTCCTGCTGCGGATCGCCGCCTTCGCCGTCTCCGTCCTCGCCGACTTCCTCGTCCTGCTCTACGTCCTCACCCTGCTGCCCGGCGTGGAGCCGGGGCGGCGCCGTCTGCTCGTCGCCGCCCTGATCGGCGCGGTCGGTTTCGAACTGCTCAAACTGCTGCTCAGCGGGTACATCCAGGGCGTCGCCGGGAAGAGCATGTACGGCGCTTTCGGCGTGCCCGTCGCGCTGCTGCTGTGGATCAACTTCACCTCCAAGCTCGTGCTGTTCTGCGCCGCCTGGACGGCGACGCAGAGCAAGGAGAAGGAGGCGGAGCAGGTCAGGGACGCGTCCGGCGACGTACCAGATCGGGCAGCGGCCAGCGGCGGTTCACCAGGAACGCCCCCGCGCCCAGCAGCACCAGAAGGCCGGCCGTGATGCCGAGCGCCACGCCCACCCCGCTGGAGCCGCCCTCCCGCACCGAGGCCGCCACCGGCTTGCCGGGCCCGCCGGCCGCGGCGGCGGGGGACGGTGTCCCGCTGGGGTCCGTGCCCGAGGTGGCGCTCTTCGGCGCGACCAGCTCGCCCACGGGCGTCACCTTGCCGGCGGCGCCGAAGCCCCAGTCGAGCAGCCGGGCGGCCTCCTTGTAGACCTCGTTGTGGTCGTGCTTCTCCGGGTTCATGACCGTCACGAGCAGCACCTTGCCGTTGCGCTCGGCGACCCCCGTGAAGGTCGCGCCCGCGTTGGTGGTGTTGCCGTTCTTCACGCCCGCGATACCCCGGTACGGGGTCATGTCGTAGTCGCCGGCCAGCAGCCGGTTGGTGTTCTGGATCTCGAACGACCCGCGGGACTTCTTGCCGCCCTTCTGGGTGGTCTCCCCCGGGAACGTGGCCCGCACCGTCGAGCAGTAGTCGCGGAAGTCCTTCTTCTGAAGCCCGGAGCGGGCGATCAGGGTGAGGTCGTACGCCGACGACACCTGCCCCTGGGCGTCGTAGCCGTCCGGGCTGACCACGTGCGTGTCGAGCGCCTGCAGCTCCTCGGCGTGCGCCTGCATGTCCTGCACGGTCTGCGGGACGCCGCCGTTCATCGCCGACAGCGCGTGCACGGCGTCGTTGCCGGAGCGCAGGAACACGCCGAGCCACAGGTCGTGGACGGTGTAGGTCTCGCCCTCCTTTATCCCGACCAGGCTGGATCCGGTCCCCATGCCGGCCAGATCGGAGGGGAGCACCTTGTGCGTCTCGCTCGCCGGGAACTTCGGCAGCACGGTGTCCGCGAACAGCATCTTCAGGGTGCTCGCCGGGGGCAGCCGCCAGTGCGCGTTGTGGGCGGCGAGGACGTCACCGGACTCGGCGTCGGCGACGATCCAGGAGCGCGCGGTGACGTCCTTGGGCAGCACCGGCGCACCGCTGCCCAGGTTCACCTGGGTGCCCGGCCTGCCGAGCTGCTCGCCGCCGACGGTCGACATCACGGCCGGAGGGGTGGCCGAGGGCGACGCCGCCGGGGTCTTCGGGGCCGCGAACGCGGTCGCCGGTGCGGCGAGCGAGAGGGACAGCACGACAGTGGAGGCGACCGGCAGGCGGCGCCCGACGATCTTCTTCAAGGCGGACACGACCGCGAAGGTACCGGGCGCCGACAGGGAAGTCCCGCCCCGTCCCGGCCGTTGCCGCGCACCCGCGGGCGAGTGCCCGCCGACGACCCGCGATACTGAAGGCATGAAGCTCAGCCGCCCCGTCTCCTGGTTCCTGCTCGCCTTCGGGGTGTGGAGCTGGGTCATCTGGATCACTTTCGTCAAAAACCTCTGGAAGGACGGCAGCGGACTCGCGTTCGACGACGCGGGGAATCCGACGGCGTACTTCTGGGTGCACCTGACGCTCGCCGTCGTCTCCTTTGTCCTTGGGACTGTCATCGGCGTCATTGGGTTGCGCGGACTGCGCGCGCTGCGGCGAACGTCATAGCGGACGGGGACGACACCGTGGTCGTCGTCTTCGCGTTGGCCGCGCTCGCCGTCCTCGCCGCGCTGGTCGCCCTGCACTGGTACGCCTGGCGCCGGTTGGTCCGCGACACGACCCGCGGTCCGGGCCCGGCCCGCCGTATCGGCACGGCGGTGTTCGTCGCCGGACCGGTGGTGATGGTCGCGGCCCTGGTCGCCGAGCGCGCCGGCGCCCCGTTCTGGCTGCAACGTGTCCTCGGCTGGCCCGGCTTCCTGTGGATGGCGCTGACGCTGTACCTGCTGCTGGCACTGGTGGCGGGGGAGTTGGTACGACCGCTGGTGCGGCACCTGGTGGAGCGCCGGGCGCGGGCGGAGGAGAGGGCACCGGTACCGGCAGCCGTGCCGGCGGGACCGGCGCCCGCGGAGCCGGAGCCCGCGGACCCGGAACCCGCGCCGCCACAGGAACGGTCCGCCCCGTCCAGGCGCCTGTTCGTCTCCCGGGTCGTCGGCGGAGCGGTGGTCGCGGCCGCGGCTGGCACGGTGGGCTACGGCACCTACGGCGTCCTGCGCGGCCCCGCCGTGAAGCGGGTCACGGTGCCGCTGGCCAAACTGCCCCGCGCCGCCCACGGTTTCCGCATCGCGGTGGTGAGCGACATCCACCTGGGCCCCGTGCTGGGCAGGGGCTTCGCGCAGAAGGTCGTGGACACGATCAACTCGACCCAGCCCGACCTGATCGCGGTCGTCGGCGACCTGGTCGACGGCAGCGTCAAGGACCTGGGCCCGGCGGCGGCCCCGCTGTCCCGGCTGAAGGCCCGTCACGGCAGCTACTTCGTGACGGGCAACCACGAGTACTTCTCGGGCGCGGACCAGTGGGTGGAGGAGGTACGCCGGCTGGGCCTGCACCCCCTGGAGAACGCCCGCACGGAACTGCCCGCGTTCGACCTGGCCGGGGTCAACGACCTGGCGGGCGAGAGCGAGGGCGAGGGCCCTGACTTCACCAAGGCGCTCGGCGACCGCGACACCTCACGTGCGGTCGTCCTCCTGGCCCACCAGCCGCTGCAGATCCACGAGGCGGTCAGGCACCACGTGGACCTGCAGCTCTCCGGCCACACCCACGGCGGCCAGCTCTGGCCGGGCAACTTCGTCGCGGCCGCCGCCAACCCCACGGTCGCCGGCCTGGACCGCTACGGCGACACGCAGCTGTATGTGTCGAGGGGAGCGGGGGCCTGGGGGCCGCCGACGCGGGTGGGGGCACCGAGTGACATCACGGTGGTGGAACTGGCGTCGAAGCAGGCCTGAAACGGAGGGTGCCGGCTCCTTGCCGGAGCCGGCACCTCACGGGGAGACACTCACCCGGTGTCGCGCTGGGCGTTACGACGCGCAGTACGCGAAGGTGGTGAAAGGCTCGGCCGTCGTGGTGCTGAAGTTGTGGACCGCGTTCCGCCACGTGTCGCCCGGGGTGTTGGTGGTCGCCTGCCTGAAGGCGAACACGCCGACATCGACTGCCTGGGTTCCGTCGAAGCCGCCGGAAATCGCCTGCTCACCGGCCGGGCACACGGCGTCGACGTTGGTGAACACGACGTTGTTGCCCTGCGGAGGCACCTGGACGGTGCGCGACACTTCGTGGACCTTGACCTTGCAGTCCTTGTCGCCGCCGCCCGAGGACAGGCCGTCCATCACGTTCCTGTGGCCGCTGTCGCAACCCCCCGACAGATGCGCGCGCTGCCCAACGGGAGCGGTCTGCCCCGCCGCCATGGCGGGTGCTGCGGCTCCGGCAGCCATCACCAGCGCGAGGGAGGCGATCACACCGCCCCTTCTGATCCTGTGCTCACAACTCACGTAGTTGCTCCTTATTTCCATCAGTTCGGGAGGCTTTCCCGGACTGAGGAGAGCTTGCCTGGCCGACGGGGCATGCAGGGGTGTGCCTTGACGGAGCCCGGTGAAGTACCAGCTCATCGGCTTAACGCGTGCCGCCGATTGGTGGGTGCCGTGGGGAGCGGGCGGTGGCCGAAACCTGACGGAAACAACCTCTGGGTAAGTTCTCTCTCATCTTCAACTAATGCCTCTTCCCCCACTTGAAACGCCGTGGTTAGGTGATCACCGCCACAGGGGAGTGGTATGCGCTGAGGGCCTGGGGAGGGGCGCCGATGCGATCGGTTCGCATGCGGATTCTTGCGGCTGTGCTGGTATTGGCAGGCGCGGGAGTGGGCGGGTGGCAGTTGCTGCCGGCCAAGGAGAACACCAACAGGACCATCACGGTCGGGACGACGGACGCCGTCACGTCACTCGATCCGGCGGGTGCCTATGACGCCGGATCGTGGGCGTTGTTCAGCAGCGTTTTCCAGTCACTGCTGACCTTCGAGCCCAACGGTGTCCAGCCGGTGCCGGACGCGGCCCGGAGCTGCGACTTCGTCGGGACCGACCTGAAGACGTACCGCTGCACGCTGCGCAACGACCTGACGTTCCCCAGCGGGCGCGCCATGACTGCCGAAGACGTCAAATACTCCTTCGACCGGGTCAAGCGCATCAACTCCGACGTCGGTCCCGCGACCCTCCTCGACACCCTCCGCTCGGTGGACGCGAGCGGGCTGACCGTGACCTTCCACCTGTCCACGCCGGACGCGACCTTCCCGTTCAAGGTGGCCACCGGTGCCGGCTCCATCGTCGACCGCACCAAGTACCCGCAGGACAAGCTGCGCACCGACAACGGTGTCGACGGGACCGGGCCGTACACCCTGACGTCGTACACGAAGGACAAGACGGCCCACCTCGCCCCGAACAAGCACTACGAGGGCGACGTCAAGGGAACCGGTCGGCCCATCGAGCTGCGGTACTACGCCGACCCCGGCGCCCTGGAGAAGGCGTGGAAGGCGAAGGACGTCGATGTCGCCACCCGTCAGCTGCCGCCCTCCGTGCTGGCCGCCCTCTCACCGAGCGACCCCAACCAGCGTGTCAGCGAGGCCGACAGCGCGGAGATCCGCAACCTCGTCCTCAACACCTCCGCGAGCTCGCCCCTGCACGACCGCCGTGTCCGCCAGGCCATCGCCGCGGTCATCGACCGCGAGGAACTGGTCGACAAGGTGTACGAGGGAACGACGGACCCGCTGTACTCGCTGATCCCGGCGGGTATCACCGGGCACACCACCTCGTTCTTCGACGACTATCCCAAGCCCGACGCCAGGAAGGCCCGGGCCCTGCTCACCGCCGCGGGCGTGAGCGGGCCCGTCCACTTCACCTACGGCTATGCGCAGGGCCGCGGCGCCGCCGCCGAGGAGGCCGCCGACCTCAAGCGGCAACTCGAGGCGACCGGGCTGTTCAAGGTCGACGTCAAGGGCTACGAGTGGACCGACTTCCAGAAGCGGTACGCGAGCGGCAAGCTCGACGCGTACGCCATCGGCTGGGTCGCCGACTTCCCGGACCCGGACACCTTCACGGCCCCGCTCATCGGCACCGGCAACAGCATGAAGAACGGCTACAGCAACAAGCAGGTCGACGGTCTGATCCTGGACAGCCAGCGCTACTCCGACCGCAGCCGGACCGCCGACGACTTCCAGCACATCCAGCAGATCGTGGCGCAGGACGTCCCTCTGATCCCGCTGTGGCAGCGCAAGGAGTACGTGGTCAGCAGTAACGACATCGGCGGCGGCCAGTACCTGTCGGACGGCACGGGCGTCTTCCGCCTCTGGCGGCTGAGCTGGATCTGACCGACCGGCAGGACGTGTTGTGCGAGGCGCCCCCGGCTTCTGAGCTCGGGGGCGTCTCGGGCATGATGACCGGGCTCATTTCGTCTTGTCGTATCTTCGCGGGGCTCCCCGCAACCGGTCCCAGGAGCAGTCCTTGAGCGAACAGCCGCAGCAGCCCGGTCCCTACGGTTACGGGTACCCGAACCAGCCCCCGGGCCCGCCGCCTGGGTACGGGTATCCGCAGTACGGGTATGCGCCTGGCGCCGTGCCGCCCGGGATGTACACCGGCGACCCCAACGCCCCGTACGGCTACGACCCCTACGGCCGCCCCTACTCCGACAAGTCGAAGATCGTCGCCGGTGTGCTGCAGTTCGTCCTCGGCACCTTCGGCGTCGGGCGCTTCTACATCGGCAACGTCGGGCTGGGCCTCGCCCAGCTCTTCACCTGCGGCGGCCTCGGCATCTGGGCGCTGATCGACGGCATCATCCTGCTGACGGGCAGCAACCAGACCGACTCCCAGGGCCGCGTCCTGCGCGGCTGAGGACCCGGTGTCTCCCCAGTCCGTACTGCGGCACCCGGCGGCGGCGCCCCTGGCGGTACTCGCCGCCGGGGCGGCCGGGGCCGGCTATCTGTACGTCACCGATCCGCACGAGCCCGGGCACCTGCTGCCCCAGTGCCCGTTCCGGCTCCTCACGGGGCTGCTCTGCCCCGCCTGCGGCGGCACCCGCATGGTGTACGACCTGATGCACGGTCACTTCACCGAGGCGTGGCTGGACAACAGGGCGCTGCTGCTCGCCTCGCCGTACGCACTCGCTCTGCTGGGCCGTTGGGCGATCGAAGGGCTGCGAGGCCGTCGTTGGCAGCCACAACTGAGCACGCGGGCGCAGGTGCTGGTCCTGGGGCTGGCGCTGGCGTGGACGGTCGTTCGTAACGCCTTCTAGCGGACGGGGGTTGAGTCGCGTCGGCTTGATGTGACCGTCGGCTGCCCAAACTTGATCACGGAACAGGAACAATCATTCACACCCTCTCCCGCCCTTGCGCTCTCTCTACCTAAGCTCCCAGCTCGCAGGGGGGACGACGGCAGAAGAACTCCGACCGGATCCCGGTCGGATCTCTCATTCCAACTTCGTGGCGGGATCCCTCCTGGCCTCATTCCGGAGTCAACCATTCCGGTTCTCCGTGATCCGCTACGGCACTTCCAGGAGCAGTCCCATGACCGTCCCCACCCCCGAGGCTCCCTACGGCGTCGACCCGCAGGGCCGCCCGTACTCCGACAAGTCCAAGATCGTCGCGGGACTCCTGCAGATCTTCCTGGGCGGCCTCGGCATCGGCCGCTTCTACGTCGGCTCGGTCGGCGTGGGCATCGCCCAGCTGCTCACCTGCGGCGGCTTCGGCCTCTGGGCGCTGATCGACGGCATCCTGTTCCTGACGAGCAACGACCGCACGGACAAGCAGGGGCGGGTACTGCGGGGCTGACGGGCGGGGCCCCTACTGGGCCCTCTGCTGGCCGGCCTTCAGGATCTCGGCCACGTCCAGCGTGACTTCGGCGCCGATGGAGCCGGGGAGGGTCACGGTCTCGCCGGGAGCGTACGGACGATGGTTCTCGTACCCGTTCCCGGCGGGGTCCGTGAGGACGTGGAGGCGCTGGTGCTTGCGGTCCACGACGACGTAGACGGGCACCTTCGCCTCGGCGTAGGCGGCGACCTTGGTCTTGAGGTCGTTCTTCCAGTTGCTGGACGTGACCTCGAGGACGAGGCGGAAGCAGACCGGGTCGTAGCAGTTGTTCTCGACGAAGTGGTCGTCGATGTCCGCGTCGACCACCACCAGGTCGGGGATGGCATAGTCCTCCGCGTCGGAGGGCAGCCAGAGACCGACGTTCTGGAGGACCTCCGTTTCGCCACCGTGCAGGCCGGCCGCGATGAACGGGATCATGAGGCTGGTCAGGGCTCGAGCGTGGGGAGCATCCGGGGACGGGGTCACGAGGAGATGGCCTCCGATGATCTCGACGCGGTAGCCCGGATGGCGCTCCATGATCTCGTCGGCGATGGTCGTGAGGCTGACCGGCTCTTCGTGCTCGAAGGGCTGCTCGACGGATGCTGCGGACATCAGGTGCCTCCCGTGGGCTGGTGTCGAGAGCATCATCGTAGGCCGGGCGACGCCCGGGCGTCCTTCGCAGCCACGTTCACCCGATGGTGTGGCATATGCCCGAGGGCCCCGTATCCAGCGGAAACGGGGCCCTCGGTGACGTGCGGCGAGGAGACGTCAGAGACGGCGGGTGATCAGCGCCCGCTTGACCTCCTGGATCGCCTTCGTGACCTCGATGCCGCGCGGGCACGCGTCCGTGCAGTTGAACGTCGTGCGGCAGCGCCACACGCCGTCCTTGTCGTTCAGGATCTCCAGCCGCTGCTCGCCGGCCTCGTCACGCGAGTCGAAGATGAAGCGGTGCGCGTTGACGATGGCCGCAGGCCCGAAGTACTGGCCGTCGTTCCAGAACACCGGGCAGGAGGTCGTGCAGGCCGCGCACAGGATGCACTTCGTCGTGTCGTCGAAGCGCTCGCGGTCCTCGGCCGACTGCAGACGCTCGCGTGTCGGCTCGTTCGTCTCCTTGGTGATCAGGAACGGCATCACGTCCCGGTACGCCTGGAAGAACGGCTCCATGTCCACGACCAGGTCCTTCAGGACCGTCAGGCCCTTTATGGGCTCGATCGTGATCGGCTTCTCGGGGTTGATGTCCTTGATCAGCGTCTTGCACGCGAGGCGGTTCTTGCCGTTGATCCGCATGGCGTCCGAGCCGCAGATGCCGTGCGCGCAGGACCGGCGGAAGGTCAGCGACCCGTCCAGGTCCCACTTGATCTTGTGCAGACCGTCGAGGACGCGCTCCTTGGGGTCGATCTCCAGCTGGAAGTCCTGCCAGGTCGCCTCGGCCGAGACCTCGGGGTTGTAGCGGCGGACGCGGAAGGTGACCGTGATGTAGGGGGACGCCGCCGAGCCCGAAGCGCCCGCCTCGGCCTTGTCCAGAACAGGGGTAGCCATCAGTACTTACGCTCCATCGGCTGGTAGCGGGTCTGGACGACCGGCTTGTAGTCGAGACGGATGGACTCGGTGCCGTCGTCGCCCACCTCGCGGTACGCCATGGTGTGGCGCATGAAGTTGACGTCGTCGCGGTTCGGGTAGTCCTCGCGGTAGTGACCGCCGCGGGACTCCTTGCGGGCCAGCGCCGAGACCGCCATGACCTCGGCGAGGTCCAGCAGGTTGCCCAGCTCGACGGCCTCCAGCAGGTCCGTGTTGAACCGCTTGCCCTTGTCCTGGATCGCCACGTTCTTGTAGCGCTCCTTGAGCTCGGCGATCTTCTCGACCGCCGTCTTGATCGTCTGCTCGGTGCGGAACACCATGACGTTCGCGTCCATGGTCTCCTGCAGCTCACGGCGCAGTTCCGCCACGCGCTCGTTGCCCGTGGAGTTGCGCAGCCGCTCGATCTGCGCGACGACGAGCGACTCCGGGTTCTCCGGCAGCTCGACGAAGTCCGCCGTCTGGGAGTACTCGGCGGCGGCGATGCCCGCCCGCTTGCCGAACACGTTGATGTCCAGCAGCGAGTTCGTGCCGAGGCGGTTGGCGCCGTGCACGGACACGCAGGCGACCTCGCCGGCCGCGTACAGACCCGGGACGACCGTGGTGTTGTCCGCGAGGACCTCACCCTGGACGTTCGTCGGGATGCCGCCCATCGCGTAGTGCGCGGTCGGCTGGATCGGGATCGGGTCCGTGTAGGGCTCGATGCCGAGGTACGTACGGGCGAACTCGGTGATGTCGGGCAGCTTGGCGTCCAGCTGCTCCGGCGGCAGGTGGGTGAGGTCCAGGTAGACGTGGTCGCCCTCGGGACCGCAGCCGCGGCCCTCGCGGATCTCCGTGTAGATGGAGCGCGAGACGACGTCACGGGAGGCGAGGTCCTTCATGACCGGCGCGTACTTCTCCATGAAGCGCTCGCCGTCCTTGTTGCGGAGGATGCCGCCCTCACCGCGCGCACCCTCGGTCAGGAGGATGCCCATGCGCCAGATGCCGGTCGGGTGGAACTGGAAGAACTCCATGTCCTCCAGCGGGATGCCCCGCCGGTACACCGCCGCCTGGCCGTCACCGGTCAGCGTGTGCGCGTTCGACGTCACCTTGAAGAACTTGCCACAGCCGCCGGAGGCGTAGATCACGGCCTTCGCCTGGAAGATGTGGATCTCGCCGGTCGCCAGCTCGTACGCCACCACACCGGCCGAACGCCTGACGCCGTCGACCTCGGTGATCAGCTGGTCCAGGACGTAGAACTCGTTGAAGAACTCCACGCCCTCCTTGACGCAGTTCTGGTACAGCGTCTGGAGGATCATGTGGCCGGTGCGGTCGGCCGCGTAGCAGGAGCGGCGGACCGGGGCCTCGCCGTGGTTGCGGGAGTGACCGCCGAAGCGGCGCTGGTCGATCGTCCCGTTGGGCGTCCGGTTGAACGGCAGGCCCATCTTCTCCAGGTCGAGGACGGAGTCGATGGCCTCCTTCGCCAGGATCTCGGCGGCGTCCTGGTCGACCAGGTAGTCACCGCCCTTGACCGTGTCGAAGGTGTGCCACTCCCAGTTGTCCTCCTCCACGTTGGCGAGCGCGGCGGCCATACCGCCCTGCGCGGCGCCCGTGTGGGAGCGGGTGGGGTAGAGCTTGGTCAGCACGGCGGTGCGGCTGCGCTTCGTCGACTCGATGGCGGCGCGCATACCGGCGCCACCGGCGCCGACGATGACGGTGTCGTACTTGTGGATCTTCATGATTCTCGCAGCCCCGTGCCTAGCGGATGTTCGGGTCGAAGGTGAAGATCACCAGCGTGCCCAGCAGGATGGTCCACACCGTGGCGGTGTACAGCAGGCCCTTCAGCCACAGGCGTGTGTTGGTCCGCTCGGCGTAGTCGTTGATGACCGTGCGCAGGCCGTTGGCGCCGTGCAGCATCGCGAGCCACAGCATCAGCAGGTCCCAGACCTGCCACCACGGGGAGGCCCAGCGGCCGGCCACGAAGGCGAAGCCGATCTTGGAGACACCGCCGTCCAGCACGAGCTGGATCAGCAGGTGGCCGATGACCAGGACGACCAGCACGATGCCGGACAGGCGCATGAACAGCCAGCCGTACATCTCGAAGTTGCCGCGGGTCGACTTCGGGGTCTTCCTCGTCCGCTTCCGGGGCGGCTCGATGACCGGCGCCGGGTTGTCGACGTCGTACAGCGGGGCACCCTCGACGGGGCCGATGCCGGAGGTGGTGGTTTCAGTGGTGGACATACGCGTCAGCTCCCGAAGAGTTCACGAGCGGCGTGGCCGAGGACGGGGTAGATGGCCCCGAGCATCAGCACGACCCAGACTCCGACGACGGTCCAGAGCATCTGCTTCTGGTAGCGCGGGCCCTTCGACCAGAAGTCGACCGCGATGACGCGGAGGCCGTTGAGCGCGTGGAAGAGGATGGCGGCGACGAGGCCGTACTCCAGAATCGCGACGATCGGTGTCTTGTACGTGGCCACGACCTTGTCGTAGGCCTCGGGGGAGACACGGACGAGAGCGGTGTCCAGCACGTGTACGAACAGGAAGAAGAAGATGAGGACGCCGGTGACTCGGTGAGCCACCCAGGACCACATTCCTTCCCGGCCGCGGTACAGCGTTCCAGCCGGCACGGAAGAACCCTCCGGGAGCGGGGACTAGGGCCGCGCCGGCTTTCTGTGTCGGTCGGGCCCGGCCGGGTACGGTCCACCGGCCCCCAGCATGGTAGCGACGGTTGCCTGCGGCGCTTACGGGGGGCCTGCCGGTGTGATCAATCAGGCACTCAAACGAGCACGGATGGCTCATCGGCCGGGCGGCCACTGGGGTGGGCCCCGTTGTTTTCTGCCGTGTGCGGGAGCTTTGTGGTTGTTCGCGCCCACGCGGCGCAGCCGCATGTCGTCACGGCGCGCGGCCCGGCACGGGCTGGTCGGAAAAGTCCCGTACCGAACGGGTCAGTCTCCCCCTCGCCAGGCGGCGCAGTTCCTCTGTCGCCAGGACCCGCTCCTCCTCGGGATCGTTCGCCAATCGTGATCGGATGGCCGCGAGGAGCTGGTCCAGCAACTCGTTCGGCGCCACCTCGTCCAGACAGATGATGAACACGTGTCCGAATTTGCTCTCGTATGCCGCGTGTGCCGCGCTCAGGGCGGTGTGGGCGGCGGAGTACGTGCCGTCGGGGAGCGGGGCGAGGGATTCCCCGGCCAGGGCCTCGGCGAGGTCCGCGGGGGCGAGGTCGTACGTCGCCTCGTCGGCCGCGGCGAGCAGGGCGCCGAGGTCCGGGTAGGGGCGGTGCTCGGCGACCCGGTGGGCCCAGCGCAGGCTGCGGCAGCAGGTGAGCAGGGCGCGCCGGACGTCGTCGGCGGGTGCGCGGTTGAACCGCTCAAGGCCCGTGGCGGCCTCGGTGCGGTGTTGCGCCGGGAGGGCGGTGTGGCCGGGGAGGTGCGGGAGACGGTGCGCGGACAGCGTGGGTCCTCGGCGGCTGGCGTGACGGCTCGTGCGCGCCACGTGCGGGTCGGCAGGGGATCGTGTGAGAAATGCGCCGCCACGTTAGCGACGGTGGTCGGGTCGGCGTCCAGTCGCTGCCCGGCTTTCACCCGGATGGGAGAGTTTCGGGGCCTCTCGTGGACACGTGGGCCGGACGGGGGTCGTAGCTTCGGAGGGGAACGGCAGGGGGGCAGAGTGCGGAGGTGAGTCGCGTGCGGTCCAAGGTCGGGCGAATACCGCTGCGCATATGCGTGCAGGGGGGCACGGTGCGGCCGTGCCCCGGTGTCGAAACGGATGTGACCTGGTGACCGGCCGCAGGCGGGTCCCCGAGGGGAAGACGCACGTACGGCGCACCAGGTTGCTGCTGGCGACCACCGGGATCCTGGTGGCGGGCGGTGTGGCGGCGGCCGTGACGTTGTGGCCCTCCGGTGGCGGCTCGCCGAACGGGGCCGGGGCCTCCGTGGGCACGTCGGCGGCGTCCACAGGCTCCGCCCGCTCCCTGCCGTCCCGCTCCTACCCCGTGTCGCAGCCGCCCCGCACCATCCCCGCCGTCAGCCGGTTCACCGCGGCCCGGGGCCCGGGCTGGCGGCCCGCCTCCGGGCACCGGGTGGTGGTCGACAACGCTCAGCTCGCCGACGAGGGGCGGCTGCTCGCCGGGGAGCTGGGGATGGCGTACGGCGGGCAGACCGGCGCCGGCGCCGGTGACGTGGAGCTGGGCCTGGCCGGCAGCGGCAACCAGGAGTCGTACACGCTGGCCGTCACGAACGGGCGGGTGAAGATCACCGGGCCCGGCGAGGCCGGCGTGTTCTACGGCACCCGCACCCTCAAGCAGGAAGTGCACGGCGGCGGCACCGCGCCCGAGGGCGTCGTGAACGACGTGCCCGCCAAGCCGCGGCGCGGGTTCATGCTCGACATCGCCCGCAAGTACTACACGGCCGGCTGGATCGAGGACCGCATCCGTGAGCTGGGCGACCTGAAGTACAACGAACTGGGTCTTCACTTCTCCGACGACCAGGGCTTCCGCATCGAGTCCTCCTCGCACCCGGAGATCGTCTCCAAGCAGCACCTCAGCAAGGCCGATGTGAAGAAGATCGTCGATCTCGCGGCGAGCCGGCACATCACCGTGGTGCCCGAGATCGACTCGCCCGGTCACCTGGGCGCCGTCATCGCCGCTCACCCCGACATCCAGCTGCGCAACGCCTCCGGCGTCGCCACGCGCGGGGCGGTCGACATCTCCAAGCCCGCGGCGGCGAAGATCGTCGACGATCTGCTGGGCGAGTTCTCGGGCGTGTTTCCCGGCGCGTACTGGCACCTCGGCGGTGACGAGTACCTGGCGCTGACGGCGCGCGACCCGGCCGCCTCCTACCCGCAGCTCGCCGCCGCCGCGCGGGCCCGGTTCGGGCCGAAGGCGGGCGTCGCGGACCTCGCGACCGGCTGGCTGAACGACCGCGCGAACGTGATGCGCGGGCACGGCAGGACCATGCGGGCCTGGAACGACGGCTTCTACCGGGCGAGCTCCGTCCAGCCGGCCGGGGACCTTCAGGCCGCGTACTGGACCGGCAAGGAGCTGGGCGCCCGGCCGCCGACCGACTACCTGGGCGCGGGCCGCAAAGTGATCAACTACAACGACGAGTACCTCTACTACGTGCTCGGCCAGCCGCAGACCTTCGTCTACCCCACCGGGCAGCGGATCTACGAACAGTGGACCCCGCGGGTGCTGCGGGGCACGACGGCGGTGCCCGCGCGGTACGACGGGCAGATCCTCGGCGGCGTCTTCGCCGTCTGGGGCGACCGCCCGAACGCCCAGACGCAGGACCAGGTGGCGGCCGGGATCCGGATGCCGCTGCGGGCGACGGCGCAGAAGCTGTGGGACTCGCGAACCCCGTCGCTGTCCTGGACGCAGTTCAAGGCGCTGGCGGGCCGGCTGGGCTGAAACGCCCCCTGGGGCAGGCCTGGTGGCCGAAAATGTTCTCCTCGAACGCCTCGACAGCTCCCCTGAAGTGACTGTGACACTCCGGGTCCGTCGCACGCAGTAAGGGAAGATGCGGGCTCCGTACGGATGAGGCGCCCCGACGAGGCGTTTCGAGGAGGCTTGATGAGCCTGGTGGACCTGATCGCGCAGGCCGACGAACGGGCACTCGCGGCGAGCGGACTGGCCTGTTTGGATCGGTGTGTGCCGTTGCTCGGCGGCGACGACGAGGTCCTGCGGCCGCTGTGGGCGAGCCTCGTCGAGGGACACGACTGGGAACAGCGGCTCACCAAGGCACGCTCCGAGCTGGCGGCCGGGGAGGGCTCCGAGGCGG
Organism: Streptomyces sp. NPDC001796; assembly: GCF_042892355.1. Lineage (NCBI taxonomy): Bacteria > Bacillati > Actinomycetota > Actinomycetes > Kitasatosporales > Streptomycetaceae > Streptomyces > Streptomyces sp. NPDC001796. The sequence continues at coordinate 49,233 of NZ_JBIAUC010000006.1, read as the reverse complement.
CGGACGCCGAGTGCACCTCCGAGGCGGAGGCCGCCCGGCTGGCCCGCCGCATGCTCGAGGCGGTTCCCGCCGAGCCGTCCGCCGACGCCCTGCGCCGGTGGGCCGACGCCTGCTCGGTGGCCGCGCTGCAGATCCACCGGCTGCTCGACCCCGCCGCCGACGACGCCCCGGTCGCGGCCCGCCGCGAGGGCCGTACGGACCGCATGCCGCCGCTCGTCGCCGCGGAACTGCGACGCCAGGTCACCGTCCTGGAGCTGGTCACGGATCACGGCGCGGGCGGACTGCGCGGGGCCCTCGACGTGTCGACCGAGGGGCGCCGGGTGCTGCGGGCCGTGGTGTCCCGGCGCGCACGGGGCCGCACGTAGGGCTTCTCGTCCGTATGGGGCCGGATCCAGACGAAAGACCCTGGCCTCAGAGGCGCACAGCCCGGTAAACCCGTTCCGCTGCAAGGATCCTGTGACCGTCCTGTGGCGCGGTGGGGCGGTCCTGCGCCGGTGTCGGGGACCCCCTCCGAACGGCGTGACGCGACGGCGGTGGAGGGCGCTCTTCCGGGTGTGAACGCAACTGAGGTGACCAGGCCCCACGCCGCCACGAAGCCCGTCCGTTGGGCCGCCGACGCCGTCACGGCCATGCGCGAGGGCGCCCGGCTGCGGCTCGACTACTCGGCGCAGAGCCTGTGGCGTGTGGACCGGATGATCGAGGAGATAGGCCGTCAGGGCGCGCCGTATGCCGCCGTGGAGAGCGCGCTGCGCGGGTTCGGGGCGTACGCGGGCGAGGTGGTGGTCCGGCTGACCGGCGGCGAGTGGTGGTCGTCCGGCGGCGACCACTGGGTGCGCACACCCGACGGCCGCCTGTGGGATCCCATCGACGAGGCCCGCCGCTGCTTCCACGGCGACGGCTCGCTGCGGCTGCTGTGCCGGGACGCGACGACCGGGACGGCTTGAGGGCCTGTCGCGGCCGCCGCCGGCCGAGGTTTCACCCGAGGCCCGTCGGGAGGGTGATGGTCCCCGTGAACGCGCCTTCCGTGCGCTCGGTCACGTCCTGGCTGTAGCGCATCGTCCGTCCGCCGTAGGGGATGAGGAAGGTGCACCGGAAACGGTGGGACCTGATGCGATACGTGGCGGAGTCGAGGGAGAGCACCTCCTCGACGCGCTCCACCAGGACCTGGCTCTCGGGCGCCCTGACGCCGGCGGCGCGCAACTGCTCGAGGGTCGGCGTGAGTTCGCGTACCGCCTGCTTCACCACGCCCCGGTCCCGTACGGCGGGGAGTTTCACCGACGACACCTCCGCCCGCAGTTCGACCGCACTGCCCGACTTCACGACCGAGACGCCGTCGCCCGACTCCTCCCGGGCGTAGTCCCCGAACGCGGTGAGCGTGGCGACCGGGTCCTCCACGGCGTTCCCGATCTCCGGGTCCGACAGCGGGCCGCTCTTCCACCGTGACCCGGCCGCGCCCTTCCTGACGTAACCCGTCGCGTCGACGACGTAGACCTCTTCGGGCTTGGCGACGCCCTTGGCGTACGTCGTTCCCGTGGAGTGCAGCGCCATGGGGCTCTGTGTGCGCCGCACCGTGGCCGTGTACGTGGCGGTGCTCTGCTGCCCCTGCGACATCAGGCCCTCGTTCCCCTTCACGGTGAACGTCCAGCCCTTCTGCCCCGACATCGCCTCCGTGGCCCGGGCGAGGAACTCCTCGGGTGTCCGTGGTGCGGCGGGTGCCGCCTTCGGCCTGGCGCCGACGTCCGCGGCGGCCGGCTTCGCCGGGGCTCCGGTTCCGCCGCCCCCGGCACACCCGGCCAGGGACAACGAGAGCAGGGACACGGCGGGAACCGCCAGCGCGGCAACGGCGGAACGGGGTCTCACGCGTGCACTCCTTCACGATCGGAAGGCGCCCGGTTGTACAGGAGAGGGGACCTTCGACGCCACCGCTCGGACAAACGGGACAAAGTCCACGTCAAGTGCCCTTGGAAGTCCGGCGGTCGGCTGCCGCCTGACGAGCTGTGACACTTCTGTGAGCCCTGACGCTGATGATCGTGGGTGTTACACACAAACCCGCCGCGAACTCGGCATGGGGCGAGGACAGTCTTGGGTCAGCGAGGGGAACCGCGCCGCGTACACCCGTACGACGCGGAGCTGGGCGCTGCGGTCGCGCGGGCTCAGCAGGGGGACGAAGCCGCCTTCGCGGTGGCGTACCGGATCGTGCAGCCGGGGCTGGTCGGGTATCTGCGCGGTCTCGTCGCGGACGAGGCGGAGGACGTGGCGTCCGACGCCTGGCTGGAGATCGCCCGGGACCTGGGTCGGTTCAAGGGCGACGGGGCGGGTTTCCGAGGCTGGACGGCGACCATCGCCCGGCACCGCGCGCTCGACCACCTGCGCCGCCGCCGGGTACGGCCCCGGTCGTCGGGGCTGGAGCAGGAGGCACTCGAACTGCCGGGCGCCCACAGCACTCATGACCAGGCGATGGAGTCCATCTCCACCGAGCACGCCCTGGAACTCATCCGCGGACTGCCACGCGACCAGGCCGAGGCCGTGCTGTTGCGTGTGGTCGTCGGCCTGGACGGCCCCGCCGCCGCCCGCGTCCTCGGCAAGCGGCCCGGTGCGGTGCGTACCGCGGCCCATCGCGGGCTGAAGCGTCTGGCCCGCGGGCTTCGCGCGGAAGGCGCCGGAGACCAGGTGTGACGGATGACGGCCTCAGGACGCTGGGTGAGTCGAAGTGAGCGGCAGCGGCGGTGGACTCGGCGACTGGCCCGGCCGTCGGGCAGAGATGGGTGCGGACATGGGTGAACGGCACAGAGGCGGCCAGGTCTTCGGCCGTCGGCGCGTGCACCTCGGCAGTACCGCGTCGGCCTCCGCGGGCGTGGCCGGGAGCGCCGCGCTGGAGGCGCTGCTCGCCGCCGCGCTGCGCGAGGGCGCCCTGGACGCCGAGGCCGAACAGAGGGCGGTGGCCGCGTTCCGGGCCGTCCGCGAGGCCGGCGCGCCCCAGGCGCGGACCCGGCCCCGGGACGACTGGCGGCCGCGTGGGCACGGGCGTGTGCGGTCGTCGGTGAAGGCCGCGGTCTGCCTGTTTCTCGCCGGACTGACCCTTGGCGGAGTCGCGTTCGCGGCGATCGGCCCGGGCGGCTCCCTCGACGGCGGGGACGGCGGCGGTCACGGGCGGCAGCCGTCGCCGAGCGCCCCGGGCCGGTGGAGCGGGGCGCCGGAACCGGCGACGTCCTCCGTGCCGGACACCTCCGTCTCTCCTGACCGCCCGGACACCGCCCAGGACACCGAGGCCCATTGCCGCGCCTACGAGCAGGTGAAGAACCGTGGCAACGCCGTCGGCTCCACCGCATGGCAGCGGTTGGTCGAGGCTGCCGGCGGTGAGCAGGGCGTCGCCGCCTACTGTGCCGAGCAGTTGGCACAGGACGACAGCGCGCCGGGCAAGTCGGGTGAATCGGGTAAGGGGGAGAAGGCGGGCAAGGCTCCTGCGGTTTCCCGGACTCCGGGGCCTTCCCGCACTCCAGGGCCGGGCGGACAGACCGCAAAGGCTGCCGACGACCGCGGGAAGAACAAGTAATCCGGCGCCCTCGGGCGGGCCCCCGACGCTCCGGTGGCTCGTGCGTGCGCTGCCCGGGCGGCGGCCGACCCCGCGAAGCAACGGCCGGGGCCGCCACCCCCCACAGGAGAGGCCCCGGCCGTCGCGCGGTACGGGCCGCGCGGCGGCCCGTCACTCTCTACAGCGCCGAGGATGCGTTTTCTGTCACACCTCGCCGCGTCACGGGTTGGTTGCACGTTGTACGGGCGTGGACGAAGAGCGGTTTCACGCCGTAACGTGCCTTTCGCGCCGACCGCGACGATCAGCAATAACGGGTGATGCAACCGCCGCAGACCACGAGCGGCCTGAAGACCACAGGCAGGACGAGGAATCACGACGGCGAGAACCCGGCGCGCGCGAGCGGTGCCGGATCAGGCGCACAGAGGGGCAGTTCGGGTGCTGGGGGACGACGCGGAGCTGACGGCCGCGGTACTTGCGGCACAGGAGGGGGACGAGACCGCTTTCCGTACCGTGTACCGCGCGGTGCATCCGCGGCTGCTCGGGTATGTGCGCACGCTGGTCGGGGACCCGGACGCGGAGGACGTCACCTCCGAGGCGTGGCTGCAGATCGCCCGTGACCTGGACCGGTTCAGCGGCGACGCCGACCGGTTCCGCGGCTGGGCGGCCCGTATCGCCCGCAACCGCGCCCTCGACCACATACGGATGCGCGGCCGCCGCCCCGCGATCGGCGGCGACGAGACGGAACTCACCGGGAAGCCCGCCGAGTCGGACACGGCCGGGGAGGCCATCGAGGCCCTGGCGACCGACCGCACGCTCTCGCTCATCGCCCAGCTTCCGCAGGACCAGGCGGAGGCCGTGGTGCTGCGGGTGGTCGTGGGTCTCGACGCCAAGACCGCCGCCGAGACCCTCGGCAAGCGCCCGGGAGCCGTCCGCACGGCGGCGCACCGCGGTCTGAAGCGGCTCGCGGAGCTGCTCGACGTGAATCCGGACACGGATCCGGAATCGGCTGGCGCGCTCGGCGCCGTGCCTCCCCAGCGAGACGCGCACAGACGTGCGGTGTCGTCCGCCGGTGTGACGCATACGCGTTCGCGGACGCAGAAGGACATGTGATGGCCGACGAGCAGGACAGGTGGCTGGACAGGGACGCGGCGGAGCGTCTGCTGCGCGGAGAGCCCCCGGCCCCCGTCGACGCCGACGCGCGTGCCCGCGCCGAACGGCTCGCCGAAGCACTCGCCGCTCTGGCCGCCACACCCCCTTCCACCAGCGAGGAACTCCCGGGTGAGGAGGCCGCGGTGGCCGCGTTCCGGGCCGCCCGCGCGGCCCGGCACGACAACCGGGCGGTGTGCCACCCGCAGCTCGCCGCCCTCCCCGAAGCTCTCGACCTCGCTCGAGCAGGGGGGACCCCGAACTCCGATGCCGGACTCGTCCGTCTCGGCCGTCCCGAGGCGGGTGGGCGGAGGGCCCGCCGGTGGCGCACGGTGCGCTTCGGGCTGGCCGCCACGGTGGCCGCCGGGATGATCGGCGGAGTCGCGGTGGCGGCCGGAACCGGAGTGCTGCCGACCCCGTTCCGCGACGACCCGGGGCCGGCCGCGTCCGTGTCGTCGGCGCCGACGCCCCCTCAGCCGTCGGTCACCCCGACGCCCGGCACGGCAGGAACCGGAGGCCTCCCGTCCGTGACGCCGGGCGGCACGTCCGGTGCGCCCGGACGGGACGGCTCCTCGCGCGACGAGGCAGGCGACGGCTCGACCGCGACCGGCCGGCCCGGCGACCCCGGCAACCGTGCGGCGGGCCGGACCGGTGACCGGTGGACCGAGGTGCGCTCGTCCTGCCGTGACATGGCCGGCGGCAAGGTCCTCGGCCCCGACCGGCTGCGCGACCTGGCGGACGCGGCGGGCGGCGGCGGTCGAGTGAAGGCGTACTGCAAGGGCGTCCTGGGCGGCGGCGACGAGGGCTCCGGCCAGGACGCGAGCGGCAAGGGCCGCGACGGGAACGGCAGCGGCGGCGGGAAAGGGAGCAGCGGCGGGCACGGGAACGGTGGCGGCGACGGCGACCAGGGCGGCAACGGCGGTGACGGCGAAGGCCACATAGCGCCGGTCGCCCCTGCGCCCACCGCACCCCGCGGCCTGGTCGGGGCCGTGCCGACACACACGGCGTCCCCGAGCCCGACGTACAGCGCGCTGGGCTCCGCCGAGAACCACTGAGCCGTCGCCGGTGCCGCTGACCTGCGGTTTCGCTTCTCCTGGAAAATTCTTCGCCGTAGGTGTGACGCTTTCGGCCGCCGTGGCGCAGTACTGAGTGAGCCGACTGGTCATCGGCCGTCGCACGGAGCCGGGGTTCCCCCCGTACCCACGGCTCGTGCACCGGCGCGGGCGGGACACGTTCCCCCGGTCCCGCCCGCGCCCCACATCTCCTTCAGGCCTCTACCAGTAGACGACGACCTTGTCGCCGACCCGCACCTGGGCGAACAGCGCCGCGATCGCCGACTCGTCCCGTACGTTCACACATCCGTGCGAGCCGCCGGCGTAGCCGCGCGCCGCGAAGTCGTACGAGTAGTGCACCGCCTGACCGCCGCTGAAGAACATCGCGTACGGCATCGGCGAGTGGTAGAGCGTGGACACGTGATCGCGTGACTTCCAGTAGATGCGGAACACACCTTCGCGGGTGGGGGTGTACTCCGTGCCGAAGCGCACCGCCATCGTCGAGAGCGTCCGTCCGTCCACCATCCAGCGCAACGTGCGGCTCGTCTTGCTGATGCACAGCACCCGGCCCGTCATGCAGCGCCGGTCCGGGGCCCCGGCCGGCTGCCCGCCCATCAGGTACAGCTCCCACGTGCCGGGCTCGTGCGTCATGGCCAGCAACCGCTGCCAGGTGGCCGAGTCCACCTCGCCCGTTCGGGGCAATCCGCGCTTGCCCTGGAAACCCCTGACGGCGTTCTCGGTCAGGTCGTCGTACGTCCCCGTCGGGCCGTCGAACAACCAGTCCACCTGGCGCAGCCGGGCCTGCAGCTCGCGCACCCCGCGGCCCGAGTCGCCGCGCCGCCACAGGGCGGCGGGTGAGGCCTTCGGGGCGGGTGCGGCGGTACTCGGCGCGCCGTCCCCGGACGCGGTGTGGCCGGAGCCGGACGGGGTGCGCGGGACCTCGATGTGCACCGGTGAGCGGTGCCTGCCGTCCCCGCCGCCCGCGTCCCCCGGCTGCGCCGTGCAGCCGGCGGCCGCGAGGAGCACGGCGGCCCCGGCGACGGCGACGAGCGACTTCCCCATGCCCCTGGTACGCATACCGACCCCCCGCCGCCTCACCGGGCGCCTTCGCCCGATCGCATCTCCTCAGATGCTCCCCGCGCGTGACCGACGGCGAACCAGGGGGCATGGTTGTGAGCAAGGTCCCAGCGTGCGGCGATTCCACCGCGTGCAGGGCCGCCGCTACAGTCCGTCGCGAGGGTCGTCTGTACTGGCGAGTAACGAAGCCAGGCCACCAAGCCGAGTACGAAGCAACGAAGCAACGCGGAGGCACACACCATGGCGCGCGAGTCGGAGTCCGGACTGCCCATCGAGCCGGTGTACGGGCCGGGCGCCCTCGAGGGCTGGGATCCGGCGGAGAAGCTGGGCGAGCCGGGGGCGTACCCCTTCACGCGCGGCGTGTACCCGACGATGTACACCGGCCGTCCCTGGACGATGCGCCAGTACGCGGGCTTCGGCACGGCGACCGAGTCGAACGCCCGGTACAAGCAGCTGATCGCGAACGGCACCATGGGCCTGTCGGTCGCCTTCGACCTGCCCACCCAGATGGGCCACGACTCCGACGCCCCGATCGCGCACGGCGAGGTCGGCAAGGTGGGCGTGGCGATCGACTCGGTCGACGACATGCGGGTGCTGTTCGGCGGGATCCCGCTGGACAAGGTGTCCACGTCGATGACGATCAACGCCCCCGCCGCGCTGCTGCTGCTCCTGTACCAGCTGGTGGCGGAGGAGCAGGGCGTGTCCGCCGACCAGCTGACGGGCACGATCCAGAACGACGTCCTGAAGGAGTACATCGCCCGCGGGACGTACATCTTCCCGCCGAAGCCGTCCCTGCGGCTGATCGCGGACATCTTCAAGTACTGCAGGGCCGAGATCCCCAAGTGGAACACGATCTCGATCTCCGGCTACCACATGGCGGAGGCGGGCGCGTCTCCCGCGCAGGAGATCGCGTTCACGCTCGCCGACGGCATCGAGTACGTGCGCACGGCGGTCGCGGCCGGGATGGACGTGGACGACTTCGCGCCGCGCCTGTCGTTCTTCTTCGTGGCACGGACGACGATCCTGGAGGAGGTCGCCAAGTTCCGGGCGGCCCGCCGGATCTGGGCGCGGGTGATGAAGGACGAGTTCGGCGCGAAGAACCCGAAGTCGATGATGCTGCGCTTCCACACCCAGACGGCGGGCGTGCAGCTGACGGCCCAGCAGCCCGAGGTGAACCTCGTCCGGGTCGCCGTGCAGGGCCTCGCGGCCGTGCTCGGCGGCACCCAGTCGCTGCACACCAACTCCTTCGACGAGGCGATCGCCCTGCCGACCGACAAGAGCGCGCGTCTGGCACTGCGCACCCAGCAGGTGCTGGCGTACGAGACGGACGTGACGGCGACGGTCGACCCCTTCGCGGGCTCCTACGTCATCGAGAAGATGACGGACGAGGTCGAGGCGGCGGCGCTGGAGCTGATGGAGAAGGTCGAGGACCTCGGCGGCGCCGTCGCGGCGATCGAACGGGGCTTCCAGAAGAACGAGATCGAGCGCAACGCCTACCGCATCGCCCAGGAGACCGACTCCGGTGAGCGGGTCGTGGTCGGCGTCAACCGCTTCCAGCTCGACGAGGAGGAGCCGTACGAGCCGCTGCGCGTCGACCCCGCGATCGAGGCCCAGCAGGCCGAACGCCTGGCCAAGCTCCGCGCGGAACGCGACCAGCCGGCGGTGGACGCGGCCCTGAAGGAGCTGAAGAAGGCGGCCGAGGGCACGGACAACGTCCTGTACCCGATGAAGGACGCCCTGAAGGCCCGCGCGACGGTGGGCGAGGTGTGCAACGCGCTGCGGGAGGTGTGGGGGACCTACGTGCCGTCGGACGTCTTCTGACCTGGGAAATTCGCCTGTTCGGGTGAGCGGGGGCGGAACCTGCACGCTCCCGGTCGCTTTCATGGAGGGTGTCCCCGGAAGGACGAACTCTCCGTCGACACCCTCCTCGACGGCTGACCGTCTCACCCCGCGAAAACCGGAACAGGAGCGTCGCACCCCCGTGCGACACTCCTGTTCATGTTCGGCGTCATCGATCTGCCCACTTATCTGGCAGGACTCGTCCTCATCGTCCTGCTTCCCGGTCCCAACTCCCTGTACGTGCTGTCCGTCGCCGCCCGGCGCGGGGTGCGGGCCGGGTACACCGCCGCGGCGGGCGTGTGGTGCGGGGACACCGTGCTGATGACGCTGTCGGCCGCCGGGGTGGCCTCGCTGCTGCAGGCGAACGCCCTGCTGTTCGGAATCGTGAAGTACGCCGGGGCCGGGTATCTGACCTGGCTGGCGGTCGGGATGCTGCGGGCCGCGTGGGGGATGTGGCGCACGCGCCGGGAAAGGCGCGCCGAGGACGCGCCGGTGGCCGTCCCGGTGACCGCCGAGGAGCGGCCCTACCGCCGCGCCCTCGTCATCAGCCTCTTCAACCCCAAGGCGATCCTGTTCTTCGTCGCCTTCTTCGTGCAGTTCGTCGACCCGGGATACGCCTACCCGGCGCTGTCCTTCGTCGTCCTCGGCGCCTTCGCCCAGCTCGCCAGCTTCCTCTACCTCAGCGCCCTGATATTCAGCGGCACGCGCCTTGCGGCGGCCTTCCAGCGGCGCAAGCGGCTGTCGGCAGGGGCCACCTCGGCCGTGGGGCTGCTGTTCCTGGGGTTCGCGGTGAAGCTGTCGCTGGCGAGCGCGTAGCCCGTCACGCGTCGCGTAACCCGTCACCCGTGGGTTCGTGCGGTCGGACCAGCCCTCGGGCAGGTCGCCGCGCGAGAGGGCCGAGGCCGGCTGAACCGGGCCGGGGCGGTGGCCCCGGCCCGGGTGAACCCGGGACGGCCCCGGTCGCCGGCGCGCCGGTCAGCGGTTGCGGGCCTTGCGGATCGCGCGGGTGACCACCGGCGGAAGCAGGTCCGCGGCGATCTTGCGGGTGCGGCTGCGCGGGACCGCGGGACGCTTCGGCGGGTCGGCGGGCCGCCGGGTGGGCTGCGTGGGGATCGTGGCCGCGGGGGGCTCGGGGGCGTCGGCGTGCCGGGACGGCGGGAACGGGGGTGCCTGCATGCCCTTGGACTTGAGGCGGATGATGCGGTGGCCGGCGGCCTGCTGGACACTCAGGTGGCAGTCCTCGCGCCCCTCCACCATCGCCAGCAGCTCCTCCTGGACGGGCTCGGGATCGCCCCAGGTCCCGTACAGCTTCTGCGTGCTCAGACAGATCGGGCGCAGACCCCTGTTCAGCACCGCTTCCCAGGCGGCCACCGAGACACCGGGGGTGTGCTCCGAGCGGAAGTCGTCCAGGACGACGATGCCGCCGGGCAGCAGCAGGTCGTGGGCCGCTCCTATGTCGCCGTGGACGTGCTCGTACAGGTGCGAGCCGTCGATGTGGACGAACCGGCAGGAACGCGGCGGGACCTCGTCGGGCACCATCGAGCTGGGGCCCTGCAGGACGCGTGGCAGCGCGTCGTGGAAGGAGAGGTAGTTCCCCTCGAAGGCCTGCCGGGTCAGCGCGCTGTACGACTTCGTCGACTCCGCCCTGTTGGCGTCGTCCGGTGCCTCGCCCCCGAAGAGGTCGCACACCGTGAACTCCTCGCCGTCCCTCAGATGCCGGCCGAGGAAGATCGCACTCTTGCCCATGTACACCCCGACCTCCAGCAGGTCTCCGCGCATCCCGGCGGATTCCTGCCGGTCGAGGAACCAGTTGAAGAGCGTCTGGTCGAGAACGGGGAACCAGCCGGGGACGTCATCGAGCCGGCGGGGCGGTGAGGCCGTTTCTGCTGTGGCGACCATGAGGACGGGCACTCCCTTGTGCGGACGGAAACGGTGCGAGAGCTGCCCAGCATCTGCCCGGCAGGGGTCATCCGAACGGGCGGCGAGGTGAACAGCGGGCCAATTCCTGTGAGCCGACTGCGGGATGGGGCTTCGAGGGTGCCGCCGTGAGACGGCCCGCCCCCGCCGAAGGGCCGGACGGGGACGGTGCGGTGCGTGCCGCGGGGGCTCAGGCCCGGGCGGCGCGCCCGCGCCTGAGGGCCCGGGCCCGGCGGGCGACCCTGCGGACCGTGGCGTTGCGCGGGATGAACGCCAGCTGGACGGGGATCCCGCCGGGCAGCGCCAGCGAGGTCAGGCGCCGGCGCTTGAAGTACCGCCAGGTGTGCGGGCTCAGGTACCTGGTGAGATAGCGCTCGGCGTGCGCCCGCAGATCCGGGTAGATCTTCGGCTGCATCGCGAAGCCCACGGTCCGTACGAGCGCGTCGAGGTCCCCGACCTCCATGCCCCGGCGCTGGTCCTCGACCGCCTTGCGGGCCGTCAGCTCGGGCAGCAGCGCGTCCACGATCGTGACCGGGACGCGGTTGCTGTTCTCGTACGGGGCCAGACGCTCCAGCAGGGTCTCGGTGCCGATACGGGCGACCGGGAGGCCGTAGAACGCGGACGCGGTGAGCAGCGCGGTGGAGAAACAGCCGACGACCAGCGCCGGACGCATGCGCTGGTACAGCACCTCGGCGAGCACCGGGGTGTCGAGCACCGCCAGGTCGGCGCCCAGCCTCTCGGCCTCCTTCTCCAGGGCGCGCGACCAGCGGGCCGGCGCCGAGGGGTGCGGCTTGAACACCACCCGGGTGTGCCCGAGCTCGACGGCGCCCTTCAGCATCCGTACGTGGAGGTTCTCCTCCTCCACGGCGGTGAGTATGTCGAGCGCCGAGAGGTACTGGCCGAGCAGCAGCGCGGGGGCCTCCATGGCGGGCAGCGCGTCGCCGGTGTCCTCGAGTTCCGCGAGCACCTTGGAGAACGCGTCCGTCGGCACGATCTCCGGCTCGACGCCGAACTCGGTCAGCAGCAGCGGCTTCAGGCCCGGCACCAGGTCCAGGTGCAGCAGCCGGTCCACGCGGGTGCCGACCAGCGGGTCGATCTTGTTGCGGGTGGGGCCGTAGCTCATCAGGCCGTCCGCGTAGACGGTGACGGGCGCGCCGGTGAAGATCTGGCAGACGCCGAGCGCCGGGTTGACCTGGATGGACTCGACGGCCAGCTCGATGTCGTCGTCGCCGAGGTTCCACAGGAGCCGCAGGTGCCGCTCCCACAGCGGGACGTCGTCCAGGCGCGGGGCCCAGCCGCCCGGGTGGAAGGGGTGGATGGTCTCGTTCCAGGAGATGACCTCGTCGAAGCGGCCGCGCAGCCGCTCGAAGCCGGGCATCTCGTCCAGACCGGGCGTGGTCTCGGGCGTCGCCGCGTTGTTGGACACGAGCAGGATGCGCCGGTCGGCGGGCGCGAAGCACTCGCTGTCCAGCGCCGCGGCCAGGGTCGCCGTGCCGTACAGCGTCGACGCCAGGAAGATCTGCGTCGTCACGCGGCCACCCCCGCGGGGGCGGGACGGCGGCGCAGCCGGCGCAGACGCGAGGCCCGCTCGATGTCCATGGAGTCCAGGGCGTCGTCGAGCACGTCCTGCGGCATGCGCCGCAGTGCGACAGCACTCATCGACTTCAGTTTCCGTGCCACCGGCGGCTCGAACCTTTCGATGGATCCCAGATGGTGGGAAATGATCGCGCAGTAGGTGCGCACGGCCTTGGGGAGCAGTTTGTCGGCATCCTGGTCCCCGGCGGTCTCCGCCACGACCTGGTCGAACGCGCGGATGAAGTCCAGTTGCCGCACATCCCCGATCTGCGTGAGCGAGGAGGCGACACCGCGCCTGTAGTAGACACCCATGAGGCTCACCGCGGCGAAGGACTCCGCCTCCCGGTGCAGCTTCCAGATCCAGGGCCGGTCCTCGGCGGTGCGCAGGCCGTCGGTGAAGTGCAGCAGACCGCGGTCGACGAGGCGGCGGTGGTACGCACCCGCCCAGGCGTACGCGTAGTCGACGGAGGTGGAGCGGTCGGCGGGCAGGATGGCGTCGCGCGGGTTCATCACCACCCCGCGCCGGCCGTGCGGCACCCGGTGGATGGCGCGCGCCCGCCCCGTGCACTGGACGTGGTCGGTGCGCACGAAGTCGCAGCCCAACTCCTCGATGGCGGCGACCAGCCTGGGATAGTAGCCGGGGGCGAGCCAGTCGTCCCCGTCGAGGAACGTGAGGTACTCGCCGCGTGCCGTGTCGATCCCGGTGTTGCGCGCGGTCGCCAGCCCCCCGTTCTTCTCGTGCCGGACATACACCGCGCCTGGCAGCTCGCGTTCCGCGCGCGCGAGGATGTCCGGTGTCTCGTCGCGCGAGCAGTCGTCGACGAGAATGAATTCGAAGTCCTCGCGCGCGTTCGCACGCAGGCTCTTCAGGGTGTCGGGCGCGTATTGCTGCACGTTGTAGAACGGCACGATGACGGAGAGCTTGACCACGCCTGTGACGGTAGGCGGCGGCCCGGCATTCGTCTTGACCGGCGGTTTGATGGGGCGTGAACGGCGCGTGGCGGAATAGTGAACCCAGCTGTTTCCTCGCGGTTTCACGGCCTGATTCGCTGTTCGGCGGCGTGCTGTTAACCCTTTGTTGCATTCCGCGTCGGCTGCGCCTCGAAATCCCTTCCTAGCGTCTTCGATGTGCCAGCAAGTACTGCGAGGCGCCTGCGGGTCGCCGTTCTAGCCGATTCCGACACCCGGTGGAAATGGGGTGCGCTCACCGCTGCCCGCATTTCGCCGACGGAATTCGCGGAGGCCACCGAATCGACGGAAACACCTGATAAAACAGTCGATTCGGACATCCGGCTCGACGGCTTCCTCCTGCGGGGCCGTGCCACCCCCACCGCCCGCCAGCTCGGGGAGGTCGGCGTCCGCGCGGACTCCCTCCGCGAGGTCACCGCCGTCGAATTCCTGCGCGAGATGACGGAGGAGACGTACGACGTCCTCGTGCTCGCCCTCGTCGGCGGCGGCGTCCAGGCGATGCTGCACGGGCTCGCCCACGCCTGGCAGGGACGCCCGGAGCGGCCCGTGGTGGTCACCGGCTACGTCGGTGTCGTCTACGAGAAGCTCGCCGACGGCCTGCTGCTGCGGCACGGCGCGGACCTGGTCCTGGCCAACTCCCGCCAGGACGCCGAGCGTTTCAGGGCCGTCTACGAGGGCGTGGGCGCCGACGCCTCGTCGGTGACCGAGGTCGCGCTGCCCTTCCTCGGCGGCGCCCCGTACGTGAAGAAGGACCCCTACACGGTCGTCTTCGCCGCACAGCCCTCCGTCCCGGAGTCCCGCAGGGACCGTGCGTACCTGCTGGACCGGCTCGTCCGGCACGCGCGCCGCCACCCCGAGCGCGAGGTGCTGCTCAAGCTGCGCTCCAAGCCGGGCGAGCACACCACCCACATCGAGGAACTGCCCTACCAGAAGCTGGCCCAGCGGCACGACCTGCCGGCCAACTTCCGCCTGGTCTACGGGAACATGGGCGAGGTCCTCGACCGCACCGACCTGCTGGTCACGGTCAGCTCGACGGCCGCCCTGGAGTCCCTGCACCGCCGTATCCCCACCGTCGTCCTCACCGACCTCGGGGTGCGGGAGGCGCTCGGCAACCACCACTTCGTGGGCTCGGGCTGCCTCGCCTCCTGGGACCAGCTCGACGCCGGACACGAGCCGGTACCCGATGCGGAGTGGGTGGCCCGGCAGGGCGTCGCTGCCGGGGGTTCCCCCTCTGGGGGAGATTCGTACGCCACCGCCTTCGACGAGGCCCGCAAGCGCATCGGCGAGCTGCTGACCACCGGCGGACTCCCGCCGCTCAAGCCCTACTACACCCCTGTCACCGCGCCCGGCTATCTGCCCGGCGTCCTCGCCCGCCACCACCTCGCCCCGGACGGCAGCCCGCTGCCGGGCGCGCCCGCCGCCGACAAGGCGCCCGGACCCGTGCGCCGGATCGTCCGCCGCGCGGCACGGGGCGCGTACCGGCACGGGGTGCAGCGGGTGGCGCCCGTCATCCGGCGGATGGGTGAGCTGTGACCTCTCTTCAAGGAGTAGACCCCATGCCCAACCCGGAAGCGGGCCAAGGCGCTTCGGTGCGCCGGGTGCTCGCGGTGATCCCCGCGCGCGGCGGCTCCAAGGGGGTGCCCGCGAAGAACCTCGCCCCAGTCGGCGGTGTGCCGCTGGTGGCGCGCGCGGTGCGCGAGTGCCTCGCGACCCGCCTGGTGACGGACGTCGTGGTGTCCACCGACGACCAGGCCATCGCCACGACCGCGCGCCAGGCCGGCGCCGAGGTCGTGCTGCGGCCGGCCGCCATCGCAGGCGACACGGCGACCTCGGAGGCCGCTGTCCTGCACGCCATGGACGCCCACGAGGCCCTGCACGGCGCGTCCGTCGACGTCGTCCTGCTCGTGCAGTGCACCAGCCCGTTCATCGTCCGCGAGGACATCGACGGGGTGGCCGGCGCGGTCGTCGAGAACGGCGCGGACACCGCGGTCACCGTGGCCCCCTTCCACGGCTTCATCTGGCGAGACCACGAGGATGCGGCGGACGAGGTCGCCGCCGGCGCCGAGGCCGACGCGGCCGTCGGCGGCGGCTACGGCGTCAACCACGACAAGTCCTTCCGCCCGCGCCGCCAGGACCGCCCCCAGGACCTGCTGGAGACCGGCGCCGCCTACGCGATGGACGCGGCCGGCTTCCGCAAGCACCAGCACCGCTTCTTCGGGCGCACGGAACTGGTGCGGACGGACCCGGCGCGGGTCCTGGAGATCGACGACCCGCACGACCTGGCGCGGGCGCGGGCTCTGGCGCCCCTCTTCGACGCGGACCTCCCCGGTTCGCTGCCCACCGCTGCCGATGTCGACGCAGTCGTACTGGACTTCGACGGCACCCAGACCGACGACCGGGTGCTGATCGACGCCGATGGAAAGGAGTTCGTCTCCGTGCACCGCGGGGACGGACTCGGCATCGCGGCCCTGCGCAAGAGCGGGCTGAAGATGCTGATCCTCTCCACGGAAGTGAACCCGGTCGTCGCCGCACGGGCCCGGAAGCTCAAGATCCCGGTCCTGCACGGCATCGACCGGAAGGACCTCGCGCTGAAGCAGTGGTGCGAGGAGCAGGGCATCGCGCCCGAGCGCGTGCTCTACGTCGGCAACGACGTCAACGACCTCCCGTGCTTCGGCCTCGTCGGCTGGCCCGTGGCGGTCGCGAGCGCCCACGACGTCGTGCGCGGCGCCGCACGCGCGGTCACCACCGTCCCCGGCGGCGACGGCGCGATCCGAGAGATCGCCAGCTGGATCCTCGGCCCCTCTCTCGATTCCCTCCACAAGTAAGGACAGTTCCTGCCATGAGCACCAACTCCCGTCTGCGTACGTTCGGTTCCCGCGAGGTCGGTCCGGGCAAGCCCGTCTACATCTGCGGCGAGATCGGCATCAACCACAACGGTGAGCTGGAGAACGCCTTCAAGCTGATCGACGTGGCCGCCGAGGCCGGCTGCGACGCCGTGAAGTTCCAGAAGCGCACCCCCGAGATCTGCACCCCGCGCGACCAGTGGGACATCGAGCGCGACACCCCCTGGGGCCGGATGACCTACATCGACTACCGCCACCGCGTGGAGTTCGGTGAGGACGAGTACCGCCAGATCGACGAGTACTGCAAGGAGAAGGGCATCGACTGGTTCGCGTCCCCGTGGGACACCGAGGCGGTCGCCTTCCTGGAGAAGTTCGACCTCCCCGCCCACAAGGTCGCCTCCGCGTCCCTCACCGACGACGAGCTGCTGCGCGCCCTGCGCGCGACCGGCCGCACGATCATCCTGTCCACGGGCATGTCGACCCCGAAGCAGATCCGCCACGCGGTGGAGGTGCTCGGCAGCGACAACATCCTCATGTGCCACGCCACCTCCACCTACCCGGCGAAGGCCGAGGAGCTCAACCTCCGCGTGATCAACACGCTGGAGAAGGAGTACCCGAACGTCCCGATCGGCTACTCCGGCCACGAGACCGGTCTGCAGACCACGCTGGCCGCGGTCGCCCTCGGCGCGGTGTTCGTCGAGCGCCACATCACCCTGGACCGCGCCATGTGGGGCTCCGACCAGGCCGCCTCCGTAGAGCCGCAGGGCCTCACGCGTCTGGTGCGCGACATCCGCGTCATCGAGGCCTCCCTCGGCGACGGCGTGAAGAAGGTCTACGACTCCGAGCTCGGCCCGATGAAGAAGCTGCGCCGCGTCACCGGCGTCGTCGCCGAGGCGGAGATCGCCGCCGCCGCCGGCGAGCCGGTGGCGGTCTGAGCGCCTTACGGGACGGTCCTGAGCCGATGAGCCCCCGCGCCGGATCCGCCGGCCACCCCCACTCCACGCTCGCCTTCGTCGAGAGCCCGGTACAGCTCCTGAACGTGCTGGAGTGGGCCCACGCGCACGCCCTGCGCACCGCGGGGGACGCCGCGCCCGGGCGCGCGGCGGCGATCCCCGCGCAGGGGCGCCGGCGGCCGCGGGGGATTGCCGCGCAGGGGGGCCGGGGGGCCGGGCCGGGGCGTACGACGGGGGACGGCGGAGGACCGCACGGTACGACGGGGGACGGCGCGGAACCGCACGGTACGACGGGGGACGGCGCGGGCGCGGCGGCGGACGGTACGGCGCCGCACGATGTCGGCGCGGCGGAAGGTGCGGCGGGGGACGGGCTCACCCTCGTGGTGCTGGCGCCCACCGACCCGATGACCCGGGGGCAGCTGCGCCGCATGGCGGAACTGGCCCGTGACGAGGGGTACGAGGTCCGCTGGGAGGAGGCGCGGGGCGGTGCCCTGGCCCCCTTCCACACCATCGGCGGCCTCACCCGGCTGCTGCGCCGGGCGCGCCGGGTGGTGATGGGTGACCCCTTCTCCCGCTACGTCCAGCTGCTGCTGACCATCACCGGGGCCCGGGAACTGGTGGTGGTGGACGACGGCACCGCGACCATGGAGTTCGTCGCCCAGCTCGCCCGCGGTGAACGCCTGGTGCGCTGGCACCGCAAGGGCGGCCGCCGGGGCCCCCGGGACCTGCTGTTCGCCCCGGTGTCGTCCTCGGCGCGCCGCAGGCTGACCCCGGGCACCCGGCGCACGGTGGATGTCTTCTCCTCGATGCCGATCGAGGAGGCCCCGGCCGGGGTCACGATCACGCCGAACGACTTCGCCTGGACCCGGGCCCGCTTCGGCCCGCCACGCCTGACCAAGGGCGCGGACCTGGTCGGCACCTCGCTCGTCGAGACGGGCGTGGTGGACGGCGAGCGCTATCTGGAGGCGGTGCGGTCACTCGCCGCGGCGCACGGGGCGACCCGCTACTTCGCCCACCGCCGGGAAAGCCCCGAGAAACTCCACAAGCTGGCGGTGGAGACGGGCCTGGAGGTGGTCCGTCCGGACCTGCCCCTGGAACTGATCGCCCGCCGTGGCCCCGTCGGCCGCACGATCCTCAGCTTCCCCTCCACGGTCGTCCACACCCTGCCGCTGGCCCTGGTCGGCACTGAGGTCCGCGTCGCGGTGTGCGACATCGACCCGGCCTGGCTGACCGACCACGCCTCGCCCCGGGCGCAGGGCTTCCTGTCCGGGGTGACGGAAACGGCGCGGAACGTGGACCGGGTGCCTTCGGCGGCAGCAGAACGGGACGTCCCGGCCGAGCAGGACATCGCAGCGGGGTAGCTAGTCTGGGGCCTTTCGTTTGGACCAGGCCGGAGCCCGGCCTGGTCCAAACGAAAGGCCCCAGGACGGCCCGCCGCCTCACCCTCTCCACACGAGCGCACCCCGCCGGGCCGACGGGGTGCGCTTTCTCGTTCCGGCCGCGGCGACCCGGTCGCGTCGCCGTGCCACCGTTCGCGTCGCCAAGCAGCGCCTGTGCATCGCCCGCTTCCTCGCCGTACGCCCCCAGGTCCTGCTGATGGACGAGCCCTGCTCGGCCCTGGACCCACCTCGACCCGCCGCATCGAGGAGACCATCCGCGAACTGGCGCACGAGGTCACTGTCGTGATCGTCACCCACAACATGCAGCAGGCCGCCCGTGTCTCCGATCAGTGCGCCTTCTTCCTGGCCGAACAGAACACCCCGGGCGCCATCGCGAACACGGCCCCACCCCGGCGATGTTCTCCGCCCCGTCGGACCCTCGGACGGCCGACTACGTGGAGGGCCGCTTCGGCTGACGGGCTCCTCGCAGGCGCGGCGCTCGCGCCGATCGGCCGGGCGGCCCCGGGGCCGCCCGGGTAGGGGCCTTCGGTGGCGGGCGAGTCGCCGTGACCGCCGTCACCGGGCCTCGTCGCCCGGCTTGCGGGCCAGGACGTACGCGCGCTGACGCCTCCCCGCCCCGTCCGGTTCCAGCAGGGTCTGCGCCCGGACCTGCAGGCCGGCCTTGGTGAGGTGGGCTGTGACCGTGTCCGGGCCGTGCCAGTAATGGTCGAGGGCCGTCTCGTGACCCAGGCCCTCCACAAGGTGCCGGTGGTCGTCGTCGCCCGTCTCGAACGCCACGAGCGCGTGACCGCCGGGGTTCAGGACACGGTGGAACTCGCCGAACACCGTCGGCAGGTGCTCCTCCGGTACGTGGACGACCGAGAACAGCGCCGCGATACCGCCCAGCGTTTCCGGCGGCAGGTCGAGCGCCGTCATCGTGCCGACGTGGAAGCGCAGGTCAGGGTGGGTACGGCGGGCCAGAGCCACCATCCGGGGCGAGACGTCCACACCGAAGACCGGGACGCCGAGGGTGTGCAGGCGGGCCGTGGCGTGTCCGGGGCCGCAGCCGAGGTCGGCCACGGGGGCGGTGCCGTGCGCACGGACCAGCTCCGCGAAGGCGGTGACCAGGGCCCGGTCGAGGGGACGGGTCGCCAGGCCGTCGGGGAAGCGGTCGGCGTAGTCGGGGGCCATGGCGTCGTACGACGCCCGGGTGGTCCGTATGAAGTCCGGTTCCTCGGCGTTCACGCGGGCGACCCTACCCGCGCGGGCGTACGGGAAAGGGGCTGCTTTCGAGCGTTCACCACTTCGCCATGTGAGGCAGCGCACGGGCTGGGGAGTCGTAGAAGAGGTGACGCTTCCGCGACGGGAAGGCGGCGTGACGTGGTATCCGTGGTGTACGGGAATCGCTCGGAGCCCTTCGAGCGTTCACGTAACGGGACGCCCGCACACGGAAGCGGTCCCGTCCTGGGATCACCGGGCGCCTCCCACAGCGCCGGGACGCCGCCGCGGTCACCTCCGCGGCCCCACTCTCGACCGCGGTGCGATCCCGTCGCCCGGAAAGCCGGGCGAGTTTACCCATCCTCACTGCCGACCATGCGGCGTGCGGCCGGATTTTCTTCCCCTGACGGGCTGAAGTTTTGTTGATCGCAGGGAGGCCGGCCGCCCGATCGCCTTACCCTTCAAAGGGTGAACCAATTGATGTCCCTAGAGTCCGAGGCCGATCACCCCGGGGAAGCGGTGCTTCCCGGCGCGCTGTCCGAGGCGCTGCACGCCGAACTCGTCGCCTTCCGGCGCGACCTGCACATGCACCCGGAACTCGGCCACCAGGAGTTCCGTACGACCGCCGCGATCAAGGCCCGCCTGGAGCAGGCGGGTCTCACGCCGCGCGTCCTCGACACCGGGACCGGACTCGTGTGTGACATCGGCGACCCGGACGGCGTACGTCCGATGCTCGCGCTCCGCGCGGACATCGACGCGCTCCCCATCCCGGACACCAAGACCGACTGCGCGTACCGCTCCACCGTGCCGGACCGCGCCCACGCCTGCGGACACGACGTGCACACCGCGGTCGTCCTCGGCGCCGGACTCGTCCTCGCCGAGCTGCACCGCGAGGGGCTGCTGCCGAAGCCGGTGCGGCTGGTCTTCCAGGCCGCCGAGGAGGTCCTGCCGGGCGGGGCCGCCGACGCCATCGAGGCCGGCGTCCTGGAGGGGGTCGGGCGGATCCTCGCCGTGCACTGCGACCCCAAGGTCGACGCCGGGCGCATCGGGCTGCGGCACGGTCCCATCACCTCCGCCTGCGACCGGCTCGAGGTCGCGCTCGACGGCCCGGGCGGTCACACCGCGCGCCCCCACCTCACCACGGACCTCGTGCTCGCCGCCGCGCGTGTCGCCGCCGAGGTGCCGGGGATGGTCGCGCGCCGTGTCGACGCCCGCAGCGGGCTCTCGGTCACCTGGGGGCGCATCGAGTCCGGGCACGCCTGCAATGTGATCCCCCAGCACGCCGAGATCTCCGGGACCGTGCGCTGCCTGGACCTCGACGCCTGGCGGCAGGCGCCGGACCTGGTGCACGCGGCGGTCGACGAGATCGCCAACCAGTACAAGGCCAAGCCCGAGATCAACTACGTCCGCGGGGTGCCGCCGGTCGTCAACGAGGCCGGTGCCACCGAACTCCTGCGGGACGCGATGACCGCACGGCGCGGTGCCCACTCCGTGGAGGACACCGAGCAGAGCCTCGGCGGTGAGGACTTCTCCTGGTACCTGGAGAAGGTCCCCGGCGCCATGGCCCGCCTCGGCGTCCGCCGCCCCGGTGACCGCGTGGTGCGGGACCTGCACCAGGGCGACTTCGACGCGGACGAGCACGCCATCACTGTGGGCGTGGAACTGTTCACGGCGGCGGCACTGCTGGACGCGCAGGAGCGGTAGCCGGTCGGTAGCCGGTAGCCGGTTCGCAGGGCCTGGAATCGGCGTCCGGGGCCGGTGGCCGGGCCTGGTGGCCGCAGGCCGCGTCCGAAGCCCCGAGCCCCGGCGGCGGGTGACCGGTGGTCGGAGGTCGGGCCCGGCGGCCAGAGCCCGGGCGGCGGGTGACCGGAGGCCGGACCCGGAGGCCAGAGCCCGGAGCCCGGACGGCGGGTGACCGGTGGGTGCAGGCCGGGTCAGGAGCGCCGGAGCCCGGGCGGCGGTGACCGGTGGCCGAAAGGGGTGCCCCGTTTGGCACTCCTTCGCCCCCTTCCGTCACCCGCCCGTAACCGCCGTCGCCCAGCCGTAACCCGGCGGCGGCACGAATCGATAACGGCCGCGAGAAACCCCGTTCCCCTCCCCTTCTACGCGCGTTACTGTGCGCCGAAATCGCTGCGGTGGCGGCGCTTTGGGCATGCGGACCGGTGACGGTGCCGTGGGGATGAAGGGGTGCTTGCTGTGCGTCTGATCTCTCGGGTCTCTCGGAGAACGAGGTTCTCCCAAGCTGCGGTGACCGTCGCGGTCATCGCCCTCGCGGCCACCGGCTGCGGCAAGTCCAGCACGGAGGCGAACAGCGACTCCGGCAAGAGCTCCTCCGGCTACACCGGCAAGGGCATCGGCCTGGCCTACGACATCGGCGGCAAGGGCGACCAGTCCTTCAACGACGCCGCGTACGCCGGTTTCCAGAAGGCCGAGAAGGACTTCAAGATCGGCGGCCGGGACATCGAGCCGCAGGACGGCGAGTCGAGCGCGGACAAGGTGCAGCGCCTGGAGCAGCTCGCCAAGGCCGGCTACAACCCGATCGTCGGCGTCGGCTTCGTCTACGCGCCCGCCGTCAAGGAGGTCGCGGCCAAGTACCCGAAGATCACCTTCGGCATCATCGACGACGACACGGTCAAGGCGGGCAACGTCGCCGACCTGGTCTTCCACGAGGAGCAGTCCTCCTACCTCGCGGGCGTCGCGGCGGCGAAGGCGACCAAGAAGAACCACATCGGCTTCATCGGCGGCGTGGACATCCCGCTCATCCACAAGTTCGAGGCGGGCTTCGACGAGGGCGCCAAGTCGGTCAACCCCAAGATCAAGATCGAGTCGCAGTACCTGACCCAGACTCCTCAGGAGGGCGGTTTCTCCAGCCCCGACAAGGGTGAGAACGCCGCGAACGGCCAGATCGAGGCGGGCGCCGACGTCATCTACCAGGCGGCGGGTCTGTCCGGTCAGGGCGTCATCAAGGCCGCCGCCGAGCACAAGGTGTGGGCCATCGGCGTCGACTCCGACCAGTACGAGCAGAGCGCGCTGGCCAAGTACAAGGACTGGATCCTCGGCTCGGCCCTGAAGAACGTCGGCGGCGCGGTCTACGACCTGACCAAGTCCGTGGTCGACGGCAAGCCCCTGACCGGCGAGGTCCGCGGTGACCTGAAGTCGGGCGGTGTGGGCTTCGCGGACTCCAACCCGAAGTACCAGGCGATGAAGGACGTCGTGGCGGCCGTGAACAAGGCCAAGCAGGACATCATCGACGGCAAGGTCGTCGTCAAGACGCAGTGACACCGTCGTCGGCCCGGCCGACGACTGGGCGCCCTCGGCCGGGACGTACGGGCCGGGGGCGCCCGTCCTGTTCGAGAGGCGGGGCAGGACGGGACTCTGCTAGACTTGATCTTGAGCTGGCCGCCGGAACTCCCGGTGCCTGGTCGCGCGTTGGTGGTCCAAGGAAAGACGCCCCGCTTCCTGCGGGGAGATGCAGGTGCAAGGCCTGCCCGGCGCTCCGAGACGAAACCCATCCCCTGCGCGGGATGGGTTTCGTGCGTTGTGCCCGCCGACGGCTACGCCGAACGGCGTCCGCGCGGCACCGGCATGGAAGACGTGTCCGTGGCAACCCGGTGCCGATGACCATGAGCCCTGGACAGCACGGACCGCTCGAAGGCGGCGGCCGTCCGCGCGGCCTCCGGGCCGGCTCCCCGCACCCGTCGGCGGCCCTGCTCACCTCACTCACCCCCTTCGCAAAATCGATCACACAGCCACCTTTTCTCCCCGAAGAACCAGAAACCCCACAAACACCCCACACATCGCTTTCCCTCGCCTCCCGCAAGTGCCCCGACGCTCTCCGTAACCCGTCGAAGAGACGGTGGCCACATCTCGATAACGGACCGGACAGAAGGGGTTTTCCGTCCGGTCTACGCGCGTTACGCTGCCGCGGAACCAGCGCCTGGTATGGGCGCTTGCACGAAGGAGTCTCGTTCCATGCGCCGGGTGTCCCGAATCGCCGTCGCGGGTGCTGCCACCGCAGCCCTCGCTCTCACCGTCTCCGCCTGTGGCAGTTCCTCCACCGAGTCCGCCGGTAGCGGCAAGAGCAAGGGCATCGGTCTCGCCTACGACGTCGGCGGCAAGGGCGACCAGTCCTTCAACGACGCCGCCTACGCCGGTTTCCAGAAAGCCGAGAAGGAGTTCGGTGTCGGCGGCCGTGACGTCGAGCCGCAGGACAACGAGTCCGACGCCGACAAGGTGCAGCGTCTGGAGACGCTCGCCAAGGCCGGTTACAACCCGGTGATCGGTGTCGGTTTCGCCTACGCGCCGGCCGTCAAGGAGGCCGCCGCCAAGTACCCGAAGATCACCTTCGGCATCATCGACGACAACACGATCCAGGCGAAGAACGTCGCCGACCTGGTCTTCCACGAGGAGCAGTCCTCCTACCTCGCCGGTGTCGCCGCCGCGAAGACCACCAAGAAGAACCACATCGGCTTCATCGGCGGCGTGGACGTCCCGCTCATCCACAAGTTCGAGGCCGGCTACATCCAGGGCGCCAAGTCGGTCAACCCGAACATCAAGGTCGAGACGCAGTACCTGACCCAGACCGCCCAGGAGGGCGGCTTCTCCAGCCCCGACAAGGGCGAGAACGCCGCGAACGGTCAGATCGACGCCGGTGCCGACGTCATCTACCACGCGGCCGGCCTGTCCGGTCAGGGCGTCATCAAGGCCGCCGCCACGCACAAGGTGTGGGCCATCGGCGTCGACTCCGACCAGTACAACCAGAGCGCGCTGGCCGCGTACAAGCAGTACATTCTCACCTCGGCCCTGAAGAACGTCTCCGGCGCGGTGTACGACCTCGCCAAGTCGGTCATCAAGGACAACAAGCCGCTGTCCGGCGAGATCCGCGGATCCCTGGCCAACGGCGGTGTCGGCCTCGCCGACTCCAACCCGGTGTTCAAGAACAACGCCGACCTGCAGGCCGCGCTGAAGAAGGCCGAGCAGGGCATCAAGGACGGCTCGATCAAGGTCAAGACCTCCTGACCAGGTGGTCATAGGCCTGTCGAAGGCATGGCCGGAACGGCGCTGTCATGACAGCGTTACGGCCTGGGAACGGGGCGCGGGGAGGATCGCCGAACCGCACCCCTGGCGCCGATCTCCCGCTGTCCGCCCGAAGGGCGGGCCGGGCGGGAGATCGGCGCCAGGGGCGCCCCCGTTCGCGCGGCAGAATGCTCGGAACGGATCGACCGCGATCAGGTCCGAGCAAATTTAAGGCAGGGGCGCTATGCGCGTAGAGCGGCCCCTTTTCCAAGGAGAGTGCGCCATCGACGCGTCCAGCAGCCCTCCGCTCACCGCACAGTCGACGACCGCGGTCGAGCTGGCGGGGATCACCAAGCGATTCCCGGGTGTCGTCGCCAACCACGACATCCACCTCACGGTCCACAAGGGCACCGTGCACGCCCTCGTCGGCGAGAACGGCGCCGGCAAGTCGACCCTGATGAAGATCCTCTACGGCATGCAGAAGCCGGACGAGGGCACCATCACCGTCGACGGCGAGCAGGTGAGCTTCTCCAGCCCCGCCGACGCCATCGCCCGCGGCATCGGCATGGTCCACCAGCACTTCATGCTCGCCGACAACCTCACGGTCCTGGAGAACGTGGTGCTCGGCAGCGAGAAGCTGTACGGCATCGGTGGCGGCGCCCGTAAGAAGATCAAGGAGATCTCCGACCGGTACGGGCTGAACGTACGCCCCGACGTCCTGGTCGAGGAACTCGGCGTCGCCGACCGCCAGCGCGTGGAGATCCTCAAGGTCCTCTACCGAGGCGCCCGCACCCTGATCCTCGACGAGCCGACCGCCGTGCTGGTCCCGCAGGAGGTCGACGCACTCTTCGACAACCTGCGCGAACTGAAGTCCGAGGGCCTGTCCGTCATCTTCATCTCCCACAAGCTGGGCGAGGTCCTCTCGGTCGCCGACGACATCACCGTCATAAGGCGGGGTACGACGGTCGGCACCGCCGTACCCTCCGAGACCACCCCCCGCCAGCTCGCGGAGATGATGGTCGGCAGCGAGCTGCCCACCCCGGAGACCGCCGAGTCCACGGTCACGGACAAGCCGGTCATCGAGGTCAGGAACCTCACCGTCTACGCCAGCGGCGGCGCCTCCCTCGGCGTGGAGGCCGAGCCCGCGGCCGGCGGGCTCACCGAGTTCGCCGCGGGCGGCGATGTGAAGCGCGTCCTCGACGACGTCACCTTCACCATCCACGCGGGCGAGGTCATGGGCATCGCCGGTGTCGAGGGCAACGGCCAGACCGAGCTCATCGACGCGCTGATCGGCCTCAAGCACGCCGACTCCGGCTCCATCGCCTTCCTCGGCGAGGACATCACCGCCTGGGCCACCCGCAAGCGCCGCGAGCGGGGCGTCGGCTACATCCCCGAGGACCGCCACCGCCACGGCCTGCTCCTCGAGGCCCCGCTGTGGGAGAACCGCATCCTCGGCCACGTCACCGAGCGCCCCAACGCCAAGGGCTTCTGGCTGGACCCCAAGGGCGCCCAGGAGGACACGCGGCGGATCGTCGAGGAGTACGACGTCCGCACGCCCGGCATCGACGTCACCGCGGCCTCCCTGTCCGGCGGCAACCAGCAGAAGCTGATCGTCGGCCGGGAGATGAGCCACAAGCCGAAGTTCCTGATCGCCGCCCACCCCACCCGTGGTGTGGACGTCGGCGCGCAGGCGCAGATCTGGGACCAGATCCGCGAGGCCCGCCGCGAGGGCCTGGCCGTGCTGCTGATCTCCGCCGACCTGGACGAGCTGATCGGCCTCTCGGACACCCTGCGGGTGATCTACAACGGCCGGCTCGTCGCCGACGCCGACCCCGCCACCATCACTCCGGAGGAGCTGGGTTCGGCCATGACGGGTGCCGCGTCCGGACACCTGGAACACGTAGCGACCGACACAGACGAGGCAGACGCCGGTCCGGAGGACGAGGCCCGATGAAGAAGTTCGACAAGGAGCGGGTGCTCCTCGCGGTGGCCGGCCCGGTCATCGCGCTCGTCTCGGCGATCCTGCTGACCTCGGTCGTGCTGGTCGCCTCCGGCAAGAACCCGTTCGAGCCGTACGCGCTGATGCTCCAGCAGATCGGGTACTCCGACGTCCAGGTGCTGATCGTCAACCAGGCGTCGATGTACTACCTGGCGGCGCTCGCCGTGGCCGTCGGCTTCCGGATGAACCTGTTCAACATCGGCGTCGACGGCCAGTACCGGCTCGCCGCGATGATGACCGCCGTCGTCGGCGCGCACATCGCGCTGCCGTCCTTCCTGCAGATCCCGGTGCTGATGCTGGTCGCCATGCTCACCGGCGCCTTCTGGGCCGGTATCGCGGGCGTGCTGAAGACCACCCGGGGCGTGAGCGAGGTCGTCGCGACGATCATGCTCAACGCGATCGCCACCAGCCTCATCGGTTACCTCACCCTGTCCAATGTCTGGGGCGTGCAGGTCGGCAACAACATGACGACCGGCATCATGAAGAAGTCGGGCTGGTTCCCGGGCATCAGCCTGGGCGCCGACGTCGGCGAGATCTACGGCCTGGTCTTCCTCGCCGTCCTCGCGGGCGTCCTGTACTGGCTCGTCCTCAACCGCACCCGCTTCGGCTTCGACCTGCGCGCCACCGGCGCCTCGGAGACCGCCGCCGCGGCCTCCGGTGTCGACGCCAAGCGGATGGTCCTCACCGCGATGCTGATCTCCGGCGGCGTGGCGGGCCTGTCGGGCCTGCCGCTGCTGCTCGGCGACGCCCACACCTACAGCCTGAGCTTCCCGACCGGCCTCGGCTTCACCGGCATCACCATCGCCCTGCTCGGCCGCAACAACCCGCTCGGCATCGCCTTCGCCGCGCTCCTGATCGCCTTCCTCGACAAGGCGTCCCCGGCCCTCGACTACGCGACTCCGGTGGCGTACGAGAAGGAGATCGCCACGATCATGCAGGGCCTGATCGTCTTCGCGGTCGTCATCTCCTACGAGGCCGTACGCCAGTGGGGCCTGCGCCGCCAGCAGAAGCGGGTCGGCGCGGAGCTGGCCGCGGAGGCGGCCGGCAACAACAACTCGCACCAGAAGGAGGTGGCTGCCCGATGACCACCGCGACCGTCGCCAAGCCGAAGGCGCAGCAGCCCGGCAAGGGCAGCCGCCGTATCTCGCTCCCCGCACTCCTGCTGATCATCGCGGGCGTCCTGGTCCTGACCTCGATCGTCCGTCTGATCACCGGCGCGGACGGCATCACCTCGACCGGCCAGATGTCCACCGCACTGCGCCTGGCCGTGCCGATCGGCCTCGCCGGTCTCGGCGGCCTGTGGGCCGAGCGCTCCGGCGTCGTCAACATCGGTCTCGAGGGCATGATGATCCTCGGCACCTGGTTCGGCGCCTGGGCCGGCTACCAGTGGGGTCCGTGGACCGGTGTCGTCTTCGGCATCGTGGGCGGCGCCCTGGGTGCGATCCTGCACGCCATCGCCACCATCACCTTCAACGTGAACCACATCGTCTCCGGTGTGGCGATCAACATCCTGGCCCTCGGCACCACCCGCTACCTGTCGAAGTTCACCTTCGAGAACGCCCCGCAGGGCTCCTCCAAGCAGTCCCCGCCGATCGACTCGCTCGGCACCTTCGACATCCCGGGCCTGTCCCACTGGCTCGACGCCCTGAACGGCAAGCACTGGTTCCTGGTGTCGGACATCGCGGGCCTGATCGGCGGACTCGTCACCGACCTCTCGCCGCTCACCGTGATCGCGGTGGCCCTGGTCCCGGTCACCTGGTGGGTGCTGTGGCGCACGGCGTTCGGTCTGCGTCTGCGCTCCTGCGGAGAGAACCCGGTGGCGGCGGAGTCGTTGGGCGTCAACGTGTACAAGTACAAGTACATCGCGGTGATCATCTCCGGTGGCTTCGCGGGTCTCGGCGGTGCGTTCCTGTCGATCGTGGCCTCGAACGTCTACCTCGACGGCCAGACCGCCGGGCGCGGCTACATCGGTCTCGCCGCGATGATCTTCGGTAACTGGATGCCGGGCGGACTCGCGCTCGGCGCGGGTCTGTTCGGCTACACCGACAGCCTCAACCTGCGCGGCGGCACCACCAACGTGCATGCGCTGATCCTGCTGCTCGCCATCCTGGTGGTGTTCGGCGCGGCGTACCTCGTGTGGAAGAAGAAGTATGTCCCCGCGCTGATCACGGCCGTGGCCGCGGCCCTGATGTTCGTCTGGTACGCCTCCACGAAGGAGGTCCCGGCGCAGCTCGTGACCGCCACCCCGTACATCGTCACCCTGCTGGTGCTCTCGCTGTCCGCGCAGAGCCTGCGGATGCCGAAGGCGGACGGTCTGCCGTACCGGAAGGGACAGGGCAAGTGACCGAGTCCGCGACGTTCGACTGGGCGGCCCTCAGGGAGGAGGCGCGCGCGGCGATGTCCCGCGCCTACGCCCCCTACTCCGGCTACCGGGTCGGCGTGGCGGCCCTCGTCGAGGACGGGCGGACCGTCACCGGCTGCAACGTCGAGAACGCCTCCTACGGTCTGAGCCTGTGCGCCGAGTGCGGGCTCGTCTCGCAGCTGCAGAACACCGGGGGCGGCCGGCTCACGCACTTCACCTGCGTGAACGGCGAGGGCGAGCTGCTCGTCCCGTGCGGTCGCTGCCGCCAGCTGCTGTACGAGTTCGGCGGCCCCGATCTGCTGGTGGACTCTCCGGCGGGGGTCCTGCCGCTGTCGGAGATGCTGCCGCAGGCCTTCGGCCCGGACCATCTCACCAAGTAACTCCTGTGCGGCCCCTCCGAGTCGAACCCCATGGCTCGGAGGGGCCGCACACCTTCGGACCTTCGGTCCTTCGAACCTCCGGAAGGAACCCATGGCCATGGACGCCATCTCCGTCATCCGCACCAAGCGGGACCGCGGTGAGCTGAGCGACGAGCAGATCGACTGGGTCATCGACGCGTACACGCGGGGCGAGGTCGCCGACGAGCAGATGTCCGCGCTCGCGATGGCCATCCTGCTCAACGGCATGAACCGCCGCGAGATCGCCCGCTGGACGGCGGCGATGATCGCGTCGGGAGAGCGCATGGACTTCTCGTCCCTCTCCCGCCCGACGGCCGACAAGCACTCCACGGGCGGCGTCGGCGACAAGATCACGCTGCCGCTGGCCCCGCTGGTCGCCGCGTGCGGCGCGGCGGTCCCGCAGCTGTCGGGCCGGGGCCTCGGCCACACGGGCGGCACGCTGGACAAGCTGGAGTCGATCCCGGGCTGGCGGGCGCTGCTGTCGAACGAGGAGATGCTGTCCGTCCTGGACGGTGTCGGCGCCGTGATCTGCGCGGCGGGCGACGGCCTGGCACCCGCGGACAAGAAGCTGTACGCGCTCCGCGACGTGACGGGCACGGTGGAGGCCATCCCCCTGATCGCCTCCTCCATCATGTCGAAGAAGATCGCGGAGGGCACGGGCTCCCTGGTCCTGGACGTGAAGGTCGGCTCGGGCGCCTTCATGAAGACGATCGAGGACGCCCGTGAACTGGCGCGGACGATGGTGGGCCTCGGCACGGACCACGGCGTGAAGACGATCGCGCTGCTGACCGACATGTCGACCCCGCTGGGCCTGACGGCCGGCAACGCGCTGGAGGTCCGCGAGTCGGTCGAGGTCCTGGCGGGTGGCGGCCCCGCGGACGTGGTGGAGCTGACCGTGGCCCTGGCCCGCGAGATGCTCGACGCGGCAGGCGTGAAGGACGCCGACCCGGCGAAGGTCCTGGCCGACGGCTCCGCGATGGACGTCTGGCGCCGCATGATCGCGGCCCAGGGCGGCGACCCGGACGCGCCGCTGCCGACGTCGAAGGAGCAGCACGTGATCAAGGCCCCGTCGTCGGGTGTCCTGACCCGCCTCGACGCCTACGACATCGGCGTCGCCGCCTGGCGCCTCGGCGCGGGCCGCGCCCGCAAGGAGGACCCGGTGCAGGCGGGGGCGGGCGTGGAGATGCACGCCAAGCCGGGCGACACGGTGACGGCCGGCCAGCCGCTGCTGACCCTGCACACGGACACGCCGGAGCGGTTCGCGTACGCGCTTCAGGCGGTGGAGGGTTCTTACGACATCGCGGCGCCCGGCACGGAGTTCACGGCTACGCCGGTCGTGCTGGATCGTATCGCCTGACCTGGGATTTCTTCTTTCGGGTGAACGGGATCGGTGGACCGCCGCCGGTCCCGTTCGGCATGCTGGGATCGGTGACGCACCGATAGGAGACCGCCATGAGGGCACTCACCGTCAGCCATGACCCCGAGCAGAGCTGGGACGAGCTCGTCCGGTTCTGGGAGGAGATGGAATGGCCTGAGGGCAGCAAGGTGGAGATCATCGAGGGGATCGTCACCGTGTCACCTGTTCCTGCTTCCCGTCACAATGTGATCGCGGAACGTATCCAGCGTCGCCTCTACTCCGTGATCCGTGACGACTGGGGGATCTTCCAGACACTGGCCGTCGCCGTTCCGTCGCGTCTGGGCATGCTCATCCCGGACCTCGTGGTGGCCCCGGTGCAGGAGTGCGCTGACGCGGACACCCACATTCCGGCCGCACTCGCCGAACTCGTCGTCGAGGTGACCTCCAAGTCCAACGCTCGGCACGACCGCATCAGCAAGCCCGCCGCCTACGCCGCCGCCGGCATCCCGCTCTACCTCCTCGTCGACCGCTGGGCTCCCGAAGGTCCCATCGCGACGCTCTACGGAGAACCGAAGGGCGACGTTTACCGCCCGCTGAGCACCGCCAAGTTCGGTGAGGCCATCAAGCTTCCGGCTCCCTTCGATCTCGTCATCGACACCAGCGAGTTTCCGGTCGACTAGAGGCACAGCCGCTGCCGATGATTTGCCGGCGTCCGCCCGGTCCACCCTCCGTGGACGCCAAGACACCCCCCGTACTCATGCTGACCGGCCCCGTCGCCCCCGACCAGGTGGCGCAGCTCGGCGACAACGTGCGAGCGCTGCTGGAGACCACCGGCACCGGGGTCGTCGTATGCGATGTCGGCGCCCTCAGGCCCGTACGGCTCGCCACCGTCGACGTACTGGCCCGGCTCCAGCTCGCCGCCCGCCGGGCCGGGGGCCGCATCCGGCTGCGCGACCCGGCGCCGGCCCTGCGCGCGCTACTCGACCTCGTCGGCCTCCCGATCGAGCTCGAGGGGCAGTCCGAACAGCGGGAACCAGCGCTGGGTGTCGAGGAAGCAGTGGAACCCGGTGATCCGGCCGTCTGACGTCTCCAGCACCTGCACCGCCCAGGCCGTGAAGCAGCCCTTCTCCGGGTCCGGCTTGTACTGGGCGAAGCCCGGCAGGCCGTTCACCGCGACCGGCACCAGCCGTGAGCCCGCGCAGGCGGCGCCGAGCGTGGTCATGAAACCGGTGATGTCCGAGGTGCCGCGCAGCCACAGGTCGAACGGCGGCATCGTCATCACCGCGTCCTCGTGCAGCAGGGCCGTCAGCGCCGCCATGTCGTACCCCTCGAAGGCCGCCACATAGCGCTCGAGGAGTTTCTTCTGCTCCTCGTCGAGGGGATCGGAGACGGCCGCGTCGGACCCCTCGCCACTCTTCTCCGAGAGTGTCGCCCGCGCCCGCTGCAACGCGCTGTTGACCGACGCCACCGAGGTGTCGAGCAGCTCCGCGACCTCACTCGCCTTCCAGGCCAGCACCTCCCGCAGGATGAGCACCGCGCGCTGCTTGGGCGGCAGCTGCTGCAGGGCCGCCATGAAGGCCAGGCGGACGGACTCCTTGGCGACGGCCGCCTCCGCCGGGTCCCCGGTCGTCGGCAGCACGCGCGCGTCGGGCATCGGCTCCAGCCACGTGTGGTCCGGGCGCGGGGAGAGGGCGGCCCGCTCCAGCGGCGAGGCCTCGGTCAGGTCCATCGGGCGGGCCCGCTTGTTGCCCGCGTTCAGCATGTCCAGGCAGACGTTCGTCGCGATGCGGTACAGCCACGAGCGCAAGGAGGAGCGGCCCTCGAACTTCTCGTAGCTCCGCCAGGCGCGGACCATCGTGTCCTGCACCGCGTCCTCGGCCTCGAAGGACGAGCCGAGCATGCGGTAGCAGTACCCCGTCAGCTCGACCCGGTGCTTCTCCAACCGGACGTCGAGGTCCTCCACCGTCGCCGTGCCCTCACCCATGGTCCACCCACCCCTGTGGCCGTTCCTGTCGCGCGCCGTTGCGCCCCAGCACTTCGGAAGCTACAGCAGCCCACTGACAACGGCTCTCGGAGCGAGGGAAAGCGCAGGTCGGGACCCGGACGAGGACGGCCCTCGGGCCGGGGCCGGGCTCAGTGTGCGGGCACCGGCTCCCGCCGCGCGGCGACCCGCGCCGCCCGCGACCCGAACAGGGTGATCACCACGACACCCAGCACCGCCAGCACGCCCATCCCCACCGTTCCGGTCCAGCCCCCCGCGTGGAAGGCGACCGCGCCCAGCGTGCTGCCCGTGCTGGAGCCGATGTAGTACGCCGACTGGTAGAGCGCGGACGCCTGCGCGCGGCCCTCCTTCGCCGTGTGGCTGACCGCCGACGACGCCACCGCGTGGCCCGCGAAGAACCCGGCGGTGATCAGGACCAGGCCCAGCAGGACCAGCAGCAGAGAAGGGGCCAGGGAGAGCAGCAGGCCCGCCGTGGTCGTGCCGCCCGCCAGGTACAGGGCCCCGCGGCGGCCCAGACGGCCCACCAGCCGCCCCGCCGTCGACGCCGACACCGTGCCCACCAGGTACACCAGGAAGATCGAACCGATGATGCCCTGAGACAGCCCGAACGGCGCCTCCGTCAGGCGGTAGCCGATCACCGTGTAGACGCCGCCGAAGACCATCATGAACAGCGCCCCGATCGCGTACAGCCGGCGCAGCAGCGGGTTGGCGAGGTGGTCGCGGACCGTGCGGGCCAGCACGCGCGGGCGCAGCGAACCCGCCGTGAAGTGCTCGGGCGCCGGCAGCAGCAGGCGGAACGCCACCGCGCAGGCGACCGCGATCACGCCGACCGTGCCGACGGCCACCCGCCAGCCCCACTCCTGCGCGACCCAGCCGGTGATGATCCGGCCGCTCATCCCGCCGACGCTGTTCCCGGCCACGAACAGGCCGATCGCCGTGACCAGGGCCTTGGGCCGGACCTCCTCGGCCAGGTACGCGGTCGCCGACGCCGGCAGGCCGGCCAGGGCCGCGCCCTGCACCGCCCGCAGCACGATGAGCGAACCCAGCGACGGGGCGAAGGGGACGAGCAGTCCGACGGTCACCGCCACGGCCAGCGACGCCGTCATCAGCGTGCGTCGTCCGAAGCGTTCGGACAGGGCGCTCATGGGAAGGACGAACAGCGCCAGCGCGCCGGTGGCGCCGGACACCGTCCAGCTCGCCGCGCTCGCCGTCACCCCGAAGTCGTGGGAGACGAGCGGCAGCAGGGCCTGCGTGGAGTAGAGGAGCGCGAAGGTGGCGACGCCTGCGAGGAAGAGCGCGAGGCTCATCCGGCGGTAGCCGGGGCCACCCGGGGTCATCCGCGAGTCGGGGACGGCAACAGTGACGGCATCGGCGTCCACGGTGGTGGACGCCCCGGTATCGGCAGCAGGCATGTCTCGAACGTACGGACACGACCGCTGATCCGTCCAATGCACAGAACCGCCATAATCGTTCCCATGGTGCATCAGCAGAGGTCGGACGCTCGCCTGTCATCGTTCAGTGACACAAGTGACGCAGAAGACATCGTCACGTTGCTCGCGCCGCGTCTCGCGTACTTCGCGGGCGTCGCCCGCACCGAGCACGTCACGCGCGCCGCGCAGGAGATGCAGGTCCCGCAGTCCACCCTGTCCCGGGCCCTGGTCCGGCTCGAGGAGGACCTGGGCGTGGAGCTGTTCGCCCGGCGCGGCCGCACGGTCTCGCTCACTCCGGCGGGACGCACGTTCCTCGCCTCCGTCGAGCGCGCCCTCGCCGAGATCGAACGGGCCGCGGAGGAGGTGCGCGCGGACGCCGACCCGGCCGCGGGCAAGGTCGCCTTCGGCTTTCTGCACACGATGGGCGCCGAGACCGTGCCCGGGCTGATTCACGCCTTCCGCGCCGACCATCCGCGCGTCCGCTTCAGCCTTGTCCAGAACTACGGCGAGGCGATGCTGGAGCGGCTGCGGGCGGGGGAACTGGACCTGTGCCTGACCTCTCCGGTGCCGGACGCGCCCGATCTGGTCGCCCGGCGCCTCGACGAGCAGAAGCTGCGGCTCGTGGTGCCCGCCGACCACCGGCTCGCGAGCCGCAGGCGCGTGCGGCTCGCGGAAGCCGCCGACGAGACGTTCGTGACCCTGGAGCCCGGATACGGGATGCGGCGCATCACCGACGACCTGTGCCGCGAGGCGGGGTTCAAGCCGCGGATCGCCTTCGAGGGAGAGGAGGCCGAGACGCTGCGCGGCTTGGTCGCGGCGGGACTGGGGGTGGCCCTGCTGCCACCGCCGGCCGTGCCCCGGCCCGGGGTCGTGGAGCTCACGGTCACCGCGCCGCGGGCGGTGCGGGAGATCGGCGTGGCGTGGCTTGCCGGGCACGTGGACACGCCGCCGGTGGCGGCCTTCAAGAAGTTCCTGTTGTCGAGGAGGGGGCGGCTTCTCCCGGACTGAGGGCACGGGTTCGCCGTGGTCGCTCGCGCCCCCGCGCGGCGGAGTCGCAGTCGGCACAGTCCCGCGCCCCTCGAGGGAGGCCCCCGGTTCACCTCCTCAACGACCTGCCGAAACCCGCGGCCAGCGGCATCCTGAGCCCCAGTGGCGGCGGAGCCGCCAGTGCGTCCTGGACCGGGCGGGAGAACGCCCGACCGAACAGCGAGCCCATCACGAAGTCCTCGGCCAGGGCGTGGACTTCCGAGCGGTACTGGTGCAACGCATGCCCGTCGGAGTGGACTTCGAAGCGGCAGATGTCGCGGTTCGCCTTCTTCGCACGCGCCGCCAGACGGAACGACAGCTCCGGGTCCGTGCGTTCGTCGTTCGTGCCGTGCACGATCAGCACCCGGCGTCCGGCGAGCTGTTTCACCGGTTCGGGTGGCGCCGCCACGTCCTCCTCAGGCAGCCAAGGGGACAGCGCGACAACGGAGTTGACGGCCGTGTGCCCGGACGCGCGCAGCGCCGCCCGGCCGCCCATGCCCACGCCGACCAGACAGACGGGCACGTCCCCGTAGCGGCGGACGACCTCCTCGGCGGCCCAGTCGGCGTCCTGCGCCAGATGCGCCTCGCTGCCGTTCCAGCCCCGGTAGCGGTAGTGCACGACATGCGTGACCAGGCCTTCGCCATGCCCGGCCCGGGTCAGCCGGCGGCCGAGCGCGCGGACCGAGGCCGTGGCCATCACCGGGAGCGGTCTTCGGGAGGACATCTCGTCACCGCCGGGGAGCAGCAGCACCGCGCCGCTCACCGCCGTCGGTTCCGGGCCGAGCGCCCTCCCCAGCCGGGCCCTGCGAACCGGCGTCGCTTGATGTGCCATGACAGAACAGTGTCAGAAGCGACGGTGTACGAAACCTGGCCGACGGGTCACCTTTGCGTATCGACGCCTTGCCGCACCCCGTGCTCTACGCGCGTAGGGCGTATGGTGCGGCAATGACGAGCCAGCACCAGAACACCCCGAGCTGGGACCAGATCCGCCGGGCTCCCAAGGTCCTGCTCCACGACCACCTCGACGGGGGTCTGCGCCCCGGCACGATCGTCGACCTCGCCCGCGACGCCGGGTACCTCCACCTCCCCGAGACCGACCCCGACAAGCTCGGCGTCTGGTTCCGCGAGGCCGCCGACTCCGGTTCCCTGGAGCGGTACCTGGAGACCTTCTCCCACACCGTCGGAGTGATGCAGACCCGCGAGGCGCTGGTGCGCGTGGCCGCCGAGTGTGCCGAGGACCTCGCCGAGGACGGCGTCGTCTACGCCGAGGTGCGGTACGCGCCCGAGCAGCACCTGGAGGGCGGGCTGACCCTGGAGGAGGTCGTCGAGGCGGTCAACGAGGGCTTCCGGCTGGGCGAGCGGCGGGCCAAGGAGGCCGGCCACCGCATCCGTGTCGGCGCCCTGCTCACCGCGATGCGGCACGCCGCCCGCGCCCTGGAGATCGCCGAACTCGCCAACCGGTACAGGGACCTGGGTGTCGTCGGCTTCGACATCGCCGGAGCCGAGGCCGGGTACCCGCCCACCCGGCACCTCGACGCCTTCGAGTACCTCAAGCGGGAGAACAACCACTTCACCATCCACGCCGGGGAGGCCTTCGGGCTGCCGTCCATCTGGCAGGCCCTGCAGTGGTGCGGCGCCGACCGGCTCGGGCACGGCGTGCGCATCATCGACGACATCCAGGTCCTTCAGGACGGCACGGTCAAGCTCGGGCGCCTCGCCTCCTACGTACGCGACAAGCGCATCCCGCTGGAGCTGTGTCCGAGCTCCAACCTCCAGACCGGCGCCGCCGATTCGTACGCCGACCACCCCATCGGGCTGCTGCGGCGGCTGCATTTCCGGGCCACGGTGAACACGGACAACCGCCTGATGTCGGGGACGAGCATGAGCCGGGAATTCGACCACCTGGTCGAGGCATTCGGTTACACGCTCGACGATCTGCAGTGGTTCTCCGTCAATGCTATGAAGTCAGCATTCATTCCTTTCGATGAACGACTGGCGATGATCAATGACGTCATCAAGCCGGGATACGCCGAGTTGAAGTCCGAATGGCTGTTCCAGCAGACCGCCTCCACCAGGGGTTATGAGACGTCCGAGGGCTGACGGAGGGATTTTTCGACACGGCCGGGCGATCATCGTCCGGCCGTATTCGTATGTTTGCGGAGCCCGTCGGCGCGTGTTTACGGTTTTGGACCGCTCAGATCTCCGTCAACGGACCCAAGGACGCGTTCAACATGAAGCAGTCTGCTGCCAGGACCCTCGGTGTCGCCGCCCTCGGCGCCGCCTTCGCCGCCGCGGGCGCGGGTGTCGCGAGCGCGGCCCCCGCCGTGCCGGACACCGCCGCACTGGACTCCGTCACCCAGGCGCTGCCGGTGGGCAACGTCGCCAAGACGCTGCCCGGCGCGGACCAGGCGCTCGGCCAGGGACAGAACGCGCTCGGCACCGTGGTGGCCGCCGCGCAGCCCGCCGCCGAGAAGGCCCTCCGCAACGGCCCCGTCGCGCCGGCCGCCGGGCTGCTCGGCGGGCTGCCGGTGCAGGGACTGCCCACGCACGGCCTGCCGGTGAACGGCATCCCGCTGGGCTGACCGGGCACGTCCCCACGACCACGATGGGCGCCCCGCTCGGGGCGCCCATCGGCGTGCCTGAGACCTCCACGGTCACCAGGCGGTACCGGCCGCCGCCTTGTCCTCCGAGGGGAAAAGGATCCACAGGGCTATGTAGAGCAGGAACTGCGGGCCCGGGAGCAGGCAGGACAGCAGGAAGATCACGCGCATCGTGGTCGCGGAGGTGCCGAAGCGCCGTGCCAGCGCTGCGCACACTCCGCCGATCATCCGTCCGTGGGTGGGGCGGGCCAGGGAGGTCATGGTGGCTCCTTCGCGAACCGTGGTGGAACCCCGCTCCGGAGGCTGCCCGAAGTCCGGGGGCCGGCGCCGAACTCCTCGGCGCTTTCGACATGTTCCACGCTACGGGGGCGAAGCGGACGAAGCGTCACTCTACGGAGCTATCCCGACCCTGGGAATCGTCGGGGTCCGACCCTGAGCGGGCTCCTCCCGGGGGTGGGAGCCCAGGCCGCGGGACTCCATCCGCCGGCGCAGCCGGAACCTGGCCACGGGGACGACCAGGAGGTGCGCCAGCGCCACCCCGGCCGTGTTCAGCAGGATCGCGTCGATGTCCACGACCTGTCCGGGCACCCCCGTCTGCAGCAGCTCGATGCCGAGGGAGATCAGGGTGCCCGCGGCGACCGTACGGGCCAGGGAGGCGAGCGGGGAGACGACGAGCCGCCCACCCGCTGCGGGCAGCAGCACCCCGAGCGGTGCGAGCAGCGCGAGCCCCTTGCCGATACGGCGGGCGGCCTCCGGCCAGCCCAGCGCGAGATCGGCTCTGATCCCGGCGAACGGATGCAGGTTGGCGGGCCTCACCCAGGGCACGTCCAGCGGGCGCAGCGTGATCCAGGCGACGAGCGCGAGGTGTGCGACGAGGAGGACACCCCCTGCCACACGGACGCGGATCGCGGCGCTGCCGCCGATTGAGCCTTGACGCTGCACGCCCCCCTAGACGCCGCTCCCGGCACGATCGGTTCCCCTTCGTGACGGCTCGCTCACCTCAGGGGCGCGCCCCGCGGTTCACTCGCCGGTCACCTCGGTCGACGGCGGCGCCATCGACCCTGGGTGCGAGCGCACCTGAGCCGTGCACCGGTAGCGGCGCAAGGACCGGTCGTCCGGCCCGCCGAGGACGACCGTCCCGTCGTCGGCGGCGGTCGCCTCCGAGTCGGCGAACGTGCAGACGATCTGCCCGAGGGCCGAGGAGGTGAGGTCCTGCAGGCGGCCGCTGAGCCGGAACGTGCCCTCCGGGTCCTTGTCGCGCGGGCCGCTCACCGTGATGCCGCCGGGCACGTCCGTCGTGTAGCCGGCCTGCTTCTCCGCGAGCGACGGCATCCTGGCGAGCTGGTCGAGCAGCCCCTGCGCCACCAGCACCCGGCGCTGCCGCTCGGCCGTGCCGTCCGGGATGTGCACGGAACGGTCCACCGTCACCAGCTGCGAGGCGCACAACAGGAAGACCTGCACGGGAATGCCGCGGCCCGCCTGCGTGGCCAGGTCCGCACCGGACAGCGCGCACGGCACCCGGGACGGCGCCGGCCCGAAGTCCGTGGGCACCTGGGTGGCCCGGATCCCGCACCCGGCCACCAGCGCGGCCAGCAACGGCACGGCGAGCCAGCGGCGTGCGAGGCGTACCGCCACCGGGCGTGTGCCGCGTACGGCCACTCGGCGTCCGCCCGGCAGCACCGCCGGGCGCCCGCCCCGTATCGCCGTCAGGCGTCCGCCCCGTGCCCTCATCGCGCCTTCCCCTCGGGGCCGTTCCCGTTCCGCGTCTCCTGCTCGATCAGCGGCGACGCGTCGCGCGGCAGGCGCAGCGTGAACACCGCCCCGCCTTCCGGGGAGTTGGCGGCTGTGATGCTGCCGCCGTGGATGTGTGCGTTCTCCTGCGCGATGGACAGACCCAGCCCGCTGCCCTCGGAGCGCGGGCGGGAGGCACTCGCCTTGTAGAAACGGTCGAAGACGTGCGGCAGGACGTCCTCGGGGATGCCGGGGCCGTGGTCCCGCACCCGTACGAGCAGCTCCTCGCCCTCCTCGCGCACCGAGACCCGTACCGGCGAACCCCCGTGCTTGAGTGCGTTGCCGATCAGGTTCGCGAGGATCACATCGAGGCGGCGCGGGTCCAGGCGGGCCATGATGCCGCGCTCGGCATCCAGCTCGACGGCGTCCAGCCAGGCGCGGGCGTCGATGCACGCGGTGATCTGGTCGGCGATGTCGACGTCGTCCAGGACCAGCCGGGCCGTGCCCGCGTCGAAGCGGGTGACCTCCATCAGGTTCTCGACGAGGTCGCCCAGCCGCCGGGTCTCGCTGACCACCAGCCGCACGGCCGGCTCGATCATCGGGTCCACGCTGCCGGTCTCCGCGTCCAGCTCCTCCTCCAGCACTTCCGTGACGGCCGTGATCGCCGTCAGAGGCGTCCGCAGCTCGTGGGACATGTCGGCGACGAAGCGGCGGGAGGCCTCCTCGCGGGCGCTCATGTCGGCGACCGTCTTCTCCAGGGACTCGGCGGCGCGGTTGAACGTCCGTGACAGCTCGGCCAGTTCGTCCGTGCCCGACACCCGCAGCCGGGTGTCCAGCTTGCCCTCGCCCAGGCGCCGGGCCGCGACGCCGAGGCGGTGCACCGGCTTGAGCACGGTCGTGGCGGCGGCCTGCGCGAGCAGCGCCGAGCCGATCAGCGCGAGACCGGTGGCGATACCGAGCGACCAGGCGAGCGAGTCGAGGTCCTTGGCCTCCGGCTCCAGGGACTTGAGCATGTAGCCGGTCGTACCACCGCCGATCACCTTGGCGCCGCCCACCAGGTACGGCTTGCCGCCCTCCACGATCCGCTGCCAGTACAGGTGGTGGGCGTACTTGTTGGTGGAGGACACCTTCTGCTGCTTGTCGACGGCTTTCCGCAGCGACTGCGGCACGTCCTCCGGCGTGAAGGAGTCCAGGTCGGAGTTGCCGACGACCGTCTTCCCGTGCTCGTCCCGCGCGATCAGCAGCACACTGAAGCGCTGGCTGCTGTTCGCCATCTGGCCGGCGGTGCGCTGCAGCTCGTCCTGCGTCGGATGCGGCGGCAGCGAACTCGCGTGGTTCTGCATCTCCTGCTGGAAGTCGCGCAGCACCGCGTCCTGGGCGCGGGTGAGCACGGCCTCACGGTTCAGCCAGTACGCGATGCCGGATGCCGACACGGCGGCGGTCAGCGCCACGAGCCCGAACACGACGACCAGGCGCAGCCGCAGGCTCGTGAAGCGCAGACGGGACTGCACGGCCCTGCGAGCCGCGGCCCAGCCGCGGATTCCCCCTGGTGAATCGGTCACTGAGGGGCGTCCAGCCGGTATCCGACCCCACGGACCGTACGAATGAGCGTGGGCGAGGACGGTACGTCCTCCACCTTGGCGCGCAGCCGCTGCACACACGCGTCGACCAGCCGCGAGTCGCCCAGGTAGTCGTGCTCCCACACCAGCCGCAGCAACTGCTGCCGGGACAGCGCCTGTCCGGGCCGGCGGCTCAGCTCCAGGAGCAACCGCAGCTCGGTCGGGGTCAGCTGCAGGTCCTGGCCGTTCTTCGTGACGGTCATCGCGGCCCGGTCGATGACCAGGTTGCCGAAAGCCGCCGAGTCGCTGGACTCGCGCTCCCCGCGGCGCAGCACGGCCCGGATCCGGGCGTCCAGCACCCGTCCCTGCACGGGCTTGACGACGTAGTCGTCGGCGCCGGACTCCAGCCCGACCACGACGTCGATGTCGTCGCTGCGCGCGGTCAGCAGGATGATCGGCAGCTGGTCGGTGCGCCGGATGCGCCGGCACACCTCGAACCCGTCGATGCCGGGCAGCATCACGTCCAGCACGATCAGGTCCGGCCGCTGCTCGCGCAGCAGCTTCAGACCGTCCTCGCCGGTGGCAGCGGTGGCCACACGGTGTCCCTGGCGCGTCAGTGAGAGCTCCAGGGCCGTTCGGATGGCGTCGTCGTCCTCGATCAGCAACAGGGAAGGCACGGGGTCATTC
This sequence comes from Streptomyces sp. NPDC001796, assembly GCF_042892355.1. Lineage (NCBI taxonomy): Bacteria > Bacillati > Actinomycetota > Actinomycetes > Kitasatosporales > Streptomycetaceae > Streptomyces > Streptomyces sp. NPDC001796. The sequence goes on along the minus strand of NZ_JBIAUC010000006.1, from coordinate 7,566 downwards.
TGGCCCATGCCGTGGCCGTGTTTCGACTGCCGGACTGCTCCGGCCTCTCCCGCGGGGCAGGGCGCCACTGACCGCCACACCTGCGTAGCCGTATCGCTCTTCTCCGTGAGCGGGCTGGGACACGGCCGCGGACGACCCCTGTGACAGCTCTGTGACAGTCGGCGGACACGGCCATGAACTGGCCCGGGCAAGCTCTTCGGCACAGGCAAGGAAGCGAGCCGACGACCGGGACTCCACGACGGGGGGCGCGAGATGAACACGCTGCAGGGCACCAGCACCAGCGCAGTGGTCACGCGTCTGCACGACGTGACCCGGGGTGAGAAGTCCGGTGCAGTGAGCGGACGGGGGTGCGCTCGCGGCACCGGGCGTCAGCACACCGGGCTCATGACGGTGGTTGACGCTCGCACGGGGGAGGCTCACGGGGGAGCCGCGTACGGGGAGGTCCCGGGGGAGCGCCGCTCCGCGACGGAGGCGGAGTTCACCGCCTACGTCGAGGAGCGCCGCGCCTCCCTGTACGCCACCGCCTACCACCTGACCGGTGACCGCTTCGAGGCCGAGGACCTGCTGCAGAGCGCGCTGTTCTCCACCTACCGGGCGTGGGACCGGATCAGCGACAAGGCCGCCGTGGGCGGCTACCTGCGGCGCACGATGACCAACCTGCACATCAGCGCGTGGCGCCGCCGCAAGCTGAACGAGTACCCGACCGAGGAGCTGCCGGAGACGCCCGGCGACACGGACGCGATGCGCGGTACGGAGCTGCGCGCCGTCCTGTGGCAGGCGCTCGCCCGGCTGCCCGAAATCCAGCGCACCATGCTGGTCCTGCGCTACTACGAGGGCCGCACGGACCCGGAGATCGCGGAGATCCTCGACATCAGTGTGGGCACGGTGAAGTCGAGCATCTGGCGGTCGCTCCGCCGGCTGCGCGAGGACGAGGTCCTCAGCTTCGGCCGTGACCAGGAGGAGTCCTTCGGCGAGCTCGTCGCCTGAGGGACGGGGGGACACGGGGGAGCACGGGGGGACACGGGGGAGCGGTACCGATCGGGGGACCGGTACCGGGGGAGGGAAGCACGGGGGAACACGGGGGAGCACAAGAGAGCGGGACTGGAGGGCCGGGGGGTCCAACCAGTCCCGTTTCTCGTTTCCGTGCGGTCCTCAGGGGAACGGGTTACGCCGCCGTACCCACCGACGCCCGCCGTCCCGCGGACGCCGCGGCCAGCCGGCTCAGCGCCTCGTCCCGGTCGCAGGCGTACGCGCCCAGCGCCGTCTGCCGGGCCACGATCGACCGCTCGGCGCGCATCAGCCGCCAGCCGCGGCGCAGCAGGAACGGCACCGACTTGCGGCCCTCCCTCAGATCGCGCAGGAAGCGGCGGCGGAACGTGGTGAGGGGGCCGCGGGTCAGGCACAGCGCATCCGCGAGCACCCCGAGTTCCCGGCAGCGCTCTATGATCTCGGCGGCGAAGACACCCTCCGCGATGACCACCGGAGCACGGTCGATGTCCAGCGTCTCCTCGCCCGTACGCGCGCTCAGGGCGATGTCGTACACCGGCACCGTCGTACGGCCCGTGGCGCACAGTTCGGCGATGGCCGCGACCGCGACGTCCGCGTCCCACGACTGCGGATGGTCCCAGTCGATGTCCGAACTCCCCTCCACCAGGGGCAGTGTGGGGTCGTCACCCTCCTTGTAGAAGTCGTCGAGCCGCAGGACGGGCAGGCCGGAGCGGGCGGCGACGAGGGACTTGCCGGAGCCGGAGGGGCCGCACAGCAGCACGACGCGGGCGGGGGCCGGGGGATGAAGACTCACGAGACACCAGTGTGACGCATTCCGTACACCCTGCGGACCCCGCGGGTCGACGTTTGGAGCGCAGATCACACCTCAACTACGCTGCGTGGCGACATTCTCACGTTTCGCAGCAAGAAGGTGGCAGCAGCCATGGCACGACACGCCTCCCCCAAGTCCCCCACCGCCCAGCGCGCGCTCGTCGCTCTCGCGACCGCGGGCGTCGCCTTGGGGGCGGGCGCCGCCTCGGCGTCGGCGGCGAACGGCGGCCTGTCGGCCGACGTGATGCGGACCCGTCCCACCTCGCTCGGCAAGGTCGACCCGCAGGTAGGGGTGTCGGCACTGACGGGGACCGTGGGGTACGTCACCGGGCCCGTGAGGTACGCGGCCGGGCCGCTCGCGGGCCTGAAGCCCAACCCGCTCGCCGGCACGGGCGTCGACCCGCTCGACAACGGCGTCGCCACCCAACTCGCCGACTTCAAGCCGCTGTCGTCCCGGTCCCTGACCCGGCCGGTGGCCGAGGCGGAGTCACTCGGCGGTGTGCCGGTGGTCGGGCAGGTGGTCGGGGCGCTGCGCTGACCGCCTCCCGACCGGCGGCAACGGACGCAGAGCCGCGCTCTCCCGGACGGGGGAGCGCGCGGCTCTGCTGTCTGTCAGGGGCGCGCGGACCGGTGACCGCCCCGCGGACCGGCGTCAGTACGACGAACCGGACGCGCCCAGCGAACCCGTCGGGTGCCAGACCGTCTTTGTCTCCAGGAAAGCGGTCATGCGCTCGATGCCGGGCGTCTCGAAGTAATCCACAGGCTGTGGACGAAGAACGCGCTTCAGGTTGTCCGCCGCCGCGATCTCCAGCTCCTTCGCCAGGACGTCGTCGGCGCCGGCCAGGTCGATCGCGTTGACGTCCTGGTGCGCGGCCAGCGGCGCGGCGATCTCCGCCGTACGGCCGGACAGGACGTTCACGACGCCACCCGGGACGTCGGAGGTGGCCAGCACCTCGCCCAGCGACAGAGCGGGCAGCGGGGCCCTCTCGGAGGCGACCACGATCGCCGTGTTGCCCGTGGCGATCACCGGGGCCACGACCGAGACGAGGCCGAGGAAGGACGACTCCTGCGGGGCCAGTACGGCGACGACGCCCGTCGGCTCGGGGGAGGAGAGGTTGAAGTACGGGCCCGCGACCGGGTTGGCGCCGCCGATCACCTGGGCGATCTTGTCGGTCCAGCCGGCGTACCAGACCCAGCGGTCGACGGTCGCGTCCACGACCGCCGCCGCCTTCGACTTCGACAGTCCCTCCGCGTCGGCCACCTCCCGCACGAACTGGTCGCGCCGGCCCTCCAGCATCTCCGCGACGCGGTAGAGAACCTGGCCGCGGTTGTAGGCGGTCGCGCCGGACCAGCCGCCGAACGCCTTGCGCGCGGCGACCACCGCGTCGCGGGCGTCCTTGCGGGAGGACAGGGGAGCGTTGGCCAGCCAGTTGCCCTTCGAGTCGGTCACCTCGTACACCCGGCCGCTCTCGGAACGCGGGAACTTCCCGCCGACGTACAGCTTGTAGGTCTTGAAGACGGTGAGTCGCTGCTGTTCTGACTTATCGGACATCGAGGTACGCCTCCAGGCCGTGGCGGCCGCCCTCGCGGCCGAAGCCCGACTCCTTGTAGCCGCCGAACGGCGAGGTCGGGTCGAACTTGTTGAACGTGTTGGACCAGACGACACCGGCGCGCAGCTTGTTCGCGACGGCCAGGATGCGCGAGCCCTTCTCGGTCCAGATGCCGGCCGAGAGGCCGTACTGGGTGTTGTTCGCCTTGGCGACCGCCTCGTCCGGGGTGCGGAAGGTGAGAACCGACAGCACCGGGCCGAAGATCTCGTCACGGGCGATGGTGTGGGCCTGGGTGACGTTCGTGAACAGCGTCGGGGCGAACCAGTAGCCGCTCTCCGGGAGGGCGCAGGCGGGGGACCAGCGCTCGGCGCCCTCCGCCTCGCCCTGCTGGGCGAGCGCGGTGATCCGGGCCAGCTGCTCGGCGGAGTTGATCGCGCCGATGTCGGTGTTCTTGTCCAGGGGGTCGCCCAGGCGGAGCGTGGACAGACGGCGCTTGAGGGAGTCGAGGAGCTCGTCGTGGATCGACTCCTGGACCAGCAGGCGGGAGCCCGCGCAGCAGACCTGGCCCTGGTTGAAGAAGATGCCGCCCACGATGCCCTCGACGGCCTGGTCGATCGGGGCGTCGTCGAAGACGATGTTGGCGCCCTTGCCGCCCAGTTCGAGCGTGAGCTTCTTCTTCGTGCCCGCCACCGTGCGGGCGATCTCCTTGCCGACGGCCGTGGAACCGGTGAAGGCGACCTTGTTCACGTCCGGGTGCGCGACGAGGGCGGCGCCCGTGTCGCCGTAGCCCGGAAGGATGTTGACCACGCCCCTGGGCAGACCCGCCTGGCGGCAGATGTCCGCGAAGAACAGGGCGCTCAGCGGCGTCGTCTCGGCCGGCTTCAGGACGACCGTGTTGCCGGTGGCGAGCGCCGGGGCGATCTTCCACGCCAGCATCAGAAGCGGGAAGTTCCAGGGGATGACCTGGCCGGCGACGCCGAGAGGCTTGGGGTCCGGGCCGAACCCGGCGTGCTCGAGCTTGTCGGCCCAGCCCGCGTAGTAGAAGAAGTGCGCGGCGACCAGGGGCAGGTCGGCGTCGCGGGTCTCCTTGATCGGCTTGCCGTTGTCCAGCGTCTCCAGGACCGCGAGCTCGCGGCTGCGCTCCTGGATGATGCGGGCGATGCGGAACAGGTACTTGGCGCGCTCGGAGCCGGGCAGCGCCGACCACTTCTCGAACGCCTTGCGGGCCGCCTTCACCGCGCGGTCGACGTCGGCCTCGCCCGCCTGGGCGACCTCGGACAGCACCTCTTCCGTGCTGGGCGAGATCGTCTTGAAGACCTTGCCGTCGGCCGCCTCGGTGAACTCGCCGTCGACGAACAGGCCGTAGGAGGGGGCGATGTCGACGATCGAGCGGGACTCGGGCGCCGGTGCGTACTCGAATGCGGATGCCATGGTGATCAGTCCACCGTCACGTAGTCGGGGCCGGAGTAGCGGCCGGTGGCCAGCTTCTGACGCTGCATCAGCAGATCGTTCAGCAGCGAGGAGGCGCCGAAGCGGAACCAGTGGTTGTCCAGCCAGTCCTCGCCGGCGGTCTCGTTGACCAGGACGAGGAACTTGATCGCGTCCTTGCTGGTGCGGATGCCGCCGGCCGGTTTCACGCCGACCTGGACGCCGGTCTGGGCACGGAAGTCGCGCACGGCCTCCAGCATGAGGAGGGTGTTGGCGGGGGTGGCGTTTACGGCGACCTTGCCCGTCGAGGTCTTGATGAAGTCGGCGCCCGCCAGCATGCCGAGCCAGCTCGCGCGCCTGATGTTGTCGTACGTCGACAGCTCGCCGGTCTCGAAGATGACCTTCAGGCGGGCGGACGTCCCGCAGGCCTCCTTCACGGCGGTGATCTCGTCGTACACCTTCAGGTACCGGCCGGCGAGGAACGCCCCGCGGTCGATGACCATGTCGATCTCGTCGGCGCCCGCGGCGACGGCCTCGCGCACGTCGGCCAGCTTCACGTCGAGAGCGGCGCGGCCGGCCGGGAAGGCGGTGGCGACCGAGGCCACCTTCACGCCGGAGCCCGCGACGGCCTCCTTGGCGACGGCCACCATGTCGGGATAGACGCAGACCGCCGCGGTCGTCGGGGTCGTACGGTCCGTCGGGTCGGGGTGGACCGCCTTGGCGCCGAGCGCCCGGACCTTGCCCGGGGTGTCCGCGCCTTCCAGCGTCGTCAGGTCGACCATCGAGATGGCGAGGTCGATGGCGTACGCCTTCGCGGTGGTCTTGATGGATCGGGTGCCGAGCGAGGCGGCGCGCGCCTCGAGGCCGACCGCGTCGACGCCGGGCAGCCCGTGAAGGAAGCGGCGCAGCGTGCTGTCGGACGCGGTGACGTCGGCGAGAGCGTGTGCGCGGGATGCAGTGGTGGGCATGGTCACCAGCCGAGCATATCTACGCGCGTAGCGGCTGTACACCCCCGTGTGGGCATCGCAACGCTGACGCGATGCCGGACGAGACCGCCCACGACCGCGCCGGTCCCGTCGTGCAGAATCGGGACCATGACGACGCCCGAGCACGAGTCACCAGCGCCGCAGCCGCCGGCCCCCGAGTTCAAGGACCGGGTCCACCGGTCGGCCGGCGGTATCGCGGGCGGTGTGCTGCTGCTGGCCATCGTCGCGTGGCTCGGCTTCGACGCCCTGTTCACCGGCCACGGCCGCACCCCGTGGCTGGCGCTCGCCGCGATGATCCTCGTCGTGCCGCTGGTGGTCGCCTTCACCCTGCGGCCGGCCGTATACGCCAACGACGAGCGGCTGCGCATCCGTAACCCCTTCCGCGTGATCGTCCTGCCCTGGGGCCAGGTCGCGGCCCTGCGGTCGGGCTACTCGAACGAGGTCATCGCCAAGTCCGGCACCAAGTACCAGCTGTGGGCGGTGCCCGTGTCGATGCGGGCACGCAAGAGGGCGGCACGGCAGCGGGCGCGGGCCGCGGGGGCGGGCGCGGAGCGCGGGCAGGGCCGGCTGCTGCGGCCTCGTCCCTTCGGACCCGGCGGGCTGGACGCCGGCCCGGCGGGCCCCGCAGGCCCGACCGGTCCCGTCCGCGCCACGACCGACCAGATCATGGATGACCTGCGCCAGCTGCACGAGACCCGAGAGCAGGAGGAGACGGCTCAGGGCGAGGTGACGGTCCGCTGGGCCTACGAGATCGCGGGGCCGGCGGTCGCGGGAGCGGTGGTGCTGGCGATTCTGCTGGCGGTGGGCTGAGCGGAGGCCGGGGCTGGCGCTGGGGCTGGATCCGAGGTCGGGGCCGGGGGTGCTCGGGGGTTGCCTGGGGTCGCTCGGGAGTTGGGGAGTGGCTGGTGGGCCGCTCGCTTCTTTGTCAGGGTCGTGCTTCCGCGGGCCGAGTCAAGGGCGCTGCACTCCGCTGCACTCCGCTGCACTCCGCTGCGCTGCGTTCCGCGTCGGCTGCGCCGATGGCCCTTCGGGCCACCCTTGACTAGTCCCGCTCCAGCACGGGTGAGAAGCGAGCGAGCGGCCCGGAGGAACGGGTGCCCCAGGTCAGGCGACGTGCGCGTGGGCTGGGCTGTGCCCGGTGTTCGGGGCGCCATCGCGCCTCGCCTGCACGCCGGGTGGGTTCAGCGGCTAACGGTGCGAGGGTGGAAACGCCGTCGCGGATCGGCGGCACATCGGCTGACTTGGCGCTCACGCTGCGTGTGCGGGCCCAGCCGAATGATCACCGGCCATACCGACGGTGGGAAAGGGAGCGTTCGGGCAGGCGGCAGGCGGCAGGGGGCAGGCGGCTGGCGGCGATGAACATGCACAGAGCGCCATGATCGGGCGCCCATACTCGCGGGACGCCAACCGCAATGGCACCCGCAACCGCAAGGGCGGCCGGGAGACCGTGCCGGGTCCTGCGTGCGCGCGTGACGCGTGCCGCTCGCCGGAGTGCCTCTGCCGAAAACTGCAACAGAAAGCGCAGATGTGTCGCACTCTCCGCACACACCCACCCGCCCCCGCCCACCCATCACCCGCTGCCCACCGGCCGCACGCCGCTTTGCCGACCAGACGTGCAGGCGAGACGCTGATGCGCCCCCCAACCCTGAGCACAATCCAGACAACGGGGCCCTTGAACCCCGTCGGCCCCCCGTTCCTCCGGGCCGCTCGCTCGCTTCTCACCCGTGCTGGAGCGGGACTAGTCAAGGGTGGCCCGAAGGGCCATCGGCGCAGCCGACGCGGAA
>NZ_JBIAUC010000005.1:371302-450214 GCF_042892355.1 Streptomyces sp. NPDC001796 | reverse complement strand
ATCACAGCCCCTCTCATCGACAGGCGATCATGGCAGAGTCCTCAGCCCGGCTCACTCGCCGGGTCTCCAGGAAGCCTTTGCGGGACAGCTCTTAGTTGGCGCGGCGATTGCCACGGGATCAGCCATGCTTTTGGACCGCCACCGGTGGAGGCGGGAGAACCTGGGCCAGACTGGAGTACTAGGGCCTGATCTCGAAGCCGCCACGCCCGTCGAAGCGCACCTCCCGGACCGCGTCGAACCCGTCCGCCGGGGACGGCCTGCGCAACCGCTTCAGGGTCGCGAACACGCCGACGTCCGGGACACGCGCGCGGTCCTCGCGAGCAGCGTTGCGGCGGAGCGAGCCCGGGAGGTCCGGCGGGAACCAGTACGCCGTGACGGTCGCGCCGTGGGCGTGGCCCGCTTCCACCAGCGGGCCCCATTCCTGCGGAGAGGGGTTGGTGTTGTCCACCGCCACCGGCCGACCCGCCGCGAGGGCCTCCTGCACCTGCCGCATCTGCCGCTTCTGCTTGTTGCGGGCGCTCCGGGGGAACAGGTCCTTGCTGACCAGCACGTACCGAGCGGACAGATGCTGCGTGTAGAAGGTGGACTTCCCCGACGCCTGCAGCCCGACGAGCACGGCCATGTCCAGTCCTGTCCCCATGGGGGCCACGATGACACGCGGCCGGGGGACGGGTGAAACCCTGTGCGGCTCGGCGTTCCCGCGGACCGGGCGGACGATGGAGAGTGCGGAGGAGTCATCTCCGCCGAAGAGCGTCGTGACGAGAGCGGCGCGCGCCCGGCGGCCGCCCGGGCGGGATCGCGGCCGACGGGCCGTGCGCCGGGAAGGCGGGGCGTTCGGTGAAGGAGACACTGTCTCTCGGGCGCATCGCCGGCGTGCGCGTCGGCCTGCACTGGAGTGTGCTGGTCATCGTCGTGCTGGTCGCCGTCGTCCTGGCCCGCGGGCGCCTTCCCGCGGCCCATCCCGGCCACCCGGCCTGGGCCTACTGGGTGGCGGCGCTGCTGACCTCGCTGGTGTTCCTGACGTCGCTGCTCGCACACGAACTCGCCCACGCGGTCGTCGCACGCCGCAACGGCGTCCAGGTCGACGGCATCACACTGTGGATGCTGGGCGGCGCCGCCCGGCTGCGCACCGAGGCGCCGACGCCCGGTGTGGAGCTGCGGATCGCCGTGGTGGGGCCGCTGACCAGTCTGGTCGCGGGCGGGGTGTGCATCGGCCTGGCCGTGGGTCTCGACGCGCTGCACCTCTCGGGTCTCGTGGTGGAGGCCGTCGCCTGGCTCGCCGCCATCAACATCGTGCTGGCCGTGTTCAACGCCCTGCCGGCCGCCCCGCTGGACGGCGGACGGCTGCTGCGGTCGTTCCTGTGGCACCGCACCGGTGACCGGGTGCGGGCGACCCGGGGCGCCTCGGCCGCGGGCCGCGCTCTGGGCTGGTTGCTGGTGGCCGGCGGGTTCGCGGCGGTGCTCTTCGCGGGCAACCTGTCGGGTCTGTGGTCGGCGTTGATCGGCTGGTTCCTGATCAGCACGGCTACCGCGGAGGCCCGCCAGGCGGAGCTGCGCAGCGCCCTGCACGGCATCCCGGTGAGCCGGGTGATGACCTGGAACCCGGTCACCGTGCCCACCACGACGACCGTCGGCCAGTTGCTCGCGGACACGCCCTTCGACCGGTTCCGCCACTCCGCCTTCCCGGTCCTGGCGCCCGACGGCGGCGTGGCCGGGCTGGTCACCTCCGGCGCCGTCCGCGACGTCCCGCCGCACGCCCGGCCGACCACCACGATCGGCGAGGTGATGCGCCCGCTCTCGGACATAGAGACGGCCGCGCCCGGCGACATGGTCGTGGATCTGCTGCCCCGCCTCCAGGAGAGCCGGGAGCGCAGGGCGCTCGTGCTCGACGACGGGCGCCTGGTCGGCATCGTCACGCTCGCCGACATCAGCCGTGTCGTGACCTGGCTGACCGCCACACCCCGCCGGGAGGGTTGAGCCGTCCGCGCAACGGCACCCGGGGGCCCTCACCTCAAACGGCTGCCTCTCCCGCGTCCCGGCCCCTCCCCTCCACCGCCGTCACGGCCATGGCCAGCGGACCGGGAGCCAGGAACGCCAGGGGCAACAGCATCCACGCGCACAGCGCCGCCGTCGCAAGGGCGAGCAGGACAAGGGCGCTGCCTGCCGCGTCCCCGGCGGCGGTGCGCGCCGCCGTGCGGAGTGCGGTCGGCCAGTCGTTCAGTGACTCGGGGCGGGCACAGGCCCTCAGACCCACCACCGCGGCGCACGCGCCGATCGCCGCGGCCACGGCCGTGAACGCCGGCGCCCCCGGCAGACCCGCGCCCGCCAGAGCCAGGTCCGCCGCCAGCAGCAGAACGCCCACGAGGGCCGCCGCCCCGGCCGCCAGGTCCCCGGCCCGCAGACGGCCGCGCAGCACCCGCAGGTACCGCCCCGCCGTGACCGGCCGGTCCTCCTGGGGCGGGCGGCGGACGCCACGGACGGGGCGCGCTCCCTGGTGACGGGGCTGGCCGCGAACCGCACGTTCGAGTCCGGACTGCCCGTGAGGGCGCGGGAGTTGCTGGACGTCTGAGCCGAACCCCGGCCCGGAGGACCCGCCAGACTATACATGCAGTGTATACACTGCATGTATAGTCACTCCATGCCTTCGACGGGGAAGACGAACAGACATGCGGCCGGGTTGCGCGGGACGGCTGCTTTGCTCGCCACCATGACCTTCGCGCTCTCGGGTTGCACCACGCTGCACACCACCGAGCCCAGCACCGTCCGAGCACGCGCCGCCGAGGGCGCGCCGGCCCGGCTCGGGACCGTGGACTGCCGCGAGGCCAAGTGCATCGCGCTGACCTTCGACGCCGGGCCGAGCGAGAACTCGGCGAAACTGCTCGACATCCTGAAGGAGAAGAAGGTCCCCGCGACGTTCTTCCTGCTCGGCAAGGGGCACATCGAGAAGTACCCGGAACTCGTCCAGCGGATGGCGGCCGAAGGGCACGAGGTCGCCAGCCACACCTGGGACCACAAGATCCTCACCCAGATCTCGCCGCAGCAGATACGCGACGAACTGCAGAGGCCCGACGACGCGATAGAGAAGCTCACCGGGCACCGGCCCACCCTGATGCGCCCGCCGCAGGGCCGTACGGACGACACCGTGCACCGGATCTGCCGCGAACTGGGCCTCGCCGAGGTGCTGTGGAGCGTGACCGCCAAGGACTACATGACGTACGACCCGGCTGTGATCGAGAAACGCGTGCTGGACCAGGCGTCCCGGGACGGGATCATCCTGCTGCACGACCTCTACCCGGGCACCGTCCCGGCGGTGCCCGGGATCATCGACGCGCTGAAGGAACGGGGATACGTGTTCGTCACCGTGCCGCAGCTGCTGGCGCCGGGGAAGGCGCAGCCGGGCGAGGTCTACCGGCCCTGACCGGGCGATGCCCACCGGGCCTGACGGCTCATCGGCTCGGCGCAGGCGCACCGGGACCTCCCGGTAGCCGTACGCGATGAACGACTGCACCTGCTCGACCGGGCCGTCCGGACCCGGCTCCGGGAGCGGTCGAAGAGAGAGGGGAGCGCGACGGACGCCTCCCGGCGGGCCGGCGGGGCACCGACGCACGGACGCCCGGGAGAGCGTCGACATCCTCCCCTTGATGAAGGAAAACGATTCCAGCCCGGGTGGGTTGAGATTCACGGGCGTGCGCACGGCCGGTTTCTTGTCACCCGTCCGGCACCGGGCGTGGCTCGGGTGAACCGAAGACGCCGGCTGCGTACGATCCCCCGGTGGTCCTCTTCCGGCTCGAACGCCTCACCCCGCTCCCGGTCGAGCAGGCCTGGCTCCGGCTGACGGACTGGCCGCGCCACGCCGACGTGGTGCCGCTGACCCGCGTCACGGTGCTGACGCCCGGGCCGACGGGCGTGGGCACGGTGTTCGTGGCCCGCTCGGGCGTCGGACCGCTGGCCTTCGACGACCCGATGGAAGTGGTCGACTGGCGACCGCCGACCCGGTGCCGCATGGTCAAACGGGGCGGTGTCGTCACCGGCTGGGCGGAGTTCGAGGTGCGTCCGCACGAGAACACGGGGTCGCACGTGGTGTGGCGGGAGGAGATCGCCGTACGTCGCCTGCCGGGGCTCTTCGACCCGCTGCTCGGGTGGCTGGCCCGACGAATGTTCGGGCGTGCGGTGGACGGCCTGCTCCGGCCGGATCCGGACCCCGGTGTCGGTGGCGGCGTCTACAGTCCGCGGTCATGACCGATGCCGCGCACCTGGAGACCACCCGAGCGTCGTACGACACCGTCGCCGTGGACTACGACCGACTGCTCAGGAACGCTCTGGACGAAAGCCCCTTCGACCGGGCCATGCTGGGCGTGTTCGCCGAGCGGGTGCTGGCCGCCGGTGGCGGGCCCGTCGGGGACCTGGGGTGCGGGCCGGGACGGGTGACGATGTATCTGGACAAGCTCGGGCTCGACGCCTTCGGGGTCGACCTGTCCCCCGGGATGGTGGCCGTGGCCCGGCGGGTCCACCCGGCGCTGCGGTTCGAGGTGGGGTCGATGACCGGCCTCGCCATCGCGGACGGCACGCTCGCGGGCGCCCTCACCTGGTACTCCACGGTGCACACACCACCCCACGAACTGCCCGAGTACTTCGCCGAGTTCCATCGGGTGCTGGCGCCCGGCGGCCACCTCCTGATGGCCTTCAAGGTCGGCGACGGACGCAGGCACCTGGACCACGCGTACGGGCACGAGCTGTCCCTCGACGTCTACCACTTCCGGCCCGAGTACGTCTCCGAGCTGCTGACGGACACGGGTTTCGAGGAGATCGCCCGGCTCGTACGCGCCGCCGAAGGCTCGGAGAAGTCCCCCCAGGGCTACCTCCTCGCCCGCAAGCGCGCCCAGTAGCGGGAAAGGCGACAGCATGCCCGACTCCTCGGTGCGGGACTTCTACGACCGGCTGGCCCCCGACCACCACCTGATCTTCGCGGACTGGGACACGAGCATGGCCCACCAGGCCGAGGTGCTGGGCGGGCTGCTCCGTCGGCACCTCGGGGCGGGGCCGTACCGGATCCTGGACTGCTCCTGCGGGATCGGGACCCAGGCGATCGGGCTCGCCCTGGCCGGGCACCGGGTCGTCGGCAGCGACGTGAGCCCCGTCGCCGCGGCACGCGCCGCCGCCGAGGCGACCGCCCGTGGGGCAGGCCTTGCGGTGGCTGCCGCGGACATGCGTCTGCTGCCCTTCAGGTCATCGGTCTTCGACGTCGTCGTCTGCGCCGACAACTCGCTCCCGCACCTGCTCACCGCGCCGGACGTCGAGGCCGCGCTCCTCGGGATGCGACGGGTGCTCCGCGACGACGGGCTGCTGGTGATCACGGTCCGGGACTACGACGAGGCCCGCAGGGACAGTCCCACGGCGACACCACCCCGGGTCACGCGGAGGCCCGACGGTCAGGTGATCACCTTCCAGCTCTGGCACTGGCACGAGGACGGCGAGCGCTACGACCTGGAGCACTTCCAGCTGGTTCCCGAGGGGGACACCTGGGACGTCAGAGTGCGCCGGACCACCTACTGGGCGCTGACCCGCGCACAACTCACGGAGTTCGCCGCCGAAGCCGGTTTCACCGGCATCACCTGGCACACCCCGCACCTCAGCGGGTACTACCAGCCCGTGCTCACCGCACGGCGCCCGCCCTCCGGCCGATGACCGGGGACACGCGCCCGGTCAGGCCACCGACCCGATCCGTCCGGCCGGCGCCGGTGCCGTGTCGTGGTGGATCGGGGTGTGGGCGCCGGTGAGGGAGACACCGCTTCCGCCCCGCCGGTTCGCGACGATCTCCGCCGCGATCGACAGGGCCGTCTCCTCGGGTGTGCGGGCGCCCAGGTCGAGGCCTATGGGGGACCTCAGGCGCGCCAGCTCGAGTTCGGTGACGCCGACCGCGCGCAGGCGCTCGTTGCGGTCCAGATGGGTGCGGCGGGAGCCCATCGCGCCGACGTACGCGACCGGGAGGCGCAGCGCCAGCTTCAGCAGCGGTACGTCGAACTTGGCGTCGTGGGTCAGGACGCACAGGACCGTGCGGGCGTCGACCTCCGTGCGCTCCAGGTACCGGTGCGGCCACTCGACGACGATCTCGTCGGCCTCGGGGAAGCGGGTGCGGGTGGCGAAGACGGGCCGTGCGTCGCACACGGTGACCCGGTAGCCGAGGAAGGTGCCGACGCGGACCAGCGCCGAGGCGAAGTCGATCGCTCCGAACACGATCATCCGGGGCGGCGGAACAGATGATTCCACCAGGACCGTGAGCGGTGCTCCACAACGTGATCCCCGCTCCCCGATCTCCAGGGTGCCGGTGCGTCCGGCGTCGAGGAAGGCGCCCGCCTCGGCCGCCACCGTGCGGTCCAGCTCCGGGTGGGCGCCGAAGCCGCCCTCGTACGTGCCGTCGGGGTGTACCAGCAGTGCCTTGCCGAGCAGTTCCGCCGGGCCGGACGCGACCCGGGCCACCGCCGCCGCCCGGCCGTGCGCGGCGGCGGCCAGCGCGGAGGCGAGCACCGGGCGGGCGGGGTCGGCCGCCCGGACGGGGGTGACCAGGACGTCGATGACGCCGCCGCAGGTCAGGCCGACGGCGAAGGCGTCCTCGTCGCTGTATCCGAAGCGCTCCAGGACGGTTCCGCCGTCCTCGAGCGCCTGCCGGCACAGCTCGTACACCGCGCCCTCCACACAACCGCCGGAGACCGAGCCGATCGCCGTGCCCTCGGCGTCCACCGCGAGGGCCGCACCCGGCTGCCGGGGGGCGCTGCCGCCGACCGCCACCACGGTGGCCACGGCGAAGTCGCGGCCCTGCTCGACCCACCGGGTCAGCTCCTCGGCGATGTCCAACATCTCTCGGTCTCCTTGACAGCCGTTGCGAAGAGGGTCTCTCGGGGAGTCGGCTAGCGCACGCCCAGCCAGCTCTCGATCGGGTGGAGGGCGAAGTAGATCAGGAACACCGCCGTCAGGCCCCACATGAAGGCGCCGATCTCCCGCGCCCTGCCCTGGGCGGCCTTGATCGCGGTGTACGAGACGACGCCCGCGGCGACACCGGTGGTGATGGTGTACGTGAACGGCATCAGGACCACGGTCAGGAAGACCGGGATGGCGGTGGCACGGTCGGCCCAGTCCACATGGCGGGCGTTCATCAGCATCATCGCGCCGATCACCACCAGGGCGGCGGAGGCCACCTCCTGGGGGACGATCGCCGTCAGCGGGGTGAAGAACAGGCATGCCGCGAAGAGCAGGCCGGTGACGACGGATGCGAGGCCCGTGCGGGCGCCCTCGCCCACGCCCGTGGCGGACTCGATGAACACCGTCTGGCCCGAGCCGCCCGCCACGCCGCCGATCGCGCCGCCCGCGCCGTCGATGAACAGCGCCTTGGACAGCCCCGGCATCCGGCCCCGGTCGTCGGCGAGTCCGGCCTCCGTGCCGACGCCGATGACGGTGGCCATCGCGTCGAAGAAGCCGGCCAGCACCAGGGTGAAGACGATCATCCCGACCGTCATGGCGCCGACGTTGCCCCAGCCGTCGAACTCCACGTGCCCGAAGAGTGAGAAGTCGGGCATCGACACCGCGCCGCCGTGCAGTTCGGGGGCGCCGCTCGCCCAGGCGTCGGCCCTGATGACGCCCGCGGCGTTCAGCACGGCCGCCACCGCCGTGCCGCCGACGATGCCGATGAGGATGGCACCGGGGACGCCCCGGGCCTGGAGCACGAAGACGAGGAGGAGGGTGCCGGCGAACAGGAGCACCGGCCAGCCGGTGAGCTGGCCCGCCGGGCCGAGGGTGACGGGGGTGGCCCTGCCCTGGTGCACGAAGCCGGACTTGTAGAAGCCGATCAGGGCGATGAACAGGCCGATGCCCATTGTGATCCCGTGCTTGAGCGCCGGCGGGATGGCGTTCATGATCATCTCACGAAGGCCGGTGACGACCAGGAGCATGATGACGGCGCCGTAGATCACGCACATGCCCATGGCCTGCGGCCAGGTCGTCTGCGGGACGACCTGGGAGGAGAGGACGCCGGAGACGGAGAGGCCGGCGGCGAGGGCGAGCGGTACCTTGCCGACGAAGCCCATCAGCAGTGTGGTGGCCGCTGCCGCGAACGCGGTGGCGGTGATCACGGCCTTCTGTCCGAGGGTGTGCCCCGCGACGTCCTTGCCGGACAGGACGAGCGGGTTGAGCAGGAGGATGTACGCCATCGCCATGAAGGTGGTGATGCCGCCGCGCACCTCGCGGGCGAGGGTGGATCCGCGGGCGGATATGTGGAAGTACCGGTCGAGCCAGGGCCTGCCGGCGGGGACGGGGGGCTTCGTGCCGTCTTCGGCTGTGGGCCTGGGCTCGACTGAGGGGTGGGTCACGGTGCCGTCTCCCAAGTTTCAGAGGGGGTTGGGATGCACGACCCGGGGGACGGCCCGAGACGAACGGTGGTGCGTGCGGTGGTGCGACCGGCGCCGGGGTGGCCGCGGGGTGGAGCGCTGCCCGGCGGCGGGTGCCTCCCCCGAGCTCTTCGAGCAGGGGGGAGGCCCCACCCGTGCCGTCGCGGCGCGACGTCGCGCAACGGCGGCCGGGGGTTACGCCGTGCCCGTGAGGTGTTCGGGCCGTACCGGCGTCCTGTTCAGCTCCAGCCCCGTCGCGTTGCGGATCGCCGCGAGCACGGCCGGAGTCGATGACAGCGTCGGTGCCTCGCCGACCCCGCGCAGGCCGTACGGGGCGTGGTCGTCGGCCAGTTCCAGGACGTCCACCGGGATCGTCGGTGTGTCCAGGATCGTGGGGATCAGGTAGTCCGTGAACGACGGGTTCTTCACCTTCGCCGTCTTCGGGTCGACCACGATCTCCTCCATGACCGCGATGCCCAGTCCCTGGGTCGTACCGCCCTGGATCTGACCGGTCACGGACAGCGGATTGAGCGCTTTGCCGACGTCCTGTGCGCAGGCCAGTTCGATGACCTTGACCAGGCCGAGTTCGGTGTCGACCTCCACCACGGCGCGGTGCGCGGCGAAGGAGTACTGGACGTGGCCGTTGCCCTGGCCGGTGCGCAGGTCGAAGGGCTCGGTCGGGCGGTGCCGCCATTCGCGCTCGATCTCCACGACCTCGTCGCCGAGGACGTCCACCAGGTCGGCGAGCACCTCTCCCCCGTCGGTGACGACCTTGCCGCCCTCCAGCAGGAGTTCCGCCGTCGCCCAGGCCGGGTGGTACGAGCCGAACCTGCGGCGGCCGAGCTCCAGGACCTTCTCGCGGACCAGCTCACAGGCGTGCTTCACGGCGCCCCCGGTGACGTACGTCTGGCGGGACGCGGACGTCGAACCCGCCGACCCGACCTGCGTGTCCGCCGGGTTGATCGTCACCTGGGCGACGCCCAGCTCGGTGCGGGCGATCTGCGCGTGGACGGTGACGCCGCCCTGGCCCACCTCCGCCATCGCCGTGTGCACGGTGGCGACGGGCTCGCCCGCGACGACCTCCATGCGGACCCTGGCGGTGGAGTAGTCGTCGAAGCCCTCGGAGAAGCCGACGTTCTTGATGCCGACCGCGTAGCCCACACCGCGTACGACGCCTTCGCCGTGCGTGGTGTTGGACAGGCCGCCGGGCAGCTGCCGCACGTCCGCGCCCTCGGAGCTCTCCCACTGGCGCTCCGGCGGCAGGGGCATCGCCTTGACGCGGCGCAGGAGTTCGGCGACCGGCGCCGGGGAGTCGACCACCTGGCCGGTGGGCATGACCGCGCCCTGGGACATCGCGTTGCGCTGCCGGACCTCCACCGGGTCCATGCCGAGCCTCTTGGCGAGCTTGTCCATCTGCGCCTCGTAGGCGAAGCACGCCTGGACCGCGCCGAAGCCGCGCATGGCGCCACAGGGCGGGTTGTTGGTGTAGAGAGCGATGGCCTCGATGTCGACGTCTTCGACGACGTACGGGCCGACCCCGAGCGAGGAGGCGTTGCCGACGACCGCCGGGGAGGAGGACGCGTACGCGCCGCCGTCGAGGACGATCCGGCACTTCACATGGGTGAGCCTGCCGTCCTTGGTCGCGCCGTGCTCGTAGTACAGCTTCGCCGGGTGGCGGTGGACGTGCCCGAAGAAGGACTCGAACCGGTTGTAGACGATCTTGACCGGCTTTCCGGTGCGCAGGGCGAGCAGACAGGCGTGGATCTGCATCGACAGGTCCTCGCGACCGCCGAAGGCTCCGCCGACACCGGCCAGGGTCATCCGGACCTTGTCCTCGGGCAGGCCGAGGACGGGTGCGATCTGGCGAAGGTCGGCGTGCAGCCACTGGGTGGCGATGTAGAGGTCCACGCCGCCGTCCTCGGCGGGGACCGCGAGACCGGACTCGGGGCCGAGGAAGGCCTGGTCCTGCATGCCGAAGTGGTATTCGCCCTGGACGATGACGTCGGCCCGCTCGCGTGCCGTCGCGACGTCGCCGCGGACGATGGGCTGACGGTGGACGATGTTCGGGTGCGGGACGTGGCCGGCGTGGTGGTCCGTGCGGCTGTCGTGGACGAGGATCGCGTCCGGGGCGAGCGCGGAGGCCTCGTCCGTGACGACCGGGAGTTCGCGGTACTCGACCTTGATCTTGGCGGCGGCGCGGCGGGCGGTCTCCGGGTGGTCGGCGGCCACGATCGCGACGGGCTCACCGTGGTGGCGTACCTTGCCGTGGGCGAGGACCGGGGTGTCCTGGATCTCCAGGCCGTAGTGCTTCACGTCGGTCGGCAGGTCGTCGTAGGTCATGACGGCGTGGACGCCGGGTGTGGCCAGGGCCTGGCTGGTGTCGATCGACACGATCTCGGCGTGAGCGACCGTGGAGCGCAGGATGTGGCCCCAGAGCATGTCCTCGTGCCACATGTCGGACGAGTAGGCGAACTCGCCGGTGACCTTGAGCGTGCCGTCCGGGCGGAGCGTGGACTCGCCGATGCCGCCCTTGGTCCGCGAGCCCTGCGTGATCTTCGTGGGAACACCGTTGGCTGCCATGGTCAGACCTCCTCGGACTGCCGGGCGGCGGCCAGGCGGACCGCGTCCATGATCTTCTCGTAGCCGGTGCAGCGGCACAGGTTGCCGGACAGGGCCTCGCGGATGTCCGCGTCGGTCGGGTTCGGGTTGCGCTCCAGCATCTCGTCGGCGGCGACCAGCAGGCCGGGCGTGCAGAAACCGCACTGGACGGCGCCGGCGTCGATGAACGCCTGCTGGACGGGAGAGAGCGCTGCGCGCGGGGACGAGCCGGTTCCCCTGCCGCTCTGCGACGAGTCGGTGCCCGCGGCCTTCGACCGCTCGGCCTCGTCCAGCGACGTTCCGCACGCCCCGGTCCCGCAGGACCGCCGCTCGGCGTAGTCCGCGAGCCCCTCGACCGTGACCACCTCGCGGCCCTCCACCTGCCCGGCCGCGACCAGACACGAACACACCGGCACGCCGTCCAGGCGGACCGTGCACGAGCCGCACTCGCCCTGTTCGCAGGCGTTCTTGGAGCCCGGCAGGCCCAGCCGTTCACGCAGCACGTACAGCAGGGACTCGCCCTCCCAGACGTCGTCGGCCTCCTGCGGGCGTCCGTTGACCGTGAAGTTGACGCGCATCACGCAGCTCCCTTCGAGGTGCGGCGGGTGCCGCGGTACGACTCCCACGTCCAGGTCAGCGTGCGGCGGGCCATGACCCCGACCGCGTGGCGGCGGTAGCCCGCGGTGCCCCGGACGTCGTCGATCGGGTTGCAGGCGGCGGCGCACAGCTGTGCGAACTGCTGGGCGGCGGAAGGGGTGATGATCTTGCCGTTGTCCCAGAAGCCGCCCTCCTCCAGGGCCGCGTTCAGGAACTCCTCGGCGGCCTTGGCCCGGACGGGTGCGGGCGCGGCGGAACCGATACCGGTGCGGACCGTGCGGGACTCGGGGTGCAGGGCTAGCCCGAAGGCGCACACCGCGATCACCATGGCGTTGCGGGTGCCGACCTTCGAGTACTGCTGGGGGCCGTCGGCCTTCTTGATGTGGACGGCGCGGATCAGCTCGTCCGGGGCGAGCGCGTTGCGCTTGACGCCGGTGTAGAAGGCGTCGATCGGGATGAGGCGGGTGCCGCGGGCCGCGGACTCCGCCTCGACCTCGGCGCCCGCCGCGAGCAGGGCGGGGTGGGCGTCGCCGGCCGGGGAGGCGGTGCCGAGGTTGCCGCCGACGCCGCCGCGGTTGCGGATCTGCGGGGAGGCCACCGTGTGGGAGGCCAGGGCCAGGCCCGGAAGCTCGGCCCGCAGGTTCTCCATGATCTTGGTGTACGGGACCGAGGCGCCGAGCCGCACGCTGTCCTCGCCGACCTCCCACTCGTAGAGATCGCCGATGCGAGTGAGGTCCATCAGGTACTCGGGCCGGCGGTGGTCGAAGTTGATCTCGACCATCACATCGGTGCCACCCGCGATCGGTACGGCGCCGGGGTGCTCGGCCTTGGCGGCGAGCGCCTCGTCCCAGCTTGCGGGGCGAAGGAAGTCCATGACCGGCTCTCTTCTTCGTCTCGTGGTCGGTACGGATCGAGCCATATCCGGTGCGGCGGGCCCGGCTCGTTCAAGTGCTGTTCACGGGGAGTGCAGCCAGTACACCGCCGGGTACTCCAACGGGGTCAGTCACCGAAAACATGAAGGAGTTGGCTGGTGAGGGCGGCCATCTTGTAGATTCATATGAAGGGAGGCCGTCCGTAACCTCTCCGGTTTGCCCTGGAAACACGACGCACCGGCGGCGGCAACCGCGAGCACGGCTTCCGAAAAGCCCAGGCCAACGCCCTGGCCGACCGACCATGGATTTCCGGACAAGAACGGCGGCAACGACACATGCGGCTGCGCGCACTGCTGAACACCGACGCGCTGGGGCTGCGGCTGCTCGGTGGCGAGGACGAGCTCGACCGAACCGTGCGCGGTGTGATGACCACGGACCTGAAGGACCCCAGCCGGTACCTCTCCGGCGGTGAACTGGTCCTCACGGGCCTGGCGTGGCGGCACGACCCCGCTGACTCCGAGCCCTTCGTGCGGATCCTGACGAGCGCCGGCGTGGCCGCGCTCGCCGCGGGCGAGGCGGAGCTGGGCGACATCCCGGACGACCTGATCGTGGCCTGCGCCCGGCACCGGCTGCCGCTGTTCGCCGTCCATGAGTCGGTGGCGTTCGCCACGATCACCGAGCATGTCGTACGGCAGGTCTCCGGCGAGCGGGCCGGGGACCTGGCGGCCGTGGTGGACCGGCACCGGCGGATGATGACGCCGGGCCCGGCGGGCGGCGGCCCGGACGTCGTCCTGGACCTGCTCCACTCCGACCTGGACCTGCGGGCCTGGGTGCTCTCCCCCACCGGCCTGCCGATCGCCGGGCCGACGCCGGGTCTCGCCGCGGACGTCCGCGCCAGGCTGGCGGCCGAGCATCTGGCGGCGACGCGCACCGGCCGCCGGGGACCGCACCGGGTGACGCTGGGCGCGACGACGTACTCCCTCTTCCCGATCCGCGGCTGGGGGCACCGTCCAGCGGAGGGTGGTGGAGGCCGGACCGGCGGCGCCTCGCGGGACGTGCGCGAGACGGTGCTGTCCGACTGGCTGCTCGCGGTCGAGGCGGACGCCGGGGACTGGGCCGAGGAGCGGCTCGACCTGCTGCACGGCGTCACCCAGCTGATCGCGGTCGAACGGGACCGGCGCGACGCGGCGCGCACCGTGCGGCGGCGGCTC
Organism: Streptomyces sp. NPDC001796; assembly: GCF_042892355.1. Classification (NCBI taxonomy): domain Bacteria; kingdom Bacillati; phylum Actinomycetota; class Actinomycetes; order Kitasatosporales; family Streptomycetaceae; genus Streptomyces; species Streptomyces sp. NPDC001796. The sequence goes on along the minus strand of NZ_JBIAUC010000005.1, from coordinate 436,558 downwards.
GCGGGGGAGGTCCTGGAACTGGTGCAGACGGGAGCCGCGCCCGCCGAGATAGCGGCCCGGCTGCGGGTCGCCGCGCCCGTGCTGCTGCCGGGGCTCGGGTCGGCGCCGCACTGGCAGGTGGTGGTGGCCCGGGTCGAGTGGGACGGCGGGGAGGTCGAGAGCGGGCCGGTCGCCCAGGCGCTGCTGGAGGAGATCCTCGTCGACGCTCTCCCCGGCTCCTCGGACAAGGGGTGTCTCGGGTCCATCGGCCCGGAGCACTCCGACCGCATCGCGGTGGCCCACACCGGGGACGAGGCGATCGCGCTCGTGCCGCTTCCGTCCGTGTCGTCCGAGCCGGACGGTTCCGAGCCGGGCGTCCTCGCCGACGCCCTGCTTCAGGCCGTTGGGGAACCGCTGTCCGCGGGCCTCGCCGACGACGGGCGGCTGACGCTGGGCGTCAGCGCCGCGGTGCACTCGGCGGAGGGGCTGCGCGGCGCCCTGGAGGAGGCGCGGCACGCCCGCCGGGTCGCCGCCGCCCGCCCGGGCCGGGTGTGTGCGGCAGGCCATCAGGAGCTGGCCTCGCACGTGCTGTTGCTGCCGTTCGTTCCGGACGACGTGCGTCGCGCCTTCACGGCCCGTCTGCTGGATCCGCTGCGCGACTACGACCGCCGGCACCGCGCCGAGCTGATCCCGACCCTGGAGGCGTTCCTGGAGTGCGACGGCTCCTGGACGCGTTGCGCGACCCGGCTCCACCTGCACGTCAACACGCTGCGATACCGGGTGGGGCGTATCGAGCAGTTGACGGGCCGGGACCTCTCGCGACTGGAGGACAAGCTCGATTTCTTCCTCGCGTTGCGCATGAGCTGAGGTCAGGCCGGTGGTGCACCGGTGGCCCCGTCGGCCGCCGCTGTCCCACGACTTTGTGAAATCCTTCACCCATCCTCTTGGCCCCGCGCCGCGGTTGGTGCTGGAATGCCGCCACCACCTAAAGCTCGATGGCGTGCTCGGGAGGGCAATGTGGCGCATACCGCCATGTCTGGTACCGGAACGACCGCAGCTGACGATCCACTCCAGACCGCGGTATGGCGGCTGCGCTCGCGCGCCTGCTGGGCGGACGCGGCGGCCCTCCTCCGGCCGGAGACGGCCGAGGCGTCCCTCCAGCGGGCCGCGCTGCTGGTCGAGCGGTGCCTGTACACGGAGCGGGGCTGGGAGGAGGCCGAGGACGCGCTGCGCACGGCCGAGGCGCAGGCCCACAGCGACGAGGAACGGGGCGGAGCCGCTTGTGAACGCGGGTACTTGGCGTACGCCGCCACCCTGCTCGGGGTCCGGGACCGGGCCGACGAGGCGCGGGCCGCGCTCGGCCGGGCGGCGGCGCTGATCCCTCCGGGGACGCAGGAGAGGGCCCTGCTGGACTTCCGGCGTGGTCTGGTGGCCCAGAACCTCGCCGACGCTCCGCAGGCGGCCCGTGCGGCCTACCGGCGCGCCCACGCGGGCGCCGCCGCGCACGGCGACGCGCTGCTGCTCTCCTTCACCTGGCGGCACCTGGCGGGGCTCGCCCTGCGGGACGGCGAGGTGGCGGAGGCGCGGCACGGCTTCGCCGAGTCGCTGCGGATCCGCGAGGAGCTGGGGTACCTCGTCGGTACGGCACCGGCGCTGGCGTCGCTCGCCGACGCGGAGTCCGAACCGGAGGCGTCCCGGCTGCGCGCGGAGGCGGGGCGGCTGTTCCGGCTGCTGGGAGGCGTACCGACGTGGCTGGCGCGGCAGTTGGCGCCGATGAAGCCGGCCACACCATAGGAGATTGCCCGGTTTTATTCCGTTCTGTCCTCAGAAGAAGCTGAGAAATTGCTGTGCCAGGCTGGCGCGCCGACCCCTTGGCCACCCCCTGGAGGAGCACCCCGATGACCCTCGTCAACGGCTTGCCCGCGCACGTGCTGTTCGTCCACTTCGTCGTCGTCCTCGTCCCGCTGAGCGCACTGGCGCTCGTGGTCGGCGCCCTGTGGCCGAAGGCCGCGCGGCGGCTGGGGCTGATCCTGCCCGTGCTCGCCTTCGTGACACTGGTGACCGTTCCTCTGACCTCCCACGCGGGCGAGTGGCTGGAGCGGCACGTCGGCAGCGACCCTCTGGTGCGCAAGCACGCCGAGCTCGGGGACGGTCTGCTGCCGTGGGCCCTGGGCCTGTTCCTGCTGGCGACGGCCGTGTGGTGGACGGCCCGCCGGACGCCGGCGCCGCAGGACGGCGCGGCCGGGCCTCGCGGCGGCGCTGTCGTCCGGGTGGCCGCGGCCGTGCTGTCGCTGGTCGTGGCGGTCGGCGCGGTGGTCGACGTGTACCGCATAGGCGACTCCGGTGCGAAGGCCGCCTGGCACGACGCCTTCTCGAAGACCGCCACCGGTCACGGGGACTGAGACCAGCCCCTCACAGGCTCCGGACGAACGTCCACAGGGCGTGGTGGAACGCGGGGTCGCGGGCCAGGAGGACGACGGCGGCGAGGAGGACGACGACGGCGGCGGGGGCGACGAACGCCGCCCGTCCGCCGAAGTCGTCCCGGCCCGCTCGCCGGGTCCGTCCGCCCGGCCGGTCCCGGTACCGCTGCCGAGCCCGCTGCCCTGTTTCGAACATCACCATCGCTCACCCCCGTGGGACGGTCGCCCCCTCTCCGGCCGACACGCAGGGGAACGCCGGAGCGGTTCCGTCATCCTGCGACCGCCGGGAGGCCCCCGTCAGGAGGACCCCGTGAAGTGCTCCCGTACGAGTGACTGCACCACCGTCAGGTCCTGGGCGGCCAGCGCGTCGAGCAGGGCCGTGTGTTCGGCGGCGTCGGCGAGCAGGTCGGCACGGCCGCGGGAGGAGGGGGCTCCGACCAGGGGCCACTGGGCGCGGCGGTGCAGGTCGTCAGCGATCCGCAGGAGTTGCTCGTTGCCGGCGAGGGCGAGGACCGCGCGGTGGAAGGCGCGGTCCGACTCGGCGTAGGTCGCCCGGCACCCGGAGGACGCGGCGCAGACGGTCGCCTCGGCCAGCGGGCGCAGCTCCGCCCAGCGTTCGGCCGGGACCGTCCGGGCGAGCCGCAGCATCACCGGGATCTCGATCAGGGCCCGGATCTCGGCGAGTTCGGCCAGTTCCCGGGGGCCGCGCACGACGACACGGAAGCCCCGGTTGAGCACGACCTCGACCGCGCCCTCCAGGGCCAGCTGCTGCATCGCCTCGCGCACCGGTGTGGCGGACACCCCGAACCGCTCGGCGAGCGCGGGCGCCGAGTACACCTCACCGGGGGTCAGCTCGCCCCTGACCAGCGCGGTGCGCAGGGCGTCGAGTATCTGCCCCCGGACGGAGGCCCGCTGGACGACCGGTCGCCCGTCCTGCCCGGGGCATCCCGCAGCCACGTCCTCCTCCCGCACGCGCGGATGCGGGATCGGCGGCTCGCTGTGGGTGTGCTCACCGCGCGTGGCGCTCGCGGCGGCGGCCCGCTCGCGGACCTCGTCGCCCGGCCGCAGCTGGTGCGGCACCCGTGCGGCCTGCGTACGGGCTGCCGCGGGCCTGGTCCCGGTAGAACCCTCCGCACGGCGGGAACGGGCCTGCTCCACGGGCTCCTCCTCCGGTCCTTGCGGCGTCCTGCCCTCTGCGATTCGTTTCACGGTTGTTACCGCTCGTAAAGCACGTTAGGCACCTTACGCTCCGGTTCCCCCACAGACCACCTCAGATAAGGTGAGCCTTACCTATCGGCAGTGTGAAACGGTGGTCCGCGCATGCCCTCGCCCGTCTCGCCCCCCTCCGCGGTCGAGGACGCGTACAGCCGGCTCGGCGAGGTGTTCCCGGGGCTGATGGTCACCGAACCGCCCCGAGGCGAGTCGGTCCCCGAAGGCGACGGCTGGATCACTGCCGCCGCCCTCGCCCAGGGTGGAGCCGCACTGGAGGAGTTTCTGGCGTGGGACGAGGCGCAGGTGCTCCGCGACCACGGAAGGCGGGCCCGCCCGGACGTCGTGGCGAGCTTCGGGCTCCACCGGTACGCATGGCCCGCCTGTCTGCTGTTCACCGTCCCGTGGTTCCTGCGGCGCCGGGTGCCGCGCCTGCCGGTGGAGCACGTCGCGTACCACCGCGAGCTCGGACGCATGGCGGTGCGCCCCGGCACGTTCGCCTGTCTGCCGGGGGACCCGGCGGCCCGGCTGCCCGGCGCGCGGGTCGTGGCGGACGAGGAGGCGCTGCGGGCCGAGGTGCGGGCCGCCGTCGCGGAGCATCTGGGGCCGGTGCTCGCCGGGTTCGGGCCACGCACACGGCGACGCGGACGAGCCCTGTGGGGCATGGTGACGGACGAGGTCGTCGAGGGCCTGTGGTACGTCGCAGGGCTGCTCGGCGAGGAGGGGCACGCCCGGCGCGAGCTGGCGCTGCTGCTGCCGGGCTCGACGCGGCCGTACGCCGGCGCGGCCGCCTTCCGCGAACTGACCGGCCCCCACGGCCGGTCGCTGCCCACCCGCGACCGGGCGAGCTGCTGCCTGTTCTACACGCTGAGCCCCGAGGACACCTGCGTCACCTGCCCGCGCACCTGCGACGCCGACCGCGTCGCCAAGCTGACGCGCGCTGCGGCCAGTTGAGTGAGCGCGCTCCAGAGGGCCCCGGCGGCCGACCGCGGTCCCGGTACCGTAAGATCCAGCCACGGATGAGGCCCCGCGCGACCCACACGCGTTTCACAAGTTCCTCACTTGTCGCAGGAACTTTCCGTGGAACCACCCGTACGGGTAGTCTTGTTCGAACTCAACTCCCGCCCCTCAAGCGGCAGTTCGAGCAGAACGCCGTCCAGGGCATTCCCTTGCACATCCTTGGCGGCCTCTTGCCCCGAAACCCCCTGAGGGGCGGCGGGATTGGGCCACTATGGCGGGCGTTACGCCCTATCCCAATGCAAGGGACCCCAGATGAGACTGACCGACATATCGCTGAACTGGCTGCTTCCGGGCGCCGTACTGCTCCTGGGCATGCTGGTGGCGGTGGCGGTGCTCGCGCGTGGCAAGCGCTCCTCCGGGGGGAACGCGAGCGCGGACGACTCGTGGGAGCGTGCCGAGGAGCGCCGCAGGCGCAAGGAGACCGTCTACGCCACGGCCTCCTACGTGCTCCTCTTCTGCTGTGCGGCCGTCGCCGCGGCACTCTCCTTCCACGGCCTGGTCGGCTTCGGCCAGCAGAACCTCGGCCTGACCGACGGATGGGAGTACCTGGTCCCGTTCGGCCTGGACGGTGCGGCCATGTTCTGCTCCGTGCTCGCCGTCCGTGAGGCCAGCCACGGCGACGCGGCCCTCGGCTCCCGGATCCTGGTGTGGACGTTCGCGGCGGCGTCCGCCTGGTTCAACTGGGTGCACGCGCCCAGGGGCATCGACCACGCGGGCGCCCCGCAGTTCTTCGCCGGCATGTCGCTGTCCGCCGCGGTGCTGTTCGACCGCGCACTGAAGCAGACCCGCCGCGCCGCACTGCGCGAGCAGGGTCTGGTGCCGCGTCCGCTGCCGCAGATCCGTATCGTCCGCTGGCTGCGGGCGCCCATTGAGACGTACAAGGCCTGGTCGCTGATGCTCCTCGAGGGCGTGCGCAGCCTGGACGAGGCCGTGGAGGAAGTGCGCGAGGACCGGCGGCAGAAGCAGCTGAACAAGGCGCGCCGCCGCGAGCAGCAGCGGGCCGAGCGGGCGCAGTTGAAGATGCTCAGCCGTGGCCACCGCGCGCTCACCGGCGGCAACGGCGGCCGTCAGGTCGAGGTGCAGACCGTCGAGCGGGCCCCCGCACCGGTCTCCTCGGAGCCTGCCATACCCGCGGCGGAACTGCCCTCGCGTACCCTCCCCTCGCTCCAGCCCGTCCGGAACTCCGCCGCTGACCCGATCAGGGTCGACCTCACCGCCGAGGACGACACCATGGCCCTGCCGCGGCTCGACTCCCTGGAGCGCAAACTCAAGGACCTTGAACAGCAGTTCGGCTGAGACCGGACAGCAACCCGGGAAGGGGGCGCGGCAGGATGCCGCGCCCCCTTCCCGTTGCCGTCAGCCCCTTCGGCCCGCCTGTGCGGCGCCGCCTCAGGCGGCGTCCGCACCGAGGTCGAACCACACCGCCTTTCCCACGCCGTGCGCCCGCACGCCCCAGGCGTCCGCAAGTGACTGGACGAGGATCAGCCCTCTGCCGTGCGTACCGTCGTCGTCGCTCGGTGCGTGCAGCCTCGGCCTGCGTCCCGTGAAGTCCCGCACCTCCACGTGGAGTCCGCGCGACGAGACGGTGGCGGTGAGGAGCGCGTCGCGGTCGGTGTGGATGAGCGCGTTGGTCACCAGCTCACTCGTGAGCAGTTCGGCTATCTCGGAGCGTCCCGGCCTGCCCCAGTGCCGCAGCAACTCCCTGAGCGCCCTGCGCGCTTCGGGCACCGCCCGTAGATCCGCCCGCCCCAGCCGGCGCCTGAGCTGGGGGGCCGCCGACCGGTCCGTCGGCGTGTCGGTCGCTTCCTCCGTCGTCTTCGCCGAGGAGGCCCCGATCACCACGGGACCGCCCCCTCGTGCTCGCCTCTTCATGACCCCCGCCCCGTAGGTGGATGCCGGTTCCCCTCTGGTCGAACACCTCCACGGTCATGCATGCCCCGCCGACGGACCGGCAGTCATGGTGACGGCGTTTCTCCTCGACTTCCGGACACGCAGCTGTTCCTCGGTGACGCCACATCAGCCCGCGTTACTCCAAACGAATTATTATTCATATTGTCGGTATGTCGGATATGACAGAGAACGTCACGGTCTGTACGTTCAATCACGCATCGGCTTTCAGCCGACGTCTCTCAGACAGGAGAAACAAATGGCAACGCGTTCCACCGTTGTAACCGCCGCGATCGCGGCTGCCGCGGCCCTCGCGGCCACCGGCATCACCTACGCCAACGCGGCTTCCGAGCCGGCCCAGGCGGCTCCCGTCGCTCCGGTCGCTGCGGCCCCCGCCCCTGCTGCCGCCCCCGCCCTCCCGCAGGGCGGCAACGGCGACAACAACAACAGCAAGGGCAACGAGGGCCGTGAGGAGCACGGGGACCACGAGCGGGGCGAGCGGGGCGAGGAGGAGGACCACGAGCGTGGCTACCACCACGAGTACTACGGCAAGGTCCGCATCAACGAGCGTGAGTACCCGGCCATCCCGGACGGCTGCGTCACGATCGTGAGCGGCCTCGGCTCCAAGAGCCTCAACATCCGCAACGACAGCCGGAAGACCGTCGAGGTCTTCTCCGGGGCCACCTGCGACAACGGCGCTCCCATCGCCGTCGTCGGCCCCTGGAGCCAGAGCGACGGGGTGCACCCCCGTCACGTCAAGGGCGGTGTGAAGGTCAAGCACGGCGTCGTGGGCAGCTTCCGCGTGATCCGTCACCACCACGAGGACCACGAGAAGGGCGACCGCGGCGACCGCGACTGACGTAACCGTCCGCATGACACACACAACGAGAACCCCGGCCCGCCGGAATCGGGCCGGGGTTCCGGTCTTGGAGCCTCGCACAGCGAGGCGCGCGGTGTCAGGGCCGTGGCACGTTGCGCAGGTTGGAGCGGGCCATCTGCACCATGCGGCCGACACCGCCCTCGAGCACGATCTTCGAGGCGGACAGAGCGAAGCCCGTCACCATCTCCGCGCTGATCTTCGGCGGGATGGACAGGGCGTGCGGGTCGGTGACGACATCGACCAGCGCCGGGCCCTTGTGCCTGAAGGCGTCCTTCAGGGCGCCCGCGAGCTGCTTGGGCTTCTCCACCCGTATGCCGTACGCGCCGCACGCACGTGCCACGGCCGCGAAGTCGGGGTTCTTGGTCGCGGTGCCGTACGAGGGCAGTCCGGAGACCATCATCTCCAACTCCACCATGCTGAGCGAGGAGTTGTTGAACACGACCACCTTCACCGGCAGGTCGTACTGCACCAGGGTGAGGAAGTCGCCCATCAGCATGGAGAACCCGCCGTCACCGGACATCGACACCACCTGCCGGCGCCGGTCGGTGAACTGGGCCCCGATCGCCATCGGCAGCGCGTTCGCCATCGAGCCGTGGGAGAACGAACCGATGATGCGGCGGCGGCCGTTGGGAGAGATGTAGCGGGCGCCCCACACATTGCACATCCCCGTGTCGATCGTGAACACCGCGTCGTCATCGGCCACTTCGTCCAGGACGGAGGCCACGTACTCCGGGTGGATCGGCACGTGCTTGTCGACCTTGCGCGTGTACGCCTTGACGACGCCATCCAACGCGTCGGCGTGCTTCTTGAGCATCCTGTCGAGGAAGCGCCGGTTCTCCTTGGTCCGCACGCGCGGGATGAGACAGCGCAGGGTCTCCTTGACATCGCCCCACACCGCGAGATCCAGCTTGGAGCGGCGGCCCAGGTGCTCCGGACGGACGTCGATCTGGGCTATCTTCACGTCCTTCGGCAGGAAGGCGTTGTACGGGAAGTCGGTGCCCAGCAGGATCAGCAGGTCGCACTCGTGGGTGGCCTCGTAGGCGGCGCCGTAACCGAGCAGGCCGCTCATGCCGACGTCGTACGGGTTGTCGTACTGGATCCACTCCTTGCCGCGAAGGGCGTGCCCCACCGGGGACTTGATCTTCCCGGCGAACTCCATCACCTCGGCGTGCGCGCCCCGGGTGCCGCTGCCGCAGAAGAGGGTGACCTTCTCCGCCCCGTCGATCATCTCCACGAGCCGGTCGATCTCGGCGTCACCCGGGCGGACGCTGGGCCGGGAGGTGACGAGGGCGGTCTCGGCGGACCGGTCGGGGGCGGGCTGCGCGGCGATGTCTCCGGGGAGCGAGACGACGCTCACGCCGCTGCGGCCGATCGCGTGCTGGATGGCCGTCTGCAGCAGGCGGGGCATCTGCCGGGGGTTGGATATCAGCTCGCTGTAGTGGGAGCACTCGCGGAACAGCTGGTCGGGATGGGTCTCCTGGAAGTACCCGAGGCCGATCTCGCTGGAGGGTATGTGCGAGGCGAGCGCGAGCACCGGGGCCATCGAGCGGTGGGCGTCGTACAGGCCGTTGATGAGGTGGAGGTTGCCGGGCCCGCAGGAGCCGGCGCAGGCGGTGAGCCCGCCGGATATCTGGGCTTCGGCGCCGGCCGCGAAGGCGGCGGTCTCCTCGTGCCGCACGTGCACCCAGTCGATCGCGGAGTTGCGGCGCACCGCGTCCACGATGGGGTTGAGGCTGTCGCCGACCACCCCGTACAGGCGCTTGACCCCCGCCCGCACGAGGATGTCGACGAACTGGTCGGCGACGTTCTGCTTGGCCATGAATCCACGCACCCCTTCGCTGTCCCTGGATCCATGTATCCACACGGACGGCGATCACGCCTCCCAGACGGCGGCCGCCGTACGGTCATCGGCGTAGCCCTTCACCCTCACCAGCGTGTCGGCGAGGAAGGCCGTCAGACCCGGCACCTCCCCCGTGGACCAGCGGGCCGTCAGGTGTTCGGCCAGTTCGGGTTCGTCGCGCAGCGGGTCGGCGAGACCGCTGGAGCACAGCAGCAGCGTGTCCCCCGGCTGGGCGACGGAGGCGCGGAACAGAAAGGGTGAACGGGGCGGCTCGAGGGCCGGTTCGTACGGGCTCGGGGGTGTGGTGATGCCCAGGTCCATGGTGAGCCGGTCGCCCTCGGGGGTCTCGGAGGGCCGGGAGCCGAACCCCACCACCGGCTCGCCGGTGGTGTCGGCGGCGTGCGGCTCGATGTCCTGCCACTCACCGTCCCGCAGCCGGAACAGACCGCCGGCGCCGACACCGAAGAAGACGCGGACGCGGCAGGCGGGGTCGGCGGGCAGCAGCAGACAGCGCAGGTCGGCGGTGTACTCCTCCGGGTCGGCGCCCTGGGCGGTGGCGCCGGCGCGGAGCTTGCCGAGGCTTCGGTCGGTGAGCCGTTGCAGGCCGGACTTCAGCTCGCCGCGCCGGGCCGACCGGATGTCCTCGCCGAGGCGGAGGTGACTGCGCCCGACGGCACGGCCGATCCAGTGACACGCCTCGGCGGCGGCGCGGTGGGCGCCGGGCGTGCCGCGCCGGCCGGTGGCCATGGCGACGAGCACGAGGGCCTGGTCCCCCGTACCGAAGCGGGCGGTGAGCAGGCAGTCCCGTCGCGGCTCACCCCGGAAGCGGGCCGAGTCCCCGCGCGCGGAGACCGCCCGCAGGGTGCAGGACCCGAACCGGGCCCCGTCCAGCGCGGTGTCGGGGACGAGGTCGGCGAGATGGTCGGGGTCGGCCGGCGGGAGGGCGGTGGGCTCCGGGTCGTAGGTGGGCGGGCCGGAGCCGATGTAGTCCACCGTGGGCCGGGTGCGCGGGAGGGGCGGCGGAGGCGGGGTGTCCGACGGGGCGTCAGGGGACGGCGGTTTCGGTGCGGTGCCGCCGGACTCGGGCTGCGGGGGGTCGGCCGGTGGCTGCGGGGCGGACGGGAAGGTCACCGGGTCCGGCGGGAGGGTGGACGAGGGCTCCCGGGGTGCGCGGGACGGGGCTCCGGCGCGGGGGGCGTCCTTCTCCCGGGGGCCGCTTCCCCACCCCGCGTCCTGCCCCACCGTCCCCGCGGCGGAGGCGAAGCGGTCATCGAGGGTGTCGGACGCGGGGGCCGGTCCCGTGTCCCCGGTGGAGTCGTCGTACAACTGCCCCCACCAGTCGTCCTGGTGGCCGGTCGACCTGTCCCCCTGCTGGCTCATGCCCCCGATTGTCCACCGCCGGGGGCGGTTGAAAACGGGGCATCAGGAAATTCCGGCCGGGCGACCGTCCTGTGCTCGGCGTGTCGGACGACGCCTCGAACGGTGATACGAACCGGCCAGGAACGAAGGGCGCCGCCGGACGATCCCACCCCCGCAGAGGAACCGCCCGGCGGCCTCGCCTTCTCAACTCGCTATCTCAGCCCCCACCTCGACACATCGGATCTCTCCCGCCCTATTGACCGCCTGAGACCTCATCCCTACGTTTTCTGGCGGGACAGATCCGATGACTGTCGAGCCGCCGGGAGGCAACCGTGCCCAGTCCGTCCAGACGTACCGTCCTGGCCACCGGATCCGCCCTCGGCGGCGCGCTGTTCGCCGGCGGCCTGCCCGCGCAGGCGACGGCAGCCGACCGCCCGGGCGGCACGGGCGGCACCGCCGACCCCTGGCGCACCGTCCTGGACGACGCCGACCTCGTCTGGCAGCGGATGCCGGCGACCTGGTACGAGGGCCCCTTCCTGGGCAACGGCTTCCTCGGCTCGGGCGTCTACGCCGAGCCCGGCAGCGAGACACGGGCCGTCCGCTTCAACGTCCAGCACTCCGAGGTGCAGGACCACCGCCCGGAGTTCGGCTCGCTGTTCGGCCTTGCGCGGCTGCCGATCGGATACTTCACGCTGGAGCCGGTGGGCACGATCACCGCCGTGGACTGGCGGCTCGGGCTGCACGACGCCGAACTGACCGGCACCCTCACCACCGACCGGGGCACGCTCACCGTGCGGGCCCTGGTGCACACCTCACGCTCGCTGCTCGCCGTCGAGGTCACGCCCAGCGCGGGCGAACGCGGCTTCCGCTGGGTCTTCCACCCGGCGGACGCGATCAGTCCGCGCGCCGCCTTCAAGCCCCTGCCGGACGGTTACCAGGGCAACCCGCCTCCGGAGGTCGACGAACACGACGGTGTCCATGTCTGCGTACAGCCGCTGCTGTCGGACGGTCAGCATGTGACGGCCTGGCGGGAGACGGAACGGGGCGGGCCGCGCACGCTGTACGCGCACGTCGCGCACTCCTACCCGCGGACCACGGCTCTGGGCGCGGCGCTGCGGGCGGTCCGCGACGGGTCCCTGCTGCCGTACGACGCCCTCGCGGTGACCCATCGCGCGTGGTGGCACGCCTACTACCGCAAGAGTTTCCTGTCCCTGCCCGACGCGCGCATCCAGCGCTTCTACTGGATCCAGCTCTACAAGGTCGCCTCGGCGGCCCGGCGCGACGCGCCCGTGATGGCGACGAGCGGCCCCTGGCTGGAGCCCACGCCCTGGCCCAACACCTGGTGGAACCTCAACGTCCAGCTCGAGTACTGGCTCATCCACGGCTCCAACCACCTGGAACTCGACGCCGTGACACGGGCGCTCGGCGAGTTCCGCGACAACCTGGCCAAGGAGGTGGCGGCCCCCTACCGCTCGGACTCGCTCGGCATCCCGCGCACCACGGACCCGCACCTGGTGAACGGCGCGGCGGGCACCCTCACCGGCTACGGTGTCGGCATCCCCGGCCAGGACCCGCCGACGCCCGAGGTCGGCAACCTCACCTGGGCCCTGCACAACGTCTGGCTGAGCTACCGCCACACCATGGACGAGTCCGTCCTGCGGGACGTCCTGTATCCCCTGCTGCGCAAGGCGATCAACTACTACCTGCACTTCCTTCAGCCGGGCCCGGACGGCAGGCTGCACCTGCCGACCACCTTCTCACCGGAGTACGGCGGCAACAGCCGCGACTGCAACTACGACCTCATGCTGCTCACCTGGGGCTGCCGCACGCTGCTGGAGTCGGCCGAAGTCCTCGGCATCGACGACGAACTGGCGCCGTGCTGGCAGGAGGTGCTGGCCCGGCGGGTGTCGTATCCCACCGACGAGAACGGTTTCATGATCGGTGCGGACATCCCGTTCGCGAAGTCGCACCGCCACTACTCGCACCTGCTGGCGGTCTACCCGCTGTACGAGCTGACCGGCCGCACGCCCGAGGAACGCGCCCTCATCGAGAAGTCGCTGGCGCACTGGGTCGGCTTCGAGGGCGCCCTCCAGGGCTACACCTTCACGGGGGCCGCCTCGATGTCCGCACTGCTCGGCAAGGGCGAGGACGCGCTGAAGTACCTCGGCGAGCTCATGGCCCGTTTCATCCAGGCCAACACCATGTACAAGGAGTCGGGCCCGGTCATCGAGACGCCCCTGTCGGCGGCCCAGTCCCTGCACGACATGGTGTGCCAGTCCTGGGGCGGGATCGTCCGTGTCTTCCCCGCGCTGCCGGCCGCCTGGGCGGATGTCACCGTGCACGGCTTCCGCACGCAGGGCGCCTTCCTGCTGTCCGCGGTGCGCCGGGGCGGAATGACGCGCTGGGTGCGGCTGGTCAGCGAGGCGGGCGCGCCCTGCGTCGTACGGCACGGCCTGCCGGGCGCGATCGAGGTGCGGGACGGCCGGGGGCGCCCGCTGCGGTACGAGACGGTGGACGACGGCACGATCCGTATCCCGCTGTGCAAGGGTGAGTCGGCGCTGGTCACCGCGAAGGGCGACCGCCCGGACCTGACGGTCGCGCCCGTCACGCCGAACGGAACGGCTCCCCGCTGGGGCCTGCCGGCCTGAGGGCCGGTCACATGCGGGGGCGTCGCCCCTCTCCCCAGGCCGTCAAGGCCCGGGGAGAGGGGTGGTTGCCGCGGCTAGGACGACCAGCGCCCCCGCTTGGCCTCCATCGCAGCCCTGCCCTGTGCTCCCTTCCTCTTCCAGTCCCGCCGCAGCTCCGCCCGTACGCGCGCGTCCGTCTTGGCCACGATCCACTGGTTCTCCCGCAGCAGCTTCCGGTAGCTCTCCAGGCGCCGCTCCGGCAGTTCTCCCGCCTCCACCGCCGCCAGCACCGCGCAGCCGGGCTCCGCCGCGTGCGCGCAGTCGTGGAAGCGGCACCGCCCGGCCAGTTCCTCGATCTCGGAGAAGACCTGCCCGACCCCGCTCTCGGCGTCCCAGAGACCGACTCCGCGCAGCCCCGGCGTGTCGATCAGCACTCCCCCGCCCGGCAGCGCGAGCAGGTTGCGCGTGGTCGTCGTGTGGCGGCCCTTCTCGTCCACCTCCCGCGTGGCCTGGACGTGCATGACGTCCTCGCCGAGGAGTGCGTTGGCCAGGGTGGACTTGCCGGCGCCGGACTGCCCGAGCAGCACGGACGTGCCGCCGGACAGGACCGCGGCCAGCACGTCGAGCCCTTCGCCCTGCCGCGCGCTGACGGGCAGCACCGGCACGCCGGGCGCGGTGGTCTCCACGTCCTGGACGAGGTACGAGAGCGTCGTCGCGTCCGGCACCACGTCGGCCTTGGTGAGCACCACGACCGGCTGCGCCCCGGATTCCCAGGCCAGGGCGAGGAAGCGTTCGATGCGGCCGAGGTCCAGCTCCGCGGCGAGCGAGACGGCGACGACCGCGTGGTCGACGTTGGCGGCGAGGACCTGCCCCTCGGACCGTTTGGAGGAGGTGGAGCGCACGAAGGCGGTACGGCGCGGCAGATACGTCCGTACGTAGCGGGGGTTGCCCTGGGGTTCGACGGCGACCCAGTCGCCCGTGCACACGACCCGGAGGGGATCGTGCGGGGTGACGAAGGCGGTGTCGGCGCGCAGCGGCCCGCCGGCGGTGACCACGTCGCACTGGCCGCGGTCGACGCGGACGACGCGCCCGGCGATCAGCCCTTCGGCGTGGTACGGGGCGAACGCGTCCGCCCATGCGTCGTCCCAGCCGTAGGGGACGAGCGCGGAGAAAGCGGAAGAAGCAGAGGAAGCAGGGAGGGCAGTCAAGGGAGACCCTTCACAAGGGCGGCCCCGGCAGGCGCGCTCGGGTGCGAGCGGCGAGGTGTCAGCCGGCGGCCACGGAGGTGGACTTGATGAACTCCTGAATGCGGGCAGCGCCCATCGCAAGGACAGTCATCGGTCAACACCTCCTTCTCCGCTCGTCGTTGCTGCCACCTTAGCCCGCCGCCTCAGCGGCCGGTCAACACGTTTTTTTTCCGGCGGGCTCAGCTGACCGTAGTGCAGCGCGCCCCGTTCACCGTGAAGGCGCGCGGCTGCGCGTTGCCGCCGTGCCAGGAGGAGAGGAAGCCGATCGCGAACGTGCCGTTCGCGGCGACCTGCTTGTTGTAGTCGGCGGCCTTCGCGGTGACCTCGGGGCCGTCCTGGGTGTAGGTGCCGTCCCACATCTGGGTGATGTGCTGGCCGTCCTGGAACGTCCAGTCGATGCGCCAGTCGGCGAGCGCCCTGGTCGAGGTCACCGTGACGGTGGCCTGGAAGCCGTCCGGCCACTGGTTGACCACCTCGTACTTCACCCGGCACGTGGGCGGGGTGGACTTGTCGGGGGCGGAGGCGGTGGACGGGTCGTCGACCGGGCTCGTCGACGTGCCCTGCGGTTCGGTGTCGGAGTCCCCGCTCCTCGTCGCGCTGTGGGAGCCGGCCGGACGGGAGGTGGCGGAGGCGTCGGCCGTGCCGTTGCCGGAGGGCGGGCCACCGGGCGACGAGGACAGCCCCGGCGCCGTGACCGACTGGCCGGTCACGACGCTGCCCGCGGTGGTGTCGTCCCCGCCCGAGCTGCCCAGCTGAAGCAGCGAGACGGTGAGCGCGAGCGCGGACACGACCACGGCGGCGGCGAGGATCCCGGTGCGGCCGATCCGGGGCCGCGCCTGGGCGCCCACGGTGATGCCCCGGTCCGTGCCCGCGTCCGTGCGCCCGCCGCTCAGACCGGCCTCCGCCGCCCGGCGGCGCCGCTCCAGATAGGCGAGCCCGCCCCAGCCGATCACCCCGCTCGCGAGTGCGGCGGGAGTGCCGCCGCCGTGCAGCCTGAGGCAGGCCGCCGCCTCCGCGCACGCCACGCAGGTCGCGAGGTGCCGGGAGAGGTCCTCGGGGGTCTCCGCGCCCGAGGAGCGGGTGACCGCGTCCAGCAGCCGGGCGTAGCTGCGGCAGTCGGGGTCCATGGGGGTGTCGAGGTGGTTGCGCTGGCAACGGTCCCGGAACAGCGCGCGTACCTGGGCGAGTTCCCCGGCCGCGGCCGCCGGGTCCAGGCCGAGCCGGCGGGCCACGTCGGGCAGCGGCATCGCCTCGACCTCCGCGAGCCACAGCAGGGCCGCGTCCGGCTCCTGCATGTCCTTCAGACCGCGCAGGGCGAGCGGGCGCTGGAGGGGCGGACCGGTGTAGCGGGCGGCGTTGTCGGAGTTGAGCCACAGCCGCAGGTCGGGATCCAGGAGGTGTCCCCTGCCCTCCGTCTCCCAGGCCGCGGCGGTGGTGCGCACCGCGGTCAGCAGCAGGGGGATCCGGGGCAGGCGTGGCACGCGGCGCCCGGTGGCCTTCCCCTGGGCCTCGCCCGCGCGGACCTCCTGGATGCCGTGGGAGAACGCCTCGGTGGCCAGCTGCCTGCCGACGGCCGAACCGGACGTGCACAGGTCGGCGTACGACAGGACCGCGTCCCAGCACTCCGAGAACAGCGCGGCCTCGGCGGCGTCCTGGGGGGTCGGCAGGTCGGGCATGGGGGGCTCCTGCGTCAACTGCTTCCACGAGCAAAGTCAACTCACGTCAACTCACGGCCAACTCACCCGAGAGACACGGGAGTTGAGGGTCGTCTCAACGACAGGCCCAGAGCCTTTCACGGCTCCCACACAACTGACAAGCGGCGTATTCAAATGCCGTTGCCGGTGGTTGCGCGCTGTGGAGTCGTACGGACCACGGCCCCGCTGCGACTCAGCGCGCGGGGCGCGTGATCGCATCGTTACGCATGCGTCGGCGCTTCGGCCCCTTCGCCCACGACGTCGTTGGCCGGGAGACTGTCCATGAACGAACTGACGGAGAACACCGCGCGACCCGGGCCGGGCGGGCCGTAGCCGGGGGGCGAGGAGAGGCCGAAGTCGTCCATGGTGGCGCGGTAGGCCTCAAGGAGCCGGATGTGGTACTCCAGGGGCGCGCCCTGCGGGTTGGCCTTGCCGAGCGGGGTCGTGGGCTCCGGGCACCAGGTGGTGAAGCGGGGCGTGATGCCGTGCGACATGAAGAAGCGCAGGCCCTCGGTGGTGGAGGCGATGGCCTCGTCGACCGTGGTGAAGCCGAAGGGCTCGGCCATCTCCACGCCCGCGACGAAGTTGGGGATCACGTTGCGCGCGCCGAAGACCTCGGCGGAGTCGAGGATGCGCCGGTGCCACTCGTCCCGGCCGACGTACCGCTCCTTGCCGGGGCAGTACAGCTCGAACAGGCGGCGGTCCCACACCTCGAAGTTGGGGTGGTAGATCTGGACGCCGTAGTCCTTGAAGCGCTGCACGTCGTCCTTCGGCAGCGCCTGCGCTACGACCTTGCCGATCCAGCGGCCCGGGAAGCGCTCCTCGATGGCCTTGGCGTAGTGCCCGTAGAAGTCGGCCTCGTCACGGCCGGCCACCTTGGAGGTGATCGCGCCGCCGGTGAGGGTGTAGGCCGTGGACGCCTTCTGGGTGTCGTAGCGGTCGATGATCTCGAGCGCCTCCAGCACCTCCTCGACGTCCTTCACACCCGTGTACGGGCGTCCGGCCGCCTTGTGCTGGCGCCAGTTGTGGTTGATGTCGCAGTACTGGCACTCCTCCTTGGCACCGAAGTACTGGCAGACCCGGAAGACGGTCAGATAGATCAGGTAGCCCCACTGGATGGTGGGGGCCACCTCCATCACGGACTTCCCGTTGGAGAGGGTGTGCCGGTAGTACTCCGGCATGGGCGGCACGCCGACGTCCGCGATCCGCCTGCCGTCGAGGTACAGCCCGAGCAGGCCCTCGTCGTCGGCGGCGACCCGGTACGGCGAGGCGGGGTTGACCCGTACGGAGACGACGGTCCGCCGCAGGTCGTAGGGTCCGCCGGTGAGGATGATCTCCTCGGGCGGCCGGCGCAGCGCGGCCTCGCCCAGCTCCGGCAGGGTGCCGTGGTCGAAGGAGAAGATGAAGTACGACTTCGGCTTGACGTCGCCGTCCTCGTTGTCGCTGAGCGCCGACTGGTCGAAGGCGACTCCACCCCGCAGCAGGTCCTCCTTGAAGACGGCCTCCCGCGGCACGTGCGGGAATCGCTCCATCAGGTCCTCGACCAGCGCGGTGCGACTGTCACCCATCCCGTTCTCCTCGCTCCCGGCGTGTGTTGCTCGACTCCTCACGGTATGCCTTCGCCGGACGGCCGAACGTGCCGGGTCCCCGCCCGACGCGCACGTTGCCCACTTCTGCCGCTTTTCGACCGGTTCCCGGGTGGGATTCAGCATGCGAACGGGGCTTGATCACCCGGTGCCCTTCGGCTGGGATTCCGGTAGCCACTGGATTCCCCGGGGAGGGACGACGGCATGACCGAGACCGTGACCAACTGGGCCGGCAACATCACCTACGCCGCCAAGGAACTGCACCGCCCGCACTCACTTCAGGCGCTGCGCTCGCTCGTCGCCGACAGCGCGGCCGTGCGGGTGCTCGGCAGCGGACACTCCTTCAACGAGATCGCCGAACCGGGCGCCGACGGGGTCCTGCTCTCCCTCGCCGCCCTGCCGGACGAGGTCGACGTGGACACGGCCGCCCGCACGGTACGCGTCGGCGGTGGCGTCCGGTACGCCGAGCTCGCCCGGGTGGTCCACGAGCACGGGCTCGCGCTGCACAACATGGCCTCCCTGCCGCACATCTCGGTGGCGGGCTCGGTGGCGACCGGCACCCACGGCTCGGGCGTCGCCAACGGCTCGCTCGCCTCGGCCGTGCGCGAGGTGGAGCTGGTCACCGCGGACGGGTCGACGCTGCGGATCTCCCGGGGCGAGCCCCGCTTCGACGGTGCCGTGACCTCCCTCGGCGCGCTCGGCGTGGTCACGGCCCTCACCCTCGACCTGGAGCCGTCGTACGAGGTCGAACAGCACGTCTTCACGGAACTGGCCCTGGAGGGCCTCGACTACGAGACCGTGGCGGCGACCGCGTACAGCGTGAGCCTGTTCACCGACTGGCGCGCCCCGGGCTTCAGGCAGGTGTGGCTCAAGCGCCGCACGGACCAGCCGCTGCCCGACTTCCCCTGGGCCGCCCCCGCCACCGAGGCGATGCACCCGGTGCCGGGCATGCCCGCGGTCAACTGCACCGAGCAGTTCGGCGTCCCTGGGCCCTGGCACGAACGGCTGCCGCACTTCCGGGCGGACTTCACCCCGAGCAGCGGCGCCGAGCTGCAGTCCGAGTATCTGCTGCCGCGTCCGTACGCGCCGGCCGCGCTGCACGCCCTCGACGCGATCCGGGCGGCGGTCGCGCCCGTGCTGCAGACCTGCGAGGTGCGGACGGTGGCCGCCGACGCGCAGTGGCTGAGCCCGGCGTACGGGCGGGACACCGTGGCGCTGCACTTCACCTGGATCGAGGACACGGCGGCCGTGCTGCCCGTGGTGCGGCGCGTCGAGGAGGCGCTGGACGGCTTGGAGGCGCGGCCGCACTGGGGCAAGATCTTCACCGTGCCTCCGCAGGTGCTCCGCGAGCGCTACCCGCGGCTGGACGACTTCACGGCGCTGGCGGCGGAGCTGGATCCCGCGGGCAAGTTCCGGAACGCGTTCGTGCGCGAGGTTCTCGGCTTCTGAGCCAGGGGCGAGCGACTTCATAAACCCCCTTTCCTAACCCCTTGTAGAAAGCCCGGCTCCGGCATAGGCTCCTGCCGCGCCGAGGCACGAGGCCTCGCCATGACCTGGGGAGGATGGGGGACGTGCCGGTCAAGCGCACCTCACGCGATATTCGCACAGCGAACCGGTACGAGGTGCTGCGCCAGATCATCGCCCGCTCCCCCACGTCCCGTCAGGAGCTGGCGGCGGCGACCGGGCTCAGCCTGGCCACGGTCGCCACCCTCGTCGGTGAGCTGCTGGACCTCGGCATGCTGACCGAGGTCGGCTTCGAGGACTCGGCGGGCGGCCGGCCGCGCGGACTGGTGGCGGTCAACGCGTCGGGGGGGGCGTTGATCGGCGTCGACATCGCGGAGACGTACGTCCGGGTCGAGCTGTTCGACCTGGCACTGAACATGCTCGCCCGCGCCGACGAGGACATGCGCCCCGGCGAGAACCGCCCCGAGCAGGTCGTCGCCCATGTCGCCGCGGCCGTCGGCTCGGTCGTCACCCAGGCCGGGGTGGAGGGCGCCCGTGTCCTCGGCGTCGGCGTGAGCGTCCCGGGCCAGGTCGACCGCGACCGGGGCGTGTCGGAGTACGCCCCGAACTGGGACTGGCACGACGTGCCGCTGCTCGACCTGCTCTCCGAGCACATCGCCTACCCCCTCTACCTGGACAACCCGCTGCGCGCCTGCGCGGTCGCCGAGCTGTGGTTCGGCGCGGCGCGCGGACGCGGGGACGCCGTGGTCGTCAATCTGGGCACGGGCGTGGGCGCCGGCCTGGCGCTGGGCGGCGGCCTGCACCGCGGCGTCAGCAACAGCGCCGGCGAGTGGGGCCACACCACGCTGGTGCTGGACGGGCGGCTGTGCCACTGCGGCAACCACGGCTGTGTGGAGACGTACGTCGGCGCGCCCGGCATCATGCTCAACCTCCGGGAGCTGAGCCCGCAGAGCCCCCTGCTGCACCCCGAGGACCAGACCGCCACGATCGACGCGCTCGCGCGCGGGGTCGCCGCGCAGGACCCGGTCGCGCTGAAGGTCTTGCGGGACACCGCCCGCTACCTCGGCGCGGGGATCGCCGACCTGGTCAACCTGCTGAACCCGGAGGTCGTCGTGCTCAGCAGCTGGGTCGCGGCCACGCTCGGCGAGCCGCTGCTGAACGAGGTGCGCGAGGCCGTCGCCCGGCACGCGCTGAAGCGGCCGTTCACGGCCACGGAGATCGTCCTGTCCCCCATTCCCACCGACCCGGTGTGCCTCGGAGCCGCGACCTTCGCCCTCGAAGGCGCGCTCCAGTCGGTCAGCCAGAGACCCAGAAGCGCCAAGCCGTCGGCGGCAAGGTGATCCTGCACAGCTGCAACGGCGGCCCCAACGAGGCCTGGTCCAGGCAGTGACGCCCCCCTGAACCGAGGCCGCCGGCAACCCTGACCCGGCGGCCCTCACCCCCGGACCCCTCCCCCTGTTCGTGATTCCGAACCGGACGCAACGTTTCGCGCAGACTTCGTTCAACCCCTTGCCGAAGCCTTAGCCGAAGATCTAACGTCCCCGCACCGCACCTCCTTCGACCACCTCGCGCTGAGCCGCAAGAGCCGCAGCCGCGCTTCGAGACAAGGACGTCAGCATGTCGGCAACGAGCAGCAGCAACTGGGACCGCCGATCAATCCTCCGGGCCGCCGCGGGCATGGCCGCCGCCGGCACCCTTGCCGCGTGTGGCAGCAACAACGGCCGGGGCGGGTCCGGCGGGTCCGGTTCGGGCAAGCAGCTGGTCCAGTACTTCCACGCGTACGGCGAGGCGGGGACGGAGCAGGCCATCAAGCGGTACGCCGCCGCGTACAAGAAGGCCGACGTCAGCACGAGCTGGATCACCGGCAACAACTTCGAGTCGGCGCTCTTCGCGGCCCTGCTCAGCAGCAAGGCGCCCGATGTCTTCGAGTTCCACCCGCAGTTGCAGCTCGTCAAGAGCGGCCAGGTGGCGGACCTGAGCGACATCATCGACCCGGTCAAGGACGACTTCAACCCGAACGACATCAAGTCCCACACGGTCGACGGGAAGATCTACGGGATCCGGATGATCGACGACCCGCAGTTCTTCTACTACCGCAAGTCGATGCTGGAGAAGGCCAAGGTCGACGTCCCCACCACCCTCGACGAACTGATCGAGGCCGCCGCCAAGCTCACCACGCGCAAGGTGAAGGGCCTCTTCCTCGGCAACGACTTCACCGCGATCCAGAACACCCTCATCTGGTCGGCCGGCGCCGACACGCTCGACGCCAAGAACCAGATCGCCTACCACACGGACGGCGTCGTCGAGGGTCTGAAGAAGCTGCGGACCCTGTTCACGAGCGGCAACGTGCTGCTGGACGCCCCGACCGACTTCTGGGACCCGTCCTCGCTCAACCAGGGCCTGTGCGCCATCCAGTGGGGCGGCATGTGGTCCATGCCGGCCATGCAGCAGGCTCTCGGCGACGACCTGGGCATCTTCCCGTTCCCGAAGATCGGCGGCGCCGGCAGGCAGTCGGTCTACAACGGCGGCTGGTCGATGTTCGTCAACGCCAAGGGCAAGAACGTGGACGCGGCCAAGGAGTACGTGAAGTGGCTGTGGATCGACCAGAAGCAGTACCAGGAGGACTGGGCCACCTCGTACGGTTTCCACATCCCGCCGCGCACCTCGATAGCCAACCAGGCCACCAAGCTCAAGTCCGGTCTGCCTGCTGAGGGCGTCAAGCTCTTCACCGACTACGGCCGCTTCGACAACATCGCCTTCGACCAGACCATGCAGAACGCCTTCAGCGAGGTGCTCGCGTCTTGTGTCCGCAAGAACGGCAACCCCGAGGCCGCGCTCGACGTCTGCGACAAGAAGGTCGACGTCGAGCTCAAGAAGCTCTTCGGATAGGCCGCCGGGAAGACCACGACCATGTCGACCACCACCGCACGCGGGGTCGCCCAGCCCGCCCCGGCCAAAGCCTCCCCGGGCCGGCCGCGGCGGGGCCTGCGGGGCAATCCGACCCTCAACTTCTGGCTCTTCACCGGGCCGTTCCTCATCGGCCTGGCGATCTTCGTCTTCGTGCCGATCATCTGGTCCGTCTGGCTCAGCTTCTTCGACGCCCGCTACACCGTCACGCCGAGCCATTTCATCGGCTTCGACAACTACAAGCAGATCCTGACCAACAGCGACTTTCCCGGCTCGCTCGTGACGTTCACGGTGTTCGCCGCGTTCATCGTGCCGACCACCTGGGCGCTGTCGCTGGGTCTGGCGCTGCTGGTGAACCGGTTGCGGTTCATGCGGGCGTTCTTCCGGTCGGTGTTCTTCCTGCCGACCGCCGTGTCCTACGTCGCCGCCGCCCTGATCTGGAAGATGTCCATCTTCAGCGGCGTCCGCTTCGGACTGGCCAACACCGTCCTGAACTGGTTCGGCGAAGACAACGTCGCCTGGCTGTCCAACCCGACCCCGCCCTGGTACTGGCTGGTCATCGTGACCCTGCGACTCTGGATCCAGGCCGGCTTCTACATGATCCTCTTCCTGGCGGCGCTGCAGAACATCCCGCCGGAACTGTACGAGGCCGCCGCCATCGACGGCGCCCAGCGGGGCTGGCAGACCTTCCGCCACATCACACTGCCGCAGCTGCGGGCCACCTCGACCGCGGTGATCCTGCTGCTGCTCATCGCCGCCTACCAGGCGTTCGACGAGTTCTTCAACCTCATCGGGCAGAAGGCGACCTGGGCCCAGACACCACTCATGGTGCTCTACAAAGCGGCTCTCGGCACGAGCCAGGACTACGGCGCCGGCAGTGCGGGCGCGGTCATCCTGTCGCTGCTGATCTGTGTCGTCACGCTGGCTCAGGGCAAGATCATGGGCTTCGGAGGAGGGGAGGAGAGGTGACCACCACCACACCGCAGGTCGGCAGGAACCGCAAGAAGCGCGGAGGCGCCCTCGGCAACACCGGTCTGTACATCGCCGTCAGCGTCGCCGCCGTCCTCTTCCTGATCCCCTTCTATCTGATCGTCCGCAACTCCCTGTCCACCGACCCGGAGATCACGGGCGAGAACTGGAAACTGCTGCCCTCCTTCCAGTGGGGCAACGTCTCCGAGCTCTTCAACGACCCCACCGTCGAGTTCGGCCGCTCCTTGTGGAACTCCACGGTGATCGCCGTGCTGAGCACGATCGGCACCCTCCTGTTCTGCTCCATGGCGGGATACGGCCTCGCCCGCATTCCCTACAAGCACGCGAACAAGGTCTTCTACGCCGTTCTGGCGACCCTGATGGTCCCCACGGCCGTCACCTTCGTGCCCAGCTTCGTGCTGGTCTCCTCCCTCGGCTGGGTGGACACCTACCGCGGCATGATCATCCCGGGCCTGTTCAGCGGTTTCACCTGCTTCCTCTTCCGGCAGTACTTCCTCGGATTCCCGAAGGAACTGGAGGAGGCGGCACGCGTGGACGGACTCGGTTACTGGGGCGCGTACTGGCGGATCGTCGTACCCAACTCGCTGAACTTCTTCACGGCGATCGCCACCATCACCTTCATCAGCGGCTGGAACGCCTTCCTGTGGCCGCTGGTCATCGGTCAGGACCCGAGCGCCTGGACCGTGCAGGTCGCGCTCTCGTCGTTCATGACCAACCAGACCGTCAACTTCCATCTGATTTTCATGGCCACGGCCATTTCCATCCTGCCGCTGGTGTTCGTGTTCCTGTTCCTGCAGCGCTGGCTGGTGCAGGGCATCGCACAGACCGGCATCAAGGGCTGACACCTTCTTCTCACGACCTGGAGACCGATGTCTTTCCGCACCCATTCCCCCGTCGACTACGTCGAGGACGTCTCCCCGGGCAGCGGGGCCCTGCCGCCGCGCGCCCGGTACGCGTCCTCGGACGCCGCGTCCCTCTCTCTCAACGGCAGCTGGCGCTTCCGGCTGTCGGCCACGGCGGACGCCGAGGACGAGGCGTTCGCCGAGCCCGGATACGACGCGGGGGACTGGGCCGAGGTCTCGGTCCCCGGCCACTGGGTCCTCCAGGGGCACGGCTCCCCGATCTACACCAACCACCTCTACCCCTTCCCGGTCGACCCGCCGCGCGTGCCGACCGAGAACCCGACCGGTGACCATCTGCGCGTCTTCGACCTGCCGTCCGACTGGCCGTCGGACGGCGGGGCGGTGCTCCGCTTCGACGGTGTCGAGTCCTGCGCCCGGGTGTGGCTGAACGGCACGGACATCGGCGAGTTCAAGGGCTCCCGGCTGCCGCACGAGTTCGCCGTCGGGCATCTGCTCAAGCCCGCCGGCAACGTGCTCGCCGTCCGGGTCCACCAGTGGTCGGCGGGCTCCTACCTGGAGGACCAGGACCAGTGGTGGCTGCCGGGCATCTTCCGCGACGTCACGCTGCTGCACCGTCCGGCGGGCGGCGTCCTGGACTTCTTCGTGCACGCCTCCTACGACCACACGACCGGCGAGGGCACGCTGCGGGTCGACTCGGACGTGGACGGCCGGGTGACCGTGCCCGCGCTCGACATCGATGTCGCCACCGGCGAGTCCGTGACCGTGCCCGTCGAGCCGTGGACCGCGGAGACGCCGACGCTGTACGACGGCGTGCTGGCCACCGAGGGCGAGCACGTGCCGCTCAGGATCGGGTTCCGGACGGTCGTCCTCGAGGACGGCCTGATCAAGGTCAACGGCAGGCCGGTCCTCTTCAAGGGCGTCAACCGGCACGAGTGGCACCCGGAGAAGGGCCGCGCGCTGGACCTGGAGACGATGCGCGAGGACGTGCTGCTGATGAAGCGGCACAACATCAACGCGGTGCGCACCTCGCACTACCCGCCGCACCCGGCCTTCCTGGACCTGTGCGACGAGTACGGCCTGTGGGTCGTCGACGAGTGCGACCTGGAGACCCACGGCTTCGTCGAGCAGGCGTGGCGGGACAACCCGGTCGACGACGACCGCTGGACCCCGGCGCTGCTCGACCGTGCCGCCCGTATGGTCGAGCGGGACAAGAACCACCCGTCGGTCGTGATCTGGTCCCTCGGCAACGAGGCCGGCACCGGGCGCGGGCTGACCGCGATGGCCGAGTGGATCCACGGGCGTGACTCCTCGCGGCTGGTGCACTACGAGGGCGACATCAACTGCCGTGACACGGACGTGTACTCGCGGATGTATGCCGACCACGCCGAGGTGGAGCAGATCGGCCGCGCACTGGACGGCGGCACCCACAAGCGGCGCGACCTTCCCTTCATCCTCTGCGAGTACGGGCACGCCATGGGCAACGGCCCCGGTGGCATCGCCGACTACCAGCGGCTGTTCGAGTCCTACGACCGGCTCCAGGGTGGCTTCATCTGGGAGTGGATCGACCACGGCATCAAGCACCCGGAGCTGGGCTACGCCTACGGCGGCGACTTCGGGGAGGAACTGCACGACGGGAACTTCGTCTGCGACGGCCTGCTGTTCCCGGACCGCGAGCCGTCGCCGGGCCTGGTGGAGTTCAAGAAGGTGATCGAGCCGGTCCGCATCGAGGGCGACGGCCGTACGGTGCGGATCCGCAACGTCCACGACTTCGCGGACCTCTCAACGCTCGCCTTCGAGTGGTCGTTCCAGGTCGACGGCGAGACCGTGGAGTCGGGTTCGCTGTCGGTGCCGGTGCTCGCGGCCGGAGAGTCGGCGGAGGTCAAGCTGCCCGCGCCGCCCGAGGTGCGCCGCGGTGAGGCGCAGTGGACGGTGCGGGCGGTGCTGGCGTCGGACACCGCGTGGGGGGCGAAGGGCCACCAGGTGGCATGGGGCCAGTTCCCGGTCACCGGGCGTGTGCCGGTCCCGGCCGCCGCGGGCGCGGCTCCCGTGCTCACCGACGGCCGGATCACCCTCGGACCCGGCACCTTCGACGCTCGCACGGGCGCGCTGACAGCCGTCGGCGGTGTGGACGTGACCGGCCTGCGCCTGGACGTCTGGCGGGCCACCACCGACAACGACGACGGCGCCGAGTGGCAGACCGGCCTCCGCTACGGCCTGATGTGGCGCAAGCTGGGCCTGCACCGCATGCGGCACCGTCTGGACGCGGTGGAGCTCGGCGACGGGGCGCTGACGGTACGGACCCGGGTGGCGCCCGCCGCCTGGGAGGTGGGCCTCGCCACCGTGTACCGCTGGTCGTCGGACGGGGAGAGGCTGCGGCTGACCGTGTCCGTCACACCCGAGGGCGACTGGACGGTGCCGTTGCCCCGGCTCGGCATCCGGTTCGGGCTGTCCGGCGCGGTGGACCGGGTCACCTGGTTCGGGGGCGGCCCCGGCGAGGCCTACCCGGACACCAGGTCGGCCTCCCAGCTGGGCCGTTGGGAGTCCACGGTCGACGGGCTGCAGACGCCGTACGTGCGCCCGCAGGAGAACGGCGCCCGCGCCGACGTCCGCTGGGCGGAGATCGGCGGGCTGCGCGTCGAGGGCGACCCGGAGTTCTTCTTCAGCGCCCGGCGCTGGACGACGGAGCAGCTGGACGCCGCCCGGCACCGCACCGACCTCACGCCCGGCGACACGGTGTGGGTCAACCTCGACCACGGCCAGCAGGGCATCGGTTCGCAGTCGTGCGGTCCGGGCCCGCTGCCGCAGTACTTCCTGCGGGCCGAGCCCGCGGAGTTCTCCTTCGTGTGGTCGGAGGTCAGTTGACGGGCACGGTCCTGAGGACCTCCGCGGCCGGGCGGCTGTTCAGTCGTCCGGCCGCGGCCGCGTCCTGCGCCGGTTTCGTCCTCATCGGCATGCTCCAGGCGCTCTACGGGCCGGCGGTCCCCGGCCTGCGCGCCGAGTACGGCCTGTCGCCGTCGGGCGCCGGTCTCGGCCTGAGCCTGCACTTCACGGGCGGGGTCGCGGGCGTCCTCGCCTTCAACGCCGTCCACTGTGCTGTGGCGCTGGAGCCTCGGGCACTACACGGGGATGAACGGGTGAGAGCCTGGGGGTGTCACGGGCTCTGACGACGCCGGGGCCGCTCAGGCGGCCTCGGCGGCCGTCTCCGGGTGGCGGGTCCGTACGGGTGTGAGCAGGGCCAGGGCCGCGATGCCCACGCAGCAGGCCCCGGCCACCGCCCCCACCGCCGCCGTGCCGTGGTGCTGGGCCCCCCAGGTGAGCACGGCCGCGCCGACCGGGGCCGCCGCGTAGTGGAGCGTCCAGAACGCGGAGGTGACCCGGCCCAGCAGGTGCTCGGGGGTGACCTGCTGGCGCAGGGACATGGAGCAGGTCCCGGCGATGCTGACGCATCCGAGGAACGCCGCCATGAGGAAGGCGACGGCCGGTACGTGACGGGCCCAGCCGATGCCGGCGAGCGCGCAGCCGCAGACGGTCACGGCCCCGATCCAGGTGGGCCCGAAACCGAACCCCTGCCGTACCCGCGCCACCAGCAGGGCCCCGGCGATGGTTCCGAGAGCCCCGACCGCCAGGACCGTGCCGACGGTGCCGTCGCCCTGCCCGAGGTCGTGCTTGAGGTGGTAGATGAGCACGTCGTTGAGGCCCAGCTCCAGAAAGCTGAACAGGGACAGGAGCACGGTCAGGGCGCGCAGCACGGGGTGGCGCCGCAGGAAGGACGCACCCGCCAGCAGGTCCTTCCACAGTCCCCGCCGGGTCGTCGCCGGGTCGGGCGGCGGGGACTGCCGGAGCCGTACAAGGGTCAGGCAGACCGCCGACACGCCGAAGCTCGCCGCGTCCACCGCGACGGCTCCGGCCGGCCCCGTCCATGCGGCCACGACACCCGCGCCGAGCGGACCGACCACCCCCGCCGCGGCGGCCGTCGCGTTCAGCCGGCCGTTCGCGGCGGTGATCCGCTCGCCGTCGACCAGGCCCCGCACCACGGTGACGTACGCGACCGCGAACACCATTCCGACGGCCTCGCACAGCGGCAGCACCGCGTACAGCAGCCAGATCCGCGGTCCGGCGAGCCACACCAGGGGAACCAGCCCGTACAGCACCATCCGCACCAGGTCGCAGGCGATCAGCAGCTTCCTGCGGTCCAACCGGTCCACCACCACACCGGCGAACACCCCGGCCAACACCGACGCCGCACCTCCGACCGCCGTCAACAACCCCATGCGAGCGACGGACCCGGTCGCCTCCAGCACCAGCAGCGGCAGCGCGATCAGGGCGAAGGAGTCACCGAGGACCGAGAGCGTCTGCGCGGCCCAGAAGATCCCGAAGTCCCGGTTCCGTCCCGGCGATCCCGCACCTGTGGCCTCCCGCACCGACAGCTCCCCCCATACACACATTCGAGCGTGACGAACGATCAAGAGGACCACCGTACGCCGACCCGGCCGCGGCCTGGCGCCGTCTCACCGCGCTCGTGCCATCTGCGACACGGCGACCTTTCCGTCGGGGCGGCCATGGGCGACGGTTGGCCGACGGCGTGCCGTCGAACGGCATCGGGTTCCGCCTGCACGGGCCAGTCCAACGGCCTCAACCCGAACGCCTGACGCTCACCTCCGCCCAGACCACCTTGTACGGGCAACCCGGCCGCGGTTGCGTGCCCCACCGCTCGCAGACCGCGGCCACGAGCCTGAGCCCGTACCCGCCTTCGCCGTCCGGTTCGCGCAGCACGGGCAGCCGTTCACTCCGCGCGTCGGCCACCTCGACGCGTACGACACCGGTGCCCTGCCACAGCAGCCGGACCCGGAAGTCACGACCGGGGACGCGGCCGTGCCGGACGGCGTTGGCGGCGAGTTCGGCGACGACCAGGGCCACGTTCCGGCCGGCGTCGCTGTCGTAGGGGAACCCCCACGCGTCCAAGCGGTGCGCCACGAGCCGCCGCGCGAGCCGGGCACCTCTCGGTGTGGAGCTGAACAGCTGGGTGAACGTACGTACGGTGACAGGCGCTTGAAGCTGGGGATCTGCGTGCATGGTCCGACGGTTCCGCAGGTCACAGGGACACGACCAGGCACGGCACTCGTACGCTGCGCACCGTACGAGTTCACGGCGTGGACAGTGGGAGTCACGGTGCGTGACTCTGGGGGCACTTGCGGGGTTGTCACCAGTGCACGGGGGGTACGCCAATGACCGAAAGCACCATCAGCAGCACGACCACGACCACCAGCGAGCCCGAACCGTCCGACAGCATGAAGGCGTTCGGGGCGGCACACAAGGCGTTCCGCAAGCGGGCGGGCTACACGCAGGAGGAGTACGCGCCACTCGTCGACTACCAACCGGCGACGGTGGCGTCCATCGAACAGGGCCGACGCTTCCCGCCGCGCGCCTTCGTCGAGCGGGCGGAAGAGGTACTGGACGCGTTCGGGGCGCTGCGCGGGGTCTACAAGCATGTGGGGCGCGAGGCGGGGCTGGCGTCGTGGTTCCGCAGGTGGGCGGATCTGGAGGAGCAGGCGATCAGTCTGTACACGTACGAGTGCCGGCTGGTGCCCGGGCTTCTACAGACGGAGGCGTATGCGCGCACACTGTTCGACGAGCAGGTGCCTGTGCTGACCGACTCGCAGATCGAGGCTCAGCTCGCCGCCCGCGAGGAGCGCCAGCGCCTGCTCGTCGAGCGGCCCAACACTGCGTACAGCTTCATCATCGAGGAGTACGTCATCCAACGGGAGACCGGCGGTCGGGACGTCACTCGTGAACTCATCGAGCACATCCTGGAGATCACGAAACGCCGAAACGTGGAGGCGCAGTTGCTGCCTATGGGCCTGGGGGCCCACGCGGGCATGGCGGGCCCGATCCAGTTGCTCGAGACCCCAGAGAACGAATGGTTCGGGTATTGCGAAGGGCAGCGAAGCGGCCAGTTCGTCGCCGACCCGAAATCGATCAGTGTGCTCCACATGCGTTATGCGAAACTGCGCTCACAGGCTCTTTCCCCGGGCGACTCCCGGAGCCTGCTGGAGCGGATGCGAGGAGCGCTATGAGCAGCACCGAACTGGCCTGGTTCAAGAGCAGCTACAGCAGCAGCGGTGACGGCGACTGCGTCGAAGTAGCCACCCGCCCCACCACCATCCACGTCCGCGACTCGAAGAACGCCACCGGCCCGCAGCTCACCCTCTCCCCCACCGCCTGGTCGGAGTTCATAGAGTTCGCCACAGGCGAATGACGCAGCGCCCACTCCGAGCGCAGCGACCCTAACGCGCCCGGGCGGTGACGAGACGGGCGTCCACGTCTACGACACCGTCGACGCCCTGGCACAGCCCCACCATCACCGGTCCGAGGCGCGGCTCCGGCACCTGGCCCCGCAGGGTGACGGCACCCTCCCGGACCTCGACCGCGATGGTCCCCTCGTCCAGGCCGAGGATGCGTCCCAGGACATCCTGCTCGACCTCGCTGCGAATCTCGACATCGGGGCGAATGAAGGCGTCCAGCAGGTCGCTGCGGCTGACGATGCCGGTGAGCAGGCCGTTGTCGTCGACGACCGGCAGTTGCTTCACGTGCCGCCTGCGGAGTTCCCGCGCGGCCCGGGGGATCGTCCAGTCGGCGCGGGCGGTGTGAACGGGACTGCTCATGAGCGCGCCCGCCGTCCGGGCCCGCGCCTTTCCCCAGGCATGTTCGTCGTCCCCGTCCGGCCCCCGCGGGTCCGGCATCCCGGTCTCGTGCCGCAGCACGTCGGAGGCGGACACGACACCGATGGGAGCGCCGTCCTCGTCGACGACCGGTGCCGCGGCGATGTCGTTCGCGTCCAGCAGGGCGGCGACCTCGTGGAACGATGCGTCGGGGCGCAGGGTGACCACCTCCTCGGTCATCACGTCACCGACCGTGCGGCGGTGCAGCATGACATCAGCCTCCTCCACGATGCGACGAGGCGGCAGCGGTCGGACCGCCGGAGCGGACGGCGCACGACGCGTCGCCCCCGCAGCCCCCGCCGGCACGTCCACGCCGTTCCACCCACCCATCACAACACCATGCCGCGCGGGCGACCAGTGACGTTCGGCCTGGCACCGCAATCCGCGCGCGAGTGGCCCCTATCTCGGCTAGGCTGCTGCCTAGGACTCCTAGGTTTAAGGACTTGCCATGCCCCGTGCCGGACTCACCGTCGAGCGGATCGTCGCGGCGGCAGCCGACCTCGCGGACGAGGCCGGCTTCGAGAACGTCACCGTCTCCGCACTGGCCCGCCACTTCGGCGTGAAGGACGCCAGCCTGTACTCGCACGTCAGAAACGTTCAGGACCTGCGCACCCGCGTCGCGCTCCTCGCCGGCGGCGAGATGATCGGCGACATCGCCGCCGCCGTCGCCGGGCGCGCCGGCAAGGAGGCGCTGGCCGCCTTCGCCGGCGCCTACCGGGAGTACGCCCACCGGCACCCGGGACGGTACGCGGCCACCCAGATCCGCATCGACCAGTCGCTCGTGGCCGACTCCCCGGCCATGCGGCGCACCGCCGAGATCACCTACGGCATGCTCCGCGCCTACGGCCTTGACGAGCCCGACCTCACCGACGCCGTACGCCTGCTGCGCAGCACCTTTCACGGTTACTGCGCCCTGGAGGCGACCGGCGGCTTCGGTGCGCCCCGCGACGTGGAGGCGTCCTGGAGCAAGGCCGTCGACGCCCTGCATGTCGCATTGGAGAACTGGCCCCGTGAGGAGACCAAGGACCATGACTGACCTTCATTACGACGTGCGCGGCAGCGGTCCCGTGCTGCTCGTCGTCCCCGGTGGCGCCGGGCACCCCATGGGGCTCGACCGCATGACGGACCACCTCGCCGACCTCTTCACCGTCGTCACGTACGACCCGCTCGGACTCTCCCACGGACGACTCGGACTGCCCGTAGCGGAGCAGCGGGTCCAGGCGTGGAGTGACGGAGCGCGACGGGTTCTCGAAACCGTCCTGCGCCCGGACGAGTCGGCGTACGTCATCGGCTTCAGCTCCGGCGGCATCGCGGCACTCGATCTGCTCGCCCGCCACCCCGACCGGCTGCGGCACGTGGTCGCGCACGAGCCACCCGTCGTGGAGGTGCTCCCGGACGCGGCCCGGCAGCGGGCGATGTTCGCGAAGGTGTGCGAGACCTATCGGACGGCTGGGCTGAAGGCCGCCGCGGCCCGGCTGGCAGCGGGGCTGCAGGGCGGGCCCGCGGCCGCCGTCACCGAGGCGGAACCACCCGCCCCCGGCGAGGAGTCGGCCAACCCCATGGGCATCTTCCTCACCCACGTCCTGCCCTCGTTCACGGCATACGCACCGGACATCACCGCCCTGACGGCCGCCTCCGCACGTCTCACCCTCGGCGCCGGAGTCGACTCCCGCCATGGGCTCCTCCACCGCACGGCCACGTCGGCGGCCGGGTTGACCGGCGCGGCGTTCACGGAGTTCCCGGGCGGCCATGTGGGCATGGCGGAGCACCCGGAGGAGTTCGCGAGGCTTCTGATCGGCGCACTGGCCGCCGCCGACGTCACCGGTACCTGATCACAGGAACCGCAGACGCGGCCAACGAGCCCAGGCCCGGGTCCGTAGGCGTAGCGCCCTCACCACACCCCGGCGATACCGCCTTCCGGGTCCTCCACGACCGCGCGGACGATGTCGTGGTGGAAGCCGCGCACGTGCGCCTCCACCAGGTCGCCGGCCGCTTCCGCGTCTCCCGCCGCGATGGCGTCGTACACCGCGTGGTGCTCGGCGCGCAGCCGCGAGGCGACCTCCTCCCAGTCGTCGATCTTGTGGAAGACGGTCAGGAGGGTGTGGCGGACGGCGCTGCGCACGGCGACGGTCATGTCGGTCATGAGCCGGTTGCCGCCGGCTTCGGCGATGGCGGCGTGGAAATCGGTGTCGTGGTCGTTGAACTCTTCTCGCGACAGGCCGATCGCGTCCATGCGCTCCAGCGACTCGCGCATCCGGGCAAGGTCCTCCTCGGTGGCCTTGGTGGCGGCGAGGCGGGCGCTGCTGCGCTCGAGGGTGGCACGGGCCTCGACGACGTCGCCCAGGGGGAAGTTGGCAAGCGCGATGTGCAGGCGCAGCAACTGCGTGAGGCCGTGGCTGGGCATGGCGGCGATGATGCTGCCCGAGGTGGGGCCGGTGCCCACGCGCGAGCGCAGGACGCCCTGAGCCTCCAGGACACGCAGCGCCTCGCGGACGGCGGCACGGCTGACGCCCAGGAGATCGACCAGCTCGCGCTCGGGTGGGAGGCGGTCGCCGACGCGGAGGTTGCCCGAGAGGATCTGCTCCTCGATCCGCGCGAGGACGAGCTCGAAGGTGCGGGAGCGCGGCACCGGCTCCCACGCCGCGGTCGTCTTAGCCATGGAATGCCCTCTCAGCGCGTTGGCGGCTCGCATGCTCAGCCGCGTCCACTTCCGATCATAGCTTGGCGCGCCCAGTATTTGGTCTGACCAAAGTAGATTTCCTGGATCGACATCTAGACATGGCCGGAAACCGCTGCTTAGCGTGGAAGTCCAAAGCATGGTCTGACCAAAGCCGGTCCGACCAAGGCCGCATGTGAGGTGCTGCATGTTCCAGCCTGATCTGTCCCCGGTCGCCGACAGCCTCGCGGCGTCCTCGCTCGTCTCGGCGCTCCCCCTGCTCACGCTGTTCGCGCTGCTCGGAGGCGCGCGGTGGAAGGCCCACTGGGCGGGCCTGGCGTCGCTCGCCGTGGCCGTGGCCGTCGCGGTGTTCGGCTACCGCATGCCCGGAGGTCTCGCCCTGCTGTCGGCGAGTGAGGGAGCGGCCTTCGGGCTGTTTCCGATCATGTGGATCGTGCTGGCGGCGATCTGGGTGTATCAGCTGACCGAAGTCAGCGGCCGGTTCGAGGACCTGCGCCGAGCGTTCGGCCTGATCAGCGACGACCCCCGCATTCAGGCGATCATCATCGCCTTCTGTTTCGGAGGGCTCCTCGAGGCACTGGCGGGATTCGGCGCCCCGGTGGCGATCACCGGAGTGATGCTCATGGGGCTCGGCTTCGCCCCCATGCGGGCGGCCGTGACGGTCCTGGTCGCCAACACGGCCCCGGTCGCATTCGGCGCGATCGCGATCCCGATCATCACCGCCGGCAACCTCACCAAGATCCCCTACACGGACATCGGCGCCTATGCGGGACGCCAGACGCCGCTGCTCGCGCTGTTCGTGCCGCTGCTGCTGGTGGCTCTGGTCGACGGTCGGCGCGGCGTGCGGCAGACCTGGCCGGCGGCGCTGGTGTGCGGTGCGGTGTTCGGGCTGGCCCAGTTCGTCAGCTCCAATTACCTGTCCGTGGAGCTGACCGACATCGTCGCCTCGCTCGCCGGCCTGGTCGCCGCCGTCCTCTTCCTGCGTGTCTGGCGGCCGCAGGGCGGGGCAGGGGCGAGCGCCGATCTGCGTGCCCAGGCCGAGGGCGGCGACGCGGAGAGCGCAGCGGGCGCCCCTGGCTCGCCCGCCGACGCCACGGGCGGACCGGCCGCGGTTCCCGGCCGGCCGGGAACCAGGGGCGCCGCCACCACCCGCGCCCTCCCCGTACCCGGCCGGGCGGGACGGGAGCACCCGGACGCCGCGCGGATCGCGATGGCCTTCGCTCCCTATCTGATCATCATCGTGATCTTCTCGGTGGCCAAGCTGGTCGCCCCGGTCAAGGAGTTCCTCGCCTCCACCGACCTCAAGATCGCCTGGCCCGGACTCGACGGGCAGGTCCTCACCGCCGCCGGGAAGCCGTTGTCCGCCACGGTCTACGTCTTTCCCTGGCTCTCCTCACCCGGCACCCTGCTCGTCCTGTCGGGCATCGTGGTCGCCCTGCTGTACCGGGTGAGCCCGGCGCGTGCGGGCCGTGAGTTCGCCGCCACGGCCGCCAGACTCCGCTGGGCGATGCTGACCGTGGCAGCCGTCCTGGCGCTGGCGTACGTGATGAACCTGTCGGGCCAGACCATCACCATCGGCACCTGGATCGCCGGTGCGGGTACGGCCTTCGCGTTCCTGTCGCCGGTCCTCGGCTGGCTCGGTACGGCGGTGACCGGATCGGACACCTCGGCCAACGCGCTGTTCGCGACGCTGCAGCAGACCGCCGCCACCAAGGCCGGCCTCGATCCGACGCTGCTGGTGGCCGCCAACACCTCCGGCGGTGTCGTCGGCAAGATGATCAGTCCGCAGAACCTCACCATCGCGGCCACCGCCGTGGGGCTGATGGGCCGCGAGGCGGAGCTGTTCAGAGCGGCCATCCGATGGAGCCTGCTGCTCCTGCTGGCTCTGTGCCTGCTGGTCTTCCTGCAGTCCAACGTCCTGGCGTGGATGCTGCCGTAACGCGCCGCCGCGCATAGGAGGAAAACATGCGGATCGCCCTGTTCATCACCTGTTTCAACGACACCCTCTTCCCCGCGACCGGACGGGCGGTGGTGACTGTGCTTCAGCGTCTGGGCTGCGAAGTGGACTTCCCCGAGGGACAGACCTGCTGCGGCCAGATGCACTTCAACACCGGCTACCAGCGCGAGTGCGTGCCTCTTGTGCAGCGCTTCACCGAGGTGTTCGCCGGATACGACGCGGTGGTCACCCCGTCGGGTTCGTGCGCGGCCATGGTGCGCGAGTACCACGGGCGTGTGGCCCAGGCGGCGGGCGATGCCCGGCTCGCGGCGGCCGTCCAGGGCATGCCGCGGGTGTATGAGTTGTCGGAGTTCCTGGTCGACGTGCTGAGGGTGACGGACGTCGGGGCGTACTTCCCGCATCGGGTCACCTATCACCCGACCTGCCACTCGCTGCGGATGCTCGGCGTGGGCGACCGGCCGCTCACTCTGCTGCGCGCTGTCCGCGGCATCGATCTGGTCGAACTCCCGGCAGCCGAGGAGTGCTGCGGCTTCGGCGGCACGTTCGCGTTGAAGAACGCCGACACCTCCGTGGCGATGGGCGCGGACAAGGTACGGCACGTGCTCGACACCGGCGCCGAGGTGGTGTGCGCGGGCGACAACTCCTGCCTGATGCACATCGGCGGGCTGCTGTCCCGACTGCGCACGGGGGTCCGCACCCTGCACCTCGCGGAGATCCTGGCCGCCACCGAGACCGCGGCGGCACCGGCCGGCGCGCCTGCGCCGCACGCGCCGGCGTCCTGCGACAACCCCGAAGGGAGGGAAGCCCGGTGAAGGACACGACGTTCCTGGGCATGCCGGCGTTCCCCGACGCCGCCCGCACTGCCCTGGCCGACACCCGGTTGCGCGGGAATCTCGCGCACGCCACCACCGCCATCCGCGGCAAGCGGGCCGAGGCGGTGGGCGAGTTGGCCGACTGGGAGGAGCTCCGCGAGGCGGGGCGGGCCGTGAAGGAGCGCACGCTGCGCCATCTGGACCGCTATCTGCTGCAGGTGGAGGAGCGGGTCACGGCGGCCGGCGGGCAGGTGCACTGGGCGCGGGACGCCGAGGAGGCCTCCCGGATCGTCGTCGACCTGGTACGCGCGACCGGCGAACGGGAGGTCCTCAAGGTCAAGTCGATGGTCACCCAGGAGATCGGCCTCAACGCCGCGCTGGCCGAGGCGGGTATCGCGGCATACGAGACGGACCTGGCCGAACTGATCGTCCAGCTCGGTGAGGACCGCCCCTCGCACATCCTGGTGCCCGCGATCCATCGCAACCGTGCGGAGATCCGGGAGATCTTCCTTCAGACGATGGGCACGCACGGCACCCCCGCACCCGCCGATCTGAACGACGACCCCAAGCGGCTGGCAGCGGCCGCCCGGTCGCACCTGCGGGAGAAGTTCCTGCGGGCGAAGGTGGCCGTCTCGGGCGTGAACTTCCTCGTCGCCGAGACCGGAACCGCGGTCGTGGTCGAATCGGAGGGCAACGGGCGGATGTGCCTGACCCTGCCGGAGACGCTGATTTCGGTGGCCGGCATCGAGAAAGTCGTCCCCACCTGGCAGGACCTCGAGATCTTCCTGCAGTTGCTGCCCCGCTCCTCCACCGGGGAGCGTATGAACCCGTACACCTCCACCTGGACCGGAACGACTGCCGACGACGGACCGCGCACCTTCCATCTTGTGCTTGTGGACGGCGGCCGGACCGACGCACTCGCCGACCCGATCGGCCGGCAGGTACTGAACTGCATCCGCTGCTCGGCCTGCCTGAACGTCTGCCCCGTCTACGAGCGCGTGGGCGGTCACGCCTACGGGTCCGTCTACCCCGGCCCGATCGGTGCCGTGCTCAGCCCGCAACTGAGGGGCACGGCCTCGGCGGTGGACCGTTCGCTGCCGTACGCCTCCACCTTGTGCGGCGCGTGTTATGAGGTCTGCCCCGTCAAGATCGACATCCCGGAGGTGCTGGTCCATCTGCGGGCCCGGGTCGTCGACGAGCAGCGCGGCCGGCTGTTGCCGAACCCGGAGCGGATGGCGATGGCGGCCGCACGCTGGGTGCTCTCCGGCCCGTCCCGCCTGGCGGCCGCGCAGCGCACGGCCTCCGTGGCCGGGCGGCTGGTCACCCGCGGCGGAAAGGTGGGCCGCCTGCCCGGCCCGGCGGCCGGGTGGACCGACGCCCGTGACGCGCCGGCCCCGGCCGCCGAGAGCTTCCGGGCCTGGTGGAGGAGAACCCACCGACATTCCCGGCCCGAGGACCAGGGACCCGCGGGCCCCTCCCCGTTGGGCGAAGACCGCTGACTGCCGGCCTCCAGGCCGCTCCGTACGTGAGGAGACCCCCATGAACGCACGCACCGAGGTGCTGGACCGCATCCGCCGCGCACTGGCGGACGTCCCGGCCGGTGAACGCCCCGAGGACGTCCCCGTGCCGCGGGACTACTCCCTTGGCGGCATGCCGCCGCCCGGGTCGTCCGCCGCGGTGGACCTCCTGGCCGAGCGGCTGGGCGACTACGGGTCCGTCGTGCGGCGGGTGGCCCCGGACGAGGTCGCCGGGGCCGTGCGTCAGGCCGTCGCCGCACGCGGAGCCGACTGCGTGGTGGTCCCCGAGGGCTTCCCCGGCCCGTGGCGCTCCGCGCTGGATCCGGACCGGGTGCTCAGCGACACTCCCCGGCTTCCGGTGGCCGACCTGGAGCGCACCGGTGGGGTGGTCACCACGGCGGCCTCCGCCATCGCCTCGACCGGAACGCTCGTGCTGGACGGCGGCGCGGGCCAGGGACGGCGCGCGCTGACCCTGCTGCCCGACTACCACCTGTGCATCGTGCGCACCGAGCAGGTCGTGGCATCCGTGCCCGAAGCACTCGCCGGGCTGGACCCGACACGGCCGCTGACGTTCGTCTCAGGCCCGTCGGCGACCAGTGACATCGAACTCGAGCGGGTCGAAGGCGTGCACGGCCCGCGCACGTTGGAGGTCCTTGTCGTGCAGGGAACCTCTCCACCGGCGTCCAGGGCCGGTGCGCCAGGGAGGTGAGAGTGATGCCCACGCTTGACCGACTACCGAACCGCGACGGCGGGTCACCCCTGCCCACTCCCCCGCGCCGCCCCGGGGACGCCAGGGCGTCGGCGACCGCGTGCTGCACCTGGCCCGCCGAGCGGCGTACGCCGGCGCGGGCCAGGGCCTTCGCACGCAGCCGGCTGGCGGCATGGGGCGTCGGGGAAGCGACGGCCGAGTCGGCAGACGTCGTCATCTCGGAATTCGTCACCAACACCGTTGTGCACAGCGGTGCCTCCGAACTCACCTTGCGCCTTTTCCGCGGCCCCTCCGAGCTGCGGATAGAGGTCGTCGACAGCGGGCGGTGGCGCCGGCCGAACGCACGGCCCGCCCGCGACGGCAGCATGGCGGAGAGCGGCAGGGGCCTGTGGATGGTGGAGACGCTGACCCAGCGCTGCGGACTGCATCACACGCGGCATGGCACGACCGCCTGGGCACTCCTGGCAGCCGTGTAGCGCGTGGCCCGCCACTTCGGCGTGAACGACGCCGGCCTCTGTCCGCACGTCAGGAACGTGCAGGACCTGCGCACCCACATCGCCCTGCCGCGAGCGGCGAGATGACCGACCACATCGCGGCCGCCGTCGCCGGACGCGCCGGGGGAGCGCCGGCCGCCTTCGCGCGGTTGCCGCGACCTGGAGGCGACCGGCTGCTTCCGAGCGCCACGTGTCGTACAGGCGTCCTGGGACAAGGCCGTGGATGCCCTGCACGTGGCGCTCACACACTGGCCCCACTGGTTCTCGATCAGTTCTCGCGTCAGTTCTCGGTCGCCGGGTGCCCCTTGCCCCACGCCCAGGCCAGGCGGTCCGCGCCGGAGGCGTTGGTGGTGGCGAGGCCCAGGTGGGTGCCGCTGCCGGTGAGGGTCTGGATGCTGTAGATGTCGCCGGTGCGCAGCCCAGGCCAGTAGACCGAGCCCATGTGGAGCTCCCGGAAGACGTCCGTGTCGGCCTGGATGAAGGCCACCGAGTTCGGGTCGGTGCTGACCGAGGCGGGCTGGTTGTAGTCCAGGCCGGTCGTCATGGGAGCGCCGAACTCGTCCGCGACCGTGCGGGGGGCACACGAGCCGATGCGCGCCTTGAGGTCGCTGACCCACTGCGAGTAGGTGGCGCTCTGCTTCCAGAAGCCGTAGTGGTGCAGGGACAGGTACGTGCCGTCGAGGCGGTGGTCCACGCAGACGCTGACGACGCTGTCGTTGTAGCCGCTGCCGCTGACGAAGATCCTGTTCCTGGGGACCGACGGGTAGGTGCCGATCCACTGTGCCGCCAGGTCGGCCCACTCCTGCGCGGTGTAGCCGTGCGGCTCGTTCATCGGCTCGAAGTAGACCAGCGGGTTGCGCTGGTAGGCGCCGGTGACGGTGCCCCACATGCGCCAGAAGTCCGGCAGGTTGTCGACGAACCCGTCCTTCTGGGCCCCGGTGCCCTCCCAGTAGCTGAGGATGACCTTGAAGCCATGGGCGGTGGCCGCGTCGATGACGGCGCGGTAGGAGTTCCAGTACGAGCCGTTCACGGTGTAGGGGTTGATCGGCAGCCGCACCGTGTCGGCCTGGAGGTTCTTGCGGAATCCCTTGATGACGCCGCTGGCCTTGGCGTAGGTGGCGGCGTAGTCGTCGGACAGGCTCAGACCGGACAGGACCACGGGGTCGTTGGCGTAGTTGTCGCGGGGGTCGGCCCAGTTGACGCCGTTGAACTGGCTGGGGTCGAGGGAGGCGGCCGGTCGGTCGGCGCCCGACGCCGGGACGGTGGCCAGGCCGATGAGGGCACCGCTGCTCAGGGCGACCGCCGCTGCGATGACGGTGCGGGTGATCCTGCTGGTGCGCTGTGCGGCCCTGCGGGCGGAGCGGAACATGTGCGGGGACCTTCCTGTGCGGGTGGGGTGCGAGACGGCGTACGGACGCGCGAAACCGCGGACCGGGGAGGAAGAACCTGCGGTGCCCTGGGGCGGCACGGCAGGCACGGAGCCGAAGCCATGGCAGCCTGACGTGCGGTCACGCCCGGACGATCACCTTTCGGGCGAGAGCCTCGCCGCAGTCGGCCAGAGGTGTCAAGGCATCCGACAGGACTTCGTCAAACCATTACGGGAAGTGGCCTGCGGGTTCGGCCGCTCGGGTCCCGATCCCGGCGAACCGCGGAAGCCGTGCGCGGACTTGCAGGAAAGTTGAGCTTCGTCGTATAAGAAAACCCGGTCGAATCGTCTTTCTCACGAGGGCTTCTCACGAGGACGGTGATCGATGGGCGAGGGCTGGACGTTCGCCGGGGAAGCCACGCAGAGCGGTGGGGACTCCGTGACCCTGATCGAAGGGTCGTCCTTCTGCCTGTCCGAGCGGGGCGGGGATCTCGTGCCCGGCACACCCCACGGGCTCTTCCACCGCGACACCCGCATCCTGTCCGTGTGGCAACTGCGCTTGGACGACGAGGAGATCGACCCGCTCTCCGTCATCGCCCAGGAGCCGTACGAGGCCCTGTTCCTGGGGCGGGCCCGGCCGCGTCCCGGGTACAGCGAGGCCACCGTGCTGCTCGAGCGGCGCCGCTTCGTGGGCGCGGGCATGCGCGAGGACCTGGTGCTGCGCAACCTCGGCAACGAGGCCGCCGCCTGTGTGCTCACGCTGCGCGCCGAGGCCGACTTCGCCGACCTGTTCGAGGTGAAGGAGGGGCGGGTCCGGCCGCGCGGTCAGTACGGCGTCGACTACGGCGACGGGGTCCTCGCCCTCACCCGGCAGTGGCGCGGGGAGAGCCGCGGAGTGCGGATCGTCGCCGAGGGCGCGATCAGCTCGCCGGGGCAGCTCACCTTCCGGGCGGTCGTGCCGCCGCGGGGCACCTGGCGGTCGTCCGTGCTCGTCACTCCGGTGATCGACGGGGTGGAGACGCCGACGTCGTTCCCGCTGGAGCGGCCGGTGGAGCAGGCCGGCCCCTCGGTGCGGACCACCGAGTGGCGGGCGTCGGGGCCGCGGATCCGGGTGGGCGACGAGTCGCTGGCGCTCACCGTGCGCCGCAGCAGGCAGGACCTGGGGGCGCTGCGGATCTTCGACCCCGAGCGGCCCGACACGCCCGTCGTGGCGGCCGGCGCGCCCTGGTTCATGGCGCTGTTCGGACGGGACTCGATCCTCACCGCGCTCATGTCGCTGCCGCTTGACCCCCAGCTCGCCCTCGGCACCGCCCAGACGCTCGCCCGCCATCAGGGCACGAAGAGCGACCCGGTGACCGAGGAGGAGCCCGGCCGCATCCCGCACGAGCTGCGGTTCGGTGTCGAGGCGTCACTCGCGCTCGGCGGCACGGTCTACTACGGCACCGTCGACGCCACTCCCCTGTTCGTGATGCTGCTCGGGGAGCTGTGCCGCTGGGGCGTCGAACCGGACGCCGTACGCGCGTTGTTGCCGCACGCCGACCGGGCGCTGACCTGGATCGAGAAGTACGGCGACCGGGACGGCGACGGGTTCGTCGAGTACCGGCGGGCGACCGACCGGGGCCTGGCCAACCAGGGCTGGAAGGACTCCTGGGACGGCGTGAACAGTGCCGACGGCAGGATCGCGGAGCCTCCCATCGCGCTCGCCGAGGTCCAGGGTTACGTCTACGGCGCCTATCTGGCACGGGCGCTGCTCGCCGAGCGGTTCGACGACCCGGAGACGGCCGGGCGGTGGCGGGAGCGGGCACGGCAGCTCAGGGACCGCTTCAACGAACGGTTCTGGCTGCCGGAGCACGGCTGGTACGCCGAGGCCCTGGACGGCGAGAAGCAACCGGTGGACGCGCTGGCCTCCAACATGGGCCACTGCCTGTGGACGGGCATCGTCGACGCCGGCAGAGCGCCCGCGGTCGCCGAACGACTGCTGTCGCCGGAGATGTTCAGCGGCTGGGGCGTGCGCACCCTGGCCACCTCCATGGCCGCGTACAACCCGATGAGCTACCACAACGGCTCGGTGTGGCCGCACGACAGCGGCATCGTCGCCGCCGGGCTCATGCGCTACGGCTTCCCCGACCACGCCCGGCGCGTCGCCGAGGCCGTCCTGGACGCCGCGGCGGCCTTCGGCGGGCGGCTGCCGGAGCTGCTGTGCGGCTTCGACCGCGCCGAGTACGCGCAACCGGTCCCGTACCCGGCGGCCTGCTCCCCGCAGGCCTGGGCGTCCGCCACGCCCCTGTACCTGCTGCGCGTGCTGCTGGGCGCCGAGGTGTGCGTTCCGCACGGCGTGGTCCGCCTCGACCCGCACCTGCCCACCCGCTTCGGCGCCCTGCGCCTGACCGACGTACCGCTGGGCACGGCACGGGTCGGTGTGACGGTCACCGAGGACGGCACCGCCGAGGTCACCGGGCTGCCGTCCGGCGTGACGGTGACCCGGGAGCGGTGCGCCTGCACGGCGGTGGACCCGCCACGCTGACACACCGCGGCGTTACCGCGCACTCCCCCGGAGACTTTCCCTCCTCCCGAACCGCCGCCGCGGTCGACGCCGCCCGCGGCCGGTGACACCCACATCCGCCGCCCGCGCATCCGGGCATGACATGGCACGCCGTGGCGAGGCGTCGCCGTGCCGTGCGCGGAGGCCCGGGCGCGACCGTGAGCCGCAGGGACACGCCCCCAAGGCTCACCCATGACGAAAGGAGCCGTACGTGAGCAACCGGCCGCTTCGTATCGCCATGGTCGCGCCGCCGTGGTTCGAGCTCCCGCCGCGCGGCTACGGGGGCATCGAAGCGATGTGCGCCGACCTCACCGACGCGCTGGTCGCCCGAGGCCACGACGTCACCCTGATCGCGGCGGGCCGCAACGGCACCCGCGCCCACCGCATGCTGCGCACCTACGACGTGCCCCAGGGCCCCCGCCTGGGAGAACCGCTGCCCGAGGTGTGGCACGCCGC
Organism: Streptomyces sp. NPDC001796; assembly: GCF_042892355.1. NCBI lineage: Bacteria > Bacillati > Actinomycetota > Actinomycetes > Kitasatosporales > Streptomycetaceae > Streptomyces > Streptomyces sp. NPDC001796. Next base: position 393,337 of record NZ_JBIAUC010000005.1, on the reverse strand, counting down.
GGCCGCCGGACGCCTCCTCGACGACCTCGACGTCGACGTCGTCCACGACCACACCCTCGCAGGACCGCTGCTCGCCCGGGGCAGGAGCGTGCCCACCGTGGTCACCACGCACGGCCCACTGGACGGCGAACCGGGCGACTACTACCGGCAGTTGGGCGACAGCGTGCACCTCGTCGCCATCTCCGGGTCGCAGCGCTCGCAGGCACCCGACCTCAACTGGGCCGGCACCGTGCACAACGCGCTGCGCGCCTCCGACTTCCCCTACCGGAGGGACAAGGAGGACTGGGTCTTCTTCCTGGGTCGCTGCACCCCCGACAAGGGCATGCACCTGGCCATCGACGCCGCCCTCGCGGCGGGCCGCGAGATCAAACTGGCCGCCAAGTGCAGCGAGCCCGCCGAACACGCCTACTTCGAGGCCGAGATCAAGCCGCGCCTGGGCCGGGGCGTGGAGTGGCTCGGCGAGGTGACGGGTGAGCGCAAGAAGCAGCTGCTGGCCCGGGCGCGCTGCCTGCTCTTCCCGCTGCAGTGGGAGGAGCCGTTCGGGATGGTGATGATCGAGGCGATGGTGTGCGGCACCCCGGTGGTCACACTGCGCCGCGGCTCGGTGCCGGAGGTCGTGCTCGACGGCGTCACCGGCCTGGTCCGCGACAGCGCCACGGAACTTCCCGACGCCATCGAGGCGGTGGGCGCTATCGACTCGCGGGACTGCCGCAACCACGTCATCGAGCACTTCCAGCCTGAGACCATGGCGGCCGGGTACGAGGCGGTGTACCGCAAGGTGATCGCCGCCACCACGACGGCCCCGGCGCCGCTGGTGCCCGCACCCAGGCGGGAGGACATGCTGCCGGTGGCCTGACGGCCGTCCGGGTCCCGGCGGCCGCTGCGGCGCAAGGCGCCGCGGCGGGCGCGGGCGGAGGCAGGACTGCTTGCCCCGCCCGCGCCGCCCCGGGGCGCGGAGCACCTCATGCCAGGCGGAGCACCAGGAGGTCGGCCGGTTCCCGGACGGGGCCCGTGTCACCGGCCCGGGCGACGTCCGCGTCGAGGGCCGCGAAGCCGGCCCGGATCTCGTCCTCGTCGAGGTACTCGAAGGTCGGGACGGCGCGATGCCGCAGCTTGTCCGCGTACGCAGCGAGGGACTGCGCGACCTCGCACTCGACGCGGTCGACGCCGTCGAGTGCGAACCCGGCGGCCGTGAACACCGCGACGACCTCCTCGTACGTCGGGAACATCGCGTCCTCCACCTCGCGGGCGCGGGGGAAGTAGCGGAACCACGTCCGCTCCTCCAGACGGCCCGAGAAGCTGCTCTGCAACAGCACCCTGCCGCCGGGACGCAGCACGCGGGCGAGTTCTGCGGTGGCCGCGGCCCGGTCCGGCACGTGATGGAAGACCAGGAAGAGCAGCGCCAGATCGCAGGTGTCCGCGCCGAGCGGTACGGCACCCGCGTCGCCGGCCAGATAGGTGACGGCGGGGTGCGCGTTGTCGGTCTCGGCGACCGCGCGCATCCGGTCGGCGGGCTCCACCCCGTACACCGGGCCACCGAACAGTTCGGCGAGCAGCGGGGTGAAGCGGCCCACTCCGCAGCCGAGGTCGAGGACGGTGAGCGGGCGTTCGGGGGGCGCGTGGCGGGTGAACGCCGCCCGCCACACGGCCGCGGTCCGTTCGGTCAGCGCGCGTCCGCGGGCGTAGCCCGCGAAGAGGCGTCGGCTGTAGTCGACCGGTGGAAGCATCGGTCTTCTTCCTCTCCGTCGCACCGGTTTCAGAGGTTGTCCTTCAACGCTGCGAACCGGTCGAGTTCGCGCAGCGACTCGTCCCTGGGTGCGGTCGGCAGCTGCAGCAGCGCCCGGTCCGCGCCCGCCTCGGCGAGGCCGGCCAGCACCTCACGGTCGGGCGGTACGCCGTAGACGGTCACGGGAACGGGGGCGCGGCCCGTTTCCTCGGCGCGCACCCCGAGTTCCGCGATCCGGGCGGCCAGTGCGTCGACCGACTTGCCGAGGATCGGCACCCAGCCGTCGCCGTACTCCAGGACACGGTCGAGGACACCGGGCCCGTCGCCGCCGACCAGGACGGGTGGATGCGGCCGCTGCACCGGCTTCGGCCAGGACCTGATGGGGTCGAAGTCCACGAACTCGCCGTGGAACTCGGCCTCCTCCCGCATCCAGATCTCCCTCATCGCGAGGACGCGCTCGCGCATCAGGGCCATGCGGGTGCGCGGGTCGGTGCCGAGGTTGCGCATCTCCTCGCGGTTCCAGCCGGCGCCCACGCCGACGAGCAGCCGTCCCCCCGAGAGCAGATCGAGGGAGGCCACCTGTTTGGCCAGGTTGATCGGTTCCCGCTCGACGACGAGAGCGACGCCGGTGGCCACCAGCAGGCGCCGGGTCACGGTGGCCACGGCGGTGAGCGTGACGAAGGGATCAACGGTCCGGTAGTAGATCCTCGGCAGTTCGCCGTACGCCGGCCAGTACATCTCGCGATTGGGGACGTACGGGGTCTCCCGCTTGACCGGGATGTGCGTGTGCTCGGCGACGAACAGCGACTCGAATCCGCGCTCCTCCAGCGCCCTGCCGAGGTCGACGGGGCCGATGCCCTCGTCGGTCACGAAGGTGGAGATGCCGATCCTCATGCCGTGTCCCCTGTCGCCGTGTCGGTGTCCGTGCCCGTGCCCTTGCCCCGGCCCGCACTCCCCGCCGCCGCGTCACCGTCCCACCCGTGCAGCAGGGCCTCGACCTCCTTCTCCGCCTGTTCGGCGGCCGCCAGGTCCTCCGCGATCACGGCGAACTCGCCGGTCTCCGAGCCGGTGCCGCCGTCGTGGACCGTGACGACCACACCCGTGCGGCTCACCGGGTCGAAGGCCAGGCCCTGCGCGTGGAGCTCCGACAGCAGCGTGCCGAGGGGAGGGAAGTCGCAGCGACGGCGGTCCAGAAGCACCCGGTCGTCCCGGCCGACCAGTGTGCGCAGAATGCAGTGGTCGTGCGTGGCGCCGCCGGAGCGGGCGTTGATCTCCGTGAGGAACGTGTCGCCGTCGGGCGTCAGCACGCCGTCCACGCTGAGCTGCCCGCGATGGCCCAGGGCGCGCACAGCACCGGCCAGCCGCTCGGCGTGGCGCAGGAAGCGGGCGAACTCCGCCGTACCGGCCGAAGGGCCCGGTGTGATCAGCCCGTTGATGACGGGCGTCATGCGCATCTCGCCGTGCCCGTACAGGGACACCCCGCTCTCGTCGATCCGGTAGCCGGCGTAGACCGACCGGCAGTCGGGGACGTAGTGCTCGACGACGATCGGGGGGCGGCCCGGTGTGTCGTCGGCACCCCACTGGCGGGCGACGAACCGCGCCACGGCCTCCTCGTCCGTGCAGGTCTCGACCCGGTTGGCGCCGATCGGGAGGAGACCCGCGGCCGGGCTCGCGATCTCGTTGCCGAGCCCACCGACGTGGAAGTCCTGCTTCACGACGGCGCTGCGCCCGTCCGCCAGCAGTGTCCGGACGAAGTCCTCGGCGTCGGCCCGGGAGACGGGCACCCGGCCCTCGGCGACGGGTACGCCCGCGCCCGCGGCGAGTGCGCGGAACATCACCTTGCTGTTGAGCAGCTCGGCGCCGCCCTGTGCCGCGAAGTCGGCGACGGGCAGGCCGAGTCCACGGATCAGCGCGGCCGCCGTACGGTCGTAGTAGTACGGCCAGGCACGGTCCACGCCCCGGCGCCGCACCGCCTCCCGCAGCCGGTCCGCGAAGCCGGCGCCCGGCTCGTGCACCAGCACGTCCAGATCGTCGGGCGTGAAGCCGCGCAGTGCCGTGGCATGGCTCAGGAACGCGCCGTCGACGGGGGTCGGGACGAGCAGCACGTCACCGGGACGGGCGAACCACACGGTGCGGTGGGACTGCGCCTGGAGATAGCGCAGGTAGGGCGGCTGGAAGGCCGCCGGTGGCCCGAGGACCCCGACGTCGTCGGGATGGCCGGTGATGAGCCTGCCCAGATTGCTGATCACAAGCGTCCCCATGCCGCTCCTCGCCTCCTTGCGTCATGACGTGTACAGAGGGCTGCGCTCCCAGGTGCGGATCGTCCGGTAGTCCGCCTCGATCCGCTCCCGGGTGGCGGCGCTGAGATAGACGAAGCCGGGTGAGGTCAACAGGTCGCGGGTGCGGGGAAGTTCGTCCCCGGGACGGGCGACGGCGGCGACGGCCACCGCGGTGGGCAGCTCGTTGAAGCGGGACGTCCACTGAAGGTCGCGGACCGTGCCGGGGAAGTGGTTGATCAGGGAGACGTAGCGGACGGGCTGCTCCCAGCGCAACGGCAGCCGGGCCGCGGACAGCTCCGCCGGGTTGGCGATCGCGGCGGCGAGCAGGCCGGCGTGGGAGTGGCCCGCGAGCTTCGCGGAGACCCAGGGCAGCACTCCCCCGCCCAGCCGGGCGCCAGGGTCGATCAGCACGGGACCGCGGGCGGTGAGCACCACCTCGCTGTGGGCGGCGCCGGTGCGGATGCCGAGCGCGGTCAGCGCCCGCCACAGGTAGGCGTGGAGGTCGCGGATCTCCGGTGCCCCGGGGTCGGCGGGTTCCTCGAAGTCGAAGACCGGCGCGCCCTCGGGGGTGCGGTCCTTGGTGTACCGCCAGGTCTCCACCTCGATGTGCCGGCCTCCCACGGAGACCGTGTTGACGTAGTACTCCGGTCCCTGAAGGAACTCCTGGACCAGGGCGGTGTCGTTGCGGTGGCCGAAGAGGTTCGCCGTGTCCAGCACGGCTGCGGCGGCCCGCCGCGCCTCGGGGGCCGTACGGCAGATGCGGACGTGATCGGAGCCGGCGCTGTCGACCGGCTTGACCACCACGGCGTCCAGTCCGCTGCCGGTGAACCACCGGGCTGCCTCGTCGGCGGTCGTCACCAGCGTGCTGAGCGGGGCGTCCAGGCCGGCCGCGCGCAGCACCTCGGCCATACGGAACTTGCTGCGCCGGGCGGGCGCCAGGCCGACGTCGTTGCCCGGCAGCCCGGCCAGCTGCGCCAGCCGGTCGGCCAGGACGACGCCGCTCTCGGTGCCGGCGACGACGTGCCGCACGCCGCGCTCGGTGAGACGGGCCGCGACCGCCTGCGGGTCGGGGTCGTAGCCGAGGTCCTCGGCGTAGTCGGCGGGATGGAAGGTGGGAGCGTAGTACGGGGCGACGGTGGGGCCGCTGCGCACGTGCAGCACCTCGGCGCCGCGGTCGAGCAGTTCCTTCACGAGCTGCGCCCCGGTGGAGTAGCCGTCGACGACGGCCACACGGAGTGCGGACATGGATGGTCGTCCTCTCTTGTCCGGGCTAGGCGCTCAGTCCGCCGTCGATCACCAGGTCGTGGCCCACGACGAAGGCCGCGGCCGGCGAGGCCAGCCACAGCACCGCGGCGGCGATCTCCTCGGGGCGGGCCAGACGGCCGGCGGGGATGTCACGGGCCACCCGGTCGTCCCGGTCGGCGGGGGTCTCACCGGGCCAGACGGCCATCGCGGTGTCGGTGGGGCCGGGGCTGACCGCGTTGATGCGGATGCCGTGCGGGATGTACTCGCGGGCCGCGGAGCGGGTGAGCGTGCTGAGCGCGGACTTGCTGGCCGCGTACGCGGCCTGGTGGGTCACGCGCATGTGCGGCCCGATCCGTGAGGAGACGTTGACGATGGCGCCGCCGCCCTGGCGCAGCATGTGCTCGATCTCGTACTTCATGCACAGCCAGGTGCCGTTGACGTTGACGGAGACGACCTCCTCCCACTCGGCGGGAGTCATGTCGGCCGTCAGACCCCAGGACGGCAGTCCGGCACAGTTGACCGCGGTGTCCAGGCTGCCGTAGCGGTCGACGGCCGCACCGGCCGCGCGGGCCGCCTCGTCGGGGACCGTGATGTCGGCGAGGACGTGGGAAGCGGTGCCGCCGTTCTCCTCGATCACCTTGACGGTCTCGATGAGCGTGTGTGCCCGGCGGCCGGCCACGACCACCTTCGCCCCCTGGGCCGCGAGGGCGACGGCCGTGGCCCGTCCTATGCCGGAACCGCCCCCGGTCACCAGGGCCGTCCGCATCAGTCGTCCTCCAGGCCCAGGACCCGGATCAGCCGGGCCTCCATGGCCTGCGCCTCGGGCAGTCCGGGGGCCACGATGAGGCACTGGCCGGAGGGGCCGGGCGTGCCGTGGCTGTCACCGGCGATGACGACCCCGGTCCGGGTCTCCGGGTCGAAGGCGAGACCCTGCTCCTCGAGGGTCGCCACCGCACGGGCCAGGGAGTCCCAGCCGCAGCGGCTGCGGGCGATGAGGGCGCGGTCGCGCCAGTGCTCGGGGCCCAGCAGATGGGCGCCGATACGGTGGATGTGCGTGGAGCCGCCGACGCGTCCGTTGAACTCGTTGAAGAGGATCTCCCCGGAGGGCACGACGATCGCGTCGATGCTCATCGGCCCCCGGTAGCCGAGGGCCCGCACGGTGTCGCCGATGCGCCGGGCGTGGTCCAGGAAGCCCGGGAAGGACGGCAGGTCCGCCGAGGGCGGCGGGATGACCAGGCCGTTGTTGACGGGCGCCATGCGCATCTCGCCGTAGCCGACGGTGGTGACGTCCTCGTCGGTGATGTACAGCTCGATGTAGATGGGGACGGAGCCGTCGATGTACCCCTCCACGACGACCCGGCGGCGGCCGTCGTGGCTGTAGCGGTCCCAGGACCCGGTCAGATACCGGAGCAGGGCGGTGTCGTCGAAGGGGTCGAGCACGGTGACGCGCTCGGCGCCGTACCCCTGAAGGCCCTCGGCCGGAGTCAGGATCTCGTTGCCGTATCCGCCGCCGTGCACGTCCTGTTTGACGATCACCGGCTGCCCTGCGCGCAGCAGCGGCCGGACGAACTCCGCCGCCTCGTCGACGGAGGCGACGGTGCGGCCCCGGGGCACGGGTATGCCGATCCCGGCGGCCAGCGTACGGAAGAACGTCTTGCTGTTGACGAGTTCGTTCCCGCCGGCTCGCAGGAAGGCGGCCGCGGGCAGTGGATCCTTCAGTTCCAGGGATTCCGCGAGGCCTGTTGTCGCGGCATCCACGTAGAAGGGAAAAAGCCGGTCGGCGCCGCGTTCGGCCGCGAGTTTCTGCAATTGCCCGATGAATTCCGGATGATGCAGCCGGTCGTCGTAGAGCAGTGCACTTCCCTGGCGGCCCGGCGGCGGCACCAGCACAACCGGGCGGGAATCCTCGATGCCGAGCCTCCGCCACACGTACGAGAGGAATTCCGGGTCCGGTTCGGTGGGCAGCACGATGATGTCGTTCGCCCCCGCGCACCAGGCCAGGCGGTGGGTCACCGCGGCGAGGTAGGTGAGGTACTCGGCCGGGAGAGCGCGGTCGCCTTCGACGGTCTCCTCGGTCAGCTGGTTTCCGATGATGATTTTGGCCATTGTCGTGCTTGCCTCCGGGTAAGGTTCCGCCTTGTGAGCGACCGACGCCGAAGGACAGGATCCAGGGGCCCTTCGAATTCCAGCAACTACTCGACCGGGTAGGTCGGGAGAAAGGCGGATCACCGCCCACCTACCCAAGTGAGTAGGTGCTTTTCGGATCACCCCTCCGTAGGCTTCCGGTGCGTATTCCGCCCGGTCGATCGAGGAGACCATGAGGTGAATGGACAGGCGCTCGCCGGTTCCGGCGTCGGCCTGAGGCCCCTGTCGGACGACGAGATCCGGCACTGGCGGCGGTTCCCGGCCCACCAGCAGCCGGAATGGCACCAGACGGCGGAACCCGCCGTGAAGACCCTGACCGAACTCCCCGGACTTGTCGACGAGGACGAGGTCGACACGTTCGGCGCCCTGCTCGCCGAGGCGGCCTCCGGCGCCCTCGGTGTCGTCCAGGCCGGGGACTGTGCCGAGGACCCCGGACACTGCGTACCCGAACGGCTCTCGGCCAAGGCGGAGTTGCTGAGCACCCTGGCGGCTGCGCTGAGCGCCGCGACGGGCCGCGAGACCGTGACGGTCGGACGCATCGCCGGCCAGTTCGCCAAGCCGCGGTCCCGGGCGACCGAAGTGGTCGACGGTGTCGCCCTGCCGTCGTTCCGCGGCCTGATGGTCAACGCCCCCGACCCCGACCCGGCGGCCCGCAGACCGGACCCCGGCCGGCTGCTCACCTGCTACGCGGCGGCCCGCACCGCGGTGGAGTTCCTGCGTGAGCACAGCGCGCCGGGTGTGCCGCACCGCAGGATCTGGACCAGCCACGAGGCCCTGGTGCTCGACTACGAGCTGCCCCTCGCCCGTCGGACCGCGGACGGCCGGCTGCTGCTGACCTCCACCCACTGGCCCTGGGTGGGCGAGCGCACCCGCGACCCGGAGGGCGCCCACGTGCGGCTGCTCGCGGAGGTGGCCAACCCCGTGGCGTGCAAGGTCGGCCCCACCATGACCACCGCCGCGCTGCTGCGGCTGTGCGCCCTGCTCGATCCGCACCGCACGCCGGGCCGGCTCACCCTGATCGCCCGGATGGGGCCCGGCCAGGCGGCCCGCCGGCTGCCCGGACTCGTCGCCGCCGTACGCGCAGCCGGCCACCCGGTGCTGTGGCTGTGCGACCCGCTGCACGCCAACACGATCACCGCGCCGGACGGTCTGAAGACCCGCGTCGTCGCCACGGCCGTGGCCGAGATACGGGCCTTCTGCGCCGCCGTCCAGGCGTCGGGCGGCGTGGCCGGCGGCCTGCACCTGGAGGCGACCCCCGAATCGGTCGCCGAATGCCTGTGGCACGCCTCGGAGGTACGGCCCGACGACCCCGCCGCCTACACGACACTGTGTGATCCCCGCCTCAACCGCGCCCAGGCGCTGGCCGCCGTGGAGGCGTGGCGGTGCGCCGGCGCGCCCGGGACCGAGGAGGACGTCCGATGACCTCGATCGACCCCATCGCCCCCTACGAGCTGCCCGTGGAGGCCCTCACCGGAGCCGACCGCACCGGTTGGCGTCCCGACCCGCGCCGTGCCGCGCTGCTCGTCCACGACATGCAGCGGTACTTCCTGCGCCCGTTCCGCCAGGACGTCCCGCCGCTGTCGGTGGCGCTGCCCAACGCGGTGCTGCTGCGTCAGACGTGCGCCTCGGTCGGCGTGCCCGTCTTCTACACGGCTCAGCCCGGCGGCATGACCGAGGAACAGCGCGGGCTGCTCGGCGCGTTCTGGGGTCCCGGCATGGCCGCCGCCCCCGAGGACCGGCTCGTCGTCGACGAGCTCGCACCGGCCGCGGCTGACCGGGTGCTGACCAAGTGGCGCTACAGCGCCTTCCAGCGGACCCCGCTCCTGGACCTGCTGCGGGCCGCGGGCCGCGACCAGCTCATCGTCTGCGGTGTCTACGCGCACCTCGGCTGTCTGATCACCGCCGTGGACGCCTTCGGCCACGACATCCAGCCGTTCCTGGTGACCGACGCGGTGGCCGACTTCAGCGCCGAGGACCACCGCCTGGCCGTGTCGTACGCGAGCCACGCCTGCGCGGCGACACCGACCACCAAGCAGGTCGTCGAGGACCTGCTGCGCGGGGAGGGTGCGCAGTGAGGCCGCTTCAGACCCTGTGGCAGGGGCCGGACGTCCGTCCCTTCGCGCTGCTCCACCGTCCGGAGTCCGCCCCCGGAGTCGTCGAGGTGCTCACCGGCGACGTCAGCGAACTGCCAAGCCTTGACCGACTGCCCGCACCCGACCCCCGTGGAGGCCGTCACCAGACGCTCGCGGTGCTGCCGTACCGTCAGATCGGCGAGCGGGGCTTCGCGTACCCGGAGGACCACGCGCCGCTGCTCGCCCTGGCCGTGGACGAGCAGTGGACGCTGCCCCTCCAGGAGGCGCTGCGCGGACTCCCCGACGAGCCGATCGCGTTGACGGACGCCGGGTTCGACGTTGACGACGACACGTACGCCGACACCGTCCGCCGGCTGATCGCGGAGGAGATAGGGCGCGGCGAGGGCGCCAACTTCGTCGTCAGACGCTCCTTCACCGCCCGCATCGACGGCTACTCCCCCCGGCTCGCCTGCGCCCTGCTGCGCCGGCTGCTGGTCCAGGAGGGCGGCGCCTACTGGACGTTCGCGGTGTACACGGGCGAGCACACCTTCGTGGGCGCCAGCCCCGAACGCCACATCAGCCTGCGGGACGGTACGGCCGTGATGAATCCGATCAGCGGCACCTACCGGTTCCCCGAGGACGGTCCGAGCCTGGCCGGAACGCTGGAGTTCCTCGCCGACACCAAGGAGTCGGACGAGCTGTACATGGTGGTCGACGAGGAACTGAAGATGATGGCCTCGGTGTGCGAGGGCGGCGGCCGGGTCGTCGGCCCTCGGCTGAAGGAGATGGCCCATCTCGCGCACACCGAGTACTTCATCGAGGGCCGCTCCACGCTGCCCGTGCACGAGGTGCTGCGGCGCACGCTGTTCGCCCCGACCGTCACCGGCTCCCCGCTGGAGAGCGCCTGCCGGGCCATCGCCCGCTACGAGCCGCAGGGCCGCGGCTATTACAGTGGCGCGCTGGCCCTGATCGGCACCGACCCGCGGGGCCTGCCGGAGCTGGATTCCGCGATCCTCATCCGTACCGCGCACATCGACCGTCGGGGCGGTCTGAGCCTCGGCGTCGGCGCCACCGTCGTACGACACTCCGACCCGGCCGCGGAGGCGGCGGAGACCCGGGCGAAGGCGGCCGGCCTGCTGCGCGCGCTGCAGGGCCCGCCGCCCGGGGCCGCTTCGCGCGGGACCGGCCGCCGGCCGCTGGCGGACGAGCCCGCGGTTCGCCGGGCGCTGGCGGACCGCAACACGGGGCTGGCACGGTTCTGGCTGGCCGGACAGGGCGAGGACGGCCCTCCGGCCGCCCTCCCCCGCCACCGGATCCTGGTGATCGACGCGGAGGACAGCTTCACCGCCATGCTGGCGCACCAGATCCGTACGCTGGGACCGGAGGTGACGTTACGCCGGTACGACGAGGCCGTCGATCCGGCCGCCTACGACCTGGTGCTGGCCGGCCCCGGTCCCGGTGATCCCCGTGACCTCGCCCATCCGAAGATCGCGGCGCTGCGTGCGATCCTGCGCGACGTGCTGGCCCTACGACGGCCGTTGCTCGCCGTCTGCCTCGGGCACCAGGTGCTCAGCGGGCTCCTGGGGCTGGAACTGGTCCGGCGCGAGCGCCCGAACCAGGGGCTGCGGCGGGAGATCGACCTGTTCGGCCGGCGGGTTCGGGTGGGCTTCTACAACACCTTCGCCGCCCGCGCCGGCACCGGCACCCTGCCGCCGGGGATCCTGGACCGCTGCGTCGACGTCTGCCGGGACGAGGCGACGGACGAGGTGCACGCCCTGCGCGCGCCCGGACTGCGTTCCTTCCAGTTCCACCCCGAATCGGTGCTCAGCACGGACGGGTTCGGTGTCCTCGCACAAACCCTGGAGGAGTTGCTGCCGCGCCCCGTTCCGCACCCGGCCTCGTCCCCCGCGCCCGTCTCGTACGCCCTGAAGTGAGAGCAGCCCATGAGTTACCGCACGATCCTCACCCGGCAGACCGGAGCCTGGGCCTTCACCGCGTCCATGACCCGGCTGCCCGTCGCGATGGCGCCGCTGGCCATGGTCTTCCTCGGCCACGGGGCCACCGGTGGCTACTCGACGGGCAGCGTGCTGGCCGCGTTCTTCATCGCGGGTGAAGTGGTGGGCGCCTGGGCCCTGGGCACGTTCCTGCATCCGCGCCGACTGCGCCTGCACCTGTCGACGGGGCTCGGTGTCGGAGCGGCGGCGTTCACCGCGCTCGCCCTGTGGCCCGACGCGGCGCTGCCCCTCCTCGCCGCCGCCTCGTTCGTGGCCGGCGGAGCGCCCGCCGCGAGCCCCGGCGCCCTGCGCACGCTGCTGACCTCCGTGGTGGACGACAAGGATGTCGCCCGGGCGTTCAGCGCGGACTCCATCCTCACGGAACTGGTGTGGCTCGCCGCGCCCGGCCTGGTGGTGCTGCTCGCCCTTGAGGCCGGTCCGGGCGTGCCGATGGCGGTGTGCGCGCTGTGTCTCGTGCTCGGCACGGCGATGGTGTTCACGCTGCGCTCCGCCAAGGCGGTGGAGGCGGACGCGGCCGAGGGCGGTGAACGCGCGCCCACCCCCGTGGTGCTGTCCGGCTGGCCCATCTACGTCACCAGTGCGGCGGCGATGTCCCTGATGGCCGTCTCCGAACTGGTCCTGACCCCGCTGTTGCAGTACCGCCACCTGCCGGTCGGCCTGGCCGGTGTGCTGCTGATGGTGTTCGCGGGTCTGTCGGCCCTCGGCGCCTTCGTCTACGGGCTCAGGTCCTGGCCGGGCACGGCCAGGACGCACAGTCTGGTCTGTCTGGTGGGCACCGCCGCCGGCATCACCGTCGTGGCGCTCGTACCGGGCCTGACCGGTATCGTCCTGGGCTTCCTCGCGGCGGGCGTCCTGCAGGCCGTGGTCATGGTGACCCGCAACCTGTCGCTGCGCGAGGCGCTGCCGAGCAGCGCCCACACCGCGGGCTACTCGGTGATGTACGCCGTCCAGGGCATCGGCTACTCACTGTCTGCGGTCTTCGCCGCGGTGATGCTCGACCGGTCCACGCCCAGCGCCGCCATCCTCACCGGGGTGGCGTTCACCCTGGTGCTGACCGCGGTCAGCACCCTGGCCGAGCGGCGCGCGCAGCCCGCCACGGCACCTCTTCCCGTAAAGAAGCAGTGCGAGACTCCGGAGAGCAGCCCTTCATGAGGACCACGACTCCCTGGGAATCCACCGAACCGCTGCCCGAGCGGAGCATCCCCGCCGCTCTGGGCGCCGTCCCCGCCGACGGACTGCCCGATGCGACCCGTCCGCGCCGGCGCGTCCTGGTCATCGGGGCGGGCATGGCCGGCCTTGTGGCCGGCTACGAACTGCTGCGCCGCGGGCACGAGCCGCTGATCCTGGAGGCCCGAGCCCGCGTCGGCGGTCGCATCCACACCGTGCGGGACCTCGCACCGGGCCTGTACGCCGAGTTCGGCGCCATGCGCATCCCGCGCGTGCACGCGCTGACCCTGGGCTACTGCCGGGAGTTCGGCCTCGCCCTGCGGCCCGGCACCGCGCGCAACCCGAGGACGCTCGCGTACGTCGGGGGCCGCCGGCTCACCCTGGAGGAGGCCGAGGCCGAACCGCGGCTGCTGCCGTTCCCGCTGGCCTCGTACGAGGCGAACCGCACCCGGGAGGAGATGTGGCGGGAGGCCACCGAGGAGATACGGGACCTCTACCAGCGTGAGGGCAAGCAGGCATTGGAGGCGCTGGCCGCCAAGTACGACGCGTACTCGATCCGTGGCTTCCTCAAGGCGCGGGGCTGGTCGGAGGGCGCCATCGAACGCCACGCCGTGATGTCGTTCTCCGAGTCCACCCTCAACACGGCCGTCATGCAGGAGTTCCGGGAGGTGATCGGAGAGGCGTACGACGACGTGCAGGAAGTCGTCGGCGGAATGGACCGGTTGCCGATGGCTTTTTACGAACGGCTCGCGCCCCACATCCGCTTCGGAGTGGAGGTCGTCGCGCTGGAACAGGACGGCACTTCGGTCACGGTGCGGGCCCGGGTGGGCGGCGACCGCGTCTCCTTCACCGGTGACGAGGCCATTTGCACGCTTCCGTTCTCCGTACTGCGCGGGATCGAGGTGAATCCCGCGTTCTCGCACGGGAAACAGAAGGCCGTACGGCAACTCCACTACGACGCCGCGACGAAGATCTTCTTCCAGGTGCGCCGCCCGTTCTGGGAGGAGACCGACGGGATTCGCGGCGGCACCACCGTGACCGACCTTCCGGTGCGCCGCGTCATTTACCCGGCCCACCCCGACTCGCCCACGTCCCGTACCGTGCTGCTGGCCAGTTACACCTGGGGGCAGGACGCCCTGCAGTGGTCGGCGATGAGCCCTGACCAGCGGGTGGAACGGGCGCTGCGCGACGTCTCCCGCATCCATCCGGAAATACGGGACGAGTTCGAGGCCGGAATCAGCCACTCCTGGTACCAGGATCCCTACGCAATGGGCGCTTATGCCCTGTTCGAACCGGAACAGCAGACCTCCCTGGCGGCCGATATCAATCGCTCCGAGGGCCGTATCCATTTCGCCGGTGAACACTGCTCGCAGTGGCCTGCCTGGATCGAGGGGGCGGTGGAATCGGGAATCCGGACGGCCCGCCGAATCCATCTCGGCCAGACTGTGTGAACAGCATACGAAAAGCGTGACCAGGCCACCTCGATCGCGATCTGTCATGCCCCCGCTACGATAAGCTCCTCACGTCTAACAGAGCTGAAACACAGCCGATGGGAGACGGGGGAAAGCGGCATGGGGACCGTCATGACCAGGGATGACGCGACGGCCGTGGTGGGACGGGTCGTGGAGCTGCTCCAGGACCTCGCGGACGTTCCGATCGAGACCTTGCGCAGCATCGCCCAGGAGTCCTCGGTCACGCACGCGGTGCAGCTCACCGAAGCACTGTTGCAACTGACCCCGTCGGGTTCGTCGGCCGGCTGGCTGCGCTGCCTGCTGTCCGAGCTGCTCTTCATCGCGGGCCGGCCCGCCGACAGCGTGGCCACCGTGGCGGCGCTGCCGCAGGGCGCGGTGGCGCCGTCCGTCGCCGGGAGTGCGGCCGTGGCCGAGGTGCTCTCCGGCGCGTTGCTGCACCCGCACTCGGCGGAGGCCTCCGCCCGCCGGCGGCTGCGGGCGGTCGCGGGGGACATCGACCAGGATCCGGCGGCGATCGCGGCGGCCTCGGTGATGGCGGACTGCCGGGCGCGGGCCGGGGACATGGAGAAGGCGCTCTACTGGTCACGCCTGGTGGCGCACCACGCCGACCTGGTGCCCTCCCCGTTCTGGAGCATGCACCTGCTGGTCGAGGCGGCCGCGCGGCTGGCGGACGCCGGTGAGGACGCGGAGGCGGAGACGCTGGCCGAACGGGTCCGCGCGCGGTGGGATCGGGCGCCCTACCCGGGCATCGAGGCCGCCCTTGCCCGGGTGCAGGCCAAGGTGCTGATCCAGCGCGGGCTGTGGTCTCCGCTGAACAGGCAGGTCAACGACGTCGCGGCGGCCGCGACTCCGGAGCGGGGGGAGCGACTGCACGCGCCGCTGCTGCTCGCGCAGCTGAGCATCGCCGCCGTGTACGCCGGCGACCTGCCCACCGCGCAGACCCGGCTTGAGGCCTGCCGGCGGCTTCTGCCGGAGCGGGGCGCCGCGGTGTGGGACGCCCGGCACGCACCCGAGGTGCCGTGGGCGGAACTGTTGTGGGAGGAGTGCGACGGCGGCTCGAAACGGGCCGTGCAACGGCTCACCCGGCTGGCCCGCGACCCGCGCGCCCCGCTGGTGCGGCTCTTCGCGACGGTGCCCGGCGCGGCGGCGTGGGCGGCCCGGATCGCGGTGGACGCCGGTCAGCGCGGCCTGGCCCGGCACATCGGCGCCGTCACCGAGGACGTACGCGCCCTGCAGCCGGTCCGGGCGGCTCTGTCGGCCGAGCATGTCCGGGGCGTGCTCGACCGCGACCCGGTGGCCCTGGCGAGGGCGGCGACCCAGCACCGGCACGCCTGGGCGAGGGCACGTGCGGCGAGCGATCTCGCCGCGAGCCTGGAGGACCGGGCCGGTCCTCCCCCGGTGTGGCAGAGCGAGCCGGGACGGCACCGCGGCAGCTGGCACGTGGTGCCGGCCGCGCAGCCCGAGCGGGACGACGGCGGGCAGGAGTCGGGCTGGGAGGCCCTCAGCGGGCGGGAGCAGCAGGTGGCACGGCTGGCCGCAGCGGGTCTGACGAATCGGCAGATCGCCTCGCGGGTGCACTGCTCCGTCCACACGGTCAACTTCCATCTGCGCAGCGTGTTCCGGAAGCTGAAGATCACCTCCCGGGTGGAGATCGGCCGCCATCTGGCCTCCGAGACTCGGGCGCACCCGACGGGGTGACCCGCGCGCCCGTGGGCGGCGGCCGTGTCGGGCCTGAGTGGTGCGTTCGCGGGCCGACTTTGCGACCTGCTCTGGGTCGCCGCTGAAGCCGCCCTCGGCGTCGACCGCGGTGCCCGCCGAAGTGTGACGTGCGCCGCGTGGGGGAATACGGCGGACCGCTGCCCCGGGTCAACGTGGTACTGCGCACGGGGACGACCGCCCGGCTGCGCCATGGCGGCCCTTTGGGCCCCGGGCCGCCCGTCAGGGGGCAGCGAACCCGAGACACAGGCCTGGGGCGCCCCGGTTCCGGTCGGGACGCCCCAGGGGCTTTCGGTCGGGGACTGTCGGCGAGTTCCCCGTTCGGGCGGGGCCTAACGTGAAAGACCCTCCGGTATCAGATCTTGCGCCACCAACTCGTCGCGCACCAGACCCGCGTACACAGTCGCGCCGTGAACGGACGTATGCGTGTTGTCCCGCTTCTCGTTGTACAGGTAGAGCGACTTGGAGCCCTCGACGCCCAGCGACTCCACCAGCGCCTTGGTCCTGGCCGTCAGATCGATCAGCGGGACGTGCTCGGCGGCGGCCACCGAGCGGATCACCGCGGGGTGGTCCACGCCCAGGCCGTTCACCAGCAGCGCGGTGTTGTTGTTCAGCGTACCGTCAGCATTGAACCAGCGGCGGACGATCGGTGTCACCAGCACCGGCTCACCATCCTTGTCGCGCACGCCCGCGACGAGGGTCTCCAGGTTCGTCCGGTAGGCCGACTCGTCGGTCTGCGGCGCAGGCCGCCGCCGCGCACACCCTGCGGATCGGCGTGACGACGGCGTACGCGAACGGACGGCCGCAGATCACCGTGAACGACTGGACCTCGTCGATCCCCTCGCCGCCCACGCAGCCGAGCACGCGGTCGCTGACCGTGGGCTCGTACCGGGGCAACAACCACACGTTCACCCACAGCGTTCCGGCCGGTGCCTGGCTCACGGACACCAGCCAGTACAACGTGCTGAAGATCAACGTGATGAGCGGCTCGGGGACGACGGGCCATCTCAGCGCGGGCACGGCGATCGACGCGATCGACCTGCTGGCCTGAGCCATCCGGCGGGTGGTCATGTTCCGTGCGTCCACTGCTGGTTGGTGCCTCCGTTGCAGGTGTAGGTGATGATCGCGGCGGAGTTGGCGGTGGACGCGCCGGACACGTCCAGGCACTCGCCGGTCGCCCGGGACTTGACGGTCACGTACGAGCCCGTAGTGGTCACCGACCACTGCTGGCCGGTGGCGGAGGCGTTGCAGTTCTCCTGGGTGACGTCGTTCGCGTTCTCCTGCACGCACAGGGAGCTGTGACGTGCCATCAGCTGGTAGTAGCCACTGCCGGCGGACTTGAAGCAGAACTTCTGGTTGGTGCCGCCGTTGCAGTCGTACTGCTTGATCTGGGCGCCCTGCCACAGGGACTGACTGGTCACGTCGGCGCACCTGCCGCTGTGCCGGGCGATCAGCGTGTTGTACGCGGCGCCGGTGCCGCTGATCGTCCGGTTCACCGACACATCGGGCAACGCCCTGCACGCCCACGGCGGCGGAGTCATCAAGGCCGGCGGCTACTACTACTGGTTCGGTGAGGACCGCAACGCGGACATCTCACGCGCCTCCCGTCGTCGCGGTGTCGGCGACCGGGACACCGAAGTCCGGGGTCCCGTCCGGCTTCCAGCCGAGCTTCTGGACCCGGGTGTGGCGGTTGGGATCGTTCAGCGGGTCGCCGGTGATCTCCTTGTACTGGCGGGCGTGGTACACGAGCACGTCGGTGCGGCCGTCCTCGGCGACGGTGAAGCAGTTGTGGCCCGGGCCGTACTGCTTGGTGGTGTCGTTGCTGGTGAAGACGGGTGTCGGGGACTTGGACCAGCTCGCGGGGTCCATGAGGTCGCTGTCGGCGTCGGCGGTGAGCAGGCCGATGCAGTAGTGGTAGTCGGTGGCGCTCGCGGAGTAGGTCAGGAAGACGCGGCCGTTGCGCTGGAGCGCGTAGGGGCCTTCGTTGACCTTGAAGCCGACGCACTCCCAGTCGTACTCGGGCGTGGACAGCCGGATCTGAGGGCCGGTCAGCGTCCAGGGGTTGGCCATCTCGGACAGCCAGACGGCCGTGTTGTTGTCCATGCCGGGCTCGTGCTGGGCCCAGGCCAGGTAGCGGGTGCCGCGGTGGGTGAAGGTGGTGGCGTCGAGCGAGAACGTCTCCCAGGCGGTCTTGATCTGCCCCTTCTCCACCCATGTGCCCTTGAACGGGTCGGCGTTGCTGTTCTCCAGCACCCAGATGCGGATCTTCCACACGTCCTCGGCGGGGGCGGAGGCGAAGTAGATGTACCACTTGCCGCCGATGCGGTGCAGCTCGGGTGCCCAGATGTGCGCGGCCATGTCGCCGGTGGGGTGGGCCCGCCAGATGACGGACTCGGCGGCAGAGGAGAGGCCGTTGATCGTGCGGGAGCGGCGCAGGATGATCCGGTCGTACTCGGGGACGGTGGCCGTGAAGTAGTAGAAGCCGTCGGTGTGGCGGTGGATGTGGGGGTCGGCGCGCTGCTTGACGAGCGGGTTCACGTACGGGGGTGCTTTCGGGGTCGTGACCGAGGTGGCCGATGTGGCTGCCTCGGCCACGCCGGAGACCGCCGCCAGGGCGCCCGCGGCCAGGGCTCCCTTCAACATCAGTCTGCGGCTGGGGGCTTCGGGCAGGTCGGGGTCGCGGCTCATGCGGACTGCCTCTCCGGGTGGGGAACGGGGATGCGGTGCGACTGGATGCCGTTCGGTATCCCGTACTGCATCTGTCATTCCGAACGCCGAAAAGGTAAGGGCGTGGTACCGGGAGGTCAACGGGTCCGGAGCGACGAGCCGGAAACCGCTTGCCATTTTCTGTTATCGGCAGCCCCGTCCATGCGTCCCCCATACGTGCGCAGCCATACCCGAAGAACCGCAGCGGCCGTCGGCGCCCTCGTCGCGGCCGCTCTCACACTGACCGCTCCCCCCGCCTCCGCGGCCGGGCCGCGCGACGTCACCGCCGACGTGCTCGCCGGCCGGGACGTCACCCTCTCCGGTGACACGGTGGTGACCGTGCCGGCCGGGACGACCACCTACGGCGGGGCGTTCCACGGCGAGGGCACGCTCACCGTACGCGGCGGCGGCACGCTGATCCTCACGAAGGACAGCGACTTCACCCTGCCCGCCGCCCGGCAGCGGCAGCGCGTCACGACCCGGGGCGGCAACCACCCCTACACCACGGTCACGGACCCCGACCCGCCCGCGATCACGGTCGAGCGCGGTGCGACGCTGCAGTACGGCACCGGCGGCGGCAGCGGACTGATCGGCCACTTCCCGTACAACACCCCTGGTTACCGGCTCAATCAGCTGAACATCCGGGTGGACGGCACTCTGCGCCTGTCCCTGACCCGCACCTTCAACCTGGGCACCATCAGCGGTTCGGGCCTGGTCACCCAGCCCCGGAACATGTGGGGCACCCTCGACCTGGCCGGAACGCACCCCTTCTCCGGCGTCATCGACAACGGCACCGGCACGGCGGCCGGCCGCCCCGAGTTCCCGGTCGCGCTGCCGAACGCCCGGGCGATCGTCAACCAGGGCTCCTGGATCATCGACACCCCGCTGAACCAGACGATCACCCTGCGCCAGGACTTCTACCAGCGGGAGTACGGCAGCGACGTCAACGTCCACTCACGGCCCGGCAGCAGGGTCGTGCTCACCGGCCAGTACAGCCACAGCGACCGCGGCGGCGACACGAACCCCTCCCTCAGCGACCCGGGCCTCAACTGGCGGCCCGTGCCGCACCGGGTGAACAAGCGCGGCACCAACATCGAGGGCGCGAACGTGTGGTGGGGCGACGGGACCACGCACAGCATCTTCATGCCGGGCACCAAGGACACCGTCTACATCAACCTGCACGAGGCGAGCGGCCGGCGCTCCCTGCTCACCTTCGACTACAACGGCCCGGTGACGCTCGGCGCCCCCATCGGCGGCGGCCGGTACCACGACACGCTGGCCGCGCCCGGTGCCGGGGACGTCGTCATCGCGGGGACACGCGGCAACGACGTCACGTTCGCGGCCCGCCAGTACTACGACGGGTCGACGACCATCGAGAAGGGGGCGGTTCTGCGGCTGGGCTCGGGGAAGCCGGGCGGGGACGGTTCACTGATGACCGGCACCGGGCGGACGCGGATCGTGGACGACGGCACGCTGGTCGTCCGCAACACCTCGACGCCCGTGTCGCTGTCCCGGATCGGCGGCAGCGGCTCGATGGTGCAGTCGGGCGCCGATACGACCACGCTGACCGGTGCGGGGGTCGCCTACACGGGCACGACCACCGTCACAGACGGCACCCTGGCCCTGCGCGGCGGCGCAACACTCGCCCACAGCGAGGCGATCCGGCTCACGACGCCGGGCGCGCGGCTCGACCCGGGCACGGCGGGCCTGCGGGTGTCGACCACCCTCACCGGCCGGGGCACGGTGCGCGGGCCGGTGACGAACGACGGCACGGTGACGGGCGGGCTCACGGTGACCGGTGACTACGCCCAGGGCGCGCAGGGGGGACTGGTCCTGCGCGACAGCCCGTTGAAGGTGGCCGGCCGGATCCGGCTGGCCGGTGGCCTCGACCTGTCGGACGCCGGCTCACAGTCCGCCCGGCAGATCACCGTCATCGACCACGGGGGCCGTACGAAGGCCGACGGCACGTTCACGGGCCTGCGGGAGGGGGCGAAGGTGAAACTCGCCGACACCACCTACCGCATCAGCTACCAGGGCGGCGACGGCAACGACGTCGTGCTGACCGCCGTCGGCGCGCCCCCCTCCGCGAAGGCGCTCACCGCCCCGTCGTCCGGTACGGCGGACCGCGCTTGGACCGCAGACACCGGCTCGCTGTCATGGTGGCCGGGGTACGCGCTGGGAGTGGCGGTGGTCGCCGGACTGATGGTCCCGGCGATCCTCCGCGAGCGCCATCGCAGCGCACGAGAGGGCGCACGGCAGGGGGGACGGCACGCGGCCCGGTGACACCGCCGTTCAGCGTGCCGCCTGTACGACCTGGCCCGCCGCCCGCAGGTAGTCCCGTACCAGGGGGCGTCGGTCGCCCGCGCGGCGGGCCGGGGCCCGGCGGCTCGGGGCCAGGCCCCGGACCGGGCGGGTGACGACGCCGCCGCGGGTGCTCGTGGCAGTCATGACGCTTTCGGGTGACGGGGACCGCCCGTGCGAGGGTGCACGGAGGGGGCGGGAAGGGCTGGACCGTAGCCCGGCATTCCACATGGTGGGCGATTTATTCACGAACTGGACATACAAGGCCGTCGACCGCCGGACCGGCCACCGGTGCGAAAACTTCGCTGAGTACCCCCGAGCGGCTTGCACATGCCTGTCCCGCGGGCCTTTTTTCGGCGAGCCGAGATGTTTCCGCGACGCTTTGTTCGCCGCGGGCCGACTGGGTTAACCTGCGACGGATTTTCTCATCGCGCAGACCCGTGAACTGCGGAAATACGGCGATGGGCGGGGCCCGGCGCGGTTCCGAGTCCTCGGCGTGAGGACTCTAGGGGAGCGGAACGAGGTGCGCATGACCAGCAAGGCGACCGAGGTTGTGGAGCGGGGACCGGGTGAGCGGGAGCTGCGGCAGCTTCTGGCCGGGCTGACCGCCGTACGGGACGGTGACTTCGGCACACGGCTGCCGTCCGACGGGGAGGGTCTGCTCGGCGACATCGCCACCGTCTTCAACGGCATGGTGGACCAGTTGTCCGTGTTCACCTCCGAAGTGACGCGCGTGGCGCGCGAGGTGGGCACCGAGGGCACGCTGGGCGGTCAGGCCCAGGTACCGGGGGTTTCGGGCACCTGGGCCGACCTGACCGACTCGGTCAACGCCATGGCGGGCAACCTCACCACGCAGGTCCGTGACATCGCCCAGGTGGCGACGGCCGTGGCCAAGGGCGATCTGTCACAGAAGATCGACGTGCCGGCACGCGGTGAGATCCTGCAGCTGAAGGAGACCGTCAACACGATGGTCGACCAGCTCTCCGCCTTCGCCGACGAGGTCACCCGCGTCGCCCGCGAGGTCGGCAGCGAGGGCAGGCTGGGCGGCCAGGCCCAGGTGCCCGGTGTCGGCGGTGTGTGGCGCGACCTCACCGACTCCGTCAACTTCATGGCGGGCAACCTCACCTCTCAGGTCCGCAACATCGCCCAGGTGACGACCGCGGTCGCCCAGGGCGACCTCTCCCAGAAGAT